>CAWJUK010000016.1:0-296318 GCA_963846035.1 uncultured Acidobacteriaceae bacterium | reverse complement strand
CCAGCCGATGAGAGCGTTTCCATCTCGCATGGAGCGCGGTTCGATAGACCGCTGGCTCCATCCGAACCGCTCGGCCCCCATGCGATAGCATTCGCGTAACGATTTGCTCGACCAGGGAAGATTCTTTTCCGGGTCAGTCTCGGCATAGTTCTTGAGCCGGAACTCAACAGGATCCATTTTGAGAGCGTAGGCAAGCTCGTCCATAGCGGCTTCGAGGGCGTAGGTGCCCGGGGCTTCGCCCGGCGCGCGCATGTACGAGGGGGTGCCGATATTCGACTCGACGAGCTTATGAGAGGTGCTGTTATTCGCTCCCTGGTACAGCATGCGTGCGGGCAGACCTGCCGATTCCACAAATTGGTCGAACGTGGAAGTATGGCAAATCACGTCATGGCGCAACGCCGTCATTGTGCCGTCGCTCTTCGCCCCCGCCCCGATCGCCTGCCGTGTTTCGGACCGGAAGCCAAGCATTCCGAACATCTGAGGCCGCGTTACCGCCAACTTGACAGGCCGCTTCACCTGCTTGGCGGCTAATGCAGCCAAGACGACGTGGGACCAGACAGGACCCTTGCTGCCGAATCCGCCCCCCAGATAAGGCGAAATGACGCGCACTTCTCGACGGGCAAACCCACAAATAAGCAACGCGGCGGCGATCTGAGAACACGCCTTGCGTAGCATCGTACAGAGTCAAATGGTCTGGGCTGTCCCACACGGCGATTGTCGCGTGAGGCTCCATCGCATTGTGCACCTCGAACGGGTCCAGTAGACCTGATCAATGTGTGTGTCTGATGCGGCAATTCCAGCGCTTACGTCGCCCCGATCGCTATGGGACTCGTCGCCGCGACCTCCTACTTTCTTCGGTGCGTAAGCTTCCGATACCCGGTTCTCGAGATCAATCTGAGGCTTTTCGGCCGCATACCGAACCTGCACGAGGTGTGCGCCTTCACATGCTGCTTCAAACGTTTCCGCTACGACAACGCCGATGGGCTGATTTGCGTAGCGGACGACGTCGTCTTGCACCGCCTGGACAACGCGTCCAGAGGATTGCGGCGTAATCTGATCTTTAAGCTGCGGCAGTTTCGGCGAGTTCAAGTCGGTCATGACCAGCAAGACGCCGGGCGAGCGCTCTGCCGCGCGGGAATCAATGGAGGTGATGCGCCGTTCGCGATGGTGCTTGTGACCATGACCGCGTATACGGCGTCGGGAACTTTGTGCTCGTATGAGTAGGGCGCGGCCCCCATGACTTCCAGCCGGCCGTCGATGCGATCGATAGGTGCGCCAATCAATTTTTCCATTTGCAATTACCTTCACATTTCATGACAGCCATTCACGAGAGGCTCACAGTGGTCATCACGGCTCGCACGATGCTGCGGCGTGCGAGCTTAACCTTGAACGCGTTATCGTGGTACGGCTTCGCATTTTGCAACTCCGCTTCCGCGGCGGCTCGAACGGTTGGTTGCTCTGGCTTCTTTCTCCAAGCAGCTTTTCTGCCGTCACGGCGCGCCACGGCTTGTGCGCAAAGCCACCCAAAGCAATTCGCGCCTGGCGGATGACGCCGCTTCCGTCAAGATTAATCGCCGCGGCAACCGAAACCAATGCAAACGCATATGAGTTTCGATCCCGCACTTTCAGATAATGCGAGCGCCGGGCGAACGACATCGGCGGCAAGTCAACGGCAATGATCGACTCGCCTGAGCGCAGATTTGTGTCGATCTGGGGCGTATCTCCAGGCAATCGATTGATCTGTAAACGGGATTGATCGCTCGCCTTTTGGCCCTTTCACCTGCACCACAGCATCGAGCGCAGCGAGGGCCACGCACATATCACTGGGATGCACAGCGATGCATTGCTCGCTGGTTCCCAGGATGGCGTGAATGCGGTTGTAGCCTGCTCTTGCCGCGCAGCCACTTCCGGGCACGCGCTTGTTGCATTCGCGATAGCTTGGATCGTAAAAGTAATAGCAACGGGTGCGCTGCACCAGATCGCCGCCGGTGGTGGCCAGGTTGCGAAGCTGCGGCGAGGCGCCCGCGAGAATCGCTTCACTCAACACCGGATATCGGGTTCGGATGAGCTCATGATTCGCTACATCCGTGTTGCTGGCGAGCGATCCGATGCGCACGCCGCCCCGATGCTCTGCGATGGCCTGGAGCGGCAGGCGCGTGATGTCGATTAGGTGGCCAGGCCGCTCCACTCCCATTTTCATCAGGTCGACGAGATTCGTGCCACCGCCAATGAAGCATGCATCGGACGCCTCGCCGCGGGCGCGGATCGCTTCATCAGTGGTCGTGCAGTGGGTGTAAGTGATCGGCCTCATCCAACTCTCCCTTCGGCCTTCCGGCCGGGATCCGCCCTTGTTCCACTGCACGAACTGCCGCGACGATATTTGGATACGCGCCACAGCGGCAATTATTGCCGCTCATGCGCTCGCGGATCTCGTCATCCGTAAGCTCGATCTTCCGAATGTCTCGCACGTTCCGAGTGACCGCACTGGGCACACCTGCCTTCGCCTCCGCGAGCAGGGCAATAGCCGAGCAGATCTGGCCGGGCGTGCAGTAGCCGCACTGAAAGCCATCGTGCTCCAGGAAAGCGGCTTGCACCGGATGCAGGTTCCCACCTTTCGCCAAGCCTTCGATGGTTGTGATTTGATGCCCATCGTGCATGACCGCGAGGCTCAGGCAGGAGTTGATGCGGTGCCATTGACAAGCACCGTAACGCCCCGCATTGCCGTGATCGCAGCCCTTCTTCGTGCCGGTCATCTGCAGATTCTCACGAAGTAATCGAGCAGCGTCACGCGGGTATCGAGTTGGAGATCGTGGCGCTGCCCGTTGATCGTCAGCGAGCAGCCTACCAGCGCGGCAGGCGGGTCCTGGGTTTGGGCGCAGGCCGGCAGCACCGAGGAGGCGTCCCGCTCGCGACGGTGACGCCGATAAATTCCCGCCGGCTGACCGCCGAGCCGGGGCTTTCTCGCTCTTGAACCGGAATCTTGTCCTGTTTATATGGTGCCTGGGATCGTGTTATACTTCCCAGCTCACAACTTTGTGACAGGTCTCCCCGGAGTCGGGAATAACGGATTCGGGTTACGTAGCCGTCGCCGATTTTGCTGTAAATCGGCCGCGAATCGCTTGCATGCGCTCCCGCATGGCCGCAACTTTTTCCCGGCCCTTCGGGGTCTCGCCGATCAGCTTTTCGACTTGCGCGCCAAACTGTGGGCCGAACTCGCCCTGATTTCCGGAAGCAGCGGTTCAAGTTTGGAGAAAAGACGATATGCTCAGCGTTGGTCTCATTTGAAAGTTGAGAATCGATAGCACCGCTGTTGACGAGCGCTGCAGCCATTTCCAATACCCGGCGACCATTCCGAAGTAGCGCTGTGCTCCCCGAACAGAGCAGCTCAATGTCGGCCAGTGACTCCGGATGAAACTCCGAACCCACCAATCACGCGCCTTGCGCATGGTTCCTTCACGGCGCAATTCGTAGAGCTTGAGGATCGAGCTGGCTTCTTCTTGTTTCGACATAATTCTCCTTTACGGCCCAGCGTAGCAGTCTCAATCCGCCGCTACAGTGGTCAGCGCCGGGGTTTCGCGCATGACGCCGCGACGCTTGCAGGTCTTCACGAACGACCGGAGCACTTCCGCCACACTCCACGCCTGCGCACAGCAACCTCTAGGGGTAAACTGGCTTGGCGTCGAAGATCTCGCTGATCGAGCCGACGCATGCGGAGCGCAGATGGGACCAGAATCCATCCAGAAACCCGCGCGCGGTCCCGATATCGTCGGGATACACGTTCAGCCACGCATCGATAAACGGCCCGATGAGCCAGGCCCAAACGGTGCCCTGATGATACGCCGCATCGCGCGAACGGAGGTCGCCGTCGTAGCGCGGCTTGAAATCCTTGTCCCCGGGCGCGAGCGATCGCAGCCCGACCGGAGTTAGCAGCCGGTTCTTGGCAACCTGCACAACCGCTTCCCAGCGCGATTCGTCCAACACGGTGATCGAGCGAGATCGCAAACAACTGGTTGGGGCGGCAGGCTGGATCGTTGCCGCCGGTCGCGCAGTCCACAACGTCGTAGAGGTAACCGCCCTCTGCGTACCAGAATCTGGCGTTGAAGGAGTCACGGGCCTGATCGGCATGACCGGAGACCCCTCTCGCTTCGTCTTCCCGATCCGCCTCGTGAAGCCAGTTTTCGAGAATGCGAAGCGCGTTGTACCAGAGCGCGTTGATCTCGACCGCTTTTCCGCGCCGCGGCGTGACCACCCAGCCGTTGACCTTCGCGTCCATCCAGGTGAGCTGATAACCTTCCTGCCCTTGCACCAGGAGGCCGTCGGAATGATCCACGTGAATGCCGAACCGGGTTCCGCGCAAGTGATGCCCGACAATATCGAGGAGTTGCGGAAGCAGCTGCGCGAGCAGATGCCGATCCTCGGTGTAATCGAGGTACCGCTTCAGCGCGTGAAAAAACCAAAGAGTGGCGTCGGCAGTGTGATAGAGTCCCTCCGTCTTCCCTTCAGGAAACATGTTGGGAATGAGGCCATCGCGAATGTAGTGCGCGAAGGTTCGGAGGATATAGCTCGCGGCAATGTGCCTGCCAGTTGTGAGGGTCAAACCTTCTAAGCTGATCATCGTGTCGCGGCCCCAGTCCGTAAACCAGTGGTAGCCGGCGATGATGGTTCGAATCTCATCACCTGCGGCACGCGCACGCGCCGTATCCGTTGGCGGCCGACCGGCGTGATAACGAATTGATCGGCCGCAGCGACCAGATCGCGGCATTGATTTGTGCATGCGTCGGGATGCGCTTCGAGAAGCAACCGTCGCTTGCGGTCGTGTTCTGCATCGAAGGCCTGTTGAGGCTGGAGCGCGGAGATGATGTCCCAACTCTCCGTGGAGGCGATCAGCGTTGCATCGTGGCCGGGATCGAGTTCAATCGTGAAATACCCAGGGCTCCAGAGATCGCCCTGGTGGATGTAGCCGCGGCTTTGCTCAAGAGTGTAGAGTACGTCCCGAATACAGAGGGAATCGATGGAAAACGCCCCATCCTTGCCACACAGCGCCATGCGTAGAGGTGGAAAGCTTCGCTCGCTTTGCAGCTCGTAGTTATTGCCCCGTACGGTCAGCGTATACGCACCAGGCGGCGTATTTACCGGCTCTTCGTGTCCGCGCATGTTGACGGCGGGCCGTAGCTGCAATTTAATCGATCCCGTTCCGGCCGCAAGCCGGTAGCTCAGATGGGTCGTATTCTGGCCGTGAGGCATAACCAGGCGCTTCTCGATGGTGATTCCCCCTGATTCATAGGTCCACATGGGAAGCCCTGAAGAATGCAGCCGAAAGGAGGCGAGCACGGGAGAACCGCCCAGCAGGCTGGAGTCAGCTTTCTGCTCTGCATTCAGGTCGAGCGTGTGGCCGTCAGGCCAGATTACCGTCTCGAGGACGTCATTCAGCATCGTCGACCGGCCTGAGGGTGAGGGCAGAGCAGCAATGAGGTAGCCGTGGAAGACGCGCGTAATGGTTCCGCCGATTGTGCCTGACGCATAGCCGCCGAGACCATTCGTCACCAGCCACTCGGTTTCGCGCAATCGCTGGACTTCAGCTTCAGTCAGCGGGTTCTTTGGGTCGTGTTGAAAAATTATTTCCATCAGGGATCTGATTGGCCGTCGCAAGGGGCGAGTTCACTCTGCTGGCTGGCGATGGACCTAAAACCACGGCAGCTTGTCCAGGAACCCTCCAATTCTCGTCCGTATCGAGTGGCGGCGTGCCGCAGCCGCCATATTGAGGGTCCTCAGAAGACCAGAGGGAAACCCACTCGGCGCCGGCTGGCGGAGCGAGCAATGGCTCGGGGGCAGGATTGAGTTCCAAGTCCTTACCCAGGTTAACCAATAAAAGCCTATCGCCCTCGTAATCCGGCGAGAAAAACCGGATGACAAAGCATGTTGAGGAAAGTACCGCTCCATCCAGACCGTTGGCTCCTTGCTGCGAGATGACGGGGTCGTCTCGGCGCAAGCGAAGAAGATCGCTATGGAGCGCATACGTCTCCCGATGCGCTTGCACCTCCGAATGATCCAATTTCGAGCGCTCAAAGGTCTCGGGAGCTTCGGGATCCGCGAAGCATTCACGCATTTCGGGCAGCTTGAGCGCGCGCCACTGTGCAAGGAATTCAACCCGTCCGGCACGGATCAGCTTCGCCAGCTCGGGCTTGTGGTCTGCAAAGTACAGGAATGGGCTGGACGCGCCAAACTCCTGGCCCTGAAACAGCATGGGCGTTCCTGGTCCAAGCAACGTGGCCGCAGTTACGGCTTTGACCATCCCGGGCGACGACAGTTCATTGATACGTTGCCCGCGCGCCGAATTCGCGACTTGATCGTGATTCTGAATGAAGTTAATCAACGATGGCCGAGGCAGCCCGAATGTGGATGAACCGCGTCTTTTTTTCTGCCACCGGTACCACTGCCCCTGGTACAAATAGCCGTATTTCAAGGCCGACACGAACTCTTGCGCAGTTCCTTTGTAGTCGGTGTAATAGGCGTCCGCTTTCCCGGTGAGCGCGACCATCGCGGTGTGGTGATAATCGTCATTCCACAGCGCGTCGAAGCCGAATCCGCCTTCCGCGAGAGGCTTGATCAGCCGGGTGTTTTGCGGCTCGTTTTCTCCTACCAGGAGAAGGTGTCTGGACCTCGCCGCTTGCCTCGCCGCCTGGGAACACTCGGCCAGAATGTTCGGCTCGGATTCGTCAAAAATGTCTTGCGTCGCATCAAAACGCAGCCCGTCCAAATGAAATTCCCCGATCCAGTACGCAGCGTTTTCACGATAGAATTCCCGCACTCCGCGGCTTTGATCTCCGTCGAAGTTGATCGCTTCTCCCCAATCGGTGCGGTGCTTCTTCGTGAAGTAAAACGGCGAAAACTTAGAGAGATAATTGCCGTCCGGACCGATGTGGTTGTAGACCACGTCAAGAATCACTCCGATCCCCAGAGAATGTGCGCGATCGACGAACGCACGCATGTCGTCGGGAGTGCCGTAAATGGACGCTGGGGCGTATAGCTGGACGCCATCGTAGCCCCATCCGAACTTGCCGGGGAAATCTGCAATGGGCATCACTTCGAGGAGCGTGATTCCTGTGTCTCGCAAATACGGCAACTTCTCAGCAGCGCAAACCCATGTTCCGCCGGGCGTGAACGTGCCGATATGCAATTCATAAAGTACTTGGCCTTCCAGCTTGACACCGCGCCATTCCTCGTCGGACCACGGGAACGAATTAGGATCGACAATTTGGGAGAAGCCGTGCGGACCCGTAGGCTGATACCTCGAAGCGGGGTCCGGGTAGGCTTCGCCTCCATCGAGCGAATATTTGTAATTCACTCCGGCGCCCGCGTCGGGGACGTGGCCGGAGAAATAGCCAGTTCCTTCATTTGTGAGCGTGACCGATTCCTTCGTGCTGCTCGAAGGTCACAGCAACAGACGAATGCAGCGGGGCCCAAACGCGGAAATGGGTGCCGCTCGATCGCGATAAGAATTCCGCGCCCACAGGCATCCGGCGCGCCTCCACAGTCGATTCGGGGGAGCTTTGGCGCTTCACTGTGCCGATCGAGCTTCGGTGGTCTGTGGCAGTTTCCTGGCAAAAAAGTCAGCGGTTGCCGCGTACGCCGCGAGCCAGCTCTTGTGCAACAGAAAGCCGTGAATCTCGTTCGGGAAAATAAGCTCTTCGAATTCGACGTGCTGCCGCCGCAGCGCTTCGACGAGGTGAACGGTTTCCGAGAACGGCACATTTCGATCATCATCACCGTGGATGAGAAGCACCGGCGACCTCCAAGTATTTACCGATGCGAGCGGAGAGGAGGCAAAAGCGAGCCGAGCTGCGTCGGCACGTACCGTCGGATCGTACGCCGGGACAAAATTGTGAATCACTGCGTTCCAGTCGTGCACGCCGTGAAAGTCGACGCCCGCGGCAAACAAATCGGATGCTCTCGCGAGCCCCATTGCTGTTAAATAGCCGCCATAGGATCCGCCCCACAGTCCGATGCGGCTGGAGTCAACATCGGCGCGCGATTTTAAGTACAGGCCGGCTCCAACGACGTCGTTGAATTCACTTGCGCCGGTGGCTCCGTACTGCAAGGCTTCGCGGAAGTTCAACCCGTATCCGATGCCGCTTCGGTAATTGATTGCAACAACAACGTAGCCATGATTCGCAAAGAATTGATTGAGGGCATACGCATTCGAGTAGTAATCCATGTAATGAAACCCGAGCAGCATTTGCCGGCGCGAGCCCCCGTGGAGGAAGATCAGGGCGGGCCGCCGCTCGGTGCTTCCTGAGCGAGGCAGAAACAACTGCCCGTGGATTTGCATTCCGTCCGCAGCAGTGATGATGACGGGCTGAGGCTGAATCAATTGTGAGGCTGGGAAATTGGGCGGGATGGAGCCGGGCGCGAGAGGTTTGGCCGCGCCCTCTCGAGTGCGGACCATTGCATGCGCTGTTTCGTTATAGCTGGAGGCGAGGAACACCAGCGCGGATCCATTCGCCACCGGAGTCGGGTCCCACTCGATGTTCTCGCCTTGGGTTACCGGCTTCGGATTCTCCCCGCCCGCAACGTTGACGCTCCAAAGGTGCCGGCGATCAATGTCGGTGAAATTCGCGGAGAAGAACATAGTTTTTCTGTCGCGTGACATCGCGACGTGCTCGACTTCGCCCGTTCCGGGAGTTAATTCGATTGCGTTCTCTCCTTGTTCAGGAACACTGTAGAGATGACACCAGCCGGTTCGTTCCCAGGGGAAAACCAGGCGATCTCCATCTGTCCAGAAAACCTGCTCCTTCGCGACAATGCCGTGAAAGACGCTGCCGGGTCCGTCTTTGGCGCGAAAAGCGTCGTGAGCGAATCCGGTCTTCAGATCCGTCACGCGAATCGACCACGGCTGCCCCTCTCTCTCGGGCCCGAAAGCGAACGCGAGACTCCTCGCCGGGATGCGGAGATAGGCGATTTTCGTGCTGTCCGGTGACCACACAGGACTGCGATCCCGATCGACGCTTGCATCTACATACTTCACCGTTTTGTCTTGCGGGGAATAAATGCCGATAAAGCTGTGATCTCCGCGCTCGCTCACGAACGCGAGCTTTGTGCCGTCCGGCGACCACTCCAATTGCGCCTGATGGCCTTTCTGATTCACGGCGCTCCTTACGTTCTCGCCCGAAGGCTTCATCAGGAAGATTTGTCCCGCACGGAGAAATGCGACCGTGTCTCCTTTTGGCGAAATCGCCGGCGAATTCCCCTCGGTCAGCTTCTTGGGCCCCGACCCGTTCACGGCAAGGCTCCATACGTCCTGTTGAGGCTTCTCCGGATTCAGTGCCGGATTCGGGTTATCGCGTCCCATCTCGAAGTCGCCGCCGCGGGTAAACAGCAGATAGCTGCCGTCAGGCGCCCACACGACTTCGGCGATCTCCTGGCCATCGTCCTGGTCGAAATTGGTCACTTGGTGGCCCTTCCAATCCGGCGCGCTGGCGATCCAGATGTTTCGCTGTCCACGATCATTCGACAGCCACGCGACTCTCGCGCCCATAGGCGCGGCAACGGGAGCCGAAGTGAACGGAGCACTCAAGACATCTTCAATCGAGAACGAAGCAGAGGAAGCGGCGACGGCGGGCAGGACAAAGAGGCACGGAGTGAAAAAGGCGAGCAGACGTGTTCTAGGCATCGGAATTATTCTGCCACTCCGCGGGTTCAGTAATTTCGACAGCACACAAAAAAGGGGCCGGACATGTGCCCGGCCCCTGCGTTAGTTTGTGTTGGCCGGGCGTACCCGGCCCCTACTCGGTTACTTCGGGCAACCGAGTGCTTTCACTTCGGTCTCCGGAAGCGGCTTGATGTTCTTCACCGCCGGAGGCATGGTCTGGCTGTTGCGAGGCACCAGGTAGACTTCGACACGGCGGTTCTTGTCGGCCGCGCTGGTCTGAGAACCTCTCCGTTCCTTCTGTGAAGGCAGATTCGAGGTTCCGCAAAGTCCGGGCTGCGCCTCGGATGTTTGGTCGGTGCCGACCCAATCCACTCTGATGTGGGCGGGATCGACGTGGCCGCATGTACCCGTTCCGCCGCTGAGGACGGCAGCACAGTTGAGGGTGCGTTGCTCATCGAGCGCCCGCTCCTCGGCAGCATGTCTCTTGCCACGGTGGCGGCCGCGCGCTTCGCGCACGTTGGCGTTTTCGTCGCTGTCGCGATGTCCGACAAGGACGATGTCGTAGTCGCCGCTCGACGCTCTCGGTGCAGCCTCGTCGATGAGAACACGCTTGCCGCAGTTGTTCACGCGAGCGTTGTTCTTCGCGAAGATCACATCCGACAGGCGCACGAACTGCGGCTGACAATTGATGGTGATATCGGTCGTCTTGGACGCCGTCTTTCCGGTCTCATCCGTGACGGTGAGCGTTGCCGTAACCGTCTTGGTCTGACCCTGCGCGCCACCTTGGAAATTCACGGTTGACGCGTCGAAGGTTGCCGTCGGGCTGGTGTCGTTGGTCACGCTGCCCTCCGTGACGGTCCACTTGTAAGTCAAGTTGCCGCCGCAAGCAGACGGTGTCGCGGCACCCGTCAGAGTTGCGGTATGAGTTCCGCTGGTATTCGCAGCGCAGCTCAGAGAGCTCGGATCCGCCGTGACGCTGGTGATCTGAGGCGCAGTTTCTTGTACCGTAACGGTGGTCGTCGCGGTAACAGGAGCCGCGGCCTGAGGCGCCGGAGGCGCGACCCAGCAGCGCTCCGGAATGTCTTTCGGACGCTGCATCGGCGGTGGCGGCGGAGTGGTATCCGTCACCGTCACTTCTACCGTGAAGTCGCCCGTGTTGTTCGGCGTGAAGGTGAAATCAGGACTGTTGCTGCCCGATGCCTGGCCGTTCAGTTTCCACGCGTAGGTTAGCGTGTGCCCAGAGGGTCCGCTCGCGGTGGAATGCAACGTGACCGGCTTGCCTTGGCAGATCGTCGCCCCTTCCGCGCCCGTAATCGAGCCGGCGGTCAACGGCGCAGGAGGTGGCGGCGGTGGCGGCATCGGCGGGCACTTCTTCTCGCCGAAGTAGAACACCAAGCCGACGGTGCCCTGGAAGCTGATCAGCTTCTGTTTCGCCGGTATGTAAATTCCGCCATCCGGATAATTCGGCAGACCCCAAGTCGGATTTCGTGAATAGAAGGCGCGCGCGTCGAACTGCAACCCGACGTGATCCGACAGGTGGAACTTGACGCCGCCTCCATAGTTCAACGCGACCTGCAAGTTGTCGTTCAGATTCCCCGAATGGAAGAGCGCGTCCGTCGTAGGATTCCGCGCCGCTTTCTTATCGCTCGAATCGGGCGTAAACTGAATCCCGCCGACGCCCACCTGCAAATACGGCTGGACGCGAGAGCCTCGCGGCCGCAGGTAGAAAATGGGATCAAGTCCCCAGCTCCAGTTGTGATTATGGAAGCCGTAGTTGGGGAGGATCGTTCCATCGGGGAACAGACCGCTTGGCGTTCGAAACTCAGCGTTCCCTCGCGACCAGTCGACCCAACCTTGGAAACCTACCCAGCGGCTGACGTTGAACGTGGCGCTGATTCCCGCGACGCCCCCATCGGCCATTCGGACCCCTAAACCTTTGTTCACGGTCCCATACAGGGCGACACCGCCGAATGGGGTTACTTCAACCAGATCCGGTAATTCGGCCGAATTACCGTTCGAATTCGCATTATTGTTCGTGTTCTGAGCGTAAGCGGCAGTGCCGAAGCACAACGCCGCACTTACGATCGCCGAACTTACCGGCTTGACTCGTAGCCGAATCTTCATCCTTCTCCTCCAAGCGAGAGTTCCATCCGTGTACCGTGCTATGGATGTTGTTGTACCACATTTGATTACGTTTGAGCTAACGCGATGCACTCTGATTTCCCCAGACAGCAAACATAAGACGCAAGCGGTAACCGATTCAACTTATCTTGTGGTTGACCCTGTGTGACCGAGAGCTCTAACTGATCTCCCGGCAAATTGTCTGGGATTCGTCATTTGACTGTCCGTCCAAACACTGAAACAAGACTCTAACTCGATCTTATCGGAAATCGTCTATTCGCGAAATAGAATTCCTAAGTCTGTTGTTATGCCATACAACCTGCGAAAATCGCCATTCGGCACCCATAATTGCCTGACTTGGAGGGCCGGGAAGCTGGTCGGCATCACTGTCCAGGTGTTTCCGCTGTCATTCGTCTCGTACAATTGCCCGTATTCGACCGCATACGCCAGTGTTTCTTCGGAGTTTCCGTAGAGGACAGTGTTCACCGTGGCGGCGGGTAGGCCGCGCGGTGCTTTTAACCACGTGGCGCCCTGATCGGTTGACCGGTACAGCCCTACACGCGTGGCAATCAGCAACGGTAAGGTGTCAGTCGCGGGTACCGCTATTCCATTGATGTCAGAAGGCGGGAGCGGGAAGGGCAGCGCCGCCCAATGTTCGCCAAAATCCGAGGAAACGTATAAACCGCCTGTTCCCCGAGCGATCATCCGGCCGCTCGGAAGATGCGGCAGATACAACGTGTCCACACCTGTGGTGCCGGGGATCGCCGCAATCGTCCAGTATTCGGCCAGGTCGCTGCTTCTGAGGAGGCCCAGGTCGGTTGCGGCGAATATCATATCTTTGGTCCCGTTCTTCACCAAATAAAGCGCGTTAATCTCCTGCGGCAGAACCGTCCGGAAGATCACGCGCGGCTTTGCGGCCCTGGTTGGGCGCCGGGTCCCATGCGGCGTTCGGCTCGAGCGCATCGCCGGTTTCTGTACTACAGGCTTGGGAGGTTCAATCACACGAATCGGGACGGTCTTCCAGGTCTTTCCTTCGTCGCCAGATTTGTAAAGTTGATGGAGACTTGCAGCGATCAGAGTATGGTCATCGCTCGACGGCGTGATGCTTGTCAGGCGCACGCCCTCGAGCGCGCGGGTCGTCGGGAATGGCGACCAGGAATCGCCGCGGTCGCTGCTGACAAAAATGCCCCCCGAAGCTTGCACTGCATAAAAACGGGATGCGGATGCAGTTACTGAAACAATATTGCGATCCGCGAATCCGTCATTGGCGAGTCGAATTGTCTCGCCGCTATTCTCGCTTTTACCCAGACCGTCATATTCCATCGCCAGGTACATCGTTCGACTTTGGGACGGGTCAAAGGCCAGCGCATTCACCTGTGCATCGTTCAGAGTTTTCCAGGTAGTCCCCCCATTAGTCGATTTGAACAGACCGAGGGTTGTTCCCGCGTAAATGGTCCCCGGTAGAGCCGGATCTTCGCGCACTACGTGGGTGCGGCGTGACGTGTTCGGGATCCCGAGCAGCTTATGCCAAACGTCTCCCCGATCTATGGTCGAGTAAATGCCGCTGCAAGCGCTCGCGAAGACATCATTCGGAACCGTCGGGTCCACATAAATGGAGAACACGTCAGAATCATCGACCATGCCGGTGTGAATCGATTCCCAGGTCTTGCCGCCGTCGCTGGTTCTCCAGGGAAGATGAGGTGTTCCGGCATAGATAATGTCCGGATCCTTGGGATCGATCGCCACGGCCGTGATGCCCTGCATTTCGGGATTTCCGGGATCCGAGATGCGCTTCCAGGTTTTTCCGGAATCGTCGCTCAACATCACGCCTTGAAGCGTGCCCGCAACGAAGCGGGAGGGCTGACTGGCCGAGGCGGTAAGCGCGCGTACGCCGATATCGCGAAGCTCTTTGACCGCGATCCAGTTCTTACCCCGATCGTGACTCTCGAACAATCCGGCCCCGAAACCTGCGATCATTCCAACCAGGTAATGATCGGAATCCGCGGGATCGATGAGGATGGATGTGACCTCGCCCAGCGTGCGCTTGGGAAGATTCAGCGGGTCCCAATGCTCCGCGGCATCGTCGCTTTCAAAGAGCAAAGAATTGCGCGCGCCGGCGAGCAGAATTTTCGGATGTTTCGGATCGATGGCGATCGCAGTCGCGGTGCCGCCGAATGGACCAGCGATTCGCCAGTCATGAACTGGTACTGAGGCAGCCCAGACCGCGAGTGCCAGCGCGCCCAGCGTGGCTCCCGTTGAGAGACATAATGAAAAACGCTTAATCATTTGCTGAATTTGTAACAGGCGTGAAGCTTGCAGACGCGACAATTCTAGTTGTAGCGCAGTGGAGGCAAGAATCTCTCACACGCGATCCGCAGCGAATTGCATCAGCGGCGCACAGTAATCCAATCGAATTACTAAGGTGCGCTTTGCGCCTCGGCTATTCTAAGAGTTGTACTTTTCAAGCAAGGCAGGTTCGTAGATTTCTCTATGGCAAATACGGTTTCCGCGCTGAAGCGCGTCCGAATGACGGAGCGCAAAACCGCGATCAACGGGATGCGCAAATCGCGGCTCCGTCACCAAATTCGCGCGATGCGCCGCTTGATCGAGCATAAAGATGCGGACGGTGCTCGCAAAGTGGCTCCGGCCACGTTTTCACTCGTCGATCGGGCGGCCAAGTGGGGCATTATAAAAAAGAACACGGCGGCGCGCTACAAAAGTCGGCTGACGGCGCGATTACGCAAGCTGACACCGGCTTAGGCGCTCTTCGATTCTGAAGTTCGGTATGCAAATCAGGCGTGTTACCGCGGCACTTGCAGTCGCTGCAGTCTGCATCTGCGTCTCGCCGCTGATCGGCAAAGAGCCCGTTCGGGCAAGCCACGGGATGGTCGGTGCGCAAGAGCCGCTCGCGGCGGATGTGGGCGTTCAAATCCTCAAAAGCGGCGGGAACGCAGTTGATGCGGCGATCGCGGTTGGATTCGCGCTGGCGGTTACACACCCGTCGGCCGGTAACATCGGGGGCGGCGGCTTCATGCTCGTCCGCATGGCGAATGGGCAAACCGCATTTCTCGATTTTCGCGAAGCAGCGCCGCAGAAGGCGACGCGGGAGATGTATATCGGACCGGATGGCAACCCTACGCGCGACAGTATTTTCGGTTGGCGTTCCTCTGGTGTTCCAGGATCTGTTGCCGGGTTTGAAGCTGCATACAAGAAGTTCGGGAGCAAGCAGTGGTCCGAGCTTCTCGCCCCAGCCATCCAACTGGCCCGGGACGGCTTTACGGTAAGCGAGCCGTTCGCGGCGTCTCTCCGGCGGGGCGAAGATAACGAAGCGAGCCCGCTTCGCAGCGATCCCGAATCTCGCCGCATTTTCCTGCGAGACGGCCACGCGTACACAGCCGGAGAAACGTTCAAACAACCGGAGCTTGCCGCGACCCTCGCGCGCATATCGCAGAACGGCGCGAAGGAATTTTATGAGGGCGTAACAGCGAGGCGGCTCGCGGCGGCAATGGCTGCGCACGGCGGTCTCATTACGCTCGAGGACTTAAAGGCTTACAAAGTGATCGAGCGCGAGCCACTGACGGGAGACTATAAAGGATTTCACATCATCACCTCCCCGCCCCCGAGCGCGGGCGGAATCGGGTTGCTGCAGATGATGGGAATGCTTGACGGCACGACTTACGAAAGCGACGGGCCGGATTCTCCGAAAGCGGTTCATTGGGAAGCTGAGGCGATGCGGCGATATTTCGCGGACCGAAGCGAGTATCTCGGTGATCCGGCCTTCTACAACGTTCCGGTGAAGCAACTGCTCGATCCGCGGTATCTGAGCTGGCGGCGAGGCACCATCGACGCAATGCGCGCCACTCCCAGCGACATTATCGAACCAGGGCTGCCGAAGATCGAGACTGCAAGCATTTCGTGGATCGAAAAACAGCAGACCACTCATTACAACGTCGTCGATGCGCAAGGCAACGCGGTCGCTGTCACCTACACGCTCAACAACACATACGGGAACGGAATCACCGCGCCCGGCCTGGGATTTCTGTTGAATGACGAGATGGACGATTTCGCGGCGAAACCCGGCACTCCGAACATGTTTGGCCTGGTAGGAGGCGAAGCAAACGCTATCGAGCCTGGAAAACGTCCGCTCTCTTCCATGACCCCAACGATCGTTACGAAAAACAACAAACTGTTCATGGTGGTCGGCGCGCCGGGTGGCTCGAGGATCACGAATGGGGTTCTTGAAGTGGTTCTCGACGTGATCGATTTCCATATGAACGTGCAAGATGCGGTCGATTTGCCGCGCTTTCATGAGCAGTGGAAGCCCGGCACGTTGTACCTGCAAAATGGCTTCCCGGCGGCGGCAAGGCAGGCCTTGATCGCGATGGGTTATGACGTGAAGCCGATCGATGGGGTGGCGCGGGTGGAAGCTATCGTGATCAACAACGGAGTGCTCGAGGGTGGGACCGAGTCAAAGCTTCACGGGAAAGTAGCTGGGTACTAGCGGCGGCTCGTCAAAAGCTTTGATGCAGCCCATCCTTTCTACCCACCTGTTTGTTCGGCATCGCTTAACCACGGTATGGCTTGATCGGGTTTGGGATGTAGGATTCCCGGCCGTGGAAATTTTCTGCGCGCGCCAGCACATCGATTATCGCGACAAGGCGCAAGTCAACGAACTCGGCCATTGGTTTCGAGACGCGCCATTGAAGCTGCACTCTTTGCATGCGCCTATGTACAGCGACGATGTGTGGGGGCGTTCCGGGCCACATGCTGTCATCGACATCACTGAGCCCGTTAAAGCCCGGCGGATGACAATGGTGGATGAAATCAAGCGCGCGCTTGAAATCGCGGATGTGATTCCGTTTCGCTACATCATCGTGCATTTGGGGGTTGCGGGCCAGGAGTTCGAAGAACGCAGAACCGATGCCGCATTTTCATCTCTCGATGAGATTCGGGTATTCGCGCAGCAGCGCGGGGTCGAGGTCCTGCTCGAGAATACGCCCAATGAGTTGTCCTCAGCCCAGCGGCTGAACGATTTTCTGGCGATGACTCACTTGAAGCTGAACTTCTGTTTTGATGCCGGTCACGCGCATATGTCGAATGGCATCGACAGCGAGTTCGCGCTGATGAAGGAACGCATCCGTTCCACCCACATTCACGATAACGACGGCAGCGAAGATCAGCATCTGTTTCCGGGGAAGGGCAGCATCGATTGGCAGCGAACCATGCGACTCCTCGCGTCCCGTTCCGATCAGTATCCGCTCATGCTGGAGCTCAAAGAACCGCCGCAAATGGATCAGTTGATTGACGAAGCAAAACGCAGCGCGGACGAGTTGATGAACCAGGTATGAGCACCGACCGGCCAGCAGTGTCGCCGCCCGAGGTAGCCGAAGCCAAGTCGCCGGGTGCTCCTGTTCCGAAGATTCGCATCAACGAGGCTCGCGCGAACGAGGGCCGGTGTGTCCGAATCCAAGGATGGCTCTACAATCTTCGTAAATCCGGGAAAATTGTGTTTCCGATCATTCGCGATGGCACGGGACTTATGCAGTGTGTCGCGTTTCGCAACAACCTTCCCGAACCTGTCTTTGATGCTCTCAAAAACCTCACCCAAGAAAGCTCATTGGAAATAACGGGAACCGTGCGCGCCGAGTCACGCGCTCCGGGCGGTTATGAGCTGGATGTAACCGGGGTGAATGTCATTCAGCGCGTCAGCGAAGATCATCCTTATCCGATCACTCCGAAAGAGCATGGCGTGGACTTTCTGATGGACCATCGCCATCTGTGGCTGCGCAGCCGGCGGCAGCATGCGGCAATTCGCGTGCGTCACCAGGTGATCCGATCCATACGCAATTACTTCGACTCGAATGGCTTTACATTGGTCGATACTCCAATCTTCACGCCTGCTGCTTGCGAAGGCACGACGACACTGTTCGAGGTGGATTACTTCGGCGACGAAAAGGTCTATTTAACGCAATCCGGCCAGCTTTACAACGAAGCGAACATCATGGCCTTCGGCAAAGTGTATTGCTTTGGACCAACATTCCGAGCCGAACGGTCGAAAACCCGCCGGCATCTAACGGAATTTTGGATGGTCGAGCCGGAGATGGCGTACGCGGATCTCGAAGAAGTGAAACGGGTGGCGGAAGAGCTGATCGTTTTTGTCGTCGGGCGAGGTCCTCGAAAACTGCGGAGAGGAGCTGCGAGTACTGGAACGCGATACGTCCAAGCTCGAAGCGGTGAGGGCGCCGTTTCCCCGCATGAGCTATGACGAGGCGGTCACGCTGCTTCAATCGAAGGGCAGCGAAATCAAATGGGGCGGCGATTTCGGGAATACGGATGAGACGCTGCTTACCGAGGATTTCGACCGGCCGGTGATCGTCGATCGCTACCCGACCGAAATCAAAGGATTCTATTTTCAACCGGACGAGCAGCGGCCCGAGCTTGCACTGGGAGTCGATATCATCGCGCCCGAAGGCTATGGAGAACTCGTAGGCGGCGGGCAGCGCATCCATGACCTGGCATTGCTCGAGCGGCGTCTCGAGGAGCATAAGCTGCCTCGCGAGGCTTTCGAGTGGTATCTGGATCTCCGCCGGTTCGGGACGGTGCCCCATGGCGGTTTCGGAATGGGCGTCGAGCGTTTTGTGGCATGGATGGGCGGCCTGGAGCACGTGCGGGAGACGATTCCGTATCCGCGCATGCTGTACCGAACGAGACCATAGATTGGGCGCTGCGATATGGCATCGGGAACTCAGACGCGGCGTTCCAAGATTGCGATTATCGGCGCGCCGCTCGATTTGGGTGCAGGCCGGCGAGGCGTGGACATGGGTCCTTCGGCTTTGCGCCTGGCCGGGCTGAACGGGAAGCTGGAATCGCTCGGTTATCAAATCGATGATCTTGGAAACGTCGCAGTCGCACAGCAGGAAGGGACGGATCCTGGCCCGGAGAATGCGAAGTATTTGGGGCAAATCGCGAGCGCTTGCACGAAACTGGCCGAAATGCTACAGCCCGTGCTGGATTCGAATGAGTTCCCGATGGTGCTTGGCGGCGACCACTCGATCGCGGTGGGCACGGTATCGGGTCTCTCGCGCTGGTTTCGCCAAAGGAATGAGAAGATCGGCATGATCTGGATCGATGCGCACGCGGACATGAACACTCCTGAATCGAGCCCCAGTGGGAACGTCCACGGCATGCCGCTGGCTTGTTGTCTGGGCAAAGGCCCCGCGAAGCTCACAAACATATTTGGATATTCCCCCAAGCTGGAAGGAAAAAACGTCGCCCTCGTCGGGATCCGCGACGTGGATATCCGGGAGCGCGAATTCGTTCGCGAGATGGGCATCACCGCGTTCACGATGCGCGACATCGACGAGCGCGGGTTGCGTACCGTCATGGAACGGGCCATCTCCGTAGCAGGTGAAGGCACGGCGGGTTTTCATGTATCGCTGGATATGGATTCGGTGGATCCAGTTGAGGCGCCGGGGGTGGGCACTCCGGTTCGCGGCGGCATGACATATCGGGAAGCACATCTCGCCATGGAAACTCTCTGCGATTGCAGCGATGTATTGTCGATGGAAATTGTGGAAGTGAATCCAGTTCTGGATGAGGCAAACCGGACCGCGCTGCTGGGCGTCGAGCTGGTGATGTCGGCGATGGGGAAGAAAATTCTCTAGATCAAGAAGCGATTGGACGAGGAAACAAGATTATGAATGCACTGGAACGGATGGCGCGCCCCCTGTCGGAAGTGGATCCGGAGATTTACGCGGCAATTCAACACGAGCTGGAGCGCCAGGACACGCGCCTTGAATTGATCGCGAGTGAGAATTTCACCTCGGAAGCGGTTCTCGAAGCCGCGGGCAGCGTTTTCACGAACAAGTATGCGGAAGGGTACCCAGGCAAGCGGTATTACGGCGGTTGCGAGTTCGTCGACGATGTTGAGAAGCTTGCCCGCGAGAGGGCCAAGGCGCTCTTCAATGCGGAGTACGTGAACGTACAGCCTCATTCCGGTTCGCAGGCAAACGAAGCGGCATATGCATCGGTTCTCCAGCCTGGCGATACGATTCTGGGAATGAATTTAGCGCATGGCGGGCATTTGACTCATGGCCATCCTCTCAATTTTTCCGGAAAACTCTACAAGGTCGTCGCTTATGGGGTTCGTCGTGACGATGAACTGATTGATTACGACGAAGTGGCCAAGGTTGCCGAGGAGCACAGGCCCAAAATGATCATTGCCGGCGCCAGCGCATATTCACGGATCATCGATTTCGCCCGTTTCCGCAAGATAGCCGATGCAGTTGGGGCCGTGTTTCTCGTCGATATGGCGCACTATTCCGGCTTGATCGCGGCGGGCGTCTATCCGAATCCGTGTGAGTACGCGGATATCGTGACCTCCACCACACACAAGACGCTGCGCGGTCCCCGTTCGGGCGTGATCTTTGCGAAGGAAAAATTTGGCGCGGCGATTGATCGAGCTGTTTTTCCTGGCGCACAAGGCGGCCCGTTGGTGCATATCATCGCGGCGAAGGCGGTCTGCTTTTTGGAAGCGGCTTCGGAAGAGTTTCGATCGTATCAGCGCCAGGTTGTCGCGCAACGCAAAAGCGCTGGCGAAATCGCTTCAGAATCAGGGCGTGCGCGTCGTCAGCGGTGGCACGGATTCGCACATGTTCCTGATCGACGTCTTTTCAAAAGGCCTGAAAGGCAAGGAAGCCGAAAAGGCGCTCGATGAAGCGTACATCACAGTGAATAAGAACGCGATTCCCTTCGATGTGAACCCCCCGCTCAACCCGAGCGGTATTCGCCTCGGGAGTCCGGCAGTCACGACACGCGGTTTCCGAGAACCCGAAATGACGGAAGTCGGTGAGCTGATCGGAAGCGTGATTGAGAACGTGAAATCGGAAGAAGCGATCCGCGACGCACGCAAGCGGGTGGGAGCGTTGACTAAGAAATTTCCACTGTATGCGTGGAAGCATCAGGCGGTAGGGGCGCACAAGTAGGACATTTTCAGGTATTCCGGCTATAGTCTACGGCGAGCTGAGCTGCAGATCCATCTTGAGCCTGCTCCGCTTCCCAACGGTAATGAGAACCCCAGTGGCTTCGAGCCGCTTAATGACAGCCGGATTCGCGTATTCGAGTTCCGTGTCGGCTGAGGTCACAAGGACATACTCGCCCGGTGGAATACTGTCGAAGCTAAAGCTTCCATCGCTGTCCGTCTCGAACGCGGCGGATCGGAATCCGTTGACTTCGCCAGATTTGGGCTCGAGTACAACGAGAGTTCCGGGAGCTGGTTTGCCTCGGGCGAGGACGAGGCCTTCAATTCTTCCGGCTTCCGGGCTCAATTGAATTACCAGTTTCGGGGCGTGATCGGCCTGAATCTCAAGGTCGAGGGATCTCTGATCGACTCCGTCAATCGTAAGACGGTTAATGTAAAAACCAGGCGCATCTCGAAGCATGAGCGCGTAGGTACCCGGCGATGTCACCGGGAACGCAAACGGTCCCGTGCCTCGGATTAGCGTGGGCGAACTTCGACGTCCTTCAAAATCCACGAGCAGGAGCTTCACCTGAAGATGAGAAAAGTGGTCGCCCAGATCGCCCTTCAGCGTGCCTGTAACAGCTGGGGCTGGCTTGAGGCTCAGTTCTACTTCTGCCTCGGGACTATCGGCATCAAGCAAAACGAGATCATAGACTGGCGTACCGTTTCGTAGGCCAAACGCCTCCAGCCGGTAATCTCCGTATGGAACGCTAGTCACAGTTGATGCGTCCCACCAGCCGGCATATTGCACCCATGGAGAGCTCTTCGCGACTTGTCGGCGCACCGCGTATTGGATTCGCTCGAGGCTGCCAGCCTCCTCTGCGCTGTCCGCAGGCGCGAGTGTCACGTCCGTACCCGGAACGGCGGTAACGCTCATATCCGCCACAAATTCCTCACCGGATTTCAGCGTGATTGGAGTGGCAGCATTGGGCAGAGTTGCGTTTGCGTAGAAGACGGGCGCGAAACACTTATGCGCCAGATTCGAATCTCCGTTCGCTTTGAGATCGGCGCTATACCATGGCCTGCCAGAGGCTCCTACATAATATTTGCCGGGCGTCAAACCCGCAAAACGATATTGGCCGCGATCGTCGGCGTATGCCGTGGCAAGTGCCACCATGCGCCTCTCACCCGCTATGACTTCGGCTTTCACCAATTGAACCAATGCATTCTCGGCGCTCTCTCCGGCTTCGTCCAGCACTGTTCCTCGAATCGCAGCCGGTAAATACATCTCGAACCGCAGGCCAGCAGTTGAGTTGTGACCCACAATCACCGACGACCCGAAGCCGTAGGCACCCTGTCCGAAGACTTGGCGCGGGATGCCGTTCCGTTCGCCCGATAGGCGGTATTTCCCTTGGGGGACGAGGAACCGGAACTGTCCATTGGCCTGCGTGACTGCGTGCCACTGGCGATCACCAACAGCCGTATCCGCGATACTGACGTCGATCCTGTCAAGCGGCTGGCCAGTATCGAGAGCCACTACTTGACCCGAGACTTCGAACATGCCTTCCTGCGGACTTTTCTGTGCGAACAGCCACGTTGCCAAAAAGCAAATACACGTCACAGCAGGTGCAGCGAATCTCATCTTCCGGGTCCCTTCAACGTCAAGTTCACGGTGGCTCCAGCACTCACCTCTACTTGCTCTCCACTTTGCAACCGACTTGCGACGTCCGGATTGCGATATTCGATCTGATCGGCCTCCGCAAGTACGCGAGCCCTGTATATTCCTGGTGCAAGTACCACCTCAAACGCGCCGTCCGGGCGGACCGGACTGACGGCGGGGTCCTGTCTGCCGGAAGAGTCAAGAAAGAGCACTTCGAGGGGAGAGCCTGAAGTTGCGAGTTGCACTGAACCGCTGACAGTGCCAGTTTTATTACTGCAGGTGAGGTCGAGCGCGAGGGGACTGCGGTCCACTTTCAGCTTGTGGGTGTTCAGCAAGTCCTCCTCTCCGGCGAGCAAGGATACCGCGTAGCCACTGAAGCAAAATACACGAATGTTGTAGGTGCCTGGAAACACATTTATGAGCGGCATCGAGCCGTCGTCGCCGGTGGACATGACGTAGCTATCTCGGTCATTCGGGTTCATGCCCGTCAACTCGATGACGGCTCCGGAGGCGTTGTTTTCATTCCTCTCCACCTCCTGAACGCTGCCCGTGATCGCTGGCCCGGCTGAAAGGGCAAGGTTCACGCCTCGCACGTCAACTGCGGCAACAGCAACGCGCACTTCATCGCGCGTCTTCATGTTTCCGCCATCCTGCGTCACGCGCAACGTGTAGGCGCCCGAGGCGATGTGAGGAAGAACGAAATCCCCGGTTTGCATGTTTACCTTCGCCGGTATCTTGAGCTTGTCGCCGTTCGCATCAATCAGCTCGAAGTCTAAGGGCCGATAGATCTGGAAATTGGAAACATTGCCGGAGATGTTGTATGCAGGAACGACTGCCAGGGAGAAACTGGCTTGAATATTTTCACCGGCGTTTAAGTGAAACGGACTTGTGTCCTTCAAGCTTGTGCCACCACCGTAATAGCCCAGCCGGAGAGTCGAATCCGAGCTCTCTTGAGTGCCCTGCCCAACGAAAAAGCGCGTTTCTCCCCAGCTCCCGGCCGCCCGCAGATAGTAGTCTCCGGGTTCAAGATTCCATAACCTGAAACCAGCCCGCCATGTCGGTGACTACAGAACGAGCTGTTGAAACCTCTTCCAGCCCATTCGCAATGGATCTTGTGAATAGATCAATCTGTGCTTGCGGCACGGGGTCTCCATCATTGTCGAGGACGCGTCCATCAATGGATGCGAGCGGCTCGAGCATCACATTGATATCCGTTTTAGAAGGTCCAAGCGTAAGTGACTGGAACTCAGTCTGCGGTTGGGAACTCGCCAGTCGAAAGCCAGGTTTCGATGTTGTCAGGCTATAGTCGCCGGCAGAAAGACGTTCGAAGCGAAACGCGCCCTGATCGTCGGACAGGACAGCTAGCGGTTTCGGATCGCCGTCCAACTGCACCAGTACTCTTCGCACCGGGGCACCGGAAGAGACGTTCAAAACTCTGCCAGCGAGAGTGAAAGTTTCTGTTTGTGCAAAGCAGAGTGAGGGGATCGCGGCCGTCCACACGGCCACCCCTAAAAGAATTGAGATTTTCAAGCGGAAAGGCGTAGGGTAGCAGGTTGAAGGCGCATAGACAATTCCCCTCCCTGCTAAAGAGGGTTAGATGTCAGAGATGGCCGCTACGGCTTTCGTCAGTGTGCGTTTGTGAAACCGACCGTCTTTCATGATCACCGAATGCGCGCTCCCCCGTCGCCGAGAATGGAGATGTCTTCCAGAGGGCTGCCGTCCACGACGAGCAGATCTGCCGCTGCACCCGCCCGAATGCAGCCAAGATGCCCCGGCTGGCCTAACAGCTTCGCATTCACGACGCACGCCGAGCGAAGGATGTCGATCGTCGGGAGCACGCGGGCGCGGAGGGCGAATTCATCTTATACGGGACGCACCGCGGCGGAGTTCTTCCCGAACCGCCCGGCGAACCTCGTCGACGCCGTCGGCAATGACCGCGAGTGAGTCCCCATGAAACGAGCAGCCGCAACACTGCGCTAGGTCGAGGGCATAATCGCCCGGGCGGAAGTCGCCGTGACCACCCGTTTGCGTGAGCACCCGTCCGCCATATAACATCCTCGGCACGCGATCAAGCAGTCCGTCTTTTATTGCCGAAGCAAGCCCGACATCGGCGCCTCCCACATCGCGGACAGTGGTGAAGCCGCGATCCAGGCACGCATGCAGAAACCGGGCGGCGAAATGAGCTAGATAGGAGACCGGCCACTGCACTGCACGAATAAGGTTCAACCCCGCCGCATAAACGTGGACATGTGCATCGATCAGGCCCGGCATGAGCACCCGGCCTCCGCACTCGACGACCTCCGTCCCGGTGTCTGCGTCAACCGGCCGCTCGGAAATTTCTTGGATGAGCCCGCTCGCAACCACCACGTCCGCGCCCTCGCGCAACGCTTCCGATTCGCCATCGAACACGCGAGCCGACCGGAAGATTATCTTATTTTTAATCGCTGGAAGCGATTCAGATTATTTCAGGGAAGTCGTTGGGAATCAATGGCTGGGAGGCAGGGACTCGAACCCCGATACGCAGATCCAGAGTCTGCAGTCCTACCATTAGACGACCTCCCAAGATCCAAACGAAGTATAACAGGGGTTTTGACGCTTGCGGTTTAGCTTCGATGGAAGATCTTACGGAAGAAACCGTGTTTCTTTTTCGGCTTTGGAGCCTGATTATTCGGGCTTCGGACTGCCTTCGAACGAGAAGGCGTGTACACGGGAAGCCCTTCCTGCCTCGCGCGAGGCGGTTGACGTGGTTGCCGCGCCTGCATTCGTAGCTGCGGGTTGTTCCTGAGGGTGCGCGACGGATGGCGCCGGCCCCGGATCAGCGCTGACAAGTTTTGCCTGCACGATGAAACGCTTCGGTGCCGCGCCGACATAGTAGAACGGATAACAAGTGATCATCGTCAACAGCTTCTGATCCCCTTCGGGCTGCAGAACGCTTGTTTCCGAGGGCTTGACGATCTCCGTCGAGACGACCTGATATTGGTAAGTCTTCGTGGGAGATTGGAACGTGACACTATCGCCCTTGCGGATGTCCTTCAACGCTCGAAAGAGAGTATCCCGATGCGCTGCGATCGCAAAATTTCCGACTTGTCCCGGCAGCGCGGTCGAAGGCACGTGGCCGACGGCTAGCTTCAATGTTTGCGCGTCCACGCCCTCGCGGACCATAGCCGACACATTCAGCCGCCCGATGCTAACCCGCCCCAAAACGGATCCTTGCTGCGGGGCCGGCACACGTTCTGCCGTGCGAAGCGTCGGACCTTGAGGGCTGGAAGCTGTTACAGGATGCCCGCTCCGTGAGAGAAAACCGAACGGGGTCTGTTCGCGGACGTAATCGGCGAAGCTCACGGCTTTGCGGCCGGCAATCTGCTGGTCGAAAGCCCAGTTCTCGTACGCTTGATAGACATACTGATCGCACAGAGAGTAGCAGTAGTAACCGACTGCGCATAAGCCGAATACGAGCAGGATCGTGCGGACGACGCGCAGCGCTCTAGAACTTGTGCGGCTTTCAACAAAGCCGCGCTGCCGGTTATGGCTGTGCAGCCCCGGCCTTGTCAAGTATGGCCGGTCTGCGTACCTGACCAATGTGGGACCGTTTCCCATGTCTACTTTTTTCTCCGTGGATGTGAAACGCTCTGCTGCGGGAGCAATTCTGAAACTGGAGTTACGGTATAGCGCGTGCGGGTTCGAGCGATCAACTTGCGGTGATGCGCGTCCTCGGCAGTCACCTTCACGAGACGAACGGGCCGTGTGTTGCCGGTTTCATCCGGAACGTACCCAACGGTATATCGATGTCGGATGTCTTTCGAAATCTTTGCGAAAACGGGAACAATATCGTCCAAACGCTCCGGTTCAAAATACTCGCCGCCGGTGGCGGCAGCGAGCTTGCGAAGGACAGCCGGATCACGGTCATGATCCTCGGGATCAAATAGGCCGACCGTATAAATCGTCGCGCGAGAAGCTTCTATCGTTCTCATCAGCTCCGGCAGAGTGATCTTACTGACATTATCGCCGCCATCGCTTACAACTACAAGTGTTCGTTTATCGCGATGGCTCAGCACCAGATGTTTCAGCGCATACGCGATTGCGTCATACAGAGCAGTCTGACCGATCGCTTGTCCGTAGTACAAAGCGGCGCGCAGGGTCTGGAGGTCGTCGGTGAAGGGCATGGTATCCGGAAGCCCGGGAGTCACCGTGTTGTTGAAGTTCACAACGAAAAATTCATCCTGCGGGTTGCTCTGTTTTGCGAACGCCAACCCTGCCATGATCACTTCGGGTCTTTTGAGGCGCATGCTCCCGCTGTTGTCGACCACGAGACCGACCGTGACGGGCGCGTCCGCATTAGCAAATTGCGTTATTGTAATTGGGCGGCCGTCCTCGAAGACGTGAAAATTGGAGCGGCGCAATCCGCTCACATATCCGCCTTTGGGGTCTTTCACACTCACGTCGAGAAGTACAAGATCGACATTGTCATGAATGGTAAATACATTTTCGCCACGCTGGTGACTCTTGCGAAACGGCGAAGCCCGCTGTGAAAAGCATGACAGACGAATATGGTCATTCCGATCGTCGTTCGCATGTTTCGCATCCTGCCGCGATGAGAAAAACGCCTGACGCGTGAGCGCCAGGCGTTAATCCAAGGTTGCTATTGGTACAGAACGGGTGGCGCTAAGCGCGTTTCGTCGCAATACCAAGCAGGCCGGCAAGACTCAACGAGATCAACCCGAAAAGTCCAATCAACGGATTGAAACTAGCAGTGTGAGGCAACGCCGCAGGCTGGGCAGGCGCGGCGGGTGCAGTGGGCTGGGCCTGCGCCTGGGGTTCAGGTTGAGGTTGTGGCTCGGGAGCGGGAGCAGGAGCCGGCGCAGGTTCCGGTTGAGCTTCGGGTGCCGGTGCTGGTTCTGGCGCTGCCGCGGGAGCAGGTGCAGGCTCCGTATAATTCGAAGGCACGGGTACCGGGACCGCTGAAGCAAGCTGCGCAACTAACTTCTTCGGATACGGAAATTCTTGTCCAAAGTTGTCACCCGGATAAAACCACGCCCGCACTGCTTTGGGCACACCGGCAGGGGTTTCCCAGAACGCAAACTGGGTGTGCCCAGTCGGTTGGAGCCGGTAATTCGGGATAGCTAAGATCGTTGTCTCTAGGTGCCGCTGATCTCTGTCGAAAATCTGCACAACGTGCCGTTCGGATGGCGAATTGTAAAGCTTCCAGACGTATGTGCCGGGATCGAGGACCTTGTTGCCGGCGATGATCGGTTCATTCACGGTGACGATGGTCATTTTGTCCCAGGCATCAGCGTGAGCCGCCGGCATGAACGCCGCACCGACGAGGGCGATACCGCCTATCGCCAAGGCACCAATCGAGAGCGACCGCAGATTAAGATTCATATAAATCTCCTCTTTGAAATGGATTACTCATACTGAAAAGGAGCACCCTCAATGCCAAACCCACATCATTACGACGGCTCAAGGCGTTGCAACGGTTGCAACCGGTTGCCTGGCAAAAATTACATTCTTAGACGCCTTCAGCTACATTGGCGATATGCGAACCCCAGCGGAAAGTGTAACCACTCTTGCAATTGATATTGGTGGTACTGGTATTAAGGAACTTTTATTAGACGCGGGCGGTAAGCCAGCGAGCGAGAAATTGCGCGAACTGACGCCCAACCCTGCGACGCCCGCGGCCGTACTTAAACTCTTGGATGGGATGGCTAACAATCTGGGTCGCTTCGATCGCGCGTCGGTGGGCTTCCCCGGCGTCGTGAAGCGCGGCACGATTCTGACGGCGCACAATCTTCATCCGAAGTGGGTGGGCTTGGATCTGCAGAGCGTACTGGAGAGACAGTGGAAAAAGCCGGTGCGTGTAGCGAACGATGCCGCCGTTCAAGGGTATGGAGCCATACGGGGCCGCGGTGTCGAGCTCGCAATCACGTTGGGGACGGGGTTCGGTTCTTCTTTGTTCACGGACGGGCATTTGGTTCCTGGTCTCGAGCTAGCTCATCATCCGTGGCGCAAGAACAAAACCTACGAAGATTTCCTGGGCATACGCGGTCTGAAAGCGCATGGGCGCAAGCGTTGGAATAAGCTCTTAGAAAAGGCGATCGTCCAACTTGAGGCGTTATTCAATTACGATCACCTATACATCGGCGGCGGGAATGCCGCCCGAATCGATTTCGCGCTGCCCAAAAATGCAACGCGCGTGCCGAACGAGGATGGCTTGCTGGGAGGCGCTGCGCTCTGGCGTTATACGTCTGTGAGCCGCGATCTCACCGTACCAAGTAAGGCCATTTATAGAGCACGTGATAGTGATAGCGATAGATCAGCAACGCTATCGCGCCGGCAATCACCAGCAATGCGACGACGATGACCAGAACGACTTTCCACCAGGGGAATTTCTTGCCTTCGCGTTTCAGCACGAGCAAATGACTCGCAAACACGCCAACGAAAAACAACATGACCATGGGAACGGCGAAAATCATCATGTTGAAGGCGTCAGGCGTGGGTGTGACAACCGCGGCGATAATGACGATTGCGAGGATCGCGTAGCGGCTGTGCCGGATGAGAAATCGCGGGGATGCAAGGCGCAGCACGGTCAAGAAAAAGATAATCACCGGCATCTCGAACACCAGGCCGACACCGAGAGTCACGTTGACAAACAGGTCGAAATACTCGTTGATCGAAACCATCGGAGTCACGTTGGCGTTGCGCCCAATGCCCAGCAAGAACTCGAGCCCGTATCGGAAAACGACGAAATAGGCGAACAGTCCTCCGGCGATGAAGAGCCCTGCCGTGCAAAGAATGAACGGCGCCGCCCATCTTTTTTCGCGCCTGTACAAACCCGGAGAAATGAATGCCCAAACCTGGTACAGGACCCACGGCGACCCGAGAAATAGGGAAACGAGCAGCGGGAGTTTCAGCCAGATAATATTGAACTGCTCCATCGGCGTGATCGCGACCAGGTGTGGAGGGTTGATGCCGAGGTGCCTCAGGGCGGCTACGGCGGGTTCGGAAACGATGCGCCACAACTGCGTCGTGAAAAACAGGCTGGCAATGAACGCCACAACCAAGCCCAGAAGCGCCTTCAATATTCGCGCCCGCAGCTCTTCCAGGTGCTCCATAAACGACATTCGGAGCATGCCCCTCTCCTCGTCGTCTTCCTCGTCTTCCTCAACAACAGGCGGCGGCGGTGGTGGAGGCCTTCGGGCAGGGACTTGACTTTGGGTCGCTATCGGATTTTGAGGCGGCGATGCGATTGCGATTGTTTCCGGACTTTTTTCCAGGATGAGGGGCTCAGCCGCGTGTCCATAAGGATCGGAAGAGCTGCTGTATGCAGGCGTGCTCTCTAGTTCTTCTCGAGAGTAGGCCGGCGCTCCGTCTGAACGCGCGGATTCTTGTTCCGGAGCGGATTGCTCCTCAGGTTCGTCGGGCATCGGCACTCAATCGCTAACTGAGCCGTTCCTCTTTCGCAAGGCTTGCTACGTCGCGCGCCGGCTGCGTACCGTTACGCGGTACTGTGTCCGGCACGGGAGGGCTTTCGACGGAAGAGATGTCGCGCCCCTCGCCTTCGCCGCTGGTAGCCAATGGCCGGAACGCGTCAGCTTGCTCGGACGATGGGCCTGCGGTAAGTTCAGAGTTCGCATTGTAAGGGCCGAGTTCATCAGAAGGGTAGGGAAATGATACGGGTGAATGTACAGTCTTTGCGGGAGCGGACCCCGTATCGCCGCGGGTTTCTCTCTCGAGTTCATACATGTGAGACTCGAACGTCGATTTCAGCTCGTTCTTGGCTCGGCGGAACTCGCTGACCGCTTTGCCCAGCATCCGGGCCAGTTCCGGCAGTTTCTTCGGGCCAAACAGGAGCAGCGCGATCAGCAAGATCACAAGCATTTCCTGTCCGCCGACCGGTCCCATCAATTTCTCCTGTCTCGTATGATGCCTTCATGATAGCCCAGATTCGCGTTCGCGCCGGTTTCCGGTAATCCCGGCGGTGGCACACATGAGCATGGTTCCAATACGGCCATTATTTGCAGTCCTGCTGCTTAGCGCAACAGCTTTTGGCAATGCGCCCCGAACGCCTGATGTGCCCGCCGCGGCGCAGGCATCGGCCCACTTCGACGCATTTGCCGCAACAGACGCATGGCTGTCGACGGTAGCTGAGGGAGCGCGCGCCAAGTCCGACGCCTACTTCGAGGGCGGGTACTGGTTACTCCTCTGGGATTTTCTCTACACGGTAGGGGTAATGTTCTTGCTTCTCGAAACGCGACTCTCTGCGCGAATGCGCGTCCTGGCGGAGCGCGCCACAAGATTTCGTTGGCTTCGATCCTTTATTTACTGGTGCGAGTTCGCCGTCGCGACCGCTGTCCTGATGTTTCCTCTCACGGTGTACGAAGGCTTCTTCCGCGAACACCAGTACGACCTCTCAAATCAAACGTTCGCCGGATGGTTTCGCGACGAATTGATCGGTTTGGCCGTCGCACTGGTTCTCGGGGGAATCGCCTTCGCGATCATAATGGCCGTGGTGCGGCGCTTCACGCGCACGTGGCACATCTGGGGAGCGCTGGTTGCCATCCTGTTCCTTGCAATCGGCATTGCCATTGGTCCAGTCTTCATCTTCCCCCTTTTCAACACGTATAAGCCGCTTCAGAATACAGCGATTAAGGATCAGATTTTGAGTCTCGGGCACGCGAATGGCATTCCCGTATCGGATGTCTTTGAAGTGAACGCATCGCGGCAAAGCAAGCGCGTGAGCGCGAACGTGAGTGGAGCATTCGGAACTGAACGTATTACGCTCAACGACAATCTCCTCAACCGCTGCTCGCCGCAAGCCATTTTGGCCGTCATGGGGCACGAAATGGGTCATTACGTAATGAACCATATCCTCAATTCGATCCTATTCGCTATTGTGACGATCGCAGTGATGTTTGCGATACTGCGCTGGGCGGTGGATCGCTTGGTATTGCGTTATGGCGCGAGATGGCAAATCCATGGCGTGGGCGATGATGCTGTACTCCCCACAGCCGTTCTGGTGCTCGCCGTCCTCGGATTCTTGTTCACTCCGATCGCCAACACCTTCACCCGCAGCCAGGAATATGAAGCCGATATTTTCGGCCTGAACGCGGCCCGGCAGCCGGATGGCGAAGCGGAAGCCGATCTGCTCTTGGGTGAATATCGAAAATTGAGTCCGACCCCGCTCGAGGAATTTATCTTTTTCGATCATCCGAGCGGGCGCACACGGATCTATGCGGCGATGCGATGGAAGGCGGAAAATCTTTGCCTTTTCGATTCGTCGCTTCCGTGCGCGAATCCGCCTAGCGCAATTTCTGCTCAAAGAATGACACCGCCATCGCACTGACTTGATCGTGATATTTCTGGCGGTCGGCGCTCGATTCCGTCCCGCATAACTGCGGAAATTTTGCGAGGCCCTCAGGCGTACACACGTCGAGAAACGTATAGTGACTCGCGCCCGGCACGATGTTGAGCGTCGCGTGCGGGATCAGTTGCGCGAAATGTTGCGCGTTGTCACGCGCGGGCGCTTGCGGATCCTTGTCGCCCACCACGATCCCAACCGGAATGGTGATGGGAGCGAGATCAGCCGCTGTGAACGCTCCCCCAATCGCAGGAGCGATTGCGAAGACCGCGCGAATTCGCTTGTCCCGGTACGAGGCGCTAGCGCGTTGCATGGATTGGCGGATGCTGGGATCTTTCTGGGCGGCGGTTTTGAGTTGCTCGTTTTCGCTGTGGGAACTCGGGTGGACCGGCGCAGAAGTCCTGATGTGTCGTGCAGAATTTATAAAATGCGTTCAGATTCGTCGTCGCTCCCGCAAGCTCGATTACGGTGTATCCGCCTAAAGAGAAGCCGGCGGCTCCGATTCGTGAACTGTCGATGCGCGGTCCGAATACGGGATCGGCGAGCATCCGGTTGAGCACTGTTGACATGTCTCGCGCGCGCTCCCACCACAATCCAAATCCCGCGGCCGTGTACGGTGCGGTCGCATTGTTGCCCGGGTGATTGACACCAGCCACGATGAAGCCGTGCGCAGCAAGCGGGCCGGCCAGCCACGCCAATTGAAGTGCTTGACCGCCAGTCCCATGCGATATAAGGATTAATCGAAAGGTTTTTGGCGCGGGCGCCAGGGGAGCGTCGCGCGCCGCCTCTCCGGCCTCGAAAAGATCGCCGAGCTCTTGCGCCGTCTCCTTCGCATCGGAGGCTGCAGGGTACCAAATCTCGACATTCAGGACGTGCTTTTCCGCGCCCCGCCAGTTTGTGTTTGGGTCACCCGGGAAATCGCGGGATATTTCACCTATCTTTGTCGGCGTGGTGGCAGTCAAAACAACCGAGCTCAGCGCCACCGCCAAAACGAGAATGAATCCGCGTGTCTTCATTGGCCGCTTTCAGCAACGCTCCAGAATTGTCGCAATTCCCTGGCCGACTCCAATGCACATGGTGCAAAGCGCAAGACGCGCTTGCGTCTTCTGTAACTGATACACCGCTGTCGCGATCAGCCGCCCTCCGCTCGCGCCAAGCGGGTGTCCGATCGCAATCGCGCCACCCGTCGGGTTCACATACTCGGCATCTTCGGGCAAGCCAAGATCCCGCAGCACTGCTACCGATTGCGAGGCGAAAGCCTCGTTCAGCTCAAAGATATCGATTTCGCGAAGCTCGAGGCCTGCTTTGTTCAAAACCTTACGCGTGGCCGGGGCCGGCGCGAACCCCATAATTCGGGGTGCGATGCCCACCACCGCAGATGCGATCACGCGCGCGCGCGGTGTCAGCCCGTACTTTCCAACTGCCCGCTCGGACGCGAGTAGCAACGCACACGCCCCATCGTTTATGCCGGACGCGTTCCCCGCAGTGACAGTGCCGCCGGGCTTCACGATCGGTTTCAGCCGTTCCAGCGCATCGAGACTCGTATCCGGACGCGGGTGCTCGTCGACTTCAAATTTTTTCGGATCGCCTTGCTTCTGAGGCACGGGCACCGGAACAATTTCGCAGCGAAAAAAACCGCTTGTCTGTGCCTTCGCCCATCGTTGCTGGCTGCGGAGGGCGAACGCATCCTGATCCTGCCGCGAAACGCCGAAATCTTCCGCAACATTCTCTGCGGTCTCGGGCATGGAATCGATTCCATACTTTTCCTTCATCAGCGGATTTACAAATCGCCAGCCGATGGTCGTATCGAAGACCTGCGCGGTCCTGCTAAAGGGTGTGTCGGCTTTTCCCATAACGAAGGGCGCACGCGACATGCTCTCGACGCCGCCCGCGATCACAAGGTCCATCTCACCGCATTTGATGGCCCGAGCTGCGGTTGCGACGGCATCCATGCTCGAGCCGCACAGGCGATTCAACGTGGTGCCGGGCACATGGGGTGGCAACCCGGCCAGCAGAAGCGCCATCCGTGCGACGTTCCGATTATCTTCGCCGGCCTGATTCGCGCACCCGAGGACAACGTCGTCCACTGCTTCCCAATCGACCAGCGAATTGCGCGCCATAAGCGCGCGTAAGGGAACTGCGGCCAAATCATCCGTCCGGATTGATGCCAATGCTCCTCCGTATCGCCCGAAGGGAGTGCGGATTGCATCGCAGATGAAAGCTTGATTCATGAACTGTGTTTCGCTATCCCACTTGTCTATTGTTGCGCTCGCGCAGATTGCGCGAGGCTTCCCGGCGGTCGATGACCCGCTTCGCTTTGCCTGAAGGGACGCGTTCCATAGAGTTCGCGGGAAGCACCTCAACCGTCCGCGCTTACTCCGACAAAGGATTTGATCCGCTGTTCCAAGTCGCGGCTGAGAGAATCGATGTCTGCAGAGGGCAGCTCGGCGCACCCGGCGCGAAGCTCAACTTTGACATCGAGGCGGTCCAGATGATCCGGGCGGGAAACGATTAGTTGATACTGAGCCGACAGCTTCGCTTGCTGCAAGATCAATTCTTCAATCTGGGTCGGAAAAACGTTGACTCCACGGATGATCAACATGTCATCCGAGCGCCCGGCGATCCTTGCCATACGCCGCATGGAACGGGCAGTGGGCGGCAGCAAAGAGGTGAGATCACGCGTGCGATATCGAATCACCGGGAGCGCTTCTTTGGTGAGCGAAGTCAAGACCAGCTCGCCGGTTACGCCTTCGGGCAGCACTTCACCGGTCGTCGGATCCACAATCTCTGGGTAAAAATGATCTTCCCAAATCACCGGGCCATCTTTCGTCTCAACGCACTCGCTCGCGACTCCGGGCCCCAAGACTTCAGATAGATCCATAGATGTCCAGCGCGTCGATATTCCATCGCGCTTTCGAGTTCTATGCGCATCGCCTCGGTCCAGGGCTCTGCGCCGAAGATTCCTATTTCGAGCGAGCTCGCGTGCGCATCAACGCCCTGCCGTTCGCATTCCTCACAAATCGTCAGCGCATAAGAAGGAGTCGCCATGAGGATATTCGGCCGGAAATCCTGGATCACTTGCACTTGCTTTTCCGTCTGGCCGCCCGACATCGGAATAACCGTACACCCTAACTTCTCTGCTCCATAGTGCGCGCCCAAGCCGCCTGTAAATAGACCGTAGCCGTAGGAGACCAGGACGACATCTCCCGCGCGCCCTCCTGCGGCGCGGATCGAACGCGCGACGAGGCACGCCCAAGTCTCAAGATCGTTCCGGGTGTAGCCGACGACGGTCGGCTTGCCGGTCGTTCCACTCGAGGCATGAATCCGAATCACTTCGCTGCGGGGAACCGCAAACAACCCAAACGGGTAATTGCACCGAAAATCCTCTTTCGAGGTAAACGGAAAGCGCCTCAGGTCTTCGAGCGTTCGGAAATCATCGGGATGAATGCTCGCGGCCTTAAAGCTGCGCTGATGATGAGGGACATTGTCGTAAGCGTGTCGAAGGGACCATCGCAAACGCTCCAGTTGAATGCGCCTGCAACTCGTCGCGGCTGCATGTCTCGACCGGCTCCAAGCCGGCCCGATTCGCCGTGCGCATTAGCCTTGACCTGGGCCGTCCGGCGCTGGAACAATGTTGCCGGCGACCCTATGCGATCGTCCACGAAAAAGAGCCACGCGCTCGCCTTTTTGATTCGTCACGGTAATGTCATAAATGCCGGTTCGAGCGCGAAGAGCGGTCTCGACTGCATCCGCAACGAGTCGATCGCCCGCGTGAGCCGGCGCAAGGAATTCGATGCAACACGATGCCGCGACAGTTCGAAGATTGTAGCTGTTGCAGGCGAAGGCGAAGGCGCTATCGGCCAGACTGAATACAAATCCGCCATGGCAGGTGGCGTGTCCGTTGAGCATTTCGGGCGAGACGGTCATTTCCACACGCGCGTAACCGGGGCGCACGGCTGTAACTCGCATCCCGAGCTTCTGTGATGCCATATCGACTCTCCACATCTCCGACACAACCGCTTCAGCCAAGCTCTGGTCGGAGCTATTGGATTCTGACGTCATGAAAACTTCGGCCGCTCCAAACGAGTTCTCGAATCATGGGAGATACGCGGTACCGGTCCTCGCCGTAGTGCGCGGCGAGATGCGAGAGCACGCGATAGATTTGCGGTACGCCGATCCGATCCGCCCAAGCCAGGGGACCCAGCGGGTAATTCACTCCTTTACGCATGGCGGTGTCTACGGCGTCGACACTCGCGATGCCCTGATTCACGGTATCCGCCGCTTCGTTTGCGAGCATCGCGACGGTTCGCATCACCGCCAATCCAGGGACATCTCTGAAACGGGTTACAGCGTATCCCGCGGCCTGGAGCAATCCGACGACGGAACGATAAGCAGCTTCGCTCGACAAGTTCAGCCTTCGCGATCACAAGTCGCGTCGCCTTGTCATAGTCAAGCGCGAGATCGACGGCTGCGAAATCGCGTAGGCTAATTTCAGCGGCGCGTTGCGAAGCGCTGCGTCCATCCGTGACGGCCAAAAATCCTTCTTCGACCTGGATGAGAGGCTCGCGTCCCAGCTCCGCTTCATGCCTGATTTCAATGCGCGAGCCGGACAATCGCCTTTCGAGCGCGGCCGTGAGCGGATCGGATCCGAAAATGGTGACCAGCTTTGGAGGGGGAGCCGGTGCTTCGGTGCTCGGTTCCGGTGGCGCTGCGCCTTCATATTTGAAGAATCCGCGCCCGGATTTTCTGCCCAGAAAACCGGCCTCGACAAGCTCCTGCTGCGCCAGCGAGGGCGTGAATCGGGGATCGTTGAAATAGGCGTGGAAGACCGATCGTGTTACCGCGAAATTGACATCATGACCGATCAGGTCCATCAGCTCGAATGGGCCCATCCGAAACCCGCCTGCTTCGCGCATCACAGCGTCAATAGATGCCGGACTTGCCGCGCCTTCGGTGAGGAGACGCAAGGCTTCGCCGTAATACGGCCGCGCTACGCGATTTACTACGAAGCCCGGAGTGGATCGAACGTGTATGGGAGTCTTGCCCCAGCTCTGAGCAGTTGCGAAAACGCTGTCGGCGAACCGACGATCCGTTTCCAATCCACTTACGACCTCCACAAGCTCCATCAGAGGCGCAGGGTTGAAAAAATGCATTCCCACAACACGCGCCGGATTTTTCGAGCCCGCCGCGATGGCCGTGATCGAGAGCGAGGATGTGTTGGTTGCGAGAATGCAATCATCCTCGACAACTTGGTCGATCTCGGCGTACAGGCTGCGCTTCGCCTCCAGATCCTCGAAGATCGCTTCGATCACGAGCTTTGCTCCGGAAAGCTCTTGCAGCGTGCTGGCGGCCGTAACGCGTGAGGCTGCGGCTTCGGCAGCTTCGGGCGTGATCCGGTTTTTCGAGGCGAGCTTTTGAAGATTCGTTCGTACGCTCTCGATGGCCTTGTTGGCCGCCTCGCGATTAATGTCGTAGAGTTTGACGGGATTTCCGGCTATTGCGGCAACCTGAGCGATGCCCGCGCCCATGACGCCACTTCCGATCACAGCGACCACGGATTTACTCGCCTGTAAAGCGCGGAGATCGCTTTTCAAGGAACGCCGCCACGCCTTCGCGATAATCCCTCGACAAACCCAGCTCGCGCATGTAATCCCGTTCGAGATTGAGCTGTTGTTCGATCGTGTGCTCACCAGAGCTGTATATCGCTTGCTTAATGCGGGCCAGGCCCTTCGTCGGCGCCGATTCTAAGTGGGAAACGAGCTTGCCGGCAGCCTCTGCAAGCGCGGCGTCATCCACGCATTTCCAGATGAGACCCCATGCCGCAGCTTCTTCTGCGGACAACTTTTCGCCGAGCAGCGCGAACCCCATCGCTCGCGCAGTTCCGATGGCGCGTGGAAGGAAATATGTTCCGCCGGTGTCGGGAACGAGGCCGAGTTTGCAGAAAGATTCGATGAAGCTCGCCGATTTCGCCGCGATGACGATATCGCATGCGAAGGCGAGGTTCGCTCCTGCTCCCGCGGCGACACCATTCACCACGCAAACCACGGGCATGGGAAGCGCACGAATGCGGCGCACAAGCGGAGCGTAATAGTTCTGAATGGAAGCGCCCAAGTCCACCTCTTCACCCGGTGCGACGGCGCGATCCGAAAGATCCTGCCCAGCGCAAAATGCCGCGCCCAGCGCCCGTAATCGTCAGCACGCGCGCGTCGCGGGTTCGCTCGATCCGGTCGAGCGCGTCACGCAACTCGAGATGCATCTGGACATTAAAGCTGTTCAGCTTTTCCGGGCGATTCAGCGTAATCCGGGCCGACCCGGCTTCGAGATTAAAGAGAATCGTCTGATAATCCACGCGTGTTCGTTTTGCGCTACCGATTCTTGAATGCCGGCTTGCGTTTTTCGGAGAACGCCGCCATGCCCTCTTTTCTATCCTCGGTTGCAAATGTGGATTGGAATGCGCGGCGCTCGAAACGCAAGCCTTCGGCGAGCGTCGTTTCATAGGCAACGTTCACCGATTCTTTCACCATCATTACCGCCGGCCGGGACTGCGCGGCGATCTTTCGAGCAACCTTCAATACCTCTTCCCGAAGCTGATCGGCCGGAACCACGCGGCTGACAAGGCCGGCGCGCTCGGCCTCGGAGGCGTCCATCATGCGGCCGGTCAAGCACATCTCCATGGCCTTCGATTTGCCAATGGCGCGGGTCAACCGCTGCGTGCCTCCGGCTCCTGGCATCGTTCCTAGATTGATTTCGGGCTGGCCGAATTTTGCAGTATCCGCCGCAATGATGAAATCGCATGCCATCGCCAGCTCGCATCCGCCGCCGAGAGCAAAACCGGCGACCGCCGCAATGATCGGCTTCCGATGCGCGGCGAACCGCCTCCACGCAGCTGCGCGACCGTGTGGAAAATCCGCGAGAAACAGATCGACGAAACGTGCTGTCCTGCAGTTCCTTGATATCCGCTCCTGCAGCAAACGCTTTTTCATTCCCTGTGATGACGATCGCTCCGATCGCATCGTCTTCTTCCATGCGCTCCAAGGCTCGCCCGAGTTCCTGGATCAATGGGGTTGACAGGGCGTTCAAAACAGCAGGGCGATTGAGCGTAATGAGGCCCACGCCTTCCGCTGTTTCGACGAGTATGTGCTCGTAATTCATCGTTCCTGTCTCATCTTGTAGAGGGGTTCAAGCGCGATATGCGGCATTCGCTTTCGATCCGGCTCCACTTCGCGCAACGGGGCCGCTTCGTGCATCGTTCGCCGGCTACGCTCCGCGAGCTGCTGATAAACGCTGGTTCCCTCCGTTTTCCAGGCCAGCTCTTCGTCCGTAACCTGACGCATTATCTTGCCGGGAATTCCAACCACCAGGCTGCGCGGTGGGATCACGGTATTCGCTCTGACGAATGTGAGCGCGGCAACGATGCTCGATTCTCCGATTTCCGCTCCGTCCATAATTACTGCGTTCATGCCGATCATCGCGTTTCGCCCGACGCGGCATCCATGCAGCACAGCACCGTGGCCCACATGGCCGTCCACCTCGATGATCGTATCCGTTCCGGGAAACCCGTGCATTACGCATGTATCTTGCAGATTGCTTCCTTCTTCCAGAAGCAGCCGGCCGAAATCGCCTCGAAGCGATGCGCCCGGACCAACATAGCAGCGCGGTCCGATGATGACATCTCCAATCAGGATCGCCGTGGGATGAACGAATGCTGACGGATGGATGACCGGCGTTACACCGTCGATCGAATAGACGTTAGCCATCAAGCGTGAGCTCGCGATTGCGCGACGCGAAAGCGGTTCGCCACGAATGCGGTGTCGGTCAACGAAGCGTTCGCTGCCGGATTTGAGCCCGTCCCGTGAAAATCGCTGTATGCCGCGGATTGATTCACGTAAACGCCGCCAGTCAAATTGCAGGACAGCGGCACTCCACCTTCTGCTGCCGCTTCTTCGACCTGGTTCAGCACTTTTCCATCTGTCGAATAAACCGACATCGTCAGCGCGCCGTGTTCGATCGCTCCGCGTCTCGAAAGCGCAATGCTCTGCTCGGTGTTCTTGGTTCGAACGATGAATGCGATGGGCCCAAATAGTTCATGCATGAATTTCGGCTCATCGCTCGCGTCGATCTTCATTAAGAGCGGCGTCTGGACGCGCGCGTTGGGAAACTGCGGATGCTCGAGTTTCTGGCTGTCGATGACAACATCGCCCAGGGAACGAGCTTTCTCGATGCGATCCGAAATCGTGGTGTTCTGGATGGCGCCAAGTATCTCGACGGCCCGGGCCGGCTCGCTCAGCAGCTTGCGCACCCCGTCGCCGAGTGCCTGCGCCACCTGCTCGAAGCTCTGATGACCCTCCGGAGTATCGATGCCCGACTTCGGAACATAGATATTCTGGGGAGCGGTGCACATCTGGCCCGAATAGAGTGAAAGGGAAAAGGCGATGTTTCGGACCATACCCTTGAAATCGTTCGTCGAGTCGATGATGATCTGGTTCACACCGGCCTTTTCGGTGAAAACCTGCGCCTGTCGCGCGTGTTCTTCCAACCAGACCCCGTTTTTGGGACTGCCGGTGAAGTCTATGACTTTGATTTCCGGCCGCAGCGCGAGAGTCTGAGCCGTTTGATCTCCGGGCTCGTGCGCAATGAGCGTGATGACGTTCGGATCAAAGCCCGCTTCTTGCAACACCTCGCGTGCAACCTCGACGGTGATGGCGAGCGGCAAAATCGCTCCGGGATGCGGTTTCACCACGACGGCATTGCCGGTCGCGAGGCTGGCAAACAAGCCCGGGTAACTGTTCCATGTGGGAAAGGTGCAGCAGCCGATCACCAGCGCTGTTCCACGCGGGACGATGCGGTACCGCTTTTCCATTTTCAGCGGCTCGTTCTTGCCTTGCGGTTTCTCCCAAGTAGCCGTTTTCGGAATCCGGCTCATCTCCGACCACGCATAAGCAACGGCTTCCACGCCGCGATCCTGCGCGTGCGGCCCACCGGCCTGAAATGCCATCATGAACGCCTGGCCACTGGTGTGCATCACTGCATAAGCCATTTCGAAGCTTCTTTTGTTGAGCCTCACAAGCGTTTCGAGACACACGCCCACCCAAGCTTCCGGACCCGCAGCACGCCACTTTTCGGAAGCGGCTCCAATTGCCCGGAAAAGCGTATCCAGATCGGCTTTGGGATATGTAATTCCCAGATCGATGCCAAATGGAGACGACTCGCTTCCGACCTGTCCTATCGTTCCCGGCTGATCGAGAGCGAACGGCTTGTGCAATCGTGCTTCGAATGCCTTCTTGCCGTCGTCATTTGCAGTCTCTCCGTACGCTTTCGCGCTCGGCGCCTCTGAAAACGGACTCCAGTATTCACGCTTCTGAATCGCTTCCGTTGCTCGCTCAAGCAGTTCTTTATGGGGTGCAAAAAATCTGTCCGACACGCTGTTCCTAGTTGTCTTGATCGAAATCGACGGTGATCTGATCTGTCACGGGATAGCTTTGGCAGCTCAAAATAAATCCGCGGGCAACTTCATAGTCTTCAAGCGCATAGTTCGCGTCCATGTCAACTTGCCCCCTCACGAGTTTCGCGCGGCAGGTCGCGCACACACCGCTCTTACAGGAATGGCGCAGATCGATTCCCCTCCGCAAGGCTGCATCAAGCACCGTCTCGTTCCCTCTTTGCATGGAAAAAACCTGCTGGCTGCCGTCAACGATCACCGTAACTTCGCACTCCGCTTCGGCTGCCGATGCTTCTCTTCGCAGCTTACCCTTGGCCTCAGACGCATTGACCGTGAACAGTTCAATCTTAATTCGCGACGGTGGAAATCCGAGCGCTTTCAGCGTGCCCGAAACCTCGTCCACCATTTCCTGCGGGCCGCACAGAAAAACGGTGTCCACGTGCTCGAGCGGGCACCACTGTTTCAGTAGCAATTCGGATTTTTCGCCTGTAATCCGGCCGTTGAACGCGTCGACATCTTGCTGTTCGCGGCTCATGATGTGGATGAGGCTGAAACGATCCATAAAGCGGTCTTTTATCTCCGCGAGTTCTTCCCGGAGAATTACCGTGTTGGAAGCGCGATTTCCGTAGAACAGAGTGAAACCGCTGTTCGGTTCCGTCAAGAGCGTCGTTTTGATAATCGAAAATATGGGCGTGATACCGCTTCCGGCTGCAAATGCCACGTATTGCTTCTCATGGTGCGGCGAAAGGGGAACATGAAAGCGTCCCTCGGGCGGCATCACCTCGATCGTGTCTCCCGGTTTCGTGTGCTCGACGATCCAGTTGGAAAAAACCCCTCCCGGAGTTCGCTTCACCGCGACTCGCAACCGGCGATCCTGCACTGCCGAACAGATCGAATAGGAACGGCGCACTTCTTCGCCGCCGATATGCGCGCGCAGGGTTAAATACTGGCCCTGAGTGAACCGGAACTCATCTTCGAGGTGGGCGGGCACGTTGAACGTTAACGTCACAGCGTCCCGCGTGTCCTGTTCGATCGAGCGCACAGTCAGCGGGTGAAAATGACTGCCGCCGGTTGCAGCCACATCCGAGCTAACGACCTCCGCCACAACACCCTCAGTGGGATTTGAAGACATCGAAGGGTTCCAGGCATGAGCGGCACTTATATAGCGCTTTGCACGCGGTCGATCCGTAACGGCTTACTAAGTCCGTCGCCTCCGAACCGCAACGCGGGCATCGGACAGCAGTGCCTTCATCAGGCGATTTGACGAGTTTTGCCGATCTTATATCGGTCACACCGACGAGTTGTGAAGGCGGCGCGATGCCGTATTCCCGCAGGCGCACTTTCGCTTCATCTGTCATCCAGTCGGTGGTCCAGGCTGGCGAAAGTTTCGTCTCGAGGCGCAGCCGCTCGATCCCACGCCGTTTCATAGCGGAACGGATATCCCGCGCGATCATTTCCATGGCCGGGCAGCCCGAATACGTAGGCGTGATTGCGATCACCAACTCGCCCTGTTCGTTCCAGCGAACCTCGCGAACGATTCCGAGATCGACGACGGAAAGAACCGGGATCTCCGGGTCTGCCACCTCCTTCAGACAATTCCAGATGTCGCTCACGGGTGGATGCTCAGCTACCACTGCGCCCCCGGATATGCCCTCTGCAGGATATTGCATTTCGGCAAGAATAAACCCAAGTTTTTCGGTGTGGACGCCCTGCTTGCCGCCTCGTTGCATCCATTTCCCGGAAGGCAATCGCAGCGTTGCCTCCGCTAGCGTCTTGCCGACGTGTTCGAGCCAGGGCCCGTGGAGCGCTTCCAAGTCCGCCCCAATACCGCGGTCACGCATCTCGTTGTCAACGGGATCCATCTCAAACAGCTCTCCGGTGTACATCCAGAGGGCATCGATTGCACCCTGCATGCGCGCATGACTCTCGGCGGTTCCGTCCCCTAGCCGCACCACCCAATCGGTGCTTCGTTCCAAATGGTATGTGACTTCTTTAAGCGCCTTCGCGGCAATCCCCGCGATCCGCGGATCAGTCGAGCGCTCTAGCTCGCGAAGAAGAAAATAATGCCAGGAATCGAAATAGAGCTGGCGCGCCATGGTTTCGCCGTAATGCCCGTTGGGTTGCTCCACGAGCAGGAGATTGCGGAAGTCACCCGAGTCGCGCAGAAAGGCGAGCTGGTCTTCATCGCGCCCCGCGCCTTCCACCTCTCCCGCATACGACAACCAAAAGCGCGCTTGGCCCAGCAGATCGAGCGCGACATTCGTCAACGCGAGATCCTCCTCGAGCACCGGTCCATGGCCGCACCATTCGCCCAGGCGCTGGCTCAGAATTAGCGCGTTATCACCCAACCGCAGCAGATATTCGAAAAGGGTGTTGCCGTTCGTCACGTTTATAGGTTCTTCACTTCATCCGGCACACGATAGAACGTCGGGTGCCGGTATACTTTACTATTCGCCGGCTCGAAAAGCGTGTCCTTTTCGGCTGGGCTGCTGGCCACGATCTCCGACGAGCGCACCACCCAAATGCTCACCCCTTCATTCCGCCGCGTATAAACATCACGCGCATTTTTCATCGCCATTTCGGCGTCGGGCGCATGCAAACTGCCCACGTGCTTGTGAGCCAAGCCGTGCTGGCTGCGGATGAACACTTCCCAGAGCGGCCATTCGGTCATGTGCGTTGCATTCCTATGCTGCCGCACGCGAGGCGCGCTTTTCGGCATAGGTCTCGGCAGCTTCGCGCACCCACGCCCCTTCCCGGTGCGCCTGAACCCGGGCTTCCAGGCGTTCGCGATTGCAGGGGCCATTGCCCTGAATTACGTTGTAAAACTCATCCCAATCGATCGGCCCGAAATCGTAGTGCCCCCGCTCCTGATTCCACTTCAGATCGGGATCGGGAATCTTCAATCCCAAATATTCGGCCTGCGGAACCGTCTGATCGACGAATTTCTGCCGAAGCTCGTCGTTTGAAAATAGCTTAATTTTCCATTCCATGGACTGGGCACTGTGCTTCGATTCCTGATCGGACGGCCCGTGCATCATCAACGACGGCCACCACCACCGATTTAGTGCGTCTTGCGCCATCGCTTTCTGTTCTGCCGTGCCACGGCACAGCGTCAGCAAAATCTCGAACCCCTGCCGCTGATGGAAGTTTTCCTCCTTGCAGATCCGGACCATGGCGCGCGCATAGGGTCCATAAGAGCACCGGCACAACGGGATCTGGTTGATAATTGCCGCTCCGTCCACTAGCCAGCCAATCGCTCCGATGTCGGCCCACGTCAAAGTCGGATAGTTGAAAATACTCGAATATTTCGCTTTGCCGGTGAGCAGATCGTCTATGGTCTGCTCGCGAGTGACGCCCAGCGTCTCGACCGCGCTATATAGATACAATCCATGTCCCGCTTCGTCTTGTACCTTCGCGAGAAGAATCGCTTTCCGCTTTAGCGTTGGAGCGCGACCAATCCAGTTGCCTTCCGGAAGTTGGCCAACGATCTCCGAGTGAGCATGCTGTGAAATCTGCCGCACCAAGGTCTTGCGGTAAGCCTCCGGCATCCAGTCTTTCGGCTCGATTTTCACGCCGCGATCGATTTTCTCGAGGAACTCCCGCTCTTGCGGACTCAGTTCAGCGCGATTACGCGGCCCTTGGCCGCCTGTGTCTACCAACTGTGCGTACATGCTGAGCCTTGTGCTCCCAATACCATTATCGAGCCAAGGGACGCCGGTGAGCGGATGCCCGACCCTCCGGTTTTACCGAACGAAGCCAATTTCTCCAAACGAACTCCCTATTTCAGGGCGGAGGCGATTTTGCCATTCAAACCCAATTCTGAAAAAATCCCGTGTAGGTCGCTCACGCTTCCGGCTCGGATTCCGGCCTCTGGAACGAGGGAATGATACCGGGCGGCTGCCTTCACGGTCCTACCAGTGCTGCGTAAATGGAAGCAAGGGAACGGAAATCTGGATGTCGAGAGCACCGTGACGTGGCAGGCGGCGCGGCGCGGAGGTTCAGGGGTGGGGACGCAGATTCGGCGGCCGAACAGCTAACCGCCGTTTTCAAGAGCGTGGACGAACTTTGTCAAGAATGCATTCGTCTGTTGCGCGTCGAGAGCTCTATGGTCGACGGTCAGCGTTACATAGATCATCGGCTTGGGCCGGATTTCGTCACGGCCGCTCTCTTGGGTCACGACTGCGCGCTTCTGCAGCCGGCCTACACCGAGAATCGCGGTTTGCCCAACAGGAATGATGATCGGAGCGGCTAAAAGGCTACCGCTCACTCCGTGATTCGAAATGGTGAAGGTCGCGCCTTCAACATCCGTGCGCTCCAGCTTGCCGCTTCGCGCCTTTTGCGTCAAGTCGGACAACCGGGTCGCGATCTCGTCAAAACTCAAGTCTTGTGCGCGATGGATTACCGGAACGACCAAGCCGCCGTCCTCGGTCGCGGTTCCAATGCCGATATTGAAATTGTCAAAAATCTCCAGGGCGTCTTCATGCCAACGGCTGTTCGCTTCGGGAACCGCTTGGAGCGCCGTTCACCGCCGCGCGAATCAAGTAGGCCGTAATACTCGGCGCTGCCCAGCTTCCCGGATTGCTTCAGCGCCTCTCGCTCCGCCAGCACCCGCGACAAATCCGCCTCAAAAACGGACGTCACATGCGGCGCCGCAGCCAAACTGCGCGCCATATGATTCGCAATTGCCCGCCGCATCGGCGTATGCGGAACCATCCTGCTTGCTGCTGCTCGCTCATGGTCGCGGTTCCGCTGCGACCGCTTCAATACGAAATCCGCGACATCCTGATAGGTCAGGCGGCCGCCCCGGCCGGTCGCGGGAATCTGATGCGGCTCCAGATGGTGCTCTTCGAGCAGTTTTCGGACGGCAGGCGATAAGGACTCGCTTGCGTGCGCGGTTCGCTCCGTGGTTTGGGAACGCTTCGGTTGGGCGGACTGAGTCTGCGATTGCGTTATTTTCCGCGCCAATCTCGATCCGCCCCAAGATTTCGCCCGGCTCGACGGGTTCATTCTCTGCCTTGAGAACTTCGCTGAGAACACCCGAGGCGGGCGCCGGAATCTCCATCGAGACTTTGTCGGTGCTGATTTCGACCACCGGCTCATTCGCCTGCACGCGCTCTCCGGGCTTCTTCAGCCAGATGGAGACGAACGATTCCGTCCCTTCCTTCTGCTCCTCAAACATCCGGATCTCAACGGCAGGCACGGTGTGAGCGCGCTAAAACGCGAGAAGCCCTTCGATTTTGGCTGCGATTGTGTCCACTCCCGGCAGAATCGCGTTCATCAAAGGAATGCTGTAAGGCAGCGGCACGTCCGGCACCGCAAGCCGCTCGACGGGCGCATCGAGGTTCAGAAAGCCTTCTTGCGCTACCACGGCGGCAATTTCGGCCCCGAATCCGGCGGTCAGAGTGTCCTCATGGACGATGAGACAGCGGCGTGTTTTCGCAACAGAATCGAGGACTGACTGACGATCCCACGGAACGATGGTTCTGAGATCAAGCACCTCCACCGCTTTGCCCACCTGCTTCGCGGCGCCTACACAGCGCTCCACCATGGCGCCCCACGTCACGATCGTGAGGTCGCCGCCTTCCTGAACCACACTCGCGACGCCCAGCGGCAAAACAAAATCGTCGCCTGGATAAGGTCGTCGCGCCCACGGCGCATCGAGCATCGCGCGGTGTTCGAAAAAAATACTGGGATTGGGGCTGCGCATAGCCGTTCGAAGCAGCCCCACAGCATCTTCGGCATTCGACGGAAAGATCACCTGCCAACCGATGGCATGCGCCCACGTCACTTCGCTGCACACGCTGTGCCAGGGATCGCCGCACTTTGAGAATCCGCCCGGCATGCGCACAACAATCGGCGCAGCGAACCGGTTCGCCGTACGCCATCGGATGGTTCCGCAGTCATTCAACTGCTCCGTCGCCGGATCCGCGTACTTTCCGGAATTGAATCTCTGCTACCGGCCGCAGACCTCGCAAGGCCATGCCTACTGCGCTTCCAATGATTCCTTCTTCGGAAAGGCTGGTATCGAAGACGCGATCTTCGCCGAACGCTTGCTGCAGGCCCATGGTCGCCGCGTGCACGCCGCCTTTGGGACCGACATCCTCGCCAAATACCAAAACCTTCGGATTGATCTTCAGCTCGTGTTCAAGCGTGCGCCGGATTCCGGTAAGCATGTTGATGCGACCAGGCTCGGGCGGCATCGGCGGGGAAGATTGCGAGCTGACTTTCGCCCTGGCCGATCTTCTGCAAATGTGTAACGTAAAATCGCCGAAGCGTCGGGATCCGGACGGTGCAGCGCGTCGTTCAAAGCCACTGAGATTTCGTCGTTGACGTCGCGCTCGAGCGCGCTCCACTCATCGCGAGAAAACACGGCCGGAATCAAATACCGTTCGAGCCCGATCAGCGGATCCTGCTCCTTTTCCCGTTCCAGGAGCTCCTGGCCTTTGTAGGCCTGCGTGTCCTGACCGGAGTGGCCGCATAGACGTGGCACCTTCACTCGCAAAAGCGCAGGTCCGTTGGCCGTTCGAACCCATTCGACTGCATCGGACAGAATCTGCGCTGTCTGGCCAGGGTCGCGTCCGTCCCCTGAAAGAATTCTTGAGATTGCGGAACGAGGCGAGGTTCGCGGCGATATCTCCCCCAGGAGTTTGCTTCGTAGCAGGCACCGACAACCCGAACCCGTTGTCTTCGATGTAGAACAGCATCGGGAGTTCGAGCGTCGTCGCAATGTTAAGCGCCGACCAAAACCCGTTGGTTGCCACGGAACCATCGCCTCCCAACGCCACGGCAATTGAATTCCGATAGGATTCCTCGTGCAGAGAGTCGCGATAATAAACGATTGCGCGCGCCCAACCAGCGGTCGTGGTGTATTGAGTGCCAACGCCGCCGGCCATCGGCAGGACTAGAGCGCCTGAGTTTCGCGGGAAATTATATACCGCGCCTATGTCCCGGCCGTCGCTGACACTCCCGGACTTCGCCATACCGCCAGCGAGCGAATCCGCGGGGCTTAAGCCCAGCGTCAAAAGCAGCGGCCTCGAACGATAATAGGCATTCGCGGCGTCGTGCGGATGCGTCAGAAGAGAGCCCAACAGGATCTGTCCGAGCTCATGCCCTCGCGCAGAGAACTGGTACAAAATTTTCTTTTCCGGCAATAACCTGCTTTCTTCGAGGTCGTCCAGTTTTCTCGAAGTAAGAAACAGGCGCGCGACACGCCGCCAATCGAAACGCCGGTCGACGTCGAAGCCGGTCAATTCTGGCGTGTCTTCCGCCAAGCGGGTGCGAGAAACGGAACTCATGCGCGTGTTTGCGCGAGACTCCGCGGCTGCATCAGGCGATCAGTTCCGCGGGAACCGGATGATATGCCGGAGTCAGCCAACTCTGGTATGCCCGAAGGCGCCCCCGAGTAGCCGCGACATATGCGGACTGGATTCCGTCGGTTATCGGCCCGATTTCACCGGTTCCCACCGGCCGCTGATCGACTTGGACTATCGGGGCTATCTCGACAGCCGTTCCTGTGAAGAACACCTCATCACACATGTACAATTCCGTGCGGCCGATCGGGCGCTCCACAACTTCGATGCCTAGTTCGTTGCGCGCCAACTCGATCACGCTGGCCCGCGTGATGCCTTCCAAAATGTTGTCCGTGACCGGCGGCGTGATGAGTTTGTCGTTTCGTACCATGAACAGATTGCATGTCGAGCCTTCGGCCACCTGCCCGCTTTCCGTGAGGAGAATCGCTTCGTCGTACCCGTTGCGCCGGGCCTCATCGCCTGCCAAGACGCTGTTCACGTAAGCGCCGCTGATTTTGGCGCGCGCCGGAATTGCATTCTCTTCGATCCGCCGCCATGAGACAACAGCCGCCTTCAAACCTCTACGAGCGCCGAAATAGAGCCCGAACGGCACCACCACCACCGCATACGCATCGTTGTCGTCCGCGTGAACACCAATGCGCGCTGACGCTTTATACGCAAGCGGCCGTACATACACGTTTGTTCGAAAATCGTTACGCCGGCACAACTCCAGCGTGATGTCGCATAATTCCTCAACCCTCGGCGGAACGTCGATGCGAATCACGCCGCAGTTTCTTTTCCAACGCTCGAAGTGCTCGCGCAGCCGGACCAAGAAGAGCTCGCCCTGAGGATCGTCGTAATAGCCGCGAATGCCCTCGAACACTCCCGTTCCATAGTTCAGGGCATGTGTGAGGATGTTTACGTTCGCTTCGCCCAGGGGCACGAACCGATTCTTAAACCAAACCACAGTCTTCTGGTCCGGTGTCTCAGCCTTCATAGCAAAAGGGCCATCCTCTCGCGGATCTCTCGTGTCCGCTGGAATTTAGGATCTCGCTCCTTCATTGTACTTCGACTTGTGAACCACTATCAAGTGGTGCGAAGCGAGCCTCTCGTGGTCGGCTGGGGCGATGCACAAGCTGTGCGCCGCGCCCACGCTACAATGTCCCTTTCATGCCGCACCTGCTGAGCGGCAAGACCGCGCTCATTCTCGGTGTTGCCAACAAATGGAGCATTGCCTACGCGATCGCTTCAGCATTTGTTCGCGAAGGAGCGTCGCTCATTCTCACGTATCAGGGTGAACGCCAGCGCGAAACCGTGGAAGAGATCGCGGCCGGCCTCGGAGCCGCTAAGATCCTGAATTGCGACGTCACCAAACCCGATGAGCTGAATCGTCTGGCTCCGGAGCTGAAAGGCGTCAGCCCCACCATCGATGCGGCCGTCCACAGCATCGCTTTCGCGAATCGGGAAGATCTGAGCCGGCCGTTTCTCGAGACTTCGCGCGATGGGTATCTTCTTGCGCAGGAAGTAAGCGCTTACTCGCTGGTCTCGGTGGCGCGTGTGCTTTCGCCGCTAATGACGAACGGCGGTTCACTAACGACGCTCACCTACTTAGGGTCTACGCGAGTCGTTCAGAATTATAATGTAATGGGCGTGGCTAAGGCTGCGCTCGAAGCTTGTGTCCGTTATCTGGCAAGCGAATTGGGACCGGCGAATATTCGCGTGAATGCGATCTCTGCCGGACCGATCAAAACCACTTCCGCGCGCGGAATAAAGGATTTTTCGAAAGTATTGGATGCTGTTGCGGCGCATGCTCCCCTGCGGCGAAATACGGATCCCGCGGAAGTAGCCGATGCCGCCGTGTTTCTGGCTAGCGACCTTGGCCGCGGAGTTACTGGAAACGTGGTATTTGTTGATGCCGGATTTCAGATCGTCGGCTTGGGATTGTAAGTGACTTAGACACGATTTGAGCCGTAAACGGGTCCACCCCGTCTGAATAATTAAATTGACCATATATGATCCAGGTTGAAAATCTTTCGAAGAGATACGCACGGCATCTGGCCGTAAACGATATCTCCTTCTCAGTCGACAAAGGCGACATCGTCGGGTTTCTCGGGCCCAATGGCGCGGGTAAAACTACCACGATGCGCATTCTGACGTGCTTTATGCCGCCTTCGGCGGGGAAGGCTACCGTCGAAGGCTTTGACGTCTTTGAGCAGCCATTCGAAGTCAAGAAGCGCATCGGGTATCTGCCCGAAACCCCTCCCCTTTATCCGGAAATGAGCGTCCAGGATTACCTGGCGTTCATTGCGCGCCTGAAAAACGTTCCCAGCCGCGATGTCAAGACCCGAGTCGAACAGGTAATGGAACGCTGCTCGATCGCCGATGTCAAATCAACGCTCATCTCCAAGCTCTCCAGAGGATATCGTCAACGAGTGGGCTTGGCGCAAGCGATCATTCACAATCCTGACGTCCTAATTTTGGACGAGCCAACTTCCGGTCTAGACCCAAAACAGATCACGGAAACGCGCGAGCTGATCAAGGGACTTTCGGCGGAGCACACCATCATTCTCAGCACCCACATTTTGCCCGAGGTGGAAGCGGTCTGCCGCAAGGTGATCATTATCGTTCGCGGCAAGCTGGTGGCCACTGATTCGGTCGAACGGCTGAAGGCTCGTGGCGCCCAACATGCGATTCAAGTGCAGGTTTCTACCGGCAGCAATGATGGGGCGACCATTGTACGGCAGCGGCTCGAACAGGTGCCCGGTATCAGCAGAGTGACCGAGAAAGCCGGCGCAGACGACCGGCTGACGTTTGAAGTGGAAGGCGCGTCCGACGGCGCTCCACGCGCAGACATCGCGCGCGCCATCGTACATTCCGGGTGGAACCTACTCGAGCTGAAATCGACGACGCTGTCGCTCGAGGAAGTTTATCTGCAACTCACAGGAACAGGCGCCGCGCTGATGCCGGAGAATTTCGCCGGAGGTGCGCAATGAGAAACATCTGGACAATTTGCCGCCGCGAGCTATACGCCTATTTCGTTTCACCGATCGCGTGGGTGCTCCTTACGATCTTTGCTCTCTTCTCTGGATTCTTCACGTGGTTTGCGAGCGCGGAATTCCTGCTCGAATCTCAGCGAGCCCAAATGTCGGGTCAGTCGTTTCCGATGAACATAAACGAACAGGTCATCGCATGGGTCTTTTCAAACATTGCGATCGTCGCTCTTTTGATCGTGCCGCTGATCAGCATGCGGCTGTTTGCGGAAGAAAAGCGCCAGGGTACGATCGAGTTGCTTGTCACCTCTCCCGTTCATGACGTGGAAATCGTGATCGGAAAGTGGTTGGCGGCTGTACTGATGTTCGGTTGCCTGCTGGTGCTGTTGTTTATTGATTACATATTTTTATTCGCCTACGGGAACCCAGATTGGAAACCCGTGGCGACCGGCTTTCTAGGCGCATTGCTGCAAGGCGCGTGCCTGCTCTCGCTCGGCACCTTTCTCTCGGCGCTCACGAAGAATCAAATCGTCGCCGGCGCAGTTGGGTTCGCTTTGGGCCTGTTGCTATGGCTGTTGAGTTGGGCTACGGCGTTTGGTAACTCCGTGACGGTGCAGGTATTAAATTACCTCTCAATCGTGAGCCATCTCGACAGCTTTTCGCGCGGCGTAATCGATACAAAAGACATCATCTACTATCTGTCCGTAATTTTCCTGGGATTATTTCTCACCGCTCGTTCTCTCGAGTCACTGCGGTGGAGGGCATAATGGCAGATCCGAACACTGTCGAAACTCCTCCGCAAGCTGTGCCTGAGACGCCGCCCCAAAAACCTAGGCGAAGCGACTCGGTTGCCGCTCGCCAGGCGAGGTTCGGCGCAACCGCCGCGCTTTACACCATCGTCGTACTTGCAATCCTGGTGCTCGTGAACTGGCTCGCGCAGATGCCGCGGTTCAACAAGACGTTTGATACAACCAGCAACAAGCGGTTCTCGCTTTCACAAGAGACCAAGAAAGTGGTGGGAGGCCTGAAGCAGGACGCTACGATCACCTACATCGATAAATCCAGTAATTTCCGGCAGGCAAAGGGAATGCTGGACCGGTATAAGAACCTCTCTCCAAAAGTCCACATCCAGTACGTCGATCTTGAGAGACAGCCCATGGTGGCCCGCGCCTATGGTCTGCGATTTCCGGGCACCGCCTATGTTGAGATCGGGCCGCGTCGGGAAGAAGCAAAGGCGCTTACCGAAGAAGGAATCACGGGCGCGTTTCTGAAAGATCTCAAGGGCGTTCGTAAGGTCTGCTTCGTGACAGGCGGTCATGAGCACATGGTCGATCAAAGCGACAGCAACGGCTTATCACAATTCAAGACTCTGCTCGAGCGCGACAATTATCAGGCAGAAGCTGTTACCTTGCTCGACAAGACAGAGGTTCCGCAGGGGTGTACAGTTCTTGTAATCGCGGGACCGCAAGTCGACTATACTCCGAACGAAGTGACGGCTGTTAAGAACTACGTTCAGAACGGCGGCCGTGTCATGTTCCTGCTCGATCCCCCGCTCAATTTCGGGCGAGAGCAGATTGCGGAGAATACCGGGCTGACGGATCTCCTCCAGAGCTGGGGCGTTACCGAAGACAAGGATCTCGTGCTCGAAGAGAACCCGATGGGCCAGCTCTTTGGATTTGGACCGGAAATTCCACTTGTCGCGAATTACGAAAGCCAGCCGATTGTCAATGATCTAAAGGGCTCTTACACTGGTTTCCCTGTTGCCCGCTCACTAGAAGTGAAAAATACCGGCAAGACGACCGTCGACAAGCTATTTACGACAACAAACCACGCGATCGCGACAACAAAGCTGGACTCGAACAGAGTGAACCCGGAAGATCCCGAAAACAAGAAAGGTCCGTTCGTGCTTGGCGCTGCGGGTAGCTACACCACTGGTAATCCTAAAGATCCGGGCCGTTTTGTCGTCATCGGCAGCTCCGGTTTTCTGACCAACGGTATGATTGCTTTCCAGGCGAATCGCGATCTTGCTTTAAATGCCGTAAACTGGCTCTCGTCCGACGAGGACCTGATTTCCATACGCCCGAGGGAACCGGACGATCGGCGTCTGAACGCGACGCAACGGCAGATGAACGTGTTCTTCTATTTCGTTTTGATCGCGCTGCCGCTTGCGATCATCATCGGCGGAGTCACAATTTTCGTCAAGCGGAGATAGGATGAAGCCGCGGAATTTGGTGGTGGCGGCTGTCCTTTTGGCTGCTCTCAGTGGATTGATCTGGTGGGCCAAACGTCATCCGGAATCGACGCCTGCTGCGAACGCCGCACCCGCCGCGCCGAAACTCGCGGACGTCCCTGAAAAGCAGATTCAGCAGATCGAGATCACAAAGAAGGGTACCCCCACGGTGACACTGCAACGCGAGAACGGTAAATGGGCGATTACCGCTCCTGAGCCGCTCGCTGCGGATGAAGACGCAGTTACCACCGTTGTTTCTTCGTTCAGTCCCATGAACGCGGACACGGTGGTTGAGAACAATCCGCGCGATCTTGGGATCTTCGGCCTGAAAACACCTAGCCTTACCGTCGATGTCAAAGAGAACAACGGAAAATCCCAGGAAATGTTTTTCGGCGATGATGTCCCAGCCGGATCACTTGTGTATGCGCGGCTTGCCGGCAGCCCGAAGGTCTACACGGTATCGTCGTCGGTGAAAACATCGCTCGACAAGAGTTTGAATGATTTGCGCGATAAGCGTCTGTTGACCTTCGATTCGAATCACCTGACCCGCATCGAAGTGGTTTCGGGCAAGTCCGACGTAGAGTTCGGCAAGAACAACAATAATGAGTGGCAAATCGTGAAGCCGCAGCCCTATCGCGCAGATAGCTTCCAGGTAGACGAGCTCCTTCGAAAACTCACGGATGCCAAAATGGATCTCTCGGGTGCTCCGGAACAGGCGGCCAAGATTGATGCGGCATTCGCAGCCGGGCAGCCCGTCGCGACCGCGAAACTGACCGACGCTGCCGGCACACAAACGCTGGAAGTTCGCAAGAACAAGGATGACTACTACGCGAGGAGCAGTGTTGTGAACGGGGACTATAAGATTTCCGCCGACCTCGGAAAAGAATTAGAAAAACCTCTGGATGATTTCCGGAACAAGAAGATCTTCGATTTCGGCTTTAACGATCCAAACAAGATTGAAATCCAGCAAGGCGGGAGCGACAAGACGTACATCCGTGGTGGAGCCGACTGGAAACTAAACGGTCAGGCCATGAGCCCGGAATCGGTTCAGGCCGTGATCGATAAACTCCGCGACCTTTCCGCTACCAAGTTCGTGAGCACGGGATTTACGACGCCGGCGCTTGCAGTCACGATCACATATAACGACGGAAAGCGAGTGGAGAAAGCCGAGTTTGCCAAGATAGCCGATGGCTATATTGCTCGGCGCGAGAACGAGCCCGCTCTCTACCAACTCGCGGCCAACCCTGTAAACGATATTCTGGATGCGAGTAACGCCGTTAAGCCGGCCACCCCCGCCCGCAAGAAGTAAACGGGCGGCATGAAGATGTCTGCCCTCTATACCGATCTGTATCAGTTGACGATGGCGGCGGGTTATTTCGTCGCCGGCAAAATAAATGAGATTGCTACCTTCGAGCTCTCGGTACGCCGTCTGCCGCAAAATCGCAATTTTCTAGTCGCAGCAGGTCTGGAGCAAGCAGTAGAGTATCTTCGTACTCTGCAATTTCGCGCTGAAGAAATTCGCTTTCTACGATCGCTTCCACAGTTTAGAAACACTCCCCCGGATTTTTTCGATTTTCTGATGAAATTGCGCTTTACTGGCGACGTCTTTGCTGTGCCGGAGGGCACCCCGGTATTTGCGTGTGAGCCCATCCTAATCGTTCGTGCGCCCTTGGCGCAGGCGCAATTGGTGGAAACGTATCTCCTTTCGACTTTAGCGTTCCAGACGAGCATCGCGTCCAAAGGAGCGCGGTGCGTAATCGCGGCTCAGGGACGCTCAATCGTCGAATTTGGTAGCCGCCGAGCCCATTCTCCGGAAGCCGGTGTGCTCGCCGCTCGTGCTGCTTATATCGGCGGATGCATCGGAACGAGCAACACCGAAGCCGGCATGCGCTTCGGAATTCCGATCTCCGGAACTGCCGCGCATTCCTGGACAATGGCCTTTGGCAATGAGGAAGAATCCTTCCGAGCGCTGCAGAGATTGCTCGGCGACTTCACCGTTTATCTGGTCGATACTTACGATACGATTGAGGGCGCGCGCCTCGCTGCCGAGCTGGGAAGACCACTTGCGGGTGTTCGCCTTGATAGCGGTGACCTCAATTCCCTGTCACGTCAAGTCCGGCGAATACTTGACGACGCTGGCCTGTTCTCTGCAAAGATTTTCGCGACCAACGATCTGAACGAAGGCCGAATTGCGGAGCTGGTGACGGCTGGAGCCCCCATAGATGTGTTCGGCGTCGGAACTCAGCTCGCTACTTCTGCAGATGCGCCCACAGTTTCGGCAGTCTACAAGCTCGTGGAACTGAAAAGCAGCGGGACGGTTCACTACACCGCAAAGTTCAGCGATGAGAAAAACACGCTGCCTGCTGCAAAACAGATCTACCGGTATTCTGCGCGGGACGTTGTCGCGCTCTACGGCGAATGCAACAGTGACTATCAGGGTGCACCGCTCTTGCGCCCTGTGATCATGAATGGTGAAGTAGTTGAATCCGCTCCTTCGATAGCTAATGTGCGCGCCAGCGCTCAATCGAACATCGCGGCATTACCAGGTAACTTACTCGCGCTCGAAGAATCGGACCCGTACCCTATCGAAATCAGCCCGCGCCTGCGAGAACTCCGCGAAAGTGTCCGCACGGCGCGCCAGCCCGTACGTTCATGAAGACGGTTTTTGTCGACGTTGACACTCAAATCGATTTCTTGCATCCGGCCGGTGCCCTGTTCGTTCCCGGGGCTGAGAACATCGTAGGGCGTTTGGGTGAGCTAACTCGCTTCGCGTTTCAGAATCACATTCAGATCGTTTCCACCGTCGACGCGCACTCCGAAAATGATCCGGAATTCAAAATATGGAAGCCTCATTGTGTACTCGGAACAACAGGCCAGAAGAAAGCTGCAGCGACCAGATCGGAACGGCCGCTCGTAATTAGTAGTCAACCAGGGGCTTTCGATAACGCGCGGTCGCGGGCTGCGGACGCGCCTCAAATTGTCATCGAGAAACAGATGATCGATTGTTTTACGAACCCGAATCTGCGCCCGCTACTTGCGGCGCTTGCGGCCGAGCGTTACGTTGTGTACGGAGTCGTAACGGAGCATTGTGTCCGCTGGGCCGCCTTTGGGTTGCTTGAGACCGGCGCGCGAGTGGAGCTCGCCACAGACGCGGTCAGCGGCTTGAGCGCCTCGGATGAGCGCGAAGTCATAGAGCGTTTCCGCTTACAAGGCGGGCATCTTACGACCGTGGAACGCGTGATCGCCTGAGCGGCAGGACGTCGATCTCGAAATCGAAGGAATCAAAATTTGGGCTGCTTTCAGTCAGAATCTTGCCGCGGCGCGCGGCTTGCACAAGCTGCGCGACTTCACCTTCGAGTGATTCCCAAAGTAGACGGACACTAACCCTGTGCGATTTCCAGCGGGACTCGGTGATTCGGAATTCGCCTATTGCTCAGAAGAAAGCATCGACACTTCGGAGACTGCGCTTGGTGGAACGAAATCTCTCTTTTGGCTGCGAATAAAACCGACGATCACCAGCACGAGAAGCGCGGTTCCGGTAATCGAAAGGCCGGCGTAGAAACTCTTGGGCCTGTATACGAAGCGGACTGTGTGCCGTCCTGCGGGAACCACCACGCCGCGAAACATATAATTCACTGGAAACCATTCGTCTCGCCGACCGTCCACATCCACCGTCCATCCCGGATAATCGCTGTCGTTCAGAACGACAATCGCACTACGATCAGCCGATACGTCCATCGTCACGGCCTGGGAACGGTACGAGCTAATTCTCGCGGGCGTCTCGCGCCGCAGGGCACTCTGGTTGACAGCCGCGAGTGCCGCGCGTTGCCGCGGGTTCAATCGAGGCGCTTCTACCGCTACGCTCTGAAAGACATCAAAGGACGGGTCCGCCAACGTGCGCAGCACTTCCCCTTCGCTGTTCCGCAACTCCGCGTGATAATACACGGCCGCGCGTGGCACGACGTCGTCGTACCGGTATACCTTCGCTTCCTTGTTATAAATTTCCTGAAACGGCACCGCCGCCCCGCTGGGCTCGCCATCAAAATGAAACTTCGACCACGCCGCCCAGTCCCATGCACTGTCTCCTCGGGGACCCGGCGTCGTCGATAACAGCAAATCGATCCATTCCCCGCGATATTGCGAAAGATCCACTTCCCCATCCACCCAGCGCCGCTCTCCCACGTTGTGCTTCGGATCGATGTATTTCGAGAAGAGCTTGGTAATCCTTCCGGCGCCATCCCTCACTTCCACGATGAACTCCACCCCATCGCCAAACTGCGGCCCAAATACCGCCGGGTTCATCCCGATTGCGAAATGCCACACTTCGTGCCTGTGGTTCCCCACCTTTACCCGATACGGCAGCCGCTCATACGGCGGATGCTCTCCCAAGGCCTCCCGCGCTTCGCCGCCAAGATCGAATTGCTGCCGGCTGATCAGGTTCTCCCGCCCGCGGATCAAGTGCCCTTGATCCTGCTTTAAAATCTCATCCACTGTGCGATTCGGAATCGTATATGACGTAGTTGTTGCAATATACTTCACTGACGATAGCTGCAGCAATCTCCGCTCTGACGGGCTGTTGAAATCATATGTTCCAAGGCCCGTAAAGCGATCATCTAAGTCCTCTCCTACGCTGAGCTTCTTGTGGACGGGCAAAAACTCGCGCAAAAAACTAAAATATTTTTGTTCGTAGAGTGCATCCAGATCGCGGATGTCGAATAGGTTGAACGCCGATGCCCAATCTGGAAAGAGCACTCCGCCACGGGCAACGATCCTATATTCACCTTCCTGGGAGTCGCTCTGGATGGCTCTTATAAAGGGCGCCCCCACGTACGGATTATTCGATCGGAATGGCAGTTCGTTGAACACATAGTACATGGGCACGATGTAGTTCAGCGACATCTCCGCTCCCAAAAGTACAAGTATAAGAACGGGGAACCATGAACCGTTGAACGCCCTTCTCAGAAAGGTATCCGGCTCCTTAGAGTTGTACAGAATCAGCGATATCGAAATCGCAAAAAGCAAGCAAACCGGAAGGCCTAGAGCCCACAGCGGCATGGCCAAACCACTTGCGAGTTGCTTTTTTAATGCGGTTCTCGAGCAGACGACGAGGAGCGGTAATAAGAGAAATGTGATCCCAAGCGCCGTAACCTGCCTCGAAACCGATACCTCTCTTTTGATCAATCGCTCCAGTCCAAGCGCACATAGCACGGAAACACTGATCGATAGGATCACCTCTTCGTACTTCGTGAACGAAACAACTCGATACAGAGGCAACATTCCGATCATATTTACAACGGGGAAGCCAAATCTCTTGAGAATAACGGTGATCGCGGTAACCAGAAAGAAAATGGTTAGTGAATTCGAAACTGACTTCGATTTGCCGCGCCGCCGAAGCAGCCCACTTATTGATATGAAGACAAGAAATACGCTGATCAACCCAAAGTAGTTACGAATTCCCGACCAGTCCCCGTTCCGAAGTGGAGCCCCGAATACCAGCGGGCAGAGATACGTAAATATAAATGACTCGAGCGGGTCGTGAAGCACGCCCAGAAGCGTGCCCGTGAGCTGGCTCGGATCATGATCGTTGAAGGAACCACGCAGATACTCCACAAACGGTAGTAACAGGAATGCAGACAGTGAGACTCCCGCGGCCGTAGCTGCTACCAGGCGTGTCAGAATTCGACTGTAGACAGCGCGTAAGGTTCCATCCGACACCAGTCGAAAGATCACGTAAATGTAAACGAAACTCAAGATGATCAGGATGCTTTCCGGCATCCCGCCAACCATCATCAGCAGTAACACTACCGCAAACCAAATTACGCTCCGGTAGCTCTGTTTTCTCAAGAAATATTCTCCTGCTAGCAAACCCGCGGGCAGCAAGACGTCCACGCTCAGGTGTGGCATTGTGCTGTACAGCAGGTAATAGCCTGCTAGCATCGAACTGACGCCTCCCGCTAGAGCCGCTAAGAAAGAAACAAATAAGCGAAGATACAAGTACGCACAAATACCGGCCACAAACAGTCGCAGCAGAATATACCAGCTATAAGTTCTTGGCGTGGGATGTAGAGAAAGAGCAACTGTGAGCGGATAAAAGGACTGCGATTGCATGTTCGCCGCCAGCGGCGCTCCGTAGGCCTGGTACGGATTCCAAAGCGGAATTGATTTCTCCTTCAGGTACTCACTGTGAATGAGTTCCAACAAAGGCTCACTGAACCAGCCGGGAGCACCAGGATCGAGAACACGCGTCAATCGGATCTTCGCTTTTTTTCCTGCCCATGCACCGTCCGGCAAAATGCTCGGCACGCTTTGGGCACTTTCGAGCAATGTTCTCTTGCCCCAAATGCAAGGAAAAAAACAAACGTTCAATAGAACAAAAAGAACTAAGCCGGCGCAAAGGCTTTCTCTTGACGCAATACGTTTCAGATTCCTTCCCTTGAGCAGGCGCATGCGGTCCAGCAGCGCAGCGTGAATTGCGGTCACACCATGGCCGCCTTGGCTCTCATTTGAGCCGCTCTACACAGGATTTCCGGTTTGGCATTCTGGATCTACCAGTGCGGCAGTTGAGGGATGGCCTCACCGTCGCCGCGAGGGTCGGATGCGCCATAGCTTACGCCGTGGGTATCGCGCATTACGACGTTGCCGCGGCCCATCTCGGAAGAGTACGGGCCTACAACTTCAAGCTTGTGGCCTTTAGCCGCAAGCTGGTCACGTACTGAGTCCGGCACCCGGGATTCAATAATGACATCGCATCCGCTGAAAGTCGGCTTCGTGAAGCGCGCGGCCTCGAGCGCGGCTTGGATATTCATTCCGAAATCGGCGATGTTGGAGACGAATTGCGCGTGCGCTTGCGCCTGATTGAAGCCGCCCATGATTCCGAAGCCGATCGTCTCTCCGTCTTTCGCCATGAACGCCGGAATAATTGTATGGAGCGGCCGCTTGTGGGGCGCGAGCGAGTTTGGCTCACCGGGATCGAGGGTGAAGAGTTCCCCTCGATTCTGGAGGGCGAAACCGGTGCCGGGCGCCACAAGGCCGGTACCGAAGGAGCTGAAATTACTCTGAATCAGAGAAACGATATTGCCGTCCTGATCGATGACGGTCAAATACGTAGTATCCGCGGCTTTTCCGTTCATGTTCTCGGCGAGAGATGACGGTAAGACGTCGCAATGGGCGTGATTTGGATCAATCAGGTCGGCTCGTTTTTTTGCAAGATCCTTCGAGATAAGCTGCTCAACGGGAATACGCGAGAACTTAGGATCGCCGACGTAGCGCGCGAGGTCTGCGTATGCCAACTTCTTGGCTTCGATCATGACGTGCAGCGCTTGCGCGCTATCGTGACCATACTGGCGAAGCGGAAACTGTTCCATGATGTTGAGCATGGAAAGGGCGGCAAGGCCTTGACTGTTCGGCGGCAGCTCGAAAACGTTCCAGCCGTGATATGTGGTTGAGATGGGATCGACCCATTCAGGCTCGAAAGCTGCGAGATCCTGTTCGGATAAAGTGCCGCCCTGCTGTGCGGAAAACTGGAGCAACTTCTGCGCGAGTGGCCCGCGATAAAATCCGTCGCGCCCCTGAGCGGCAATGAGCTGTAGCGAAGCGGCGAGATCCGGATTCGCGAAGACCTCGCCGGTACGCGGCGCATGCCCATTGGGCAGGAAAACGGCGCTAAAGCCGGGCTGATTCTTGAGAGCCTCGCCCGATTCCTCCCAAACTTGGGAGACGAGCTCGGCAATGGGAACTCCGTTTGCGGCATAGAAGATTGCGGGGCGGAGAAGGCGATCGAGCGGCAACTTTCCGAAGCGCTGGTGAAGCGCGTTCCAACCGGCAACTGCGCCCGGAACTGTCAGGGAGAAGATGCTCGTCCGTGGCGTTCGCTTCACGATGCCGCGCGATTTCAGCAGCTCGATTGTGGTTCCTGCCGGCTCCCAGCCACTCGAGTTGAGGCCGTACAGTTTCTTCGACTTCGCCTCGTAGACAATGGCGAATAGGTCTCCGCCGATACCGTTCATCATCGGCTCCGTCACGCCCAGCACAGCATTGGCAGCAATCGCTGCGTCCACTGCGCTCCCGCCATCCGTCAAAACTTGGGCTGCGGCGGCGGAGGCAAGCGTCTGGCTGGTTGCCGCGATGCCAAAGCGTGTAACGACCATGGACCGGCCGTAGGCGCGCTCAGGCGATTGTTTCGAGCCGGTGTTTTGCCCTACGACGGAAAGGCCAAACAGGGAAGCGAACAGAAAAATAAGACAAGGAATACGCATGGAGAAGCCGCCGGTCGCAAGCTACTTTCGTTGATTATCTCTCAATGAGACCGGCGCAACCTTCTCAATACAATTTTCGAGAATGCTTTGCGAACTGAAATCACGGATTTTAAGCAGACCCCCGATAGCGTATTCGAGCGCCTTTCGAGGCATCAGCCCGATCAGCTCGCTTTCACCCACTTCGACGCCGTGATCCGTTGCGAGGCGCATGATTTCGGAATATACGGCGTGTATGGGAGTCCGCTCAAACTCCGTAAAGTTCATGGCGACCTGAACGAGGCCCCGGGAAGGGAGTGACACGCCCAGGGCCTTCAGCGCGGGAAATCCTCCGTTGCTCGCGCGGATCCGGTTCGCGATAGATTTCGCGACGGCGACATCGGTCGACTTCAAATTAACGTTGAAGGCGATCAGGATCTTGCGCGCGCCCACAATAACTGCGCCGGCGGTCGGGTGCAGCGATGGGCCGCCGAGATCCGGCCGCTTGGCAGGGTCCGATACGGCAGCATCCCTCAATCCTTCGAACTGCCCGCGGCGAACATTCTCCAGTCGAACCCGGTCGGGCCGGCTTGCGGCGGCCTCGTAGAAATAGACAGGAATTCTGAGCTCGTTCCAGATCCGCTCGCCCGCGCGGTGTGCGATCTCAACGCACTGTTCCAGAGGAGTGGCCCCCAAGGGAACGAAAGGCAGAACGTCGAGAGCGCCCACACGTGGATGAACGCCGCGGTGGTGGTTGAGATCGATGAGCTCGGCGGCTCTCTCTGCGGCGCGGACGGCGGCCTCGAGCACCATCTCACTCCCTCCAATGAACGTGATCACAGTACGGTTATGATCAACGTCGCTCGTCCGATGAAGCACATCCACGCCGGGAACGTCCGCGATTGCTCGCTCGAGGGCCTCAATCCGGGCCGGATCGCGGCCTTCCGAGAAATTGGGTACGCACTCGACAATGCGACGTGTCAGTGGGTACCAGCTTTCCAGCGCGTCCGATTCATTACGGGAACGCCGTCGCGAAACGCCATGCCGACATGATTGATGCCGAATTGTCTCGGAAATTCGCGGTAATCAGGTATATTCAGCACCAGGATATCCGCCTTTTTCCCCACCTCGATGCTGCCGGTGAGGTGGCCACAGCCCGCCGCGTACGCCGCATTAACGGTGGCCGCAGAAATCGCCTCCTCCAGAGTAAGGCCGAACCGCATCACTGCCAAAGTCAAGCACATTTGCATGTTGAAGCTGGGAGCACGCCAGGCATCGTAACCTGTTGAGAGTGCGATTGCGGAGCCGCCATCGACCAGCGCGCGGCCGCAAGGTTCGGTGTTTCGCGGCGCATCGAAATCCTCTTTGCCGAACCAAAAGACAAGCGTGCTCGAAGATTTCAAAAGATGGGCACGGGCTTCTGCGCTAAGAGTCGAAGGGCAGGAGATCGCCCGGGGATGGAAACGGGAGAGGCAATCCGCGAGCGCATCGAGAGATTGGCCGTCCCATAGCAACTTCAAGTCAATGTTCGTTGCTTGTGAAAGGTACGCGTGGACATCGTCGGCTTCGGGTACGTGTGAAGCTTCAAGCGTCAACTCGAGAGAGTCGATGAGTTTTCGGCGAATGAGGGTCCCGAGGACAATGCCGCCCTCGCCAGAGCGGTGGCTCGTGGTGCTCGAACCGGAATAGCGCCAGGTTCGGATTATGCGAACCGGATTGTTGCCGATTTTGGTGATTTGACGGAGAACCGCAGGATCGGAGCGCATTTCGCCGGTGTCCGAACTCACCTTCACATCGGCGGTCAGCGTTCCGTGCTGAAGGCAGGCTCGCATCAGCGAGAGAGTCTCGTCGTAGAATTCCGCCGTTTTCTTGCGCTTCTTCGATTGTTCAGACGAACCGTTTTGAAGACTTAGATGGAGGCTCGCGTCGACGAACCCGGGCATCACGACTGTGCCGTTCACCGGAATCTCGAGCGCGTTGCGAGCCTCTTTCAGATTCTCGATCCGCCGACTTGTTCCCACCGCAGCAACGAAGCCATCACGGATCAGGACGGAGCCGTCCTCAATAACTGCGAGGTCTTGGAGAGTTGAACCCCTCCGCACACCACGGGCCCCACGCAACGTTAACAGTTGCCGAGCCCCGCGAAGGAGCATAAGTTGTGACACAAGATTTTCCCGAGCCGAAATTTTCGAAGCTCAGCGACTTTACTTCACGCGTTAATTGCGATCTCTCCGATTTCTGACACAATCATGCCGCGATATCTCCAAGATTTCGCTTTCTCCGGCCTTGGACCTTAATTCTTTTCCGTTGTTCTTTGGACGCTCGCGATTTATGTCGTCATAAAGTAAGGACAGAAATTACGGCCATAGATACAAACAAGCAGCCGGACTCCGGTCAGCGTCCGCGCAGTTGGCGGGACGGCATTTGAATCGCACACTTGCAATCGCCGAGGAACTATTCTTCGGGTCCGCTAATGTGATCTATCGCATTACGCAGGTTCGTCAGTTCCAGAGATACTCTTGCTCGCTTAGATTTGGGCAGAGCTTCCACGTACTGCATTGCCTCATTGTGGGACACCTCTGCTTTGGCGCGTGCTTCGTCGCCACCGACGCGATCATCGAGATCGTAGCATGCTTGAGCGACTCTGACGAATGACAACCCCGCACTGATGAGATTCGTGAGGATGTCGCATACTGCTTCTCGACCTAATCCGTAGGGCACTTCCCAACTCCCGCCTCTCAGCGCAATTTCGGAGAATGACAAGAACGCTCAGGGCGCGTGTCAATTTAAGTGACCGGACCCTGACTGCGCAGGAAAGCGGCCTGTGTGCGGCTCAACGGCTAGGCACCTGATTTCACCCTCATTTTAATCGATTGTCCCGATCGTTTCCATGAAATTAACACCGACGTAGGGGATAAACTAGATACAAAAGTGTGAAACACTTTTATACTTCGATTCAGTTAAGTGTTTCAAATGTATTCTTTCCCTCTAAATCTAAATCTATTTGGCAGGCGTAAGATGCGCTTAAGCTTCAAAATCGGTTCGAGATGAAGGGAGCAGATATATGAAGCGTCGCATTCTGATCGGACTCTTGGCCTTGGGTTCACTCGTCGCGACCCAGGCTCAAGCCGAAAATCGGTTTATTGTCCGCGAAACCGGTGGTTTGCCGGTGATGGAGGCGATTTGTACGCTGCTCGGCTGCGATGTAGCGGAAGGCCTCGATGGAACTTTGGGTCAGGTCTTCCTGGTGACCACTTCGGACGCCACAGATCCCAAAACGTTCTTAGAAGAACTGCTTCAAGAGACGGGCGTGGTGGATGCAGAGCTTGATTTGCTAGCCCACACAGCCGATTCTGGCTACCACATACCGAGCGCTCTCCGTGACACAAAGCCAGTTGATTATTTTGGGACCACGGTGCCGGAAGGATATGTTAACCAGCCCGCGAACCAGATCGTTGGCCTGAGCACCACACAGAGCGATTTTGACGTTAAGGGAGCCGGCGTCGTGGCAGTGATCGATACGGGAATCGATCCAAGCCACCCGGCCCTGAAAAACGTGCTGGTTCCCGGCTACGATTTTACGCGCAATCAAAGCGGAGAGGCCGACGAAAAACAGGATGTGACATTAACTCATAAACCCTATGCATCGACACCTCGGTGGACGAGCCCGAATATCGCCGCGGCGGTTGATCAATCGACCGCAGCGGTAGTGGACAAGAATCCAGGATATGCCGACTTCGGCCACGGTACGATGGTCGCCGGTGTAATTCACGTCGTGGCTCCCGGGGCCAGTCTCATGCCCTTGAAGGCTTTTAAAGCAAACGGAACGGGCTACGCGTCCGACATTATCCGTGCGATCTACTGGGCCGAGCAAAACGACGCCAACGTCATCAATATGAGCTTCAATCTGGCAGCCTATTCAGAAGAGGTAGCAAAGGCTCTTGATCGCGCCACTTTGGAGGGGATAATCTGCGTAGCTGCCGCCGGGAACGAGGGGAAAGAGATTTTGGTCTATCCCGCAGCCTTGAAGGACGTGATGGGGGTGGCGTCTACCACGAACGAGGATCAGCGTTCGACTTTTTCCAACTACGGGCCAAAACTTGTGTGGGTCGCCGCACCCGGCGAGGGCATTGTCACTACTTATCCATTCTCGACTTACGCGGCGGGCTGGGGGACTTCGTTCAGCGCGCCTTACGTAAGCGGTGTGGCTGCCCTGATGTTGGACTACGAGGGATCCCTACTTAGGGACATTAAGCTCTTCCTGGATCAATCCGATGCCGCGAATGCGACAGCGCATGCCAAGTGGATTAATGCGGAGTTAGGGCATGGTCGATTGGATGCCTACCAAGCAGTACAGGCCTGGCGTCAGACACATGGGGCTGTTCGCGAGCGACTCGGACAAAATGCTCCACCGGTTCGACTCCCTCCAGTGAATATCCGAAAAGTGAGAGATGAAGATCCTTGCTCCAGATTCGCAACCTCTCGATTGATTACGATTCGCGGGATGGGCTTTGCCGGCGTGCAATCGACGAAATCTCCCTGGAAATAGACAGAGGCGAGGCAGTTGGCTTATTGGGCGAGTCAGGTTGCGGAAAAACCACTCTCGCGCTCGCCATTCTTGGTCTCCTTCCCCCCGCCGCGCGTGTCCGGAGCGGCTCCGTCGAATTCCGCCGAGATGAACTTATGGGAGCCGGCGAATCGACGCTGCGGAAAATCCGAGGAGCACAGGCATCCATCATATTTCAAGAACCCGCCCTGTCCTTGAACCCGGTCATGCGTGTCGGGACGCAGATTGCCGAGGTCGTCCGAGCGCATACGATCTGTGATCGGCGACGTTGTCGAAAACAGGCCGAGTCGGCGTTGGCACAGGTGCATCTTCCGGAGAAGCGGATCTACTCCGCGTATCCGTGCCAGTTGAGCGCAGGCCAGCGCCAGCGAGTTGCGATTGCGCAAGCTTTAGTTTGTGGCCCCGCCTTGTTGATTGCGGATGAACCTACAAGCGCACTCGATAACATCACGCAGTTCGGAATTCTCGAGCTCTTGCGTGAGCTGAAACAGCGGCTCCAACTCGCCGTTTTGTTCATCACACACAACCCTGCCATTCTGGCCGGGCTTGCCGATCGTGTGCTAGTGATGCACGCGGGCCGCATTGTTGAGGAAGGCTCGTCCGGACAAGTAATGTGGGCCCCGAAACATCCGCGCACGAAGAGCTTGTTGGCGGCGTTGCCTCGAATGCCTGGCAAACAACTCGTGGAGGCAGTAGAAAAGTCCGGTGTTTAACATATGGAAGGTGAAGCGCGCGCGGTTAATGGCCCAATCGCTCCGTTGCTGGATGCCAGGCACCTGAGCAAACGCTATGTACAAGGAAGGTGGCTCTCGCGAGACAAATTCCGAGTCAGCGCACTGGACGATGTCAGCGTGGCTGTGTACTCCGGTTACACGCTAGCTCTGGTGGGCGAATCGGGCTCAGGCAAATCCACTCTTGGCCGATGCTTGTCTCGTCTCGAGACGCCGGATTCTGGCGAGATTTGGTTCGAAGGAAGAAATCTTCTGACTCTGTCTGCGGCTGATTCGTTCGCTGCACGGCGCCGGATTCAGCTCATCTTCCAGGATTCCGCGATGGCCATGAACCCACGCTTCTCAGCGCTCGAAGTAATTGAGGAGCCTCTTCGGATTCAGACCGATCTCACCAAGAAAGCAAGGCGCGAGCAAGCCCTCGCAATGATGGAGCAAGTCGGCCTCTCACGCGGCTCGGCACAGCGCTCACCGCTTGAATTCAGCGGGGGCCAGCGGCAGCGATTGACCATTGCTCGGGCGTTGGTGCTCCGGCCCACTTTCCTCATCCTGGACGAAGCTCTTTCCGGACTGGATCTCTCAATCCAGGCGCAGATTACGAACTTGCTGCTTGAGCTCCAAGCTTCTCTTTCATTGACGTACCTGTATATCACGCACGATCTTCGTTCGGCGGCATGTTTCGCGCGAGACGTGGCAGTAATGTGGAAGGGAAAAATCGTAGAATCCGGCGCGATCACGACGGTGTTCTCTCATCCGAAGCATGCCTACTCACGACTACTCGTAGATGCAATCCCCGGCGTGAAAATGGAGTCGCCCGCGTTCATGTAGCTGCTACCCGAAGCCATGCGGTATTTCGTCCGCCGTATCTCGTATAGCCTGTTCCTTCTATTTGGCGTTTCCCTCCTAACGTTTGTACTCGTAGACTTGGCCCCCGGAGAATTCGTCGACGTGATGAGGCTAAATCCTCAAGTCTCTGCGGCTACAATTGCCGGACTTCGTGCGCAGCAAGGACTGGATCAACCGCTGCCTGTCAGATATTTTCGCTGGGTTGAGTCGGCGGTTCAGGGTAACTGGGGGTTTTCATTCGCCTATAACAGCCCCGCGGCTCCTATTGTTTGGGTTCGGGCGCGGAATACTCTGCTACTCACCGGAACGGCCACTGTGCTGGCATGGCTCGTCGCGATACCCTTCGGGATTTGGGCCGCGGCACAGCCGGGCAAGATTGCCGATGCCGTCGTTAAAACAAGCATCGCTACGTTGCTGGCAATTCCCGAAATTATACTCGCGCTGTTGCTATTACTGATTGCGGTCCGAACCCGCGTATTACCCGTTGGTGGAATGGTTTCGCTCGATTTCGCGGAGGCGGATTTTTGGTCGAAGTGCAAGAATATCGCCACGCATCTCTTCGTGCCGAGCTTATGCCTCGCGGCCGGTTTGCTGCCACTTCTGCTGTCTCACGTACGGGCGGCCATGGCCGAAACATTGCAATCGCCCTTCATAACGGCCGCACGCGCATCCGGCATACCACGCTTTCGCTTGCTGTATCGCCATGCATTACCGGTCGCGGCAAATCCTCTGATTTCGCTCTTTGGGTTCTCCGTGGGAATTTTGGTGAGCTCTTCGGTGTTGGTGGAGGGAATTTTCAGTTGGCCCGGCTTGGGCCAGTTGATGATCGAAGCAATTCTGCAGCGCGATTTCTACTTGGTAGTGGACTCGGCCATGATTGCGACAGTCTTTTTGGTTTTCGGGAACTTACTTGCAGATACGCTCCTCTACGCAGTGGATCCTCGCATCCGGGCGGAGTAGAATGTTCGGCTCCCAGAAACCTTTGTTTTCGCTGGCCGCGTTAGCCGTTTCTCACGGAGTACTGTTGCTTGCGGGTTTCTTCGCACCTTACGATTTCGCTTCACAAAATCGCGAAACTCCGTTTGCGCCACCAACGCGCATCCATTTCACAGATGAGCGAGGTGGATTCCACATTCGCCCGTTTGTCTACCGCTTGAGACCGCGAGCGGGAATCGGCGAGCCTTACGAGGAAGCGCGAGGCGATGCATACCCGGTGTTTTTCTTTGTTTCCGGAGCTCCATACCGGCTTTTGGGAATTTTCAGATCGCGGCGCCATCTGTTCGGGACGAATGCGCCTGCAACAATCTTCCTGATCGGCAGCGATGGTTATGGACGCGACCAATTTTCCCGGCTGCTGTATGGAGGCCAAATTTCGTTATTTGCAGGCCTTCTCGCGACCGCAATTTCGGTCAGCTTAGGCCTAATGCTGGGGGGAATCGCCGGGTTTTACGGCCGTTGGCCCGATGATCTCATCATGCGAGCTTCGGAGATTTTTCTGGCCCTTCCGTGGCTTTACTTGCTGTTTGCCGTTCGAGCTTTTCTCCCCCTGCATATCCCGCCGAACCAAATTTTCATCTTGCTGATTGCGGTGTTAGGGGCAGTCGGCTGGGCACGCCCAGCACGTCTGATTCGCGGAATCGTCCTCAGCGCCAGAGAGCGTGAATACGTTTTGGCCGCCAGAGGCTTCGGGGCATCTGATCTCTATCTTTTGCGCCGCCATGTCTTGCCTCAAGCCGTTCGGCGTTGCGCTCACGCAAACGGCAGTTTTGATTCCTCGGTATGTTCTCGCGGAAATGGCGCTTTCGTTCTTTGGCCTCGGGGTGAGCGAACCGGCGCCCAGTTGGGGAAATCTGCTGGCCAATCTGCGGCAATATCAAGTGCTGGAGTCGTACTGGTGGATGTTTTTGCCCGCTATCGCACTGATCCCAATATTCCTCGCATACTACAGCATTGGATGGTACTATACGTACTATTCAGCTCCTGGTACTCTGGGTGGTGGGCTCCGGACCCGACCGAGTGAACCTCCGAGGTTCCTGAACGTCGACCCGCCGGGCCCGCGAGGCTATTGGTGCAAGAGGGCAAGAGCATACGATCGCTGACCGGGTTCTGGCTGGCAATAATCCTGTCAGGTGCGTTGGTTGCGAATCGCCTTCCTGATCAGCATGAACAATTCTTAGTAACTCACGGCGATATCGGCCAGTATGGGGGCAAGCTGGTCATCTCGCAGCGCGCTGAACCGAAAACCCTCAACCCGGTTATCGCTATCGATGAAGGTTCTCGGGCGATCATTGGCCTGATCACCGCGGACCTGATCCACATTAACCGCCTTTCCCAAGAAACGGAGCCCTCTCTTGCAAGTTCCTGGACGGTATCAAAGGACGGCCGGGAATACGTGCTCCGGCTGCGGCACGGTTTGCGCTTTTCCGACGGCCAACTCTTTGATGCAAATGATGTCGTCTTTACTTTTCAGGTCTATTTGGATCAAAAGATTCATTCACCTCAGCGAGATCTGCTGGTCATAGCGGGAAGACCAATCGAGGTAAAAAAAATCGACGCATATACGGTACGATTCTCGCTTGAGCAACCGTATGCGGCCGCCGAGCGGCTGTTCGATAGTATCGCCATCTTGCCGCAACACCTGTTGAGGGATGCGTATGAGAAAGGTAGGCTCGCCGAAAGCTTGACCCATCAGTACTGCGCCCGATCAAATCGCAGGGTTAGGTCCGTTTCGAGTGAAGCAATACGTTCCCGGACAGCAGATTACCCTGGAGCGTAACCCGTATTACTGGAAGGAAGACGGTGAGGGCAACCGCCTCCCGTACCTCGATGAAGTAGTTTCGCTATTCGTCGGCGATGCCAATGCCGAGGCAATGCGCTTGGAGCGCGGTGATGTGGACATCGTAAATCGGCTAAGCTCGGCGGATTTTTCAGTTCTTGAAACGCACCAAGAAGCGGACCGCTTGCGCCTATACGACATCGGCCCGGGGCTTGAATTCAACTTTCTGTTCTTCAATCTCAACGATCTCACCTCGAGAAATCTCCCTTCGATCGCAGCGAGGCAGGCCTGGTTTCGGCAGTTGGCGTTCCGGCAAGCGGTATCAGCCGCAATTGACCGCGATGCCATCGTCCAGCTTGTATACCGTGGCCGGGCATATCCCTTGTCGGGGGCCGTTACGCCAGGAGACAAATTGTGGCTGGACCGGAACATTCCCCCGCCGTCGCATTCGCTGGCGCGGGCTCGCCAGATTCTGCAGAATGCCGGTTTCTCTTGGAGCAGTGACCAACGCCTTTTGGACGCGCAATCGCAACCCGTCAAGTTCTCGATCATCTTCAACGCCGGTAATTCCCAGCACACGCAGATTGCGACGCTCATCCAAGAAGATTTGAAGCAGGTCGGGATGGACGTAAACATAGTTCCACTCGAATTCCATGCACTGATTGCCCGTGTGTTCAACGGCTATGAATATGACGCGGCGCTAATGGCGTTGGTCGGAGGTGATGCGGATCCCAACTCCGAGATGAACGTTTGGACATCGCAGGGAAGCACGCATCTCTGGGATCTGACCCCAGAACGCACGCGGCCGCGTTGGCAAGAAGAAATTGACGATTTAATGCAGCGGCAAATGGTAACTCTTGATTTCGAACGGCGGAAGCACTTATATGACGAGGTGCAGGAGTTGCTTTGGAAAAATCTGCCGCTGATTTACTTGACTAGTCCCAACATTCTGGTAGGCGCTAGCGAGCGGCTTCGAAATTTCCGACCCGCGATCCTCAATAACTACACTCTTTGGAACGTGGAGGAGCTCTTTATCCGCCGATAACAAATGCCGGCTGAACCGTTTATGACCGCGCCCGCCAAAGCTACAGATTCTATCCGAGCTTCCCACCGCGGATGTGGCGTTGGTTCGGCAATGCCTGGAAGGCAACGAAGAGGCATGGTCGGCGCTAATCGACAAATACAAGAATCTGATCTTTTCGATCCCTATTAAATACGGATTCTCGTCTGACGATGCAACCGATATTTTCCAATCCGTTTGCCTGGCGCTCCTGTCGGAATTGCCGCGCATCCGGGAGCCGCGTGCGCTCGCGGCCTGGATTATGCAAACCACGGCGCGTAAGTGCTTTCGATGGAGAGATGAACAGCGGCGATACCCCGCGGCTGAGGTGGAGGAAGAAAAACTTCCTGACGAAGCGAAAATCTCGGAAGAAATGTTGCATGAGATCCAGCGTGAGCAGTTACTCCGCGAAGCCATAGCTGAACTTTCGCCCGATTGCCAGCGTTTAGTCGAACTCCTTTTTTTTCAGCCGGAACCGCTCAATTACGACGATGTCGCGAAGGCCTTGGGGACCGCAAAGGGCTCCATAGGGCCGACACGGATGAGATGCCTCGAAAAGTTGAGGCGGTCGTTGGAAAAGAAGGGCTTCTAAGGAAGCGCATGCCTGATATCGAACAACTCTGCGCCGAGTTAGCCAAGCTTCCGGATGAAGCGAGTCGTGCAGCTTTCTTAAACGGCTCGCCGCAACTCAGGAACGCGGCCGTGGTGGAACAACTCGCCGAAGCCGTTCGGCGGAAGGTGAGAGTCAGCGTCCCTGACGCTCTGGCTCTCGCTGATGCCGCAGTTACCATCGGTCAACAAATATGCGGAGAGCACTCACTGGCGCTGGGATTACGCGCGAAAGCCAACGCCTTGTGGTTCATGGGGGAATGTAGGCCTGCAGCCGAGCTCTTTCGCCAGGCGACCGTTCTCTTCGAAAGGGCTGGCGAAATGGATGAGGTCGGACGCACACTTAGCAGTTCAATTCAGTCCCTCATTTTGTTAGGTGAATACGCCGCAGCTTCTTCCGCAGCCGCGAGAGCGCGGGAAATCTTCACAAATCACGAGCCAAACTTTGCGTCTGGCCCGTCTTGAGCTGAACGCTGCCAATATCCATCACCGGCAAAACGATTTCCCCAAGGCTCTTGCTGCCTATGAGCGGGCATACGAGCAACTTCTTCCTCATGATGACGCCGAAGCGATTGGCGTTGCGCTCCACAACATCGCGGTTTGTCGTATTGCGATGGATGATTTCCATGGGGCGTTAGCCGCTTATCAGCGTATGCAGGCTTTCTGCCGCTCGCATGAGATGCCGCTCTTACTGGCCCAGGCTGACTACAACATCGCTTACCTTTTCTATCTGCGAGGAGATTATACACGCGCACTTGAGATGTTGCGTGTTGCCCGGGAAACTTGCCGTAAGCATGGCGACAAGTATCACTCAGGTTTGTGTGACTTAGATCAATCTGAAATCTACCTGGAACTGCGGCTAATTGAGGAAGCTGCTGAGATGGCAAAAAAAGCTTTCGAGCAGTTTCACGAATTGGGGATGAATTACGAAGCAGCGAAGTCCCTCGCCAACCTCGCCGTGGCGGTCGGCTTACAAGGAGAGGCATCCTACTCTCTACAACTGTTTGCCCAAGCGAAAGAGATGATGCTTCGCGAGAAGAATCAGGTCTGGCCGTCGATTCTCGATCTCTATCGGGCTCTGATCCTCTTCAATGACGGCAATTTCGATGAAGCGCAGCGCCTTTGTACGACTGCTCTGGAATTCTTCTGCTCAAGCTCAATACCCAGCAAACATGCGATTTGTCTGTTGCTGCTATCACGGATATATCTTCGAACCGGCCACCTAAAGCATGCGCTCGAGCATTGCGATAACGCTCTGCGCCTGATTGGAAATCTCGAGGCGCCCATCCTGCTCTATCAAGCCCAGTTTCTGATGGGACAAGTTCGGGAAGCGCTGGGAGAGCCGGACAAAGCTTTCGATTCGTATCAGGTGTCTCGATTCGCCTTGGACACGCTTCGAAGCAGTCTTCAAGCAGAAGAGCTGAAGATCGCGTTTATGAAAGACAAGGTGGAGGTCTACGCGCGGCTCGTAAACCTTTGCCTGAATCGCAGCTCGGGGCCGGCTTCTTTGGAGGAAGCCTTTTCCTACATCGAACAGGCCAAGGCCCGCACTCTTCGGGACCTTATCTTAGGGCGCGCGGAGCCGCAGTCCGGCGGAGAGTCTGACGAGAACGAATCCGGCCGGCACATTCAGGACGTTCGACAAGAGCTGAACTGGTACTACAGGCGCATCGAGCGAGAACAGCTCTCAAAGAGGGAGTGGCTCCCGCGATCATCGAGTCTCTTCAACTGCGGGCGCGAGCACACGAGGAGCTATTAGTCCACTTGATGCGCGAATCCCCCTCAGAACCGGCCAATCCCCTGGGCAATTCAGAGGCCGCAACGATTGAAGAAATTCGCGCCTCGCTCGACTCGGAAACTATGCTGGTCGAATATTTCTGCATTGAAGACCGCGTCTGGGCTGCGGTGCTGAGCACGACAACTCTCGAATTTGCACAGCTCGGTCTTGCATCTGCGCTCCGAGATAAGCTCCGGCGACTTCAATTTCAGATGTCTAAGTTTCGCCTCGGCCGCGAATACGTGACGACATTCGAAGTACCTCTACTGCGGGCCGCGCAAGATAATCTTCAAACCCTCTATGAAGACGTTTTCAGACCTTTGGGCCAGCTTGTGAAAGGGAGAAACCTAATCATTGTCCCCTTTGGCCCGCTACACTCTCTACCTTTTCACGCTCTCTTCGACGGGCAGCAGTTCTTGATTGATAACTTTACTATCTCCTACGCCCCCAGCGCCAGCATATACGCTCTTTGCCGGCGCGAACGCCCAGCGCGTACGGGATCATCGCTAATCCTGGGAGTCGAAGATCCGAAAACGCCTTTCATTCGTCAGGAAATCGAGGCCGTCGCGGCGGCTGTCAGCGATCCGGAAATTCTTTTGGGGCCTGATGCGACCGAACGAGCGCTTCGGCAGAAGGGATGTCACAGCCGGCTTGTTCACATTGCAACTCACGGCTATTTTCGCGTCGACAACCCCATGTTTTCAGCGATCCGCCTCGCAGACTCTCATCTCAGCCTCTACGATCTGTACTACATGAATTTACCTGTCGAGCTACTCACGTTAAGCGGTTGCGTTACGGGTCTGAATGTGATCGCCGAAGGAGATGAGATGCTTGGGCTCGCGCGAGGCCTCCTCTACGCAGGAGCCCGTTCTTTGCTGCTCTCTCTGTGGGATGTGGATGATCGCTGCACAGCTGAGTTCATGAGACTCTTTTATTCTCAATTGTTTCAGAAGCACAACCAAGCCGAGGCGCTCCGAAGCGCGATGCTAGAGCTGCGGAAGCAGCACCCGCATCCATATTACTGGGCGCCCATTCAGACTCGTCGGGAACGCTCATCACGACATATGAATCCGCCAAATATTTCCGCACAGAGGTATTTTTCACGATCTGGCCTGCTCTTTGAAATAGGCGCGAGAAAGATGGCCGGTCGGAGGGTGAAGTACTCGATCGAAGTAAAGGAGAAAGGATGAGCCACTTTTCCGCCGAGCAGTGGCTTGACGCGGCGCGCGGCGCGGTAACTCCTGAATTGAGCGCGATCATGGAACGTCATCTGGATGAGGGCTGCGGTGAATGTCGAAAGCTCTACGGGATGTGGGAGGAAGTATTAAGACTTGGCCGGAGAGAGTCAACCTGTGAACCCCCGGAGTGGGCCGTTCGGTCTGCAAAATCGGCCTATGCCTCCGGGATGTTGGGAAAGTGGCTCCCAAGGAGTGCGCGTGCCGCGCAGTTGATTTTTGACAGTTTCAGGCAACCGGCCGTTGCAACGGTACGTGGTGCAACAAGCTCCAGCCGGCAATTGCTGCACAAGGCCGAACCTTTCGTGATCGATCTCCGGCTGGAGCGTGTTCCTGCACAGAAATTGACCCATCTCATGGGACAGGTCCTGAATTCCGAGAAGCCGGAGGAGAGAATCGAGGGTATCGAAATCTTTGCGCTCAGCGGTGAGCGCGTGACCGCGAAAACCACAACCAGTGCTTTCGGCGAATTCGATCTGGAGCTTGGCGACGAAGAAGACCTCCAACTGTTCGTGAGAATTCGCGGCCAGAAGGCCATTGGGATCGTTTTGCCACGTTCCACCGGCGACGAACGGGGGTCGCCTGCCGGAGCTCCGTAGTAACACATATATCCGCTCAACGACGCGTTGCAAGCAGACGCTCGAAGTGTGGTTACAGCAAAGGACAAGCACATGGAAGAATCGGCGCGCGATCTTTTACTAGATCTGATTGTGAGCGACATCAAACTAGCGCGCGCCTTTGTAACCGCCGCTCGAGCCGCGCACGATGCTGGTCGCGCAGAGGACAGCGCGAAAGCGCGCCTAAAAGCGGAAAAGCTTTACCAGGAGGCGAGCGAGTTATCGGACGAGCTGTCGGAGTCAGACCGCCTGCAGCTCTCCTCTGAACTTCAGAACCTAAGCACTATTATCGGATGGTTTTCGATACAGACTGCCGAGCCGGGCGATGCATCAGCGCCAGAAAGCGAGACGTCACAGGAGGGTTTGCGAAAAGTGCCGCAGAAAGAAAACTGGAGACCGAGCTGAAAGCCGACGGCCAGGCTATCTTCGCGTCCATTTCAGATTTGCCGCAGCAAAGCGTGGTATGACATGTAATCTTGCACAAACGCGTAAAGAGTGATCGCAACAGCGATGCCAGCCACTGTTCTCCACAGCATCTCGCGAGGGCTTCCCGGTAATCCCGGCAAACCCGCGACAATACCGAAGAGAAAGCCTCCGGTGAGGCCACCCAGGTGCGCAGCCAGGTCGATTCCAGGCAGCAGGCTGAGCACCAATCCAAAGATGAGCCATTGACGATAGTACGAGCGGACGGCTCGAGCAAGCGGATCGGCTCGGCGCACACCCATCGCAAGCATAATGCCGATCAAACCGTAACAGGCAGCGGAAGCGCCCAGAGAAGGGCGCGGCGACCAAAGCAAGCTGAGCAAGAACCCAGTGAAGGTGGAGAAGATGTAGACAGCGATGGTCCGGCTGGTGCCATAGAACTGTTCCACCTCGCTCACCAGGACCCACAGCGCCCAGGAGTTCATCGCGATATGAACAAATCCGCCGTGCAGAAAACCTGCGGTTATGAGGCGCCACCATTGGCCTCCGCCCACTTTCGCGCCGAGCAGTATCGCGACTTGACCGCTTAAGCCGCTGCCCAAGGGCTCTCTCGTGAGCTGATGGTTGACAATCAGCTCGGCGAGAAAGAACACAGCGTTAATGACGATTAAGATGATAGCGGTCAGGTTAGCGCTGGGGAGGAGCGAGCCCGCTAATTGACTGGCGCGAAGATCGATAGCGCGTGGGCCGAGTTGGACATCGCAGTAGGGGCAGACACGATCGCTGATCGTGATAAATGCCCGGCAATTCGGGCACATTCGGCGTTTCTCCACGGCGTTCTAATTGTAGCCGTCAAACGCAAAATCCCTGCTAGAATCAGTCTTTCCCCATGTCGACGAATGAGCAGGCATTGCGGCAAGACATGATCCGCGTTTGCCGCCTCATCTATGAAAACGGGTGGGTGGCGGCCAACGACGGGAACCTGAGTATGCGGCTTGGCGGCAATCGCATTCTGTGTACTCCCACAGCAATCAGCAAAGGAATGCTGGAGGCTGATGATCTGATTATTTGTGACGCCGCAGGCAACAAAATCGAAGGGCACCGGGAGCGCACCAGCGAGATCGCCATGCACGTGACGATCTATTCTCTGCGTCCCGACGTTCAGTCCGTCGTCCACGCGCATCCTCCCATTGCTACGGGGTTCGCAGCAGCCGGGCGGGCGCTGGATAAAGCGCTGCTGCCGGAGGTAGTAATTCAGCTTGGAGCGGTTCCTCTGGCCTCCTATGGACTTCCCGGAACGCCCGCGCTCAGCCAGGGGATGATTCCGTTGATTCCCCGCTATGACGCGCTGCTGCTCGAAAATCACGGCTGCACTTCGTATGGAGAGGATGTTTGGCAAGCATATTTCCGGATGGAGATTGTAGAACATTTCGCCAAAATCACGCTCGTAGCCGAGATGCTGGGCGGCGCGCGGCCATTACCACGTGAAGAAGTGGAAAGGCTGTTTGCGTCGCGCGCCAGATACAACGTGCGATCGAACTCGGGAATGGAACGCGGGATGCCGGTGGTTGCGGAAGATCTTGCGGCCGCACGCTCCTGAGGTTGGATTCCGAGGTCAAGTCGCACGGCAGACAACAGGAATCGATCATTTGCCCGCCCTTATCACAAGCCCGCCAAAGAAAATTTGTCGCATCAAATGAGCTTATTAGAGCGCCGAAGTTGCGGTCCAGGAGAACGCGAATCGCTGAACTGAAGTCGACGAATCGGTCTTAGGTCGACCAGGAGAGCTCGCGTGAAGGTGGTCTTAGCCTACAAGAATTTCGCAGCGCATCGCAATATCAGCCATATCGGTCTCGGGGTAGCGGCGCTCAACACCGCCAAGGTGCTTCGACGCAATGGTATTGAAGCCGAAGTTTGGCCCGTAGTGAGTGCCAAGGACCTGCGGCAGCGGCTGAAGCTGTCGCCGCGAGATCAGGTGATTATCTCCGCGCCCTGGATACCGACTCTCGATTTGCAAGAGCTCTCGACCGAGTTTCCAAACTGTCACTTCACCGTGAACTGCCATTCAAATGTGGGGTTTCTGCAAGCGGATCGAAACGGTGTGAAGCTGATGCGCGAGGCGATAGAGCTTGAGCTTGGAACCACGAACGTTCATGTGGGCGGAAACAGCCGCCGGTTTTGCGAATGGGTCCGAGCGGCTTTCCAAGCACCCTGCGCATATCTTCCGAATCTCTACTGTCTTCATGGTCACGAGGCACGGCAACGATCTCCGTTTTGCGGCGGCACATTGAGAATCGGTGTTTTCGGAGCGACACGTCCGCTGAAAAACCTAATGAGCGCGGCGGGCGCAGCTCTTGAAATCGCGCGGGACCTGCGCGTGCCGTTGGAGCTTTGGATGTCTGCCGGGCGCGCCGAGGGCGGTGGCGAAACAGTACTTGCGGCCGTCAAGGAGCTGGTCGGCGGTTTGCCGGATGTCAACCTTGTATTGAACGGCTGGCAATCCTGGCCCAAATTCCGCAAACTTGTGGGCCACATGAATCTTTTGTTGCAACCCAGCTATACGGAATCCTTCAACATGGTAACGGCCGATGGCATCGCGGAGAGCGTGCCATCAGTGGTGTCGAATGCGATTGACTGGGCACCGAGGCACTGGAAGGCGGATGTCGATGATGTGCTGGACATTGCGCGCGTAGGGCGCGGTTTGCTCTTTGATTCATGCGCCGCGCGGCATGGGTTCCAAGCGCTCCAAGCGTATGTTGCGGATGGAGTGCATTCGTATCGTGAATACTTCTCGCAATGTTGCTGAGCTTTTTGCAAGCGTGATGCGATCCCGCGCATCATTATTCGATCAGCATACAGTCGCCATAGGAAAAGAAACGGTATCTTTGGGCGACGGCGTGGCGGTACGCGGCTAACGTGAGCTCACGGCCTGCGAAGGCGCAGACCAGCATGAGAAGGCTCGATTGAGGCAGGTGGAAGTTGGTCAACAGGGCGCCTGCCGCGCGAAACCGAAAGCCGGGATAGATGAACAGGTTCGTTTCTCCTTTGATTGGATACAAACCTTCCCGCAGAGCCGCTGTCTCTATCGACCTCACGCTGGTCGTGCCGACGCATAGCAGGCGCCGGGCGGCGCGCATCCGTGCAGCATTCGCTTCGGAGATTTCGAATAGCTCTTCATGCAGACGGATCTTTTCCACTTGTTTCCCGCGCACAGGCGCGAAGGTTCCCAGGCCGACATGCAAGGTCACGGCCGCGATTTCGGCGCCGGCAATGCGACAGGCTTCGAGCGTTTCCGGAGTGAAATGCAGCCCTGCAGTTGGGGCTGCGGCAGATCCTTCTTCTTGAGCGAAGATGGTTTGATATCGCTCCCGATCGCGAGTGTCTGGAGCTCGATGGATATAGGGCGGTAGAGGCGTCTCACCGGCCTCCTCGAGCAACGGAGCCACGGGCTGCGGCGCAGAAAAATGCACCGTCCGCTCGCCGAAATCTCCTTCCGCTATAATTTCCGCTTGCAGGCGCTTTTCAAAAAGGATGCAATCGCCTTTTCTTGCGCGCTTGCCGGGGCGGACGAGCGCAATCCATAGAGTTTTCTCTTGATCGAGCGCTCGGATCAAGAACAGTTCCACGCGCGCTCCGCCAGTATGGTCGCGTATACCGTGCAGCCTTGCGGGAAAAACGCGCGAGTCGTTGAGTACCACGCAATCCCCCGGACGGATGTGGCGAGGAAAGTTCTTGAACAGGTCATCATGAAACGATTGCGTGTCACGTGAGATGACCAACATGCGCGAAGCATCACGTTGCGAGAGTGGCTCCTGTGCGATCAGCTCCTCGGGCAGCTCATAATTGAAATCAGAAACTTGCAAACCATTATTTTAGGAATTGAGAGCTCGTGCGACGAGACGGCCGCAGCGGTGGTTGAAAATGGCGCGCGGATCCGGTCGAGCGTTGTCGCTTCCCAACTGAATACACACGCGAAATACGGGGGTGTGGTTCCTGAGCTGGCGTCGCGCGAGCATTTGCGGGCGGTTGTGCCGGTGGTGCGGCAAGCGCTTGAGGAGGCGAGCGTCGGGCTGCAGGACCTGAGCGCTGTAGCGGTGACGGCCGGCCCCGGTCTGGTTGGCTCGTTGCTGGTCGGAGTGACCTATGCGAAAGCCTTGTGCTTTGCGCGGGGCCTTCCTCTAATCGCAGTAAATCACGTAGAAGGTCACATTCATTCCGTGCTGATGGACCATTCCGATATTCGCTTTCCTGTCCTCGCGCTGGTCGTGAGTGGCGGGCACACGCATCTGTTTGAAGTACGCGAAATGGGCGATTACCGGTTACTCGGCAAAACACGAGACGATGCGGCTGGGGAAGCCTACGATAAAGTCGCGAAGCTGCTCGGTTTTGGATATCCAGGAGGGCCGATCATCGACCAGTTGGCAAAGTTTGGGAACCCGAGAGCAGTGAAATTCACGGTCGCGAAAATGAAGGGGAATGATCTCGATTTCAGCTTCAGCGGCATAAAAACGGCGGTCCTGCGCTGGACGCAAGAGCGCAATATCGATGAAGAGATCGAGAGGCGGCGAAAGCTGCAGTACCCCACGCTCGAGGAGTGGCGTGCGGCGACTCCCCAGGCGACGCTCGATTTACTTTCGAGTTTCCAGCACACGGTTATTGAAGAACTGCTTCGGCGCGCTGTTAACGCGAGCGAGCGAATCGGGGCAGAGTCGATGATTGTGGCAGGGGGCGTTGCCGGGAATGCGGAGTTACAGAAGCAGGCGATGACGAAAAGCGGTCTGCCTGTCTACTTCCCCCGCGCAACTCTGGCGACGGATAACGCGGCCATGATTGCGGCTGCGGCGTTTCCAAAATTTCAGCGAAGAGAATTTGCCGGAATGGATCTGAAGGCGAAGGCCAATCTAGCGCTGGCCTAAGCTGAGCCGCGCGCGTCAGCAAGCGGCCGCTTACCGGTAACCTGCGGCCTGCAACTCGAACAACTCGGCGTATTGGCCTCCGAGCGCAAGCAGTTGTTCGTGCGTACCCTGCTCGCGTAGAGCCCCATCATGCAGCACGAGAATGCGGTCGGCCATACGCACCGTCGAGAAACGATGGGAGATCAGGACTGCAATTTTGCCGCGAGTGAGATTGGCAAACTGCTGAAAGATCCGGTGCTCGGCGCGGGCGTCAAGCGTTGCGGTCGGTTCGTCGAGAATTAGCAATTGCGCGTCGCGCATGTATGCGCGTGCAAGGGCGATTTTCTGCCACTCACCGCCGGAGAGATCGACCCCATCGGTGAAACGACGCCCGATCATCTGATCCATACCTCGATCGAGGCGTGTGGCGACGTCAGATGCGAGGCTGACGCGGGCGGCTTCTTCAATCCGATCGCGATTTTCGAGCTGCTCTACCCTCCCGAGCCCGATATTCTCCCGAAACAACATGTCGTAGCGCATGTAATCTTGGAAAATCACGCCGACCTCCCGCCGCCAGTCCTCCAAGTTGTATTCGCGCAGATCGACGCCGTCGAGAAGAATTTGGCCTTCCGTTGGGTCGTACAGACGCGCAATCAGTTTTGTAATGGTGGTTTTTCCCGCGCCGTTTTCGCCGATCAGAGCGACGCGCTGACCCGGACGGAGCTCGAAGCTGACGTCGTGTAAAGCATCGCGCTCTGCTCCGGCATACCGGAAACTGACGCGGCGGAATTCGAGGCCCCGCCGGATGGGATGTGGCGCCGGAAGTGCGCCTGATCGTGAGCGAATGCGCGGCTCCATCCGAAAAAACGCGAAAAGATCGTCCAGATATAGGGCCTGCTCGGTCACACTCGAAAAGGTGGAGAGCACGCTTTCAATGAGGGTTCGGCTGCGCGCAAAACTTCCAGCCAAGAACGTCAGGTCGCCGACCGTGAGTGTGTGATGGATCGTGCGGTAAATGATGACGGCGTATGCGCCGTAATATCCTGCAGTACCCACCAAAGCGAGAACAGACCCGATTCCGGCGCGACGAATAGCAAGCGCGCGGTTCTCGTTATAGAACTTGTCGGCAAGACGGTGATAACGCTCCGAGAGATAATTGCCAAGGCCAAAGATCTTCACCTCCTTCGCGCTCTCCTGGGTAGCGCCGAGCCAGCGTAAGTAGTCGAGCTCGCGCCGCTGCGGCGTCCAGCGATAGAGCAGTGAATAGCTGAGGGATGCGAAATGAGTTTCGCCTAGAAAGGCCGGAACGACGGCGCACACCAGCATCGCGAGCAGCCAGGGAGAAAACAAGATGAGAGCGGAGGTCAACGTAGCAAGTGTTATCAAGTCCTGAGCCGCACTCATCACCTGAGTCATCAACTGCATGCGGCTCATGGTCTGGCGCCGCGCGCGCTCCAGCTTGTCGTAGAATTCCGGCTCCTCGAAGTGACTGAGGTCGAGCGTCGACGCGTGCTGCATCAGCTCGACGCTGACGCGGTTCGTAAAGCGATCCCCAAGCAGACTGTCGGCGAGAGCAGTGGCGCGACCGAGCAAGTCGGAGGCCACTGCCAAGGCCAGTTCTGCGGCGACGAGCTTCCAGATATGCCCGCTGTTGATGGCACCTCCCCGCACGATCCTGACTACGGCGTCGATGATGAGCTTCGCGACGTAGAGGGTTGCGACCGGCAGGGCAGCTCGCAAGACGCGGCATAGAAACGATGCCAATGTAAGTGAGCGGCTGGTTTGCCAAACCATCTTCAGAAGCGGTCCGACGTTTTCAAGCGCTCTGAGGCGTTCGCGCCAGGTGCGCTCCGGAGCCGGATCACTGCGGCGCGCGCCGAATCCGGAGGGACGAGTGGCCATGCTCCTTTGATGCTGGCCAAAGCTGCGGAGTTCCGGGACGCTGTTAGCATCGACGTATGGGCCCGCAAACTCCCGGCGAGCAGCCGAAATTACCGATTCCCGGCGTTCAGAACATCATCGCGGTCGGTTCGGGCAAAGGCGGCGTCGGCAAGAGCACAATCGCGGTAAATCTGGCCATCAGCCTTGCGAAGCTCGGGTACGCGGTTGGGCTGATGGATGCCGACGTTTATGGCCCCAACGTCCCGCTCATGATGGGCGTACGTGCAGCTCCGCACGCGATCGGTCAGCGAATTCAGCCGCTCGAAGCACATGGCATCCGCATTATGTCGATGGGATTCCTAAATCCTGGAGACAAGCCGCTGGTATGGCGCGGCCCCATGCTGAACAACGTGATTCAGCAGTTCCTTCGGAACGTTGATTGGGGAACTCTCGATTATTTGATCATCGATCTCCCGCCCGGGACGGGAGACGTGCAGTTGACGTTAATCCAGACGACGCCGCTGACGGGCGCTGTGGTTGTGACAACGCCCTCCGATGTCTCGCTCGAAGACGCCCGGAAAGCGGTTCATATGTTCGAGCAGGTACGCGAGCAGGTCCTGGGCATCGTCGAGAACATGAGCTATTTGGAACACAACGGCGAACGCATCTACGTATTCGGTAAAGGCGGCGGCGCGAGAACGGCTGAACTGATGAAGGTGCCCCTGCTTGCGGAAATTCCGCTGGACGAGAAAACACGCGCAGGAGGCGATTCAGGACAGCCTATTGCGACGGCAAAAGAGCCGAACCGGCAAGTGACATTGTTCGAGAAGCTCGCGCGGACGGTAATCGAGCGAGCCGAGGAGAGTAAGCAGAAAGCCCGCCCACCGACAATTACGGTGGCAGAGTAGTCTTCAGGCGCCGGAGTGGGGGTCGTTTTGGAGCTTCGATCCCGTGCTCCATTCGGTAAATGGCGTAAGCGTTGTGACAAGATTGTCGCGCTCGCGCCAGCTCCCACGGAAATAATCACGATTCATAGCGGCGATGACCTCGAGGGGAATTTCCTTGGGACAAACGCCAGTGCATTCGCCTATGTTCGTGCATCCGCCGAATCCCTCTTCATTCATTTGAGTAACCATGCGGATTGCGCGAATGTCTCGCTCCGGCTTGCCTTGCGGCAACATGCCGAGGTGCGCGATTTTTGCTCCTGTAAAAAGAGCTGCCGAGGCATTCGGGCAGGCTGCTACGCAGGCTCCGCATCCGATGCAGGCGGCGGCATCCATCGCGCGGTCGGCGGTTTCCTTCGGGACAGGAAGCGCGTTACCGTCCGGCGCGCTTCCGGTGGAAACCGAGACATACCCGCCTGCCGCAATGATTCGGTCAAATGACCTGCGATCGACAACGAGATCCTTGATGAGAGGAAAAGCGCGCGCACGCCAAGGTTCCAGCACGAGCTGATCGCCATCCTTGAAATGGCGCATGGTGAGCTGACAAACGGTGGTGGCCGGCAGCGGGCCATGCGCGATTCCATTGATCATGAACCCGCAGGAGCCGCAGATACCTTCGCGGCAATCGTGCTCGAACGCGACAGGCTCTTCGCCTGTTTCAATGAGATGCTCGTTCAGCACGTCAAGACATTCAAGCATCGACATGTCGGGATTGACGTTGTCGACGGGATAAGTTACGAAACGGCCGGGAGCCGTTCGATTCTTCTGGCGCCAGATCTTCAGACTCAGGCGCATCTATTTATAACTCCGCTGGCTCGGATGAACGTACTCGAATTCGAGTTGTTCCTTCGAGAGCTCCGGGCGATTGCCGTACCCACGGTACGCCCAGGCCGCAACGTATGAGAAGCGCTCGTCATCGCGCTGCGCTTCTCCTTCGGGTGTCTGATACTCTTCGCGGAAATGGCCGCCGCAGGATTCGTTCCGCTCCAGGGCGTCGATGCACATTAGCTCCGCCAGTTCGAAAAAGTCGGCCACGCGACCCGCTTTTTCGAGACTTTGATTGAAGTCTTCGCCGTTTCCCGGAACGAGCACGTTTCCCCAGAATTCTTCGCGCAGCTCCCGAATCTCTTCGATTGCGGTTTCGAGACCCTCGGCATTGCGCGACATACCGCAGTGGTCCCACACGATTTTGCCTAACTGGCGGTGAAAGGAATCGACGGTGCGCTTGCCTTTAATCGCAAGGAGTTTCTGGACGGTTTGCCGAACGCATGCCACTGCATTTCGGATTTCCGGATCCGTTTCTGGAACGCCGTCGAGCTTTGCTCGCGCAAGATAGTTTCCGACGGTGTAGGGGACGATGAAGTAGCCGTCTGAGAGTCCCTGCATCAGTGCGCTCGCTCCCAACCGGTTCGCGCCATGATCGGAGAAATTCGCTTCTCCAATGACGAACAGGCCGGGAATGGTGCTCATCAGGTTGTAATCGACCCATAAGCCGCCCATTGTGTAATGGATCGCCGGATAGATGCGCATCGGAACGCGATAGGGATCTTCGCCGGTGATGCGCTGGTACATGTCGAACAGATTGCCGTAGCGCTCTTCGATCGCTTTGCGGCCGAGGCGAGTGATCGCATCGGCGAAATCGAGATACACTCCGAGACCCGTTTCGCCTACGCCGCGGCCTTCATCGCAGACATATTTTGCGTTGCGCGACGCGACATCGCGAGGCACGAGGTTTCCGAAGCTGGGATATCGGCGCTCGAGGTAATAATCGCGGTCCTGTTCCGGAATTTGATCGGGCGTCCGCTTATCGCCTGGAGCCTTCGGCACCCAGATTCTTCCGTCGTTGCGCAGAGATTCGCTCATCAAGGTGAGTTTCGATTGATAGTCGCCTGAAACCGGAATGCAGGTGGGGTGAATCTGTGTAAAGCATGGATTCGCGAAGAGAGCGCCGCGTTTGTGGGCGCGCCAAATGGCGGTGACGTTGGAGCCTTTGGCGTTCGTTGAAAGATAATAGACGTTCCCGTAGCCCCCGGTTCCGAGAATCACGGCGTCGGCGATGTGCGTGCCGATCTCACCCGTCACGAGATTGCGAGTGACGATGCCGCGCGCGCGATCGTCAATGACGATCAAATCGAGCATCTCGGTGCGCGGAAACATCGTGACGGTTCCGGCGTCAATCTGCCTCTCAAGCGCCTGGTATGCGCCGAGTAAAAGCTGCTGGCCAGTTTGACCGCGGGCGTAGAACGTTCTCGAGACTTGCGCCCCGCCGAAAGAGCGATTCGCGAGAGTACCGCCATATTCGCGAGCGAACGGAACGCCTTGCGCGACGCATTGATCGATGATGTGAACGCTGATCTGCGCCAACCGATACACATTCGCTTCGCGGCTGCGGAAATCGCCGCCTTTCACCGTGTCATAGAACAGCCGGTAAATGCTGTCACCATCGTTCTGATAGTTCTTGGCGGCATTGATACCTCCCTGAGCGGCGATGGAGTGAGCGCGACGGGGGGAATCCTGGAAGCAGAAACACTTCACGTTATATCCGAGCTCGCCCAGCGTTGCAGCCGCCGAGGCGCCGGCCAAACCCGAGCCGACAACAATCAGCGAGTGCCGGCGCTTATTCGCGGGATTCACGAGCTTCATCTCGAAGCGCGCGTTATCCCATATTTGTTCGATTGCGCCGGAAGGAATTTTTGCATCGAGTTCCATCTACTTCACCAACCCGAGCAGGATCGTCAGCGGTATGGAGATATATCCGGCCGTAATGATGACTGCCAGAGTTGCAGCGGCTTTATTTAGAATCGGCGTGTGACGAGGATGGTTTATGCCGAGTGACTGGAACATGCTCCATGCCCCGTGGCGGATATGAAAACCGAGAAGGATCATCGAAAAGATGTACCAGGCCGAGACGTACCACACCTGGAACCCAGAAACAACGTTGTGATACACATCGCCTTCGATGAAATCTGTACCCGGATGCACAACGCCCGCAGTCAGATGAAGCAGATGGTAGATCACGAAGGCGAGGATGATGGGGCCACTCCAATACATAGTGCGCGACGCATAGCTCGAAGCGATGTTTTCTTTCTTGGCGTATGCGATCGGCCGGGCTTTTAGCTTGCGGGCGGCCAATTTGACAGAGGACCAGATGTGGAGTACGACGGCAACGATGAGGACGATGCGGACGGCCCACAGCGCCTCGGGAACGCCGTGCAGAAATCGACCGTAAGCGTTGAGCCGGCCCGGTCCGTCGAACACCTGGAGATTGCCAAGCAGATGTCCGATCACAAACAGGAACAAAATCGCACCCGTCAGGGCCATGACGATCTTCTGACCATTGGTCGAATCCCAGAAGCGCGCAGGCCTGACCTGGCGAGCGTCCATCACGGTTGAAGCCACAATTATGTTCCTCGTTTCGAAGCTGGCAAGGGTTTGCAGGAGACCAAGATGGTCCCTGCAACTTGTTGTATCATTTGGGCTCGATGGATCCTTCTGAAACGCAGGTCGAACAGCGTGCGCCACGCACAACGGTACGCGCAAATCGAAACCAGCGTGAGTACTTTTGGCTGCTCGGAGTCGCTCGCGCTTCTCTCCGCGGGGTTTATCGTCATGTCCCAGACCAAGGCTTTCGTTTGGGATGAAGGCTTTCATCTGGTGGCCGCGCAGTTGATTAACGGCGGGAAGCGGCCGTACATCGATTTTTGTTTTCCGCAAACGCCTTTGAACGCGTACTGGAATGCGGGATTGATGCGCGTATTCGGGCAAAGCTGGCAAGTGGTGCACCTCGGCGCAGCGCTTTTCACGGCAGGTGCTGTTGCATTGACGGCGGATTATGTTTTCACGCGATTCCCGGTGGCGCGTTGGCGGCTCGCATGCGCCATTGTCGCTGCATTGTTTGTCGGCACCAGCACCATCGTGATCGAGTTCTGCTTTGTCGGCCAGGCGTACGGGGTGTCCCTGTTCCTGATCGTGGCCGCATTCCGAGTGGCGGTGTTGACCGTCCGGCGGCGAAATCTGTTTCTTCCGTTTGCCGTAGGCCTTCTGGCTGGAGCTGCGGCCGATTCCTCTCTCTTGACCAGCCCTGTTCTGCCTGTCCTGCTCCTCTGGATGATGTTTTACGACGAAGGCGGGAACCGATGGAGCAAAGGGTTCGGCGTTTGTTGCAGGCGTGGCCATTTCCTTCGTGCCGGTGTTCTGGCTGTTCGCGGAAGCGCCACGCCAGACATTTTTCAATGTCGTCGAATATCAATTACTCTTCCGGCGTGTGAATTGGAAGGGCGCAACTCCCCATGATGTGACTGCGCTGAGCGGATGGCTGAATTCAACACAAGCTTTGGCGATGGGTCTGCTGGGAATCGCAGGAGCACTATTCGTAAGAAGAGCAAGCGGCTGGGACCGCCGATCCCGCGCGGAGTTCTACCTTGCAGGTTGGCTGTCTTTGGCTTTAACCGCTTATATCGCCACTGCGCACCCAACGTTTGAGCGATATTTTCTGTTCGTCGCACCATTTCTGACAATTCTGGCGTGCGTCGGTTTGTATTTCGTGGGATCGCGGCTGGGCAGCCCCGATCGGCCTCGCTCACCGGCAATTATCGTTTCGCTTTTGCTTTGTCTCGCCATCGCCAAAGAAGAATTCGACAGCCGCGACTCCACCACATGGCAGGATTACCAGAAGATCGCCAATAAAGTGGAGCAAGTGACCCGCCCAGGTGGGACCATCTTTGCCGATGAGCTGGTTTACTTTTTGCTGCAGCGCACCCCGCCCTCCGGACTCGAATTTTCTTACTCTCACAAGCTGGACCTTCCGCCGCGCGAAGCTGCCTTCTTCCACGTTATTTCGGAAGCCAATTTAGCGCGCGAAATCAAAGCAGGGAAATTCGACACCGCGCAGAGCTGCAACGATGATGAAATGGACCGGCTGGGGCTCGAAAAAGCCTATACTCATAAGGCCGACGTCAGAGATTGTACGGTTTTCTGGGGACCGGCAGCGGATCAGAAAAAATAGTTCTTTATGAACAAAACGAGGGTTTCCGGCGTATGTTTGGTCATATGAAATTCCACACTATAGTCCCGTTCGCGGCGCTTTCGGTCCTGATGATCGCAGGTTGTGACGTACGAGTTGACGAGAACCGCCCTATGCAGCACGAGCCCGTGTCCGTCGACCTGGGCGACGCAGAACGAGCGGATGTCCAGCTCGCCTTCGGCGCGGGGCAACTGGACGTTAGCGGCGGCGCGGATAAGCTGCTGCAAGGCAGGTTTGAATATAACGATTCTGGATTAAAACCCCGGGTAACCACTTCCATGAACGGTTCCAACGCGACCGTCATCATCGACCAGCCACATAAACCACATGTCAGGTTCGGAAACAATCGAATGGCGTGGAATCTGAAGCTGAATGATAAAGTGCTTCTGGATTTCAGCCTGCATTGCGGCGCCGGGCAGGCGGAGCTGTCGATGGGAGATCTCACGTTGCGGAATGTCGACGTCCAGATGGGCGCCGGACAGGTTGACCTTGACCTGCGCGGCCATCCCGCCCACGATTACGATGTTAATGTTTCCGGGGGAGTCGGCCAGGCGACGATCCGCTTGCCCCAGGGCGTTGGAATTCGCGCCGAGGCGCACGGCGGCATCGGGTCCGTCACGGTCACCGGTCTGGACAAAGAGGGCGACCACTGGCAGAACAGCCTGTACGACAACTCCAAAGTGAACGTGCGTTTGAGAGTGCACGGCGGTATTGGCGAGATCCGAATCATCGCGTAGCAGCAACCCATATCGCCGCCTATCATTGAAATCCGCCGCTCGTTCGAAACACACTCACAACCCGGCCGCTTCGCTGTAGCTTGGAGCCATGAGACACCTTTCAACAGCAATCTTTGGTTGCGTATTTGCACTCTTCGTTGCCCACGCGTCAGCGGAACAACGAAACATGCCCTCTTTCACGGTGGACGTGGAGGGACACGGCAAGCCGGTTATTCTCATTCCAGGACTGGCATGCTCCGCCGAGGTTTGGAAGGAGACTGCCGCGCATCTGAATGCGGAGGGATTTCGAGACTCACGCCCTGACGCTCGCCGGTTTCGGCGGCACCAAGCCGATCACCGCCGATCACCAGTATCTGATGACCGTTCGAGACGATCTGGCCGCGTATATCAGGCAGAACAAGGTTGACCACCCCGTTCTAATCGGGCATAGTTTGGGCGGCTTTCTCGTGTTGTGGCTGGCAGCAACGGATCCGTCGCTGCCGGGGAAGGTCATCAGCGTAGACGGCTTGCCATATTTGCCAGCCGTAATGAATCCGGCGATCACGCCCGAGGGAGCCGCTAATATGGCTCGATCGATCAAGCAGGCGATTGCGGGCTCGCCGGAAGCTCAATATAAAGCAACACAACGGCAAACGCTGGAATCGATGATTACCTCGCCGGCAAACGTCGAGCGCGAGCTGAAAGTCGACCAGAGTTCCGATCGCAACACCGTTGCTGAAGCGATGAGCGAAATGATGACTACCGATTTACGGCCCGACATGCGCAAGATCACGGTACCTGTTCTGGTGCTCGGAAGTTGGATTGGCTACAAGGATTATGGCGCCACCCATGAAAGCAGCATGGCTCTGTACTCGAAGGAGTTCGAGAAATTGCCTAACGTGAAAATTGTGATGAGCGACACGTCGAAGCACTTCATCCAACTCGATGCTGCCGGAGTGGTTCTATGCGCAAATCGATCAATTCATCGGAAAGCCGTGAAGTCTCGTTGCCTTTAGCAGATCTGGAGAGCAGGCGGCCTCGTCGCCTGCTCTATTGGTTCCTCCAAGTCTTTGGATGGAGCACCTATTTCGGCTATTGGGCCGCCTTCGTCGCGCTTCCAACCCACAACGCACGATTGCTGGCGTTTGCGCCGGTGCTCATGCTGTCTCACCTTTTCGCATCGCATGGGCTACGCGCCGTTATTCGTAGGAACGGCTGGATCAATTTCCCGGCGGGTAAGTTGTTTTGGCGATTAGCCGGAATGTCGTTTCTGCTCGCGGTCGCGGTGGAGGTTGTCATCACGCCTGTAGGCGTGCTCATGCGTTCCACTACGCTGCGCGCACAATTCGAGAACTCTTGGTACTATGCGCTGTTCTCGTTTGTATTGTTCGGCATCTGGAGCATTTTGTACATAGCGTTTCAGTCGTATTTTCGATATCGCGAGAGCGAGTTTCAGCGTTTGCAACTCCAAGCGAGCCTGCGTGAAGCGGAGTTGCGGGCGTTAAAAGCGCAGGTCAATCCGCACTTTCTTTTTAATTGCCTGAATAATGTGCGTTCGCTAGTAGTAGAAGATGGGGAGCGGGCGCGTGAGATGTTGTTGCGCCTATCCGAGTTGCTGCGTTACGCACTCGACTCCGGACAACGCGAACGGGTGCCGCTCTCTCGGGAGCTTGAAGTCGTACGGGCGTATCTGGATCTGGAGAAATTGCAGTTCGAGGAGCGGCTTCACTGGCGAATTGAAGGGCCGTCCGATGCTATGGACGCGATGGTGCCGCCGATGCTGATCCAGCAACTCGTGGAAAATGCGATCAAGCACGGGATAGAAAAACAAGCGGCGGGCGGCGAGATCACGGTTCGGGCGTCCAGTCGATGCGGGCCGGTTGCGAGTTCGCGTCGAAAACACAGGCAGATTGGGTCGCATTGACGGGAACGGAGTCGGCCTGACCAATGCACGCGAGCGGTTGGAACGCTTGTGCGGTGCAGGCGCGGCTCTGAATATCGAGAATCTGGAAGAAGGGCGCGTAGCCGCCACGGCGGAAATCCCCTTGCAGCCTGCATGAAGGCAGTTCTAGTCGAAGACTCGCGCCTGGCAAGAGCTGAGATGAGACGTCTGCTGAGCGCGCATGCCGATATTGAGATAACAGGCGAAGCCGGTACGGCGGAAGAAGCGGAAGCGCTGATCGCAGCGGCAAAACCGGATCTGCTGTTTCTCGATATACAGTTGCCGGGACGCGATGGATTCGATCTGCTCATGAACATCGACGCCGCGCCGCTGGTCATCTTCTGCACTGCCTACACGGAATTCGCAGTGCGCGCGTTCGAGCGAAATGCGCTTGATTATCTTGTGAAGCCCGTTCAACCAGAACGATTGGCGCAAGCACTGGATCGGGCGAGGGAAGCGTTTTCACAGCAGGGCGAGACCGGGGACAAGCGGCGGGAGGTTCTGCGGCTTTCCGATCGTGTCTTCGTCAAAGACGGGGAGCAGTGCTGGTTTGTTCCTCTTGCCGATATACGGCTCTTCGAGGTGGAAGGGAATTACACTCGGCTGTATTTCGGCGCGTGTCGACCGCTGATCCCGAAGACGCTAAATTACCTGGAAACGCGGCTCGATCCGCAGGCGTTCTTCCGTGCGAGCAGGCGGAACATCGTGAATCTTCGGTGGATCGATAACGTCGAGCCATCCGTTTCAGGAGGCCTGCTATTAAAGCTGAAAGGCGGCCTCGAGATAGAAGTTTCGCGCAGGCAGGCGCAATCGTTTCGCGAGCTCATGAGTCTGTAGAAATCCGGCGCGGATCACCGTCTTATTGACTCGCCTCGGTGAACTTCTGGTGGTAGTTCGGATACGGCGGCTTCACGTATTTGGGCTGAGGATTCTTCTCAAGTTCCTCGAGCGCGACTGCGACGGCGCGTTCGAGTTGGGGATCGTGCCCTTCACGAACCAGTTTGGGATCCAGGTCCACTTCAATATCGGGCGCGATGCCTTGATTCTCGACCTCCCATTGGCCTTTCAGACCGTAAAACGCCCACCGGGGAGCAGTGACGCTGCCGCCGTCCATCAGCGGCGGGTAGTTTCCGATGCCGACCAATCCGCCCCAAGTCTTCATTCCGACGAGTGGGCCGAGACCCGCCTTCCGGAAGTACCAGGGCATCGCATCGCCTCCCGAACCCGCAAATTGGTTGATGATCATCACTTTGGGGCCATAGATGGCCTCAGTTGGGTCAGTCACATCCAAGACCCTCCCGGCTGGTGATGCGCCCCTTTGGCTGGCGGCCCAGAATATCGATGATGTAGTCAGCAATATCGCCGCCGTGATTGAAGCGCTCGTCGAGGACGATCGCCTGCCGGTCAACCTGGGCAAAAAAGTAGCGATTGAAATTCGAGAACCCGCCCCCGGCGGTATCGGGCAGATGAACGTATGCAACTTTCCCCTGGCTCAGCTGATCGACTTTTCTGCGGTTACCTTCCACCCAGGCAAGGTGCCGAAGATGCGTTTCGGTATCCACCGGAACGACGGTAACCTCGCGCGAGCCGGTGCCGTCCGGATTCGGGCCGACCTTCAACGTGACTTGCTTGCCGGCGGTCTCCGCGAAGAAGCTGTAGAGATTATCCGAGGCGTGCAGCTCACGGCCACGCACCGCGAGCAGATATTCACCAGCTTTTACGTTCACGCCGGGTTGCGTGAGAGGCGCCTGGAACTGCGGATTCCAGTTCTCGCCGTTGTACACCTTCGCAAATCGGTAGCGGCCGTTTTCGACCGTGTAATCGGCTCCGAGAAGTCCGACCTTGATCTTGGGAACCTGCGGTTCCGTGCCGCCGCCGACGAACATGTGTCCGACAGTGATGTTGCCGAGCATCTCTTCAAACAGGTAATTGAGATCGGCTCGCGTTCTGACGTTTTCAAGGTAGGGGGCATAGAAGCTCTCGGCAGCCTTGAGATTCAGGCCGTGGAAGCCCGGATCGTAAAAGAAATCGCGCTCGATCCGCCACACCTCGTGATACATCTGGCGCCATTCCGCGCGCGGGTCGACGTACACCTCCATGTCGGCCAGCTTCAGCACGCCTTCACCCGGTTTGAGCGGCTGTTCGCTAGGTGCAATGATCCACTGCTCGCCTTGCCGGATCAGCATCTTTTCGCCGTTGGCCGAAATGGCGAAGGTAAGAAGGCCTTCGGCAATCTTATCGGTCTTCCGTGTTTTGAGATCGAATTTGTGAATGATGAGCGGCGGCGGCCCAAAGACCAGATCCACAATGGGGCCCTCAGCCAGGAAGATCACGCCTTCTTTGCCGGCAAATAAGCCCTGGTAATTCTTCGGCGGAATCGGCAACGCCAGCACTCGCTGGCTGATGTTGTCGAAATCGATCCGGACCTCAGGAGGCGCTTTTTTCTGGTCCTTGTCAGCCGTCTTATGATCTTTTTCTTTGCCTTTATCTTTATCTTGCGTCTCTTCATCCGCGGTCTTCTCGCTGCCAGCAGCACTCTTCTGCTCACCCGCTACCTTCTCCTCATCGCTCTCGGGCACCAGCGGAGAGGGAAGATCCTTGCGCAACACCATGACATAGACACTGCTCGTGGTCGCGTGTCCAAGGCTGGACATGTCGATCCATCCCGCAGATAAAGCCACATCGGTGCTGGCAGTGAAGTAGAGATATTTCCCGCTCTTGTCAAAATTGGGAAACAGCGTGTCGCTCAATCCATCGGTCACTTGCGTGCTCTTTGCGTCCTTGACTGAATACACGAAGACAGCATGCAGATAATTGTGGAGCTGTCTCGTATAGGTCAGCCATTGGCTGTCGGGAGACCAGTCGGGATCCATGCGGTGCCCGGGGCTGTCGTATAGATCCGTATCGATGCGGACTGGAGTTTTCTGATTCACATCCACATACCAGAGGTTCAGGCGCTTGTCGGTGTAGGCGATCTTCTTGCTGTCGGGAGACCAAACGGGCGAGTAGAAAAACGAAGCCGGTTTGCCAAGATCGATTTTGATCACCTGCCCGGCGCCGCTCTGATTGCGGAGATGGAGAGCATACTCGCCCGATTCGTCGGAAAAGTAAGCGATCCATTTGCCGTCCGGCGACCAGGCCGGGTCCCGATCTTCGACAGCGGGGCTTTGGGTAATGTTGCGGATATCGCCCTTTTCCGCTGGAACGGTTAGAATCTCGCCGTGGGCCTCGAAAACGGCGCGCTGCCCGGTGGGAGAAATTCCAGCGTTGCTAATTTTTGCGACCGTGAGTTTTTCGAAATGTGGCCGGACTTCAGGAAAATCCGCTGCGATGCGGATATTGATCTGATTTTGTTTTCCCGACTTGAGGTCGAAGAGATGCAATGAGCCAAACTGCTCGTACACGATCGCGCCCGGGCCGGCAGATGCTGACTTGATATCGAGACCATCGTTGTTCACAATCTCGCTTACTTTTCGAGACGCTGTGTCGTACCCAAACAGAGTTACGGGTCCGCTCCGATCAGAAAGAAAGTAAATCTTGTCGCCGACCCACATGGGGTTGAAATCGTTCGAGTTCTCGCGCGGGATTCTTACAATGCTCGAATTCGAAAGATCGGCGATCCAAATCTTACGCGTTTGTCCGCCGTGGTATCGTTTCCACGCCGCCTCCCACTGAAACACGGGTGTGTAGGCGAGATGCGAGCCATCCGCCGAATACGATCCTTCTTCCGCGATGGGCAGCGGCAGACGTTCGGCGACCGTGCCGTTAACGGGAATGGTATAGAGCTGGTCGCCATCCGCCTGACTGTCGCGGCTCGAACTGAATAGGATGCGCCTGCCGTCCGGTGTCCAACCCTGAGCCGTATCAGGAGCGGGATGAAACGTCAGCCGCCTCGGCACGCCGCCCGAAGTAGGCACCACGTAGACGTCGATGTTGCCGTCGTACTCGCCGGAAAAAGCAATCTGGCTGCCGTCAGGAGAAAAGTGAGGTCCATACTCGCGGCCCACGCCGTTCGTCAGCCGCTGCGCGTCCCCGCCTTCCCGGGGCACGATCCAAAGGTCGCCCCCGTATTCAAAAACGATCTTGGTTTGACTGACCGCCGGATCCCTCAGCAGGAGCGGCTTTTCCGCTGCAATCGAAAGCGTTGCAGAAAGGGCGCACAAAAACACAGATCCAGATACAACTCGACGTAGCTTCATGGTGTTGATATTCAAATAGGTCGAAACCTAGATGCTACACCACGCTTAGCGGGAGTACCGCTGATGAGATTCGTGCGCACGACTTCTCGTGCACGACTTGCCGGAGTTTGTTCCGCTATTTGGGTTGCGGCTTCATCAGATCTTTTGCTTTTTGGAGATGCTCTTCCAATTTGGGCAAGGTGTCATTCGCGAACGCTTTGATATCGGCGTTGTCCCCGTGCTCGGCTTGCCGTTTGAACGCTGCAATCGCCTGGGTGTGGCCCTGAACCATAGTAGCGGCGAAGCGCCGGTCGAAAGCGGCACCCTTCAGCTTCGTGAGACCAGAAATCATCACGTCATGTTGATGATTGATTGACTTCGGAACGTCCGCGCCAAGCTTGGTTCCGAGCTGGGTCAACTGGTTGTAATTGGCCGTGTGATCCTGAACGAGCATCTGCCCGTAGTCTTTGACAGCTTGTGTCTCACCCTGGTCCTGCGCTACCTTTCCCAGATTCGCTTCCGTCATGTCGATCTGTGCAGCCATATCCAAAAACGCCTTGTCCGACGCGCTCAATGTGGCGGTTTGTGCGAACACCGATGTAACGGGCAACGCAAAGAAACAAAAACCTGCAAGAACAGTCGTTAAACGCATTCCTTCCCTCCTCTAACAAAGTACACCCGAGTGCAAAGCGCCATCCTGTCGCGCAGCCGCTTTGCCCGGACGCGCGCTGTGATCCAGCTATCATGGTCGAAAACTAGCCGGAACTCGCGACTGACACTTCCGTTATGCCAACTACAGCGCCCCAACTCACTTTTCGGGAAGTTTTGCGGCAGCGGTCTGTGCGCCGGCTCTGGCTCGCACAAACTGTCAGTATCTTCGGCGATTTTCTGGCGGTTTTTGCGGTCTTTGCCGTCGTTACTTTCAATCTGCATGGGACCGCGGATCAGGTCACGCTAATTCTGGTCTCGTATTTTCTGCCGCTCGCGGTTATCAGCCCCGTTGCGGGCGTGTTCGTCGACAAGTGGAACGTGAAGTGGACGATGATCACGAGCGACCTCATACGCGCCGGTTTAGTGTTGCTCCTGCTGTTTACGCGCAATCTCGACGGCATCTATGGAATTTTCTTCGCGCTGAGCGTGGTCTCGAGCTTTTTCGCGCCTGCTCAATCCATTGCGATCCGTACGATAACGCCGGAAGCGGGATTAATGGCGGCCAATGCGCTCATGTCGCAAGCGATTTGGGCGATGCAAATCATCGCTCCAGCGAGCGCGGGACTGCTCGTCGAACGCTTCGGCGCAAATTCCTGCTTTTTGCTCGACAGCGCCAGTTTCGTCTTTTCGGCGGCGATGGTGTTTGGCGTCGCTATCCACCGCGAAGCCCCCGCTGCCGCAGCGGCCGCCAGCTCCGTTTTCTCGTCGATGCGCAAGGGCATGACGTTCATATTTACTCACCAGGCGATTTCGTTTGTGGTGATTTCGATGACCGCTGGCATGTTCGCGGTGCGGTGTTTTGGCGCACTGCTTTCAGTCTATGTCCGCGATATTCTGCACGCCGATGCGGCTCGCTTCGGGCTGCTGAATTCGCTGATAGGGGTCGGCATGATTGCTGGAAGCCAGTTCATGCCGCGGCTGGGGCGGAAATTTTCAGCGCAGCACCTGGTTAGTTACGGACTGATCGGCATCGGTGCAGGGGTTTTCATCACGGCTGTGCTCAGCACAATTGCGTCGACTGCAATCGCGATGCTCGATTTGGGCGTTTTTTTCGCGTTCATCATCACTCCCGCGCAGACATTGTTACAGCGGGAGACGCCGCGGGAGCTGCTGGGACGGGTGAGCAGCAGCTTGATGTCCGTGGTCACATTCGCGCAAGTGATCGCTTTGTTCGTTGCCGGACCGGTTGCGCAATCGGTCGGCATTCGAAAGCTTTACGTGGGCAGCGCGGTGTTACTTGCGCTCGTCGGAGCGTTGGGCTACAGGAGCTTGCGGCAGCGTCCGGTGAGCGCTCCCGGAGCAGTCATAGTAGAGAGTCCCGCCGAGTCCGGTACGCCGTCGCAGGGCGATGCATAAGGTGTGATCGCGTCATGTTGTCGCCTGTGCAGGCGCTGCCTGGCCCAGCTTGCCGGCTTCCTGCCACACTTGTCCATTCACCGAGACGAGAGATAAATCCATATGCGGGAATGGCATCTCGATCCCGGCCTGGTCTAGCGTGCGCTTCACTGTTTCCAGAATCTGGAAGAACGCCGGTTTTTCGTCTTTCGCATCCGCGATCCAGGCGAGCACCAAGAGGTCGACCGTCGAGGCGCCGAGATTCTTCACAATTACTTGGGGCGCAGGGTTTTCGATCACATAGTCCACTTGCTTTAGCGCGTCGAGGATCACTTGTCGTGCTTTGTTAATGTCATCTGCATAGCCGATACCGACCGGCACATCCACACGCGTCTCGCCCTTGGTCGAGTGATTCACCAGAATTTGATTGATCACTGTCTCATTCGGGACGATGACCCAGGTGTTGTTGCGGGTCTGAAGCCGCGTGGTCCGCATCGTGATCTCCGCGATGCGGCCGTAATGATCGCTGAGCGTGATCCAGTCGCCCACGTGAAACGGTTTATCCCAGAAGATTAGGAACCCCGCCATGATGTTGCTGAGTGAATCCTTGGCGGCAAAGCCGATGGTCAGGCCGATCACGCCCAAGCCGGCCAACGCGGCACCCACGTTAATACCGAGTTGGCTCGCAGCCATTACGATGGCAAAGGCCATCACAGCGAAACGATAAACGTTGACGATCATACCGGTAAACGCCGGGTCGAACCCGGTTCGCGTCAGCAGCCGTCTCACAGCCGGGCGTGTCAGGCGATAGAAAATCCAAAAAGCCGCGAGGATCACCACGGCTGCTATCAGCGATGGCAACCAGGCGACAAACTGTGTTAACAGCAGCTCAACGTTTAAACGGTCCCAAATCGGTTTCATGCAGGTATGATGCCCGATTTCGGACTCTGGAACACGAGCGGAAAGCGATTTCGCGAGTGCTCCTATCGGTCAGGGCCGGGACGAACAGCCAGAGTGCCCGCACCCGCATTCAATATCAGGCGTGGTGCCCGCGCCCTCGCAATATGTGCTGCAGTAATCGCTGCCTTCCCGAGCCTGACACCGGCAGGATGGATGAGCGCATTGTTTCTTATCTTTATCGGCCATGGAATCCTCCGTGGGTTGGACTCGGCTAGAGGGTAAAAGTTATTCGCGGTTTCGAAACGCACTCTCGACCGAAGCGGCAAACGCGGCAAGCGAGAGAAACTGCGCGTCCGGCGCTACAGGGATCGCCGGACTGAGCGTCGCGCCGCTTCCTGGCTGATGATGGCGGCGATCGATCCACACGGTCATCAGATCGAGCCGTTTCGCCGGAACGTGATCGTGATACAGGCTCTGGGCGACGTGCAACAGGCGATCTTTCGGTATTCCCAAATCCGCAAGCGAATAAACCAGCGCACGGAAATTTTGGAGGCTCGGCTTATACGTGCCGACATCCTGCGCAGTGATGACCAGGTCGAAATCCACCCCGAGCCGCGCATTCGAGCGCGCGAACGAGGCGCGATCCACATTCGAAAGAATTGCCAGCTTGTAGTGCTTTTTGAGAGAGCGGAGGGCTTCGACGGTATCCGGAAAAGGGGCCCAATCTCCAACTGAATGCGCGAGCTCGTCCTCCGCTGCGTGATCCTCGGGAACCTCGAAGCGGGCTGCGAGTGATCGCAGGACGCGACGCAGAATATCGGGATAGAGGCGCGATGGGTGATCCGCTTCGGCCCGGGCCTCAGCTTCACCGAAGGCCGCAAGGAGCCCTTCGCGAGAGACCGAGATGCCGGATCGTGCCGCCCATGGTTGCAATATGGCCGCCAAGCCCGACTCCCAATCGATGAGTGTTCCGTAGCAATCGAAGGACAGTGCGGAATAGCGCGGGAAATCGATCATCTTTCGCTAGACGCCACGCGTGAGCGGGGCGTTCTAAGCTCGATTATCTTTCCGGTTAACGCTTGAGTTTTAGTGGAGGCGCTACTGAAGCGCCAGATGAAAGGCGCCGAGAGCCATAAGTGTTGTGACCATTACGTAAACAGTCCACAACACCCCATGATCCCGCCTCTTGCCGGTATTTTGACGCTTCATATCTCTCCTCAGAGCAATTCGGATGCCAGGGCGCACCCTGGCTTGCTGCCAAACGTGCTTATCGGCGATTTTCAGAAGAAGGAGAGCAAAAGGGGACCGTATGCTGCGGCGACCCGCAGTGGTATCCCCGGACCTTATTGCTGGGTCGGATAATTCCGAGCCGCGGCTCAGAAAAATCCGATCTGTTCGATGCTCCAATACGGCCGCATAATTTTATTGCATGGCCGTAGCTCAGAACGAAACCTCGCAATAAGGGCCCTGCAGAATTAAGGCCAAACCGCGCAACCACAGATTCGCGCGTCGCGGCTAAATCGAAGGAAGGAGGATGCGCATGAAAGTAAAGAGCAACGTGAAGGCGGGCAGCAGCGTTTGGAGCAGCTAGTAACGCGTTCGGCAGAGAACGCTGAGAAGAAATAGGCCGCTTCGGCTGTCGCCGAACCGGCCTAAATTTTCAACCCATGGGCGCGCAGAATGTCCACAGAAACTTTCCACAGCCCGCTACACCCCGAAGCCGAGCTCTCCACGACACGGTCGAGCTTCGCGCCGGGTGTAACTCCAGGTCCGAGCAACGCAGAGCTGGCACCCACGTTTAGAACACCCAATGTTCTTTTCGGCGGTTCGCGGCATTAGTTTAGAGCGAGCTCGTCTTTTTGTTCCTTCGTTCGGGATCTCGAAGACTTTTCGGGCTTTATGACGAATAGCTTTCATCGGGTCAACCAATCTCTTCGAGCAGATAGGCCAATCCGGTCAACCCTCGGAGTGTGCATTGGTCTTTTACTGCTGACCGGGTGGACGACCTGGGCCTTCCGGGCTCATATTACCCGCTACGAGGTGTCAGATTCTGCCCGGTTGGAAGCGGATGGAGCCGCATATCCGGTGCAGGCGAGCGTGGGAGGACGCCTGGTCGCGTTCAAACTCGTTCTAGGTAGAGACGTACTTGCGGGAGAGGTACTCGCCGAGATCGAGAGCAACGATCAGAAGTTGAATCTTGAAGAAGAGCGGACGCGGCTGGCAAGTCTTGCACCACAGGTTGCGGCGCTTCGATCCCAAATGGAATCAGAGGGCGCAGGCCGCGCCGAAGAGGGGCGCGTACTCAGCGTTTCGACGGAGGAGGCGCGGGCCGGTTACCAGGAGGCCGATGCACAGGCCGTTCTGGCCGAGCGCGAAGCCGAGCGTGCAACCCACCTCCGGGCCGAAGGGATCATCGCGGAAGCGGAAGCGCAAAAAGCAAAAGCGGAAGCACGAAGCAAGCGCGCTGCGGCTGAGGACCTGGAAGCGGCGATCTCGCGGTTAGAGCCCGAAAACGCCGTGCGCGAGAGGGATCGCGACGTGCGGCTGAAACAAATCACGGGCGACATCGCCAAGCTCGAGGCGCAGGAAGCCGCATATTCCGCGAGCATTAAGCGGCTGGAATATGAACTTGACAGACGCCGCATTCGGGCGCCCATTTCCGGCCGGCTCAGCGAGTGCGCCGCATTGCGTCCCGGGTCTCACGTCAGCGAGGGGCAGCAATTAGGGGTCATTCTCGCGCCAGGAAAGCTTCACGCAGTGGCCGAATTCCTCCCATCGGCGGCTTTTGGCAAAATTCATCCGGGCCAGCCGGCGCTGTTGCGACTGGATGGTTTCCCCTGGATGCAGTACGGAACGGTTCGGGGCACGGTTGCGCGAGTCGCTGGCGAAGTGCGTGACGGAAACGTGAGGGTTGAGCTCGCAGTGAATGCGGCTACGCGGCCGCGAATTCCCCTTCAGCACGGATTACCCGGCTCGGTCGAAGTGGAAATTGAACAAGTCTCTCCCGCAGTGTTGGTTCTGCGCTCTGCCGGACAACTGGTGGGAACGCATTGAGACGATTCTTTGCGCCGGAGGTGGTCCAGACCTCCTCCATGGATTGTGGCCCTGCGTCCCTGAAATGCCTGCTCGACGGCTTTGGTAGGCCCGTGAGCTATGAACGATTACGCGAGGCTTGCCAGACCGGCGTCGATGGGACATCAATCGACACAATGGAAGCGGTCGCGAATCAACTCGGATTCGAAGCTGAACAGATTATGGTTCCCGCGGACCATCTGTTGCTCTCGTCTTCGCAGGCCTTTCCGGCCGTCGTCGTAACCACCCTTCCCGGTGGCCTGACACATTTCGTCGTGCTCTGGCGCCGTCACGGACGGGTAGTTCAAATTATGGACCCGGCAGTTGGACGGCGCTGGGCTCCGAGAGCGCAATTTGAACGTGAAGTTTACGCCCATGCCATGGCAGTGGACGCGGTCGCGTGGCGCGAGTTCGCTGCTGCGGAGGATTTCCAAGCGGCGCTAAGCGAACGTCTGGAACACATTGGGGTGTCACCTTCCGACGGCAAACGCGTGCTTGGGGAAGCTCTTCGAGACGCAACGTGGCAGGGATTGGCGATTTTGGACGCAGCCACGCGCTTGGTCACAGCTCTAGTTGAGGCGGGCGGTTTACGCGGTTCACGCGAGTGCTTTCGGTTTCTGGAGCGTGCTTCCAAGAATCCATCGCTCATTCCCGTTCGGTACTGGTCTGTGCGGGCCGCAACTCCGGAGGTAGACGGCACGGAACGGTTGGTGATGCGCGGCGCTGTGCTTGTCAGGATTCGTGGGCAGAAGGCGGCCGTTCAAAAGGAATCGATGCCACCATCGCTCGGTGCTTTGCTCGATCGGCCAGTACTTCGGCCCGGCCAGCAGTTATGGAAGCTCCTGAGTGCCAGCGGCGCTTCGGCCTCTGCGATGCTGGTTTTCGCTCTCACCGTTGCCGCAGGTACAGTCGTTTTTGAGGCGGTACTCTTCCGGGGATTATTCGATTTTGCAAGCCAACTAGCTCTCGCGGGCCAGCGAATGGGTGCGATGGCGGCCATTCTACTCTTCAGCCTCGCGGTTCTCATACTAGAGATCCCAATCTTCTCGGCCACCGTGCGATTAGGACGTCAGATGGAGAACCGGCTACGCGTGGCCTTTTTGGCGAAAATTCCGAAACTCGGTGACCGCTATTTCCAGAGTCGTCTCATCTCCGACATGGCGGAACGAAGCCATGTCACGCACCGGCTGCGCCATCTTCCGGACCTCGTTCGCCAGCTATCTCGCGCGATTTTTGAGCTATCTATAACCGCCGCGGCGATTATTTGGCTCGAGCCTTCCGCGGCCATGATCGTGCTAGTTGCTGTGATTGCGGCTGTTCTGCCGGCTTTCGTCTCGCAGCCCCTGCTCATCGAACGCGATCTGCGCGTCCGCAGCCATGCGGCGGGACTGATGCGATTTTATTTGGACGCGATGCTGGGGCTGGTCGCCATCCGATCTCATGGAGCGGAAGGAAACGTGCGGCGAGAGCACGAAAAGCTCTTGGGTGAGTGGGCCCATGCGGCGCTTCGCCTGCAACGCTCAGTAGTGAGTATCGAAGCCATTCAATTGACGGCAACCTTCGGCACGGTGGCGTTCCTGTTGCTGGCTCATCCACTTGTGGGCGCCAACGTGGGTCGAACGCTGCTGCTGGTTTATTGGGCCCTGAACCTTCCCGTGCTGGGGCAAGAAATCGGCGCTCTCGCGCGTCAATACCCGGTCTATCGGAATGTCACGCTGCGGCTGCTCGATCCGCTTGGCGCGCCGGAAGAAGATACAGCGAAATCGTCGGGCGCGTTTATTACGAGCCCTCCACGCATCCGCTTTGACAACGTCAGGGCAGAGGCTGCGGGGCACGAAATCCTGGACGACATCAATCTTGAGATCGAGCCCGGCAGCCATATCGCAATCGTCGGCCCGTCGGGTGCGGGGAAATCCAGCCTGGTCGGATTGTTGCTCGGGTGGTTGCAGCCCAGCTCCGGTCACATTCGGATCAATGGAGCGCCAATCGACTACGAATGCTTGCGAGCATCGGTCGCCTGGGTCGATCCAGCGGTTCAATTGTGGAATCGAACACTGCTTTCCAATCTGACGTATGGCTCGAGTCGCGACCCGGATGCAGTTGGAAAAATGATTGATGCGGCTTCGCTCCGCCAAGTGTTGGAAACCCTTCCGCAAGGATTGCAGACCACGCTTGGGGAAGGCGGCGGGCTGGTGTCGGGCGGCGAAGGACAGCGTGTGCGGCTTGGACGAGCCATGTTACGCGAGAATACGCGCCTGGTGATTCTGGACGAGCCATTCCGGGGACTCGACCGCGAGAAGCGTCGCGAACTTTTGCGCCGTACTCGCGAATTTTGGCACGATTGCACGCTGCTGTGCATTACACACGATATCGAGGAGACGCGGGCCTTCGATCGGGTAATCGTTATCGAGCGCGGCCGAATTCGAGAGATTGGCAGGCCCGAGGAGCTGGCGCGTAATCGAAACTCGCGCTATGCGGAGCTACTGGACGCCGAAGCGCAAACCCATTTCGGTATGTGGTCGAAGCGGCTGTGGCGCCGCGTTCACGTCGAATCGGGAAGGCTCCGGGAGGAGACGCTCGAATCCGGCGTGCACGCCTGGCCTCGCACATTCGCCAAACGCGGAGTTCTGGATCGCGATGTTGCGAATGGCAAGAACGTGATTGTCTCATGATGCTCGCGGAAATCGAGGCGTTGGGATGGCCCGCCTCGCGGCTCGGCGATGCCATGGCGGCCTTGGTGCGGCACTCGGGTTTGGGATCGAAGATTTCGGAGGCAGATCACCACAATCCGGCTAAGCCTGGCGATGTCGCCTCGCACGCAAGCGCGGCAGCATGGATTGAATGGTTGGCGTCCGGTGTGGGGTGCGACGCTGAGGCGGTCGAAACCACCCTCGGAGATCTTGAAAGCGAGATCGCGGGCATCTACCCAGCGCTGCTGCGTGTTTCTGAAGATCGTTTCCTTGCAATCGTGCGCGCGACAAAATCCCGACTTCGCTTACTCACGCCTGGGCTGCGAATCGAGACTATGCCCCTCGGTGCTGTCTGCGAGGCGCTGCGCGAGGCGTCCGGGCTCACTTCATCGAGTGAGCTCGGCCGGTTGCTTCTAGAAAGCGGCATCTCCGCGGCACGTCAAATCAAGACGGCAAGATTCATCTCGAAGGAGCATCTCAAGAATCACCGGTTCAACGATTGCTGGATTCTCCGGCCTTCGCAAGGTGCGGGCACACTCCGTTGGCTGCGAGAAGCGCGCGCCGTTCCGAACTGTGGATTACTTGTGGCCGCGCATACCACGCAATATCTGCTCTGGCTCGCATCCTGGGCCATCATGGGGCGCTTATCGTTCCAGGGCCGGATGGACCGCGGTTGGCTACTCGCTTGGGCGCTATTGCTCATGACCTTGATCCCCTTCCGCGTTTTGACAACTTGGGCGCAAGGCTTGACGGCGATCGGCGTAGGAGGATTGCTGAAACGGAGATTGCTCGCAGGAGCGAACCGGCTCGAGCCGGAAGAAGTTCGGCACTCCGGCGCGGGCACATTCCTCGGTCAGGCACTGGAAGCTGAGTCACTAGAAACGCTGGCACTCAGTGGAGGCGTCCAGGCGGCGCTCGCGACAATAGAACTCGCCGTCTCAGCATTGGTACTCGGCCGAACCGCGCTGTTGCTGGCGGTTTGGTGCGGCGTGTTGGCGGCCCTCGGATGGCGATTCTGGAAGCGATACCAGCCATGGACCGATCGCCGGCTTGCAATATCCAGCGATCTGATCGAGTGCATGGTTGGTCATCGAACGAGGGTTGCGCAGCAGCCGCGGCGGGAGTGGCACGAATCTGAGGATCAGGCGCTCGATACGTACATAATACAGTCGCATTCGCTCGATCGCATCGGCGTACTCCTTATTGCGGCTGTTCCCCGGGGTTGGTTGATCGCGGGGCTTGCGTCGCTCGCTCCCGCGATTGTTTCCGGACACCGGTCCGGCACTGAAATGGCGATTACACTCGGAGGCGTTTTGCTCGCGTACACCGCGTTCAGGCGCCTTACCGGTTCCTTGACGGAAATCGCCGGCGCGTGGGTTGCGTGGAAGCGAGTCTCTCCGCTGTTTCGTGCGGCCAGCCGGCCACAAGCACCAGGCGAATTTCCGGTGGACACAAACCGAGATCCAGCGGAAAATGTGATCGAAGCCGAGCGGCTGACGTTTCGTTATCGGAAAGATGGCAAGCCGGTTCTTGAGGATTGCAGTCTCACGATCCGGAATGGTGATCGCGTTCTGATTCAAGGACCGTCCGGCGGGGGTAAGACAACGTTTGCTTCTCTCGTATCCGGAATGCGCCAGGCGCAATCCGGGTTATTGCTCGCGAACGGGCTGGATAGGCAAACGATCGGAACCGATCGATGGAGAAAGCGAGTGGCGGCGGCGCCGCAATTTCACGAGAACCATATTCTTACCGAAACGCTCGCGTTCAATTTGTTGATGGGACGGCGATGGCCGCCAACGATCCAGGACATGGAAGAGGCCGAATCCATGTGCCGGGAATTGGGTTTGGGCGATCTTCTCGAGAGAATGCCGAGCGGATTACAGCAGTTGGTGGGAGAGGGCGGATGGCAACTCTCACACGGCGAACGCAGCCGTGTTTACATTGCCCGAGCGTTACTCCAACACGCGGATTTGGTGATCCTCGATGAAAGCTTCGCGGCTCTTGACCCGGAGAATCTGCACATCGCTCTCGAGTGCACGCTCGCGCATGCGCCCGCGCTGATGGTCATCGCGCACCCGTGAAGTGCGATACTCTCGTAACCATTGCAGCGTCTTCGATTATTCTTCATTAGCTTCCTGTCTCTGACGGCACTCCTTGCTACGGCACAGCAGCGGACGATCGCACTGAAGGCCACAACCGTTCTCGACGGAAAAGGAAAGATTCTTCGCAATACGACGATCGTCGTCAGCGGTTCCAAGATCGTCAGCATCGGCGCAGAGGCCCCCGCCGGGGCGGAAGTGTACGATCTGAGCGGCCTTACGGTAACGCCGGGATGGATCGATACGCACTCGCATCTGATGTGGCACTTCAAGAACGGGCGACTCGCGCAAGGCGGAGAACCACCCGAAGAAGCGATCCTTTACGGGGAGGAAAATGCCGTTCTGACTTTGAATGTGGGGTTTACCACCATTCAGAGTCCCGGTTCGCCGGAAGACAAGTACCTGCGGGACGCAATCGCGCGCGGCATTGTTCCCGGTCCGCGCGTGCTTACCTCCCTCGAGCCGATTACGGACGCAAATCTCTCTCCGGAGCGCATCCGCGAAATTGTCCGCGAGCGGAAGAGGCAAGGCGCGGATTTCATCAAAGTCTTCGCATCGAAGAGCATTCGCGAAGGCGGTGCGCAGACGTTATCCGACGAACAGCTCCAGGCCGCTTGCGGCGAAGCGAAAGCGCTCGGGCTGCGCACGATCGTTCATGCCCACTCGGCTGCATCTGCAAAAGCGGCGACACTCGCCGGCTGCACATCCATCGAGCACGGCGCTTACGTGACGGACGAGGTCTTCGATCTGATGGTGCAGCATGGGACGTATTACGATCCCAACATCGGTCTCGTGCTGCAGAACTACCTCGCGAACAAAGAGAAGTATCTCGGCATCGGCAATTACAACGAGGAAGGCTTCGCCTTCATGCAAAAGGGCATTCAGATTGTGCTTGCAACGTTCAAGAGGGCGCTGAAACATCCCGGCCTGAAAATCATTTACGGCACGGACGCGGTGGCCGGGGCGCATGGCCGGAATTACGAGGAATATATTGTGCGCGTTCGCGATGGCGGCCAAGATCCGATGCAGGCGCTGATTTCGGCTACTTCACTATCCGCTCAGTCACTGAATCTCGACGGCGAGATCGGCTCGATCGCCCCAGGCATGCAGGCCGACATCGTGGCATTCGACGGCAATCCTTTAGAGGACGTGACTGCCGCGCGCCGCGCGGTGTTCGTGATGAAGAGCGGCGAGGTCTTCGAGAATCTCGCGCACAATGCGAAGCGAGGCGAAAAGAGATGAGAACGGGCACCTCGTCGCATACACTGAAGTTGTCACATGGCAGAAAACCAGGCAAAAAAGAACGATCCTCCTACGGGCAAAGTGCCTCACGCGGCATCGCCCAACATCAAGCAAAAAGAAAACATTTACGAAACAGAGTATCTGGGCAGCGGCACGTTCCGGATCGTCAAGCCCAAGCGCAAGGACCGAAAGCGTCGCCAATCGGCACTAAAGGGAACCACGCGAGGCTCTCGGAAATAAATTCACACCGTTTTCGTCACTTTGTTCAGCGTTCGCGGACGGTCGGGATCGAGGCGTTTGACCTCCGCGAGGCTTGCCGCGAATAGCTGCGCCGGAATAATGTACGGAATCGGGGTATACAGCTCCTCCGGCAGGACGCTTTTGGTGGCCAGCTCGGCTGGGATCATCAGCGGCTCTTCTGTTACTCCCTTTGCAGTGCGTGCGTGTGTGTTGCTGCGATCCGTGATTAACACCGTTTCGGCTTGGATTGAGTCGAGCTTTTCGAGCAGTTCGCAGGTCGCCTTCCATGTGACTCCGGCCGGGCAGAACAGAAAAGCGGGGAAGGACGGCTCGAGCATCGCGATCGGGCCATGAAGAAGATCCGCCGAAGAGAAGCGCTCGGCGACAACATAGCACGTTTCCATAAGCTTCAGCGCGAATTCAAACGAGTTTGAATAGTTCAGGCCACGGCCGACACAAACGGCGTGCTGCATGAAACGGTAGCGCTCGGCGCGCTGGCTAATTTCATCTTCCAGGCGCAGGGCTGCGCTGGTCCATTCCGGCAGACGGCGCAAATCCTCGCGGTTCAGCGATGCTCCGAGCGCGTGCGCGAGCAAATAGAAGCAGGCGAGCTGCCCGGTATACGTTTTGGTTGCAGCTACGCTTTTTTCCTTGCCCGCCCGAACCAGAAAGATATGCTCGGCGAGCCGCGCGAGAGCGCTTTCGCTCTCGTTCGTGATTCCGATCGTGAAAGCGCCGGCTGCCTTTGCCTGCTCGAGCACAATATTGGTGTCGGTCGATTCACCCGATTGCGAGATGGCGACAACGACCGCACCTTTCAGATCGATTCGCGACCGGTAGAGCGTGAACACCGATGGGGCTGCTAAAGAGACCGGGATTCCGGTTGAGATTTCGAGTAGGTAGCGACCAAATTGCGCGGCATTGTCGGAGGTGCCGCGAGCTGCGAGCACGATCAGCCGAACCGGATGTTGGTCGAAATGGCGACGCAACTCCTCCGAATGCCGCCATTCCGCTGTGAGCGTGCGCTCAATCGCCGCAGGCTGCTCGCGGATCTCCTCACGCATCACCGGCATGCTTCAGACAATAACAGAGGCAGCCGGAAACCGATCGACTAGAGAATGACGCGCTCGCCCCTAACCGGACCTATGAGGTATTGCGGGCTGATCCAGCCCGACATCGGCAGTCGCGTGATGGTCGGCTTAATGACTACCAAAGTCTTCACCGTGTCGTCGCTTCGCGTGTTTTCGCTAAACACCTGATTGAGCCCGGGTATCGCGCTGAGTCCAGGAATGCCCGTTCGGCCCACGGAATGCGTGCTTTCGTCGACTCCGGCGATCACGGCCCACTCGTCTTGGCGCAACCTGACATTACCCTGGAACTGGCGCTCTGTAATCTCCGGGACAGTGTTGATACTTTGGGTTCCGAGCGCCTTGTAATCAGCTTCGACGTACAGCGAAACGTCGCCGTCCCCGCTCACGTATGGAGTCAGTTTGAGAATCAGGCCCAGGTCCTCCAGCGTGACCTCGCCGATGGGGTTGTAGATGGAACCGGCGCTTTGCTGAAATCCGGTATACAGGGTTTGGGGAATCGGATATTTATCGCCGACATGAAAGGAGGCGGCCTGCCCGTTGGCAGCAACCACGGTCGCGTCGAACAGATGCTGCGCGAAAGAATTCGAATAGGTTGCGAAGAGCGTGGCATCGGAAACGCCGATACCGAAGAGACTCGCTCCGCCGCCGAACGCCAAAAAACTCATCGCATTCGCGACGGTGGGCAAAACGGAATTCAGTCCGCCGAGCTTGCCGAAATCGATAAGCTGAAACGAGGTCGGCAGCGACAGACCGTAGTGATAGCTGCGATCCGTATCAATCTCCAGTAGCTCCACGCGAATCGAAACCTGCGCCCTGGGGAGCAACAAAGCCTCGAGCAGCGATCTCGCGACCCGTGCGCGCGTTACGCGATCACGGATGATAACTGTGCGCGCGCTACTGTCCCATCCCATGGACTGCAAATGAAGCGCTCCCCGAACAGCGGTGGTCGCATCGATCAAGTCTTTGGGATCCACAACATTGGGAAGATCAACGGTCAGGACGACCTGCGGTTCTAGTTCCCTGCGCTTCGCTGTGGTGTCCCGCGCAACGAAGATCTCGTTATCTGAGATTGGAAACAAAAAGGTATGGGTGGCAGCGGTGAGCGCCTGCATTGCCGTTCGAAAATCGGCATGATCGATCTGAAACGCGATTGGCGCTCCGGGCTGCAACTGAGGGTCGACAGTCGCGCGGATGCCGTAGGCTGTAGCGACCTGCGGAAACAACGATTTCTCATTTCCGCGAAGGTCGAAACTGGCGACAGATCCGTTCGTGTTTAGATGCGGGAGAGGACGCAACTTGTCATCCTGTTCCCAGATTTTCTCCGACACTCGCTCGATCGGGGGTTCGGAAACACCGGCTTGCGCGTCGTTCTGCGCGGCAGCGACATCGGCCGAAATGTCCGCGCTTTCCACGTGGCCTTTGGTCAGAAGATTGGCGGCTGAGGATAGGCTATCGCGATTCGCCCGGTAGGTAGGGTTGTTGGGATCGCGCGCCGCCGCCTCCGCATACAGTAAATACGCGCGAACGTATTGACCCGAACGTTCCGCGTCGCGCGCCTCTCGCGCTAAACGTGCCGCTACACCATCGCTTGCCGCCCAACAGGTAAAGGCGAGCAATAACAGGATCGGAACGCGGGGCTTCAAAACGTCAAGACGAGGGAAAATTCGTGAACGTGCAGAGCGGATAACTTCTTTAATGGCCTGGCGCGACGTAACCGGGCGGATGAGCGGCGCCTTCTCCGAAGAAATACTCTTCCATTTGCTTCAGCAGAAACTCCTGCGCTTCGGGAGTACCCAGATTCAAGCGGTACTCATTCATGATCATTTTCATGTGCTCGACCCACATTTTCCAGGCGTCTTTCGAAACGTTTTCGTAGATGCGCTGGCCGAGCGGATGGCCGTCAAACGGGGCCTCGTCCAGTCCGGGCAATTCTTTCTGCAGCTTGACGCAAAAAACTTTTCGTTCGGGCTTGGGCGTCGAGCCGGCGGGGGTAGCCATGCCAAATCTCCGTGGGTGTTTCTATCTTGAGGATAGCCCAGCAGAGATGTGAGTTTCGCGAAGCTGTCCGTTTCGCGTGATCTCGGACGGCGTGTGTTGCTCGTGCTCACCCGCCAGAAAAGACGAAAACCGAGGCGGGACAGTGGCGCCTTGCGCGAAATGTTGTTGCACAGTCTTGAGATATCGCCGCAGAACGCCGATTCGGGCCGATTTGCGTACCCGGCACGTCTGCAAATCGAGCAACAGCTCGAGTTCCCATTGCGTGAACACGTGCCGCCGTATATCGCCGCCAATCACTTCCTGAATTAGCTCGTGAAAAGATGTCACATTCGAGCGATATGGGCGGGCGCTGGTCAAGTAAACACGTGTCCTTCAGGGCAGAAAAATCTTGCAGTCTCGTGCGATTCGCCCCCTGAAAAAGGCACTTTTCATCAAGGACACTCGTGTCTTTTATCTCAGTGGTGCAAAACGGACGAGAGACATGGGTCCTCAGCGCCTTTCCGTCCATTTGGCCCTGTATTCTGGCGGGCTTGGCGATTGTACTCCTGATCAGCGGAGTTGACGATCTCATACCGCTTGCCATACGCGTTTGGCATCATTTGCGCAACCGCGGTCCGGCCATGGCGACGCTGGGCAAGCATCTTTTTGCGCTCGAGGCGGAGACAGAACGACGCATAGCCATTTTCGTTCCGTGTTGGAGAGAATCGGGCGTCATCGGTAGTATGATCCGGCATAACTTGGCCGCGATTCGCTATCGGCATTTTGATTTTTTCCTGGGCGTGTATCCGAACGACGAACTCACGGTCGCTTCAGTCGAAGAACTGGCGGCAAGCTTTGGGAGCGTTCACCTAGCCGCCTGTCCTCATCCGGGGCCAACATCTAAAGCGGACTGCCTGAACTGGATCTACCAGCGAATGTTGCTCTATGAGGAACAGAACGCCGCCCATTTCGATACGGTCGTTCTGCACGATGCCGAGGATTTGATCCACCCCGATGCTTTATCGTTGATCAATCGGGAGCGCGCTCGCTACGCGATGGTTCAAGTACCAGTGCTGCCGATTCCGACCTCCGGTTTCGAATTCACTCACGGCGTCTATTGCGATGAGTTTGCAGAGTACCAGATGATTGACATGCCTGCGCGCCAGCTCAGCCGGTCCTTCATTCCATCGAATGGCGTGGGAACGGGATTTGCGCGCGAGATTCTCGACCAGCTCGCGAGCGAGCGTAAGAATTGCGTTTTCGACCCCGCGAGCCTGACAGAAGACTATGAAACCGGCGTGTACATCCATAACCACGGGCATTCGCAATTGTTTGCACCGCTCGTTCGCGGCGAAAGAGATTTCACTGCCACCCGCGAATATTTCCCGCGCAAATTGAAATCCGCGATTCGCCAACGCACGCGCTGGATTACCGGCATCGCTCTTCAGTGTTGGGAGAGGCACGGATGGCGTGGATCCTGGCGCACAAAGTATTGGTTCTGGCGCGATCGCAAAGGCCTGTTCACAAATCCGCTCACGCTGCTGACGAACGCTCTCTTTCTGGCTGGGATCGAAGATTGGATTGCAAGCGCAATCAGCCATCGGCCGTGGGCTTTTGCCGTCTCAAATCCGAAGATCGTACTGTTATGCGAAATCACGCTGCTGCTGCAAGGCGCGAGGCTGGCGCTCCGAACGGTATGTGTCGCGAAAATCTTTGGCCCTTCGTTTGCGCTAGGCGTTCCGCTGCGTGTTTTTCATGGAAATCTGGTTAACTGTCTTGCCTCTTTGGGCGCATTCGCACAGTATGCCAGCTCCCGTTTGCAGCGCCGTCCGCTCGTGTGGCTCAAAACCGAACATGCCTATCCCAACCGTGGCGCATTGGTGTTGCACCAGCGGGATTTGAGAGATGTATTGGCCGCATCGGGGTATGTCTCGGATGAAGTTTTGACACGAGTACAAAGCCAAGTACCGGTAGGCGCAGATCTTGCGGACTTCTTACTCGCAAGGAAGCTCATCTCGGAAGAGGATCTTTGCAAGGCGATCAGCCTGCAATCGGGAGTTCCTGCCGGAAATATCGATCCCCGACGCGTGAGACGCGGGGTTGTTCGCAGCCTGCCGGCGCATGTCGAGAGGCGTTTCGGAGTCGTGCCTTGTGCACTGCGCGCCGGCCGCCTCGTGGTCGCGGGCGCGCGGGTTCCGCCCTCAGCGTGCTTCGAGGAACTGAAAAGTTTCACCCGCCTTCCGGTGGATTTTCAGCTCGTAACCAGCAAGAATTACGAACAGCTCCGCGCCCTGCTGTAAGTCGCGTGTAACCGTTACGGCTGGTATCCGTCCGTGAGGGTCTGCATGAACGCCACAATGGCGTCTTCTTCCGCGGAGGTCAGTCCGAGATTGCCGATAACCTGATTCTCGTTCTGAGTCACCTCGGGGGGAGCCCAGCAGGTCTTAGCAAAACCGGGATCGAAGATCCCCTTGGGACACTTCGGCAAAACGTCCCGCGTGTTATAGAAATGCACAACTTCCTTCAAGCTGTCGACCACACCGTTATGGAAGTATGATTTGACGAACGTCGGATACGGACGCTTGTCCACGTCGCGAATCGTGGCGGTCTGGAATTTGCCTTCATTCGCGCTGGCGTACTGTTTCCAGAACGAGTTTGGATTGTTTGGCCCTTTTAGCATGTCACCGAGGCCGCCGTCGATGAAATCGAAGCCGGCCGGGTTCGGTGTGACGCCATATTTGTCGGGCTTGTCCTCGTAGTAATAAGGAATCTTCGTGTTACGCGGCAGGCCTAGGTTGAAGGCTTCGTAATCCGTGAAGAGTGGTTCGGATTCGGGAAACTCGGCGAACGATGTTTCTGGCATATCTTTCTGAATCGCTGAGGTCGTGTCAAGGTGGCAGAGGTTGCACTTGCCCTTTCCGCGGAACAATTGCCAGCCCTGCTGTTCTTGAGCGGTTAAGACTTGCTGATCGGGATGAGCGATGGCGTAATCGAATTTCGACGTGAATGGGCTAACGTCTGGGCCCGCTTCATCGGCGGCTATGGCCATCGCCATCTGATCGTAGGCAATCTTGGCGAGCATTCGGTCTTCGTCGCTGAGCGTCACCGGACCGGGATTGGTGGGTATCATCGGAGGCGTCGTGGGCTGGCACTGCTGGTCGATGTCCGAGGGGAATTGGATCCGCTTTAGGTTATTGGCGAAGATGGCTTCAAACAGCGGCTCATATGGCGCCTGCGAGAGCCGGTGCACGGCGCAGGCGTAATCCGGGAACCCCATCTCGTCGAAATCAACGGGCGGATACTGCGCCTGCTCCGAATTTGGATTCTGTAGTTTCCATCCCGTCGCTTTCATGTCCCAAAAGTTTCCGCCGAAGAACCGCTGCTGCATTTTATCGAGATGGAATACCGGCGCAAACGGCGCGTAGGCGTAACTCATCGGCTTTCGATTCGCGAACCGGTAGCGAACAGATCCGGGAAATGCCACTGTGGTCTCGTTGATCTCCGGGATCGGAGGTGTGAAACCTGTGTCCCTCGTGTGGCAGATTACACACGGCTCATTGCGAAAGACCGAGAGATTTCGATCGTACAGTAACAGTTTTCCGAGCGTGCGGATCTGGTCGATTCGAGTTCCGGATTGGATCGGTATCGTTTTTGAATAATCGAGTGTCTCCTGTTCGATTTTATTGATGTTCGAAAGGACCTTTTCTATTTGCGGAACCAAATTGCAGGGGACGACACCTTTCGGATATGGGTATCCCTGGCATGGATTATCTTCGTTTCCCAGTCCGTTATCGCCATTTTGCGCCTGCATAGCACGTCCGATCATTAAAGCCGCACCGATAGACACGCTCACTGCAAGGACCGGAACAAGCTTCCCGTGATGCATGGGTTTTCTCCCTGTTAGCATGCTGGACGAAGTTAGCAAGCTCATCTACTCGCAACACTACGGACCGGTACCGTTAGTACGTACTGCTGTATACTGCCAACACCGAAACGACCATGGCAACGATTAAGCTCACCGACAACGCTGGCCTTGATATCACCGCATCCAATGGCGTAGTCGAACTCTACCCTGAACAAATACCTGCAGAGCGCGCTCGAGTTTCACTTCTCCGGCGTTGAGCCAAGAACTCAGGCAGGCACTGAACGGCCCGGTGGAAAAGCTCGATCCCGGCAGGTTTCCCGTCGCCCTGACCGCAGGTATCCCGGCGAATTTCAAGATTGAGGGCGCAACGCTGAATGTTGAGCCGAGCGCTTCTGCGTCGATCGACGTCTTCTCGGGGGACAAAGCGCGCGATTTCTTCAAGTGTCTCGGCATAAGCAACGGGCCTGTTTCAAACCTGGTCTCGTTCGGCATCACCGCCGGGCTTGATTATGGCCCCTCCGCCCAGATCGGCGATTTCTGTTTTGGCCTTACCTCAGGTCAAGAAATTGCGGTCACGAGCTACAACCGCGCTGCCGGATCCGATACATTTCTCGATGCCCTAAGGAAGGCCGTGTCGAGCCTCACGATCCCACATAATCTGGATGACCTCCGAACTCTCCCGCCGGACAGCATCTGCCGAATCGAGGGGAAAGGCACTGTGAAGTTCACGGCCTCCGTTCAGTACAGCTTTCTGAATAATTGCCTTGCAAGTGTTCCGCTGGATGCCATCTCGCAATCGCTGAGTGTTAAAGCATCATCGGGAGCGAAGCTCCAAGTTGCCGTCGAACACACGAGCGGCCATCAACTGACGATTGCTCGCATGCCCGATGAGAAGCTGCGATTGAGTGTGGCCCTTTCCCGCGCGGACACCGTTACGGCCGGAGTCAGCATTTCGTTGGGAGTGTCAGCGACCATAGTCGGCGGGGACGCGCTCGAATTCATCGTGCGCCAGATCAGCCCGAGCGCGGATCGGGAAATCGAGAACCTAAGAAAGGCGCTACCCGCAGACGTCCGAGCGGACCTCAGCGCCGAGATCAAGAAAGTGGTGGAAGGAGCCGCTGCGGGTGGCATCCAGGCATCTCTCGAAGACACGATGGCAAAGAGCCGCGAGACCGACCATCTGTTTATCTACGAAATAGACCTGAGCGCTCTGGATGCGAGGAGCGTGGAAGCAGTAGAAGCGGCGTTGCAAGGCGATTTAACCCAAATCACTGCGTATGCAGCGAATCTTGCCGGAATCCGGGAAATCAGCAACGTGCTCACGCTGACGCTCACAACCACCCGCACGCTCACAATCCACCTCATCGGCATTCTGAATTTTAGAGACGTGAGCACCTTCGTCCAGAACTCGAAGCCTGGATTGAATTCTGAAACGGGTGAGGTGGTGCTCACTGCCGAAGAGATTAAAGCAGTGGAGAATCGCCTTGATCCGGACAGTTTGCGTGAAGTGCTGTTGAGAAGCGCCGTAATTACCACCGGCGCGGTGAGCTCAGCGAACAGTCCGGATTTCACGTTCAAGATGGTTTTCTTCCTGCGAAAGGCTCATCCGAGCCGCTCCGACATGCAGCAAACTCTGAACGCGCTGCGCACTGTAGGCTCGGGGGATACGAAGAACGCTGAAGACATCCTCGCCGGAAACGTCAAGCGTCCCGGAGCCATAGCGGTGTATTTGAGTCTAGATCTGAATAAGGATTTGAGCCTCGCGGCGTTCCGAAACCACACAACGGACGATTACGTGCTCGCCGGTCAAAGCGCGATGAAAGCTCTTCTCAGCGGGGACAAGGACAGCGAAGGCCGTTTGAAGCTGGCCTCAATCAATCTGAATTTGTGGAATCAACTGCGGACGGAAGGCTCGCGAGCGAACGTGGAGCGGATGATGCGGAACGCGGGAATCACGGATCCGGCGGCGATCGTGGATTTCTTTGCGATCGACTGGTGGGCGCAGGCAATGGGCAATGTGGCAGCCGCGCTGGCAAAGGGGGGCTCGCTCAAAGATGCCGAAAGTGCGGCGTTGAAAAAAAGCGAAGGCGGATTCGATGTTCCCTGGGCCCTTTTGGCAACGTACCTGCTGCTCAATCGGCAGCCCGCCGTCACCTCGCAATTTACGTGCGCACTGCAAAATGCGATGAAAACAGTAACTGCCGGGTGAAGACGCGTCACCGTTCCAAACGTGCCGAGGATTTAGGCGCTCCAATCCCACCCGTGACCACCCGGCCGTCGAAGATCGTCAAATAGACCTTCGTATCTGCAATCTTTACGGGATCGATGGAGAAGATGTCGTCCGAGAGCACGACGAGATCGGCGAGCTTCCCCGGTTCAATGGATCCTTTGATCTTTTCTTCAAAGCTCGCGAACGCAGAGCCCATGGTGTAGGCATGCACCGCCTCTGTAACCGTGATCTTCTGTTCCGGCACCCAGCCGTCCGGATGCTTGCCATCGAGGGTGCGCCGTGTGACTGCGCCGTAGATGCCCATTAACGGGACCATTGGGGCGACATCCCAATCGGAGCCGAAAGCGAGAGTAGCGCCGGCATCGAGCAGCGATCGGAAAGCGTATGTCGTTTTTGCACGCTCCGGGCCAATACGTTTTTCCGCCCATCGCCCGTCGTCAATCGCGTGATAGGGCTGCATGGAAGCGATCACGCGCAGTCGCGCGAAGCGTGGAATGTCAGTGGGCAGTAGATGCTGCGCATGTTCGATCCGCAAGCGGCGGTCGCGCGCGCCATCCTCGGCCTCGACGCGCTCATAAAAATTGAGAATCGTGTTGTTCGCTTTATCCCCGATCGCGTGGATTGCGATCTGCAAACCGGCGCGGTCCGCGTTCCTGATGTTTTCCCACATCTGATCGGGATGAACAAGCTCGTCGCTGGGGATCCCGCTCGTATTTGGTGCATCGAGATACGGCTGGAAAAACAGCGCTGTAGTGGATCCGAGGGAGCCATCGGCGAACCCCTTCAGACCGCCGATATGAAGATATGGGCTGCCGAAATCGGCAAGCAGGCCAACATCGGCCAGGCGCTGCCACGATCGCAACGGCTGATGACCGGAGATCCGCACGTGCAATCGCCCGCTGTGAAGCATGGTCTGATACGCGCGGAAGACGTCGGGAGAAGCCGACATGTCCTGGACGCTGGTGACGCCTTGTGCGTTGGCGTAGTTCTGCGCGGCATCGACTGCGGCAATGATCTGATCCTGAGAGGGCTGAGGAATCACTCGTTCGACGAGCGATTGCGCCGCATCTTTCAAAATCCCGGTGGGGTTCCCGTCGGAATCGCGGACGATCACTCCCCCCGGCACGTCCTTCGTGTTTTTATCGACGCCGGCAAGCTTCAGCGCTACCGAGTTGGCGAGCGACATGTGGCCATCGAGGCGATCAACGAATACCGGCCAATCTTGGGTGACGGAGTCGATGAGCTGATGTGTCGGAAGAGTGGCAGGCGTCCAATTTTCGTGATCCCAAGTGCCTCCGGTGATCCATTGGCCTTTCGGCGTCTTGCGCGCGTAGGCCGCTAGCGTGTCCCGAAATTCTTCTTTGCTTTTCGTGTACCGGAGCTGCGGGCCTGTAAGGTTTTCGCCGCCCGAAAGGAAATGCACATGCGCGTCATTGAACCCGGGGACCACGCGCCGGCCCGCCGAGATCGACCACTTCGGTGCCGGATTGCTTGAGGCGCATGATTTCGGAAGTGCTGCCAACCGCGATAATTTGATTCCCGCCGAGTGCGACCGCTTGCGCTTCTTTCTGCTGCGGATTTTCGGTCCAGATCTTTCCGTTTGCCAGGATCATCGTGATCGACGTCTGCGCCAGCTGCCGGGGCAGACGTAAAGAGCAAAGTGAGCGCGGTGAGCGCGATTGTGGCGAAGCTAGATAGTAGCCGGCGCATATTCAAAGCCGACGTATTGTACCTCTTCCTCGAGCTCGAGACCGAAGCGCTCGAGAACTCTGTCTTTCAGTTCCGCAATGACAGCCACTAGATCGGCAGCCGTACCCGCGCCATCGTTGTAAATGAGATTGGCATGGTACGCGGCGACCTGAATATCGCCGCGTCGCATGCCTTTCGCGTGAACCTGCTCGAGAAACCAAGCCGACGGCACTTTGCCTTCACGAACGACGGATTGCGGGGTGGCGGTTTGCACGCGCGGCGGAAGCTCGGCAAATAAAAGATTCTTGAAAATGCTGCCCGCGCACTTCATGCTGGGCGGATACTTGGCATCGCGGATAACGCGAATCCCGGCTGCGGTGCGCGCCAGCTCGCTGGAATGGGCGCTGTGAAGCTGGAGATCCGCACTTAGAATAATCCAATCCTTGTGCTCTTTGAAAATGCTGTCGCGATAGCGGAAGCGGCAATCTCGGTTTCCAATGGTTTGCAGCAGCGCCCCGTCGGTGAAGTGCACAGTTTCCACCAACTCCTGAATGGAGTGGCCATATGCGCCCGCGTTTCCGTAGATCGCGCCTCCAAGATAGCCGGGGATTCCGGTGAGCGTTTCGAGGCCCGCAAGGCCGGCAGCGATGCTCGTGTCAACGGCGTCTTGCAAAACCACGCCGGCATCCACGCGCATAAGCGTGCCGTTCAGTTCGATCCGAGATGCTGTGCATCGAAGTACAGCGCCGTCAAAACCGTCATCGGAAACGATGAGATTCGTACCGCCTCCAATGATCGTGTGCCGGAAATCGAGCTCTTTGGCGGCGCGGAGAGCATCCAGAAACGAGGCGCGACGTCTCGTATCGAAGAAAACGGCCGCAGGTCCGCCAATTTGAAACCGCGTGTACGGCGCCAACGGCACGTCGCGGAGAACCGTCGAATCCGGAACGGCACTCAGCCGTTCGATCGCGGCGGAAGCGATGGACACTTTTCCTGATTATAGGGTTCGGCCGCTACACGCAGAAGCGCGTCGCCGGAGAGGCGAAAAATCTTCCAGTCATCCAAAGGCACGGCGCCCACACTTCGGTAAAAATCGATGGCGGGTTGGTTCCAATCGAGAACAGCCCACTCCAACCGTCCGCACCGGCGCTCCTGCGCGAGTTTCGCGAGATGTTTGAGAAGCGCTTTCCCGACGCCCTTCCCGCGGTGAGGCGGGTCAACGAATAAGTCCTCGAGGTAAATGCCGGGGCGGCCGATGAAGGTGGAGAAGTTGTGGAAGAAAATGGCGAATCCTACCGGCTCGGGCCCGAGATACGCGATGAGCACCTCAGCGGCCGGCTTTGGTCCGAAGAGCGAATCGCGCAGGACCTTTTCATCCGCAACGACCGCCTGGGTAAGCTTTTCATACTCTGCGAGGCTTCGGATGAACTTCAGAATCAGCGGCAGTTGGCTTTCGTCCGCCGGCGCAATCGTCAGAGCGTCATTCGAGGCCACCTTCTGATACTATCGAGGCTGAAGACTGCAGTTTTCAGGGTCGGAGGTGCGTAATGAAATTCTTTCTCGACACAGCAAATCTGGAAGAGTTGAAGAAGGGTGCCGCGTGGGGTATCGTAGACGGCGTAACGACAAACCCGACCCTCATCGCTAAAGAAGGCGTTCCAATCGAAGAGCAGGTACGAAAAATCTGCGACATCGTTAATGGTGATGTCAGCGCTGAGGTGGTCTCCACCAATTCCAAACAGATGATCGAAGAAGGGCGCCGCCTGTCAAAGATCCACAAGAATATTGTGGTGAAGATACCGCTGATTCCGGAAGGGATTGTAGCGGTTTCGGCCCTTACCAAAGAAGGAATTCGGATCAACGTCACTCTGTGCTTCAGTGCCGCCCAGGCACTCATTGCTGCTAAGGCGGGTGCGTACATCATCAGCCCTTTCATCGGCCGGATCGACGACGTCGGATGGCCCGGGATGGACCTGGTCGACGAGATCGTTTCAATCTACAACAATTACGGCTACAACACCCAGGTGCTAGCGGCCTCTATTCGTGGACCTTTGCACGTGGTCGACGCCGCAAAAGCGGGAGCGCACATCGCGACGATGCCGTTCAAAGTGCTGGAGCAGCTTTTCCATCATCCTTTGACCGACAAAGGGCTCGAACAATTCTTGAAGGACTATAACAAAGCTTTCGAAATGGCGAAGGCCTAAGATTTCATACTGGCTCGCTTCAGACGATCGAGGATTCCCAGCCACTCCGGCGTAGCCGGTGGTTTCTCTACCGCAATCCAATCCCAACCTTCCGCATCGGCGGTATGGAGATCCGCGTATAAGCGGGCGGCGTAGGCGTCCGCGTCCGACGGCATCTCGATGAGTCGTCCTCTGCCGGGCGGACAGGGCTCATCGCGTTCCAAAACATAGAACGGCGTCCGAGGCGCGTAGTGATGAGGATGAAGTCCTGGCGATTCGCTCACATTTGGCTGTGGCGCGTTGATCTCCCAAGCTGTCTCCGTGACGCGTTCTAAATCCTGCGGGGTAATCATGCCGGGCCGGAGAATCGTCGGCGGTTGACGGATGAGCGAAACAACTGTTGATTCGATACCTACGCGCGTCGGTCCTCCGTCGAGGATCATGGAAACGCGATCGCCGAGCGAGGCGCGCACGTGCCCGGCCGTTGTCGGTGAAAGCTCTGTGAACCGATTCGCGCTTGGGGCGGCGATCGGGACACCGGCGCGTCGGATCAGTTCGAGCGCGACCGGGTGCGAAGGCACGCGGATGCCGACGGAATCGAGCCCTGCCGTGACAACGCCGGGTATTGTAGATGCCTTCCGAACCACAAGTGTGAGCGGCCCCGGCCAAAATTTCGAGGCCAGGGTGCTGGCGAGCCGCGGCCACTCCACGCTTATGGATCGGGCCATCTCTTCGTCTGCGACATGGACGATCAGTGGGCTCGATGATGGTCTATGTTTGGCTTGGAAGACGCGAAGAACAGCCTGCGCGTCGAGCGCATTCGCTCCGAGACCGTACACGGTTTCCGTCGGAAACGCGACCAATTCGCCTTGCCGGATAAGCTCGGCAGCGCGGGTCAATTCTTCGTCGGTGGGCACGATCTCCATATTTGTCCAGAGCTTTTCCGATCGTACCTGTGCTCGCGGAGAATGTGCGATACTCGAACCACGCTGGGAGGTTGTATGCGTAGCAGTTTGAATTGCCGCCATTGGATTTGTATTCCGGCGGCTGTTTTTGTCTTTAGCTCCTGTTTGGTTTTTGCGCAGAAGCCCTCACCCTCCGGGCCGGGCTCGGGCTCTGCGGGAGGCGGCTCGATGGGCCGCTCGCCCTCCACCCCGGCGAATGGGTCGACTCCGTTTCCCGGCACGTCCACCGGTATCCCGACGAACAATCCGACTGCAAATCCGAATGGGCCAACAGTGTTCTTGTCCGGCAGGGTCATCTTCGACGATGGCACCCCAGTAAATTCAGACATTCGCATCGAGCGAGTTTGCGGCGGCAATCCACGACTAGAGACCCACACCGATTCGAAAGGCAAGTTCTATTTCCAGTTAGGGCAGAATCAAGAACTCGATGTCCAGGCAGCCGATGACCCGACAAATTCCTTCGGAAGGCCCACACTGGGCCAATCGCAACCATACGGTCAGGGATCGTATTCCACTTCGCGTACAACCAACGGCCTGCCTTCAAACGTGCTCTGGGATTGCGACCTTCGGGCTTCGTATCCGGGGTACCGCTCCGATCTAGTGAGTCTTGCAAACCGGCACACGTTAGACAACCCCGAGATCGGAACGATCGTGTTGCATCGGTTGGCGCAGGTGAAAGGTACCACCATCAGTTTGACCTCCGCGCTCGCTCCCAAGCACGCTGAGAAAGAGTACGACAAAGGCATGCAGATGGCTCGCAAGGGCGATTTTGAGGAAGCAGAAAAGCACCTGGCTAAAGCGACAGAATCGTATCCGAAGTATGCGGTCGCGTGGTTCGCGATGGGCGACATACAACAGAGGACCGGGAGACTCGACGATGCCCGCAAATCGTTTGAAGCGGCGGTGGCGGCTGACAGTAAGTATGTCAGCCCCTATGACCGGCTGGCGTTGATCACCGGGCAACAGGCGAAATGGGAGGATGCGGCGGCGTATAGCAAACAGGCGATTGAGCTCAATCCGGTGGAGTTCCCGAGCTCGTTTTGGTACAACGCGGTTGCAAACTACAACCTGAAGAAGAAGGCCGAAGCGGAGAAGAGCGTGAGGGAACTGTTGAAGCTTGACACCGCCCATAAAGTGCCGAGCGCCGAGAATCTGCTGGCGCAAATTCTGATTGAGAAGGGTGCTTATTCGGATGCAGCAGTGCATCTGAGAGCGTATCTGGCATTGGTTCCTAATGCCAAGGATGCCGATCAACTGAAGCAGGCATTATTAAAGATCGACCAGGCAAGCGCCGCGACCAATAAGCAACAATAAAGCTCGTCAAAGACTTCGAGATAACCGGGAAACCCGCGCTACTCTGAAGGTGAATGGAATATTCTGAGCCTGGCCGCTCCGATGCCGCACGGCAAAGGCTCAAAGATGTGCGGGAGGTTCTGCTGGCGCTGCATAAGGCGCTTCTGGATTCCGAACGAACATCGTACGAGATTGCGCGCGGGCCGATCGGGCCGCCAGCCGCGTTCTTGCAATTGCTTATAAACGATCAATGGTTCGCGTGGCTGCGGCCTGTGACGGCACTCGTGGTGCAGATCGACGAGACGTTGGCAGCGAAGAAACCCCCCGCGAGCTCACGTGACTTCGAGCGCTTGATCGAGGACACGCACGCGCTGCTGTCGCCTTCGCGAGAAGCAAACGGCTTTTGGCACCGCTATTCGGGGGTCATCCAACGTGATCCGGGGGTGTCGGTGCTGCATGAGCGATTGGAAAAACAGCTTAGCTCGGCGCGCACAGCGCAGTGAATGCGGCTACCGGTACGCCGGGACGCCCGTCACCTTTTCGCCAATAATGAGCGCATGAATGTGATCGGTGCCCTCGTACGTCTTGACCGTCTCCAGATTGCACATGTGCCGCATGACGGGGTATTCGTCCATAATTCCATTCGCGCCCAAGAGATCGCGGCTTAATCGCGCGCACTCCAGCGCGATGGCGACATTGTTGCGCTTGAGCATCGAGATGTGAGCCGCGTCCACTTTGCCCGCGTCTTTAAGCCGAGCCACCTGTAGGGCGAGCAGTTGACCCTTGGTGATTTCTGTAATCATCCAGGCCAGCTTTTCCTGAACCAGTTGATGGGTCGCGATGGGGCGATCATCGAATTGCTTGCGTGTGAGCGTGTAGGTTCGAGCGGTTTCGTAACAATCCATCGCAGCCCCGAGTACACCCCAACCGATGCCGAAGCGCGCTTGTGACAGGCAGCTTAGCGGGGCTTTCAGGCCTTTCGCGCACGGCAACTGGTTTGCCGCCGGGATGACGCAGTCGGAGAGATGCAAGCTCGACGTGATTGAGGCGCGCATCGAGAGTTTCCCGTGGATGTCGCTCGTGGAATACCCCTCCGTACCTTTTTCGACCAGAAAGCCCCGAATGCCCTCGGGAGTGCGCGCCCACACGATGGCGACATCGGATACGGAACCGCTGGTAATCCAGGTCTTCTCCCCGTTGAGGACCCAGTCGTTGCCCCGTTTTTCGGCGGTGGTTCGCATCCCTGCGGGATTCGACCCAAAGCCGGGCTCCGTCAGACCGAAGCACCCGATCGCCTCGCCGGACTGCAGCTTCGGCAGCCAGTGCTGCTTCTGCTCCTCCGATCCGTAGGTGTAAATGGGATACATCACCAGCGCGCCTTGAACGCTGACGAAACTGCGTAGGCCGGAATCGCCGCGCTCAATTTCCTGCATGATCAGCCCATATTCGACGTTATTCATTCCCGCGCAGCCATAGCCTTCAAGATTGGCGCCGAAAAAGCCGAGCTGCGCCATCTCCGGGATCAATTGTTTCGGGAAAACAGCGTTATTGAAGGCCTCGCGCACCAGCGGAAGAACGCGATCGTCAACAAATTGCCGCGCAGTCTGGCGCACCATGAGTTCCTGTTCGCTCAGCAGAGAGTCGAATTGAATGTAATCAACGCCGGGGAAGCGGGCCATAAGGCTTCATTTTAGCGGGGCGGAATGTATCAAAAGCCGCTGCGACTCGTCTTACGGCAGGGAGACTTGGTATTGAAGGTTCATCTGATAAACCCGAGTGACATCAGCTTCGGCACGGCGGTAATTACACCGCGCTGGCTCTATGTCCTGGCAGCCGCTACGCCGGCGGCATTTGGCAACGCAGAGATCTGTGACGAAACGCTGAACCAACTAGACCCATCACGCATTGCGAACCGGCGATGTAGTGGGCATCGGTATTCATACCGGGAATGCGTTCCGGGGTTATGCGCTTGGAAGGATCGCGCGCGAGCGTGGCGCGTGGGTGGCGTTTGGCGGCATTCACGCGACCCTGTATCCGGAAGAGGCCTTCGAGGCCGGCGCTGCGCATTGTGTGGTGAAAGGCGATGGCGATGTTATTTGGTCGAAGGTGCTGAGCGACTGCGTTAGCGGGTCGCCGAAACGAATCTACGAGGGAGGCCGAGTCGAGCCGGACCAATTCTTGCCTGCCCGCTGGGATTTACTTCCAGAGAACAGCTATATGTGGGCGTCCGTTCAAACGGTCCGGGGATGTTCCAAGCATTGCTCGTTTTGCTCGGTGTGGCGCACGGATGGCCAGCGTCCAAGGCAACGGGCTTCCGACAGTGTCATTCAAGAGATTGTGCAGCTACGCCGCAAAGGATTCCGTTTTCTCGCATTGGCGGACGACAACTTCTATCCGGTGTCCTTGACCGACTTGCGTCTGGCGGAACGTCAGGGTAACACACAAAAGCTAAGCCAATTGCGTACGATTCGCAGCGAACGCTTTGAGTTGATGGCGCGTTTGGCGGACCTGCCGGACGACATGGTTTTTTATACGCAAATTACGATGGAGGCTGCTGAGGACACGGAGTTCCTGGACGCGATGCGAAGGGCCAGAATCAAGGGCGCACTCGTAGGCGTGGAGACCGTTACTCCCGAAGGTCTGAAAACGGTTTTCAAGGACTTTAATTCCTCGGGCGCGAGCCTCGTTCAGAGGCTTCAGACCTTTCGCCAACACGGAATCCATGTCCTGGGTTCATTCATTTTTGGTTTGCCCACCGATGGACCGGATACGTTCGATGCGACCGCCGCGCTGGCGCAGGAAGCCGGTCTGACATTTGCTCAATTCGTCATGCTTACGCCATTTCCGGGCACCGTGGATTTTCAACGTTGGGAGAAAGCGCAGGGAAGTAGCCCAGCTACGGTCAGCGGAGTCCCGATAACGCGGTATTGGCGGATTCCGCCCGAGAGCCGGCCCAAAATGTTCATGCCACATCCGTCCATGAGTTCGGACGAATTGCGAAAGCGTACGCAAAGTGTGTGGGATCGTTTTTACAGTCTGCGATCCACCTGGGTGCGTGCGCGTTGTACCCGTAGCCTCCGTGGACGCTTGGCCTTTCTCTTCGTATCGAAGCTGTATCGGCAAATGTATGCAGGAACGGGCATTTCGACCGACAGTGCGCGTCAAAGCCGTGCCCGTTTCTGGGCGAGTCTGATTGCGAAGCCGTGCAGACGGCTTTTTCAAGGCAAGCCGATGCCGGACTTGGAAATTCCTATGCACATCGGAGGGCACGCGGGCGTTCTGGAGGAAGATGAATGGAGAGCTGCCCTGCATGTGCTTAGATAACTGACGGGAATCCGCCTCAAGGTGCTACAACGTAGCACATGAAAAAGGCCTCCGTTCGCGATCTTCATATCCGCACTTCCGAGCTGGTGCGCAAAGCTGCGGACGCTGCCGCGATTCTGATTGAACGCCGCGGCGAACCGGTGGCGCATCTACGACCAATATCGAAAACGCGATAAAACGATTGCCCGAGTTGAGCTGGCACTGCGCTCGAACGCAGGCGAAACAGAGATCTGGGCCAATGTCTCACGTCCGGCGTAATCGGGAACACGGTGATGAACGGAACGTGAGCTGCTTCGGATCACTTCGGGGAAGCAGGTGGCGCGGGTGCCGGGGCTGCGGGCGCGACAATATCCAGCAGCTCGAGATCAAAAATCAGAGCGGCGCCGCCCGGAATCCCGGGACGGCCTTGATCGCCGTACGCCAGATTTGACGGGCACACGAGTTGAGCCTTGCCACCCACTTTCATCTTCTGCAGGCCTTCGGTCCAACACTTGATTACGCCGGTCACCGGGAACTGCGCCGGTTCGTGCCGCGAATAGGAGCTATCGAATTCCGTTCCGTTTACCAGCGTTCCGCGATAATTGACCTTTACCGTATCCGTGGGCTTGGGCGTGGCGCCGGTTCCGGGCGTGAGTTCGCGATAGATCATGCCGGAGGGAGTCTTGACGGCTCCGGGCTCCGTAGCCGCTTTATCGAGGTAAGCGTTCGAGGCGGTTTTCTCGTGCGCGGCCACCCGAGCGGCGCGAGCCTGCGCGAATGCCTTAATTTTCGGTCCCCAAGTACTCAACTCGACGGCGGGTTTCCCGGCGGCCGCGTCCGAGAGACCCTGCTCGACGATTTCGTAGCTCGGCCGGAGAGAGGTCGAGCTGCGAGAGGGATCGGTAAATCGAGAGACCTACCGCATAGATCGTCTTTTCATCGTCTGTGGCGAGTGTGGAAAGCTGTGAGGCGCGTTGCGCCGGACTCGTGGACGCCTGACCGTGAGGCGAGGTCCGCTTGGGCCGCCAAGGCCATCGGCAACGCGATCGCGGGCAGCAGGATCAGTAAGATACGCACGTGATCAGGCTAACACCCGTCCCTCGGCTGCCGAGAACTTCCGAAACCTGGAAGGACTAGATCTAAAGAATGCTGACGCGATTTGTGTCACGGGCACAAACATCTTTCCTGTCCATTGCCGTTCTCGTTGGCAGCCGGGTCATGCAACGCACAAACAGCACAAGACGACCTAAATCAAGCCTACAAAGCGCTGGCGTCGAAAGACTACGACACGGCTATCGAGCTGTTTCGAAAAGAATCGGCGAAGCAGCCGGGAAATGCAGCGGTGCACAAAGATCTCGCGTACACATTGCTCAAAACCGGCGAGAACGCGGACGCGCGGGATGAATTTGAAGCTGCGCTCCGCTTGAATCCGAAGGACGAAACCGCAGCGCTTGAGTACGGGTTCCTTGCATTTGAAACCAAAAAGCCGATTGAGGCGAGAAGAATGTTTGACCGGCTGCGGAAAACCGGCAGCGCGGCGACCCGCGCCACCGCGGAGCAGGCCTTCCAGAATATCGATCGGCCGCTCGGCGATGGAATCGCGCGCTGGCAGGAAGCGCTCCGGCGCTCGGCCAATCCCAACGATCTGTCGATGTTCAGCGCACACTGGGAGCTCGCGCAACTCGCTGAGCTGCGCGACGACTTGCCGTTGGCCGCTGAACAGTACGAGATTTGCCGCAAGTTGAAGCCGCAACTCAGTGAATTGATACCGATCCTCGCGCGAATTTGGCAGCAGCTCAACCGCGTCGATGAGGCTCATGCCGCCATGCTGGCCGCTTCCCGGTCGGCCAACTCGCGAACCGCCGAGTGGGGCCTTGAGGCGATGGGATCGCGCTACCCCTACCCCTATGAATTTGTGAACGCCCTTAAGATCGATCCGCAGAGCGTGGGATTGCATCGGGAACTTGCGTTTCTCTACCTGGCGATGCACCAGGAGACGGAAGCGCGCCAGCAATTCGAACAGGTTCTGGCGATCGACCCGAAAGATCAACTATCGCGCGATCAACTGGACGGCTTGAACGGCATCAGAAAACATCCAGCACCCGCCCCATCCGCGCAACAGAACCGCGACCGTGAGGGAGCGGCTACAGGTACGGATGCAAAAAGCATGGGTAAAAAAAGTCTTGCACTCGGATATGTGCGGGATGCGATCAAGTACCTCAGCCAAGCGCATGAGGAGGATCCTGCTGACCCGGAAGTCATGCTGAAGCTGGCGCAGGCGTACAATCTCGCGAAAGACGATCAGGATGCGATCCACTGGTTCGATGTTGCTCGGCAATCCGATGATCCCCAGGTTGCAGCGGAGGCGTCAAAATCCTTTCACGCTCTAAACGGCGATGTGCTGGCTCAAACTACGATCTGGACGTTGCCGATGTTTTCGTCGCGCTGGATGGATCTGTTCACGTACGGGCAGGTGAAGCGAACGGTCCCACTGCCGTGGCTTCACGTGAACAAGTTGCTTTCGTTTTATGTGTCGATGCGCTTTGACGGCGACGTGAGGAGCGGGCTTCCAACGCAAGCGGCTGCGCCGCAGTATTTTTCAACCAACTCACTGATTTTTGGCGCGGGTGTGTCAACGAAAGCCTGGCATCGCCTGACCGGGTGGGCCGAGGCGGGCGAAGGCGTGAAGTATCTGCCGGGAATGCAAACCACAGGTACGGCGGTGCCGGACTATCGAGGCGGCCTGAATTACGCCAAGGGCTTTGGAAAGCTGCTCGGGAGTCGCGTTCCGGGGCTCTTTTATGAGACCACGGCAGATGCCGTATACGTTAGCCGATTCGATAAAGATTGGCTCTTTTATTCCCAGCACCGTGCGGGTCGCACGTTCCTCGGTTGGGATCGTACGTCGGCCCAGTTGCTGTTGAACGTGAATTACACGCGCGATGTGAAAAACCAGTATTGGGCAAACACGATTGAGCTTGGACCCGGGATCAAGCTGCATTTTCGCTGGATGCCGCCGAACGTGTACCTCGCCACCGATTTTCTGCGCGGCGCGTACACGAACAATCAAGATAACCCGCGGAAACCGAATTACAACGACGTTCGTGTCGGCTTCTGGTACGCAATGACGAAATGAACATGACCGGTCTCAAGGCGCGCCTTATTGCCGTTTTCGCTGTATTGTCCGTAGCGGCGCACGCAGCCACGTTTCAAGTGAAGGGAACGGATGCTGCGCCTTGGAAGAAGATTCTCGGCGCTGTCGGAATCGCGGAGACGACGAAAGGCAAGGCAGAGATCGTGGTGATCGGACCCGATGCACCGGTAGATGCAGCACAATTGGCGCAAGATCACATCATCGTTCTGGAAGGCACGGGCCCGGCGGCCGCGAGGCTAGGAATCGTTCCAAAAGCGGAGACAGTGAGTATCCGGCAAATTTGCGATACGCATGCGCCGAAGATGCAGATCATCTGGGAGCAGGCTGCAAACGCACCTTCCGTTGACTTACCCGTCGGGTTCACGGTTTTTGCAACAGAGAAGTGGAAGAACGTTCCCGTGCTCGCCGGCAAGCGCACAGAGCGGGGCGCGGTTCTCTGGATCGCAACGCCGCCGGGGAATACGGGATTCGAGCGCTATCCATATCTGTTGCAAGCCCTTGTCGATCTGGGATTGCCGCTGCCGTTGCGAACGACGAACCTATGGGCGTTTTTCGATTCGTCGTACCGCATCCGCGCGGATGTCGATTACCTCGCCGCTCGTTGGAGGCAGTCGGGCGTGGGAGTGCTTCATGTCGCGGCTTGGCACAATGTTGAGCCGGACCCTGCGCAAGACGAATACCTGAAAAAACTCATCGAGGCCTGCCATCGAAACGCGATTCTGGTATACGCCTGGCTAGAGCTCCCGCATGTGAGCGAAAGGTTCTGGGCCGATCACCCGGAATGGCGCGAGAAAACCGCCATCGGACAAGATGCGCAGCTCGATTGGCGCAAGCTGATGAATCTGCAAAATCCCGAGTGCCATCGCGAGGTGGCAAAGGAGATCACTGGCCTACTGAAACGATTCGATTGGGATGGCGTGAATGTCGCCGAGTTGTACTTTGAATCGCTCGAAGGCGCCTCGAATCCCGCGCGCTTCACCCCCATGAACGACGACGTAAGGCGCGAATTCGAGCGCCGCGCCGGCTTCGATCCAAAGCTTCTATTCGATCCGAGCGTCGCGCTATTCCGCTGACGGCGAATCCAGCCGCTTTGCGAAAATTTCTGGATTTTCGAGCCGATCTCGCCTCACGCATGCAAGCCGATTGGCTGGATGTGATCGACCGGACAAGATCGTCGAAGCCATATCTGGATGTCGTGCTGACCCATATTGACGATCGTTTCGAACCCGGTATTCGCGACGCTCTCGGAGCCGATGTGGCTCGCAGCCTGCCGCTAATTCAGGCCCGGCGAAGCACGCTACTGGTGGAAGACCCGGCGACACTGTGGAATCTGGGGCCGGAGCGGTACGCGAAGATCGCGGAGAAATATCGGGAGTTGACGCCCGACCGGAGCCAGATCGCCGTCGATATCAATGTTGTCGAGCGCTATCAGGACGTTTATCCGACGAAGAAACAGACTGGAGTCGAATTGCTCGAACTGGTGCACCAGGCGGCAGTATCGTTCCACCGCGTCGCCCTGTATTTCGAGAACTCATTGGAAAAACAGGATCTCGCTTTGCTGCCGGCGGCGGCAACGGCTGCGACAGTCGCCGAGAACGGCGTGGACGAGCTGGACGTGAATGCGCCGGAACCCACTCGCGTTGCGTGGCAAGGGCCGGTAGAAGTCGATGGAAAATTGTGGCCCGTGCAGAACGCCGAGTTTGTTCTTGCCCCGGCCGGGAAACACCGGTTGAGCGCGGGCGTGAAGCAACCGGCTCTGACCATTGCCGATTTCAACGGCGAAATTCGGTCCGCGCTGAGCTCCGAAGTACGAGTGGATCTCGCCTATACCAGCCGAAGCCGCGCGATTGCCAAGCTCAGTTCACCGGTCTCGTCCATCGATGTGGACGGCGTGCCATTCTGGAAAGCGAGCGCAACTAACCTGGAAGGCGCCGTCGTTTTACCGGCCGGGCAACACCTCGTGACGTTCAACCGGTAACCGGCAGAGTCTCGGGGACCCAGGCGCTTGTCAAGCACCAGTTCCCCCCAGGTTCGCGAAACCCAAGGCGTACGACTTACAATCTATGTGCCCGTCTGACCACAATGCCCGATTTCGAAAAAGCGAGTCACCGGCTCTCCCTCGCGGATCTGCGCGAAAGCTACGGGTTGGCGGAACTGACTGAGCAAAACTGCCTGGCCAACCCTATCCTCCAGTTCGAGCGCTGGCTGCTTGACGCACGGCCCCTCGAATCGAAAGAGCCGAATGCGATGACCCTCTCGACAGCATCAACCTGATGGCCGGCCCTCCGCCCGGATCGTTCTGCTCAAGGAGGTTAGCGAGATGGGTTTTGTGTTTTACACCAACTACACCAGCCGTAAGGCCCAGGAACTTGAACAGAACCCCCATGCCGCGCTCACCTTTTACTGGCCCGAGCTCGAACGGCAGGTCCGAGTGGAAGGTCGCGTCCGCCGCCTGCCTCGCGCCGAATCGGAAGCCTACTTCCGGAGCCGGCCCAAAGGCAGCCAGCTCGGAGCCTGGGCCTCCCACCAAAGCGCGGTTCTTCCGAGCCGCGACATGCTCGATCACCGCATGAAAGAACTCGAAGAGCGGTACCCTTCCGCAGGCGACATCCCGGCCCCTGAGTTCTGGGGCGGATATTGCGTGATTCCAGAAATCATCGAATTCTGGCAAGGCCGGCCCAACCGGCTTCATGATCGGCTTCGGTATCGAAGAAAAGGTGAAAACGGCTGGATTATTGAACGCCTTTCGCCATAACTAAACGTGGGTCCGAGGCCATGCGTCTCACTGCCTGTGCCCCCGGTAACGATTCTCCTGGTCCTGAGTGTCGCCTCTTTTGCCGTTCCGGCCTCTAATTCCACCGACCAATTAATCCAGAGGGTCGAGAATCGCTACAACGATGCCAGGACCCTAAGCGTCAAGTTCGTAGAGAGTTACAGCATCCAAGGACACCCGCGGCGTCCTGAATCTGGAACCTTGACCCTCCGAAAGCAGGGCAAGATGCGTTGGGATTACGCGCGACCCGAAGGCAAGCTGTTCATCTCTGACGGTAAGAACGTATTCCTATATACCGCTTGGGACAATAGAGTAGAAAAAGTTCCGCTGAAGAACACTGAGGATATGCGGGCGCCGCTCGCGTTCCTGTTGGGCCGGCTAGACATGAAGAAGGAATTTCGCGCGTTTCACGCCTGGGAAGGCGATGGCGGCACGTGGCTCGAGGCATCTGCCGCGAACAACCGCGTTCCCTACCAAAAAATCGACATGCTCATCCGCCCCGATGCTTCTATCGGCCAACTGAAGATCTGGGGCAGGGACGAATCTCTTCTTGATTTCACCTTTGACGATGAACGCCTGAACCCGCCCCTGAACAACGATCTGTTTCGCTTTACGATTCCGCCCGGGGCCGAAGTGGTAGATGCGATCGCTGAATCCCAGGAAAAGTAGGCATCGTGGCTGAATTCGTTCTCCGTTACGCGGATCCGCGCGGCCAGATGCATGAGCAGGTGGCTGATGCGCCGAACGAGCGCGAGGCTCGCCAGCGCTTTTCCGAGCAGGGTTACCTGGTCTACTCGGTCCGCGCGAAGGATTTCGGCGCACGCCTGGGCGGCATTACGCGGCGGCGGAAAGCCGTCAATCTCGAGAAATTCTTGATCTTCAATCAGCAGTTCGTGACGCTGATTCGTGCTGGCCTTCCCATTCTGAAAGGCCTCGATCTGCTGGCGGATCGCCTAACCGATGAAAAACTCGGACGGCACATTCAGGCGGTGCGCGACGAAGTGAAAACCGGCACCGTGCTCTCGGACGCGTTCGCGCACCAACAGGTTTTCCCTCCCATTTACGTGACATCGGTTCTGGCGGGCGAGAAGAGCGGCGCGCTGGTCGAGGTGCTGGATCGTTACTTGGGATATCAGCGGCTGACTCTCGCGCTCCGGAAGAAGCTTTTGGTCTCGTTGCTGTACCCGGCGGTGCTGCTGGTCCTAGTGACCTGCCTGATCGCGTTTCTGGTGACGTATGTGGTGCCAAGCTTCGCTGCGCTTTACACCAGTATGGAAGCGAAGCTGCCGGCGGCGACGCGCATCCTGATCGCAGTCGGCACCACGGCGCGTGCATACGTTCTCGTCGGGCTCGGGGCTATCGTGCTGGCCGCAATTGCGGCGTACCTTTGGTCCCGGCGCGAATCCTCGCAGGAAACCCTCGATAGCTGGAAGATGCACATGCCGCTATTTGGTGAGATCTGGACAAAGTATCAAGTCGCCCAATTTGCGCGCGTGCTCAGCACGCTGCTCGTGGGAGGCATCCCGCTGGTGCAGGCGCTTGAGAGTGCGGGCCGGTCGCTCGGAACGGTGCTGTTGAAGAAGACACTCGAAAAAACCGCCGTGTTGGTGCGGGAAGGAAAGCCTCTTTCGGCCTCTCTCAAAGCAACCGGCATTTTCCCCGACTTGTCGGTTGACATGATGGAAGTAGGCGAATCGACGGGCGCTCTGCCGCAAATGCTGAGTAGCGTGGCGGAGTTTTACGAAGAGGACGTATCTACGCGGATGACCGCGTTGCTTTCGCTCATCGAGCCCGCCATCATGATTTTTATGGGCATGTTCGTGGCCTTTGTACTGGTCGCGCTCTATCTTCCGATCTTCTCGCTTGCGGACACGATTCGATAAATCTATGGCAACCGAAACACTCAAGATTAAAGACCCGGCGGAGCAGGCCGAACAGGCCCGCGCGGTAGCCCGGCGGTATCGCTGCGAGTTTGTGGATCTCAAGACCACGAAGATCGATCACGAGCTGTTCCGCACGGTTCCCGTCGACCTGATGTTCCGGTATCACTTCGTGCCTTTGCAGGCTTCGAACGGAACACTCGAGATTGCGCTCTCCGATCCGACGCAGATCGTTCAGATCGATGAGCTTTCGGTCCTGCTCTCGAAGAAGCTGAAGATCAAGGTCGCAACCGATGGGCAAATCGCCGATCTGCTGAAGAAGACCGAGCAATCGCAGCGCGTGCTCGAAGAAGTGACGGAGGGCTTCGCGCTCGATGTGGTGGGCGATGAAGAGAACGCGGAGGAGACGCTCTCGATTGACCGCCTGACATCGGACGAGGAGAGCATCGCGCCCGTCATCAAGCTGGTGGACACTACGATTTTCAACGCGCTTGAGCGGCGCGCGAGCGACATCCACATCGAAACGCGCGACCAGGAGCTCGCCATCAAGTACCGCATCGACGGCGTTCTGCAGTATGCCATGAGCCCGATCGGGAAAGAATGGCACTCCGCTGTTCTTTCGCGCATTAAGGTGATGAGCGAGCTCGACATCGCGGAGCGGCGCATTCCACAAGACGGCCGTTTCCGCGTGCGCTACAAGACAAGGCTCATCGATTTCCGCGTCTCCATCATGCCGACCATCTACGGCGAAGACGCTGTGCTCCGCGTTCTCGACAAGGAATCGATGAGCGAGAAATTCGCGAGGCTCACGCTCGACGTGGTTGGTTTTTCAGAGCAGGACATCACGAAATTCCGCCGGTATATCAAGGAACCGTATGGCATGGTGCTCGTCACTGGCCCTACCGGATCGGGCAAAACCACCACGCTGTATGCGGCGCTGAGCGAGATTAAGAACGACGAAGACAAGATCATCACCATCGAAGACCCGGTTGAATATCAGATCAAAGGAATCACGCAGATTCCGGTAAACGAGAAGAAAGGCCTGACATTCGCGCGAGGCTTGCGCTCCATCCTTCGCCACGATCCGGACAAGATTCTGGTCGGTGAGATCCGCGACCATGAAACGGCCCAGATCGCGATCAACGCCGCCCTCACCGGGCACCTGGTCTTCACCACCGTTCACGCGAACAATGTGCTCGACGTTCTCGGCCGGTTTCTCAACATGGGTGTCGAGCCTTACAACTTCGTTTCGTCATTGAACTGCATTCTCGCGCAGCGATTGGTGCGCATTATTTGCCCATTTTGCCGCCAGCGCGTGATCTACGACGATCCTTACCTGGTTGAGAGCGGTCTTGATCTGGCGGAATGGGGATCGTTTCCGTTTTATGAGGGACAAGGCTGCATCGAGTGCAGCGGGACGGGATTCCGCGGCCGCACCGCGATTCATGAGCTGCTCGATCTGACGGAGCGGATCCGCGAGATGATTCTCGAGCGTAGGCCGACATCCGAGATCAGGCGAGTGGCGCGCGAAGAGGGCATGACGTTTTTGCGCGCATCGGCTCTCGATCGCGTTCGCGAAGGGATTACAACGTTGCGTGAGGCGAACAAGGTCACGTTTATCGAAGGGTAGGTACTGTTCTGTCTTTATTGGATACCGTTCAGAGCTGGATCGCCGAGCCGCCGCCGGACCATCTGTTTGAGATCACGGAGCGCTCCATCGCCGGAGTGTCTCCTCGCCAACCCGGTCAAGCCCGGCAACAGATTCTCCCGGAGCGTTCGCTTACCGTTTCGCCGAGCGCGCCCAATGTTGTTAAGCCCGCGCTGTTTCAAGAAGCGGTGCCGCACGTCTCGAACCCGGCTCCGGCAAAGCGCATGACAGCCGCGCTCGTCGTTCCCGACTACGCCACGCGCATGGGCGTGCTCGACTTCGAGCAGTTCCCGGCGGGCGAAGACGAGCGTTCCGCGCTTATCCGCTTCCGCCTTCGCAAGACTGTCCCGTTTCCAATCGATGAAGCCCAGGTAGCGTACTCGATCCAGCTTGAAGAGGCGAAACGATTCGAAGTTCTGGCGGTCGCTGTCGCGCGGCCGATTCTAACGGAATACGAAACTTTGCTTACTGATTTCGGCTATCGCGTGGGCCTGGTAATGCCGTCCTCCATTGCTGCCCTGCCACTTTGTTTCAGCTCCGATCCGGGAATGACGCTCTTGGCAAAGTCGGCAGGCACGACTCTCTCGCTGCTGCTCTTCGAGCAAGGCCGCGTGCGCTTGGTGCGCTGTCTTGATCTTGCCGAAGGCGAGGGGGAACAGGACCCCGAAACGCACACGCAAGACACCCTGTTGAACCTGTTTCAGCAGACGGTGGCCTACGCTGAAGATCAGCTCGGCGCGCGTGTCGCCCGCTTGCTCCTATGCGGATTCGGCGAGAAGACAGAAGCGATCGCAGAGCTCGCGAAGGCGGAGTTTGGGACCCGCTGCAGCTCCGTTAAATCGAAGCACGGCCTTGTGTCCGAGCAAAACGCCGGATTGTTGGGTCTCCTGGAGCAATACGCCGCATGACCTCTTTTTCACCCACTGCAATCAATCTGGCCTCGGAGCCGTTCCGGCGCGAGCGGGCGCAAAATGTCGCGCTGGCGCTGGGATGTGGCGTGCTTGCCTGCACGTTGTTGCTCCTCGTGAGCTTCATTCTGCATGACCGCGTGCAGGCCTCCAGCCTTCGACGCGCCATCCAGACTCAGCAGGCCGAGCTGCGGCACCTGCAGCAGGAGCAAACGCAATTCACGCGCATCCTCGGCAGGCCTGACAACGCTGACGTATTCGCGACCAGCGTTTTTCTTAACGAGTTAATCGCCAGAAGAGCGGTGAGCTGGACACGAGTATTTGCAGATCTTGGAACGGTAATGCCCACCAACATGCGCCTAGTCGCGATTCGCTTGCCTCAGGTGGCCGAGGAAGACGTAAGCGGCAAGAATCGCGTGCAGCTCGACATGGTGGTGGGAACCGACCGGCCCGATGCCGTTATCGAGCTGCTGAAGCGCCTGGAGAGATCGAGCCTGTTCGGCGCGGCTGCAGTTATGAGCCAGCAAGCGCCCACGCAGAATGATCCGCTCTATCGATACAGAGTAACGGTGGATTATGCCCAGAAACTTTGATTGGCGCTCAATCGCCGCACGCGGGACTCGGCGCGGGCCGCGTTTTTGGCTGCAAGGCGCCGCTGCCGTGCTGTTGATTTTGAACGCGGTGGCTGTCTTCATGTACCTTGCGCCCCCGGGCGGGTCACGGCGGGAGCTCGAAGCGCAGCGCGACGCGATCCGGCGGCAAATTGTGGGCACCCGTTCGCAGACCGTGCATTTACGGGCGGTCTCGTCCAAAGTGCAGTTGGGGAACCGCGAGTCGTCTCAATTCGAAGGCAAGTATTTTCTGCCCCAGCGCCAGGCATATGAAGCGGTGATCTCCGAGATTGAGCGAATGGCAAACGCTTCCGGGCTGCACGAGCGCGATGCTGCCTACACGGAAGAACCCATCGAGGGTACAGCGGATCTTTCATTGCTGAACGTCACCGCGAACTATCAAGGACCCTACGTAAGTTTGACCCATTTCCTGAATGAGGCGGACAAATCGCCGATGCTGCTGATGCTCGATACCGTAACGGCATCGCCTCAGCAACGAACCGCCGATATCAGTACCACCATCCGATTTCAGGTGGTGGTTCGCGACAGCGGTGCCGAGATAAGCGAAAACGGAGCGGCAGGAGGCAGACCATGAGCGCGGCTGCCCAAACTAGAATTTTTGGCGTGCGGCTCAAAGTAGATCCGAAGGTGATCGTCATCGGATTGATCGCGATTGCGGCGCTGCTGTGGTGGTATAACTCGCGAAATGATGAAGACACGGGAACGTCATCAGGTTCGGTTTCGCAGCCGGCTGCCGCGCCCGTCGTCGCGCCGAAACTGCGGCCGGTTCCTACTCGGCGGGAGACAAGCGGCAACAATCGAGGGACATTGCGCCTCCGGCCGGTCGACGCGACTCATGGCGATATCGATCCCACTCTGCGGCTCAACCTTCTCAGCCGGTTGCAATCGGTCGCGCCTGGGGGGGAAGGCCGTAATTTGTTCGAAGTGGCGGCCGCGCCTGTTGTCCCTCCGAAGGCCGCCCGGACCGATCATACCCGTGCGCCCGAGGCTCGGGAACGGTACCCCGGGCATGCCGACATCCGGCGAATCCAGGCGAGGTGGCGCTGAATATTCCGCTGAAATTTTATGGTTTCGTGCGGCCGGTCGGAAAAGGGAAGAGCAATCAAGGCTTCTTTCTCGACGGCGATAACATTCTGATTGCGTCCGAAGGCGAAGTGTTGAAAGGGCGCTACCTGGTTGTGGCGCTGACGCCCAACAGCGCCCGCCTCGAAGATACGCAGTTGAAAAAGGGCCAAACGCTCGCAGTGGTTCCGGAGGCGACTGAGGAGTTATGAAGGGAAAACACTGCGAACGTGGCTCAGCGCTGTTGATCGTGTTTGTCTTCGCCGCCGTGCTCGCGATCATGTTGTATCGCGAGATGCCGTCGGTGGCCTTCGAGGCGCAGCGACAGAAGGAGCAACTACTCATTGATCGCGGCGATCAGTACAAGCGCGCGGTTCAATTGTTCTATCGCAAATTCAAGCCGCAGTTTCCCGCTTCCATAGACCAGTTGGAAAATACAAACAAAATACGCTTTCTGCGCCGCCGTTATGTAGATCCGTTTACCGGGAAAGACGACTGGCGGCTGCTGCATGCGGGTCCCGGCGGGATCCTGATCGATTCGAAAGTGAATCCGCTCCAGAATGGCCAAGTTGGTACCGGGAATGCTGCTGCAAATGGAACTCCGGGTGCGGCGCCGGGCTCTGGATCCAATTCAGCTTTCGGATCCAGCTCAGCTTTCGGATCCAGTTCGAGCTCCGGCTCTGCCAACAGCAGTCCGATGGCCGTAGATTCATTGGCCAACACGTCAGGGGGATTTGGGAGCGCAAATTCCACGAGCGGAGCGCCCACCGTGCCACCAGTCCGGCGACGTCCTCCAGCCATGCCGAATGGAAGCGCACAGGTTGCTGACGATAGCGCCGGTACAGGCCAGACCGCCGGCACAGTAGAACTGGACCAGATGCAGAGCGGCCCGGCAAGTAATGACCTCAGCGCCGCGCCGCCATCAATGCCTACACCTGCGCAGCAGCAGGCGACTCCCGGACAACCGGGCACTTTGAACCCCCAACCCGGCGTTACAGGATCGCAATTCGGTCAAACGCCCGGCTCACCCGCGAATGGGATGCAGATGGTGCGAAACATGTTAAGCGGTCCAAACTCGCAGGGCGGCAATGGCTTCACGACCGGCGGCAGCGCCTTCAATAACAATGGCAGCACTGCGTTTGGCAGCACCCAAGCGGGTGGAAACATCGGCGGCGGTGGAATTGCTGGCGTGGCAAGCAAAGCGCAGGGGCACAGCATCAAAACCGTCAACGACCAGACGAATTATTCCCTGTGGGAGTTTGCCTACGATCCGAACAAAGACATGACTGGACGCACGGGTACAGGCGGTGCGAGCATGGGCGGCTCTCTGGGAGGTACGGCAAACACTGGCGCGCCGAATCAGAGCCGGTTCGGCCAAAGCTCATTTGGCCAGAACTCGTCCTTCGGGCAGAACTCGTCCTTTGGCCAGAGCTCATCATTCGGGCAGAACTCGTCCTTTGGACAGAGCCCGTCCTCGCAAGGCCAGGCGAACCCGAATCAGACGGCTCCGCAAGCTACTCCGCAGCCCGCTAACCCTCAAAATCCGCAGTAGCGTGGGAACAGCTTCAAAACTGGTCTGCAGCAAATGCAGGCAAGAGTTCTCGCCCACGTGAGCCTGCGAACCTGTGCGAATGCGGCGGTCCTCTGCTGGTCGAGTATGACTTGGCCTCCATTCGCGCTCAGTGGCAAAGGCGTGATCTCGAGGGCGCAGTCAGTACGATGTGGCGCTATTCGCCCGTGCTGCCCGCTGATGCATCGGAGGCGATTACTCTCGGCGAGGGCTGGACACCGCTGATTCGCGCCGAAGCGCTCGAGCACGAGCTCGGCGCACGCAGTTTGTGGATCAAGGACGAAGGCCTGAACCCAACCGGCTCATTCAAAGCGCGCGGTCTGTGTTGTGCCGTAACAATGGCCAGCAAGTTTGGCCAGCGGAAATTGGCCATTCCATCGGCTGGCAACGCGGGCGGAGCGTTAGCCGCATATTGTGCTGCGGCCGCTCTCGAGGCGCATATCTTTATGCCACAGGACGTGCCGCAATCGAACTTTGTCGAATGCCGGGCGTATGGCGCGAGGGTAACTTTGGTCGATGGTCTGATCAGCGATTGCGGACGTCTCGTGGGAGAGCGGAAGCAGCAGGAGGGTTGGTTCGAAGTGACCACCCTAAAAGAGCCGTACCGAATCGAGGGCAAAAAGACGATGGGCTACGAGGTCGCGGAGCAGCTCGGGTGGCGCGTCCCCGACGCGATTCTCTACCCTTGCGGCGGCGGTGTCGGGCTGATCGGGATGTGGAAGGCGTTCGCGGAAATGGAGCACCTCGGCTGGATCGGCTCCGAAGCGGCCAAAAATGATTGCGGTTCAGGCGCAAGGCTGCGAGCCGATCACCCGCGCGTTTCGCGACAATGCCGAGTCCAGCGAAACCTATCAGCACCCCCACACCGTCGCGAGTGGTCTTCGCGTTCCCAAGGCTCTGGGCGATTTTCTCGTGCTCCGGGCGATTCGCGAGAGCGGCGGCACGGCCATTTCTGTCACCGACGAGGAAATGATCGATGCGGGCTTGCTGATGGCAGAGCGGGAAGGGATCTTTCCCGCGCCCGAAGGGGGTGCCTGCCTTGCCGCCGTCCGGCAGCTTCTCAAAACCGGGTTTTTGCACCCTGAGGATCAGATTGTCGTGTTCAACACCGGTTCTGGATTGAAGTATTTGGAAGCCTATTCGACGCGCTTTCCGCGAATGAGCTCAAGCCAGCAGGATAAACTCGGCGGGTTGATCACGCCCCGTTAGCTGTGGGACGATAAAAGATGTCAGTTTGGAGATCGTGGTTTCCCCCTGGAGTGACTTTATCTTCGATTCGCCCCACCCAAGATGCCCGTCAGGTCCGAACAACAGTTAGGAGATATCAGTGACAAAGCTTTTCGTGGGGAATTTGCCCTACAAAGCGACCGAAGCAGATTTGCAGACGTTCTTTGAGGAAGCGGGTGTTCGCGTGGATAGCGTGAACATCCTTCGCGACCGGTTCAGCGGTGAGGCGAGAGGGTTCGGTTTCGTTGAGATCAACGATGATTCGGAGGCCACACGGGCGGTGCAAGCCTGTAATGGGCGCGCCTTGATGGGGCGAGCCCTGGTCGTCAACGAGGCCCGGCCGCCGGAGCGGCGAGAAGGCGGCGGTGGTTCCCGAGGCGGTGGCGGTGGTGGCGGCCGTCAGCGCGATTTTGGCGGCAGCAAGAATCGCTGGTAGCACCACATCACAGGTCACATCGGTCCTCAGGGGCGCATGTCTTGAATGCGCCCTTTCCATAAACCCCCGCGTCCTCGCCAATATTCGATCGCCGAATGAACCGTCGCAGCGGCATAGAATAGCGCGATCAGCGGAAGCGCCAAGACCCATAAGAGGTTTCGCTTATAAAACCGAACTGCCGGCGTGTACGCGCACGCCATTAAGACCAGCGCGGCCGCGCTTATCTCGACGGCAAGCCGTTGGCCAGAGAACAGCAGCGCAATCGGCAGCACGTACGTGATCAGCATTCCCAGCACTGTGAGGATGAGCAGAAGTGGCGAGTGATGAAGCTGGTCAAAGGCCGTTCGCGAGATCATGCGCCCAATCTCGGCAAATGTGCTGTATGGACGAATGCTCTCGGCCTCGCGCGTCAGTCCCATCCAAGTGCGGCCGCCGCTTCGCTTCATCGCTCGCGCGAGTGCACAATCATCGATGATCTGATTGCGGATCGACTCCAGACCTCCGGCTGCTTCCAGCGCTGCTGGGCGGATCAAAACACACCCGCCCGCGGCCGCAGCCGTCTTGAACGATTGTGAGCGGACCCACGCCGGCGGGTAGAGTTTTAGGAAGAAGAACGCAAATGCCGGAAGCAGCGCTTTCTCTGGAACCGTCCGGCATGTGAGAGCCACCATATAGGAAGCAAGTTCGTAGTTTCCGGTTGCGGCGATTGCGACAAGCTCTCGAAGCGTGTTTGGTCCGTCGTAGATATCCGCATCGCTGAACAGCAAATAGTCAGGGCGGAAAGGCTCGGCCTGTGCGATGCCGTACGCCAATGCCCATAATTTGCCGGTCCATCCCGGCGCAAGCGGCGGTGCCTCGATAACGGTCAGTGACTCAGGTTTACCGGCACGCTCAGCAGCGTGGCGCGCCAGGTCGGCGGTTCCGTCCGTGCTGCCGTCATCCACAACAAAGATGTGTAGCGGAGCGGGAAAGTCCTGAAGCAGAAGCGATGTCACCGCCTGGCCGATGACCGCCGCTTCATCTCTCGCGGGAATGATCGCGGCCACGCGCTTCTCCGTGATCCTCGGCAACTCGGGCGGCGCGGTCGTGTGCAGGAACTCTCGCCAGAACCCCCCGCGTCCCAAGAGCAGGTAGATCCAGATCAGCAGCGGAATAGCGGCGAGAGCGATTGCGATCACGTGAGTTTCCGAGGCGCGCTCACGCAGGCTGCTGTTGCGCGAGGCAATGCAGCGTGCCTAATCCCAGCACCAGATCTCGCGACGCGATTCCGATAACCTCGCGATCGGGAAACAGTTGCGCAAGTTTCTGCAATGCGATGCGATCTTTCGCGTCATTGAACGTCGGCACAAGCACCAACGAATTTGCGATGTAGAAGTTCAGGTAACTCGCCGGAAGCCTTTGGCCGCTGAAGAACACGGGTTCCGGCATAGGAAGTGTTTCGATCCGCAACGGCTCCCCTGACTGATCGTGCATCTCGCGCAATCGTGCCAGGTTCTCGTTCAGCGGTTCGTAGTTCGTATCCGACCGGTCCTTTTCGGTCGCGATGACGACCGTCCTTTCATCCACGAATCGGGCGACGTCGTCCACGTGTCCGTGCGTATCATCCCCCGTGATCCCTTTGTGCAGCCAAATTGCGTGCGGGCCGCCGAGATATTCGGAAAATAGCTGCTCCGTATTCTGGCGAGTCAGGCCAGGATTTCGGGCCTGAATATCGCTCAACAAGCACTCCTCCGTCGTCAAAATCGATCCCCGGCCATTTACGTCGATGCTGCCGCCTTCCAGAACCACGCGACTCCCGTTGCACGTTGGTGTCCACATCGGAAACCCAAGCAGTGGGGCAAGCGATTCCGTAACGGCGTCGTCGCGCTCGAAGTTGCCGTACTTCGCCCAGCCGTTGAACCGCCAGTTCAATATGCCGCGCTCGCCCGAGCTATTCCGTACAAAAATCGGACAATAATCGCGGGTCCAGCTTCGGTTTGTCTGTACGTGAAAAAACTCGATTGCTGCCGTCTCGACGTGAGATTTCTTCAGAACTCGCCGCGCCTTCTGTTCCATCTCGCCATCGGCGACCAGCACACGTACCTTTTCGTGCCGCGAAAGATGCCGAATAATTTCGGCGTAGACCCAGGGAATCGGAGCGAACTTGCCGGGCCAGTCGCTCGCTTCGTGCGGCCAAGCCAGCCATGTGGCCTCGTGCCATTCCCATTCCGCGGGCATGGAAAATCCGAGCGAAGCGGGAGTCGCTTGCGCAACCTGCATCGTTTCATCCCAGCCAGCGCTGCGTAATCGGCGCGTAGGCATCAATGCGCCGGTCCCGCAAAAAAGGCCAGTTTCGCCGTACTTCATCCATTTGCTTGGGGTCGCATTCCGTCACCAACACACTCTCTTCCGCCGCTGGAGCTTGCGCCAACATGCGCCCAAATGGATCGGCGACAAAAGAATTGCCCCAGAACTCGAGCCCGCTTTCCGCCGGGCCCTCGAATCCGGTGCGATTCACTGCCGCGACGAACACGCCGTTCGCGATTGCATGTGCCCGCTGAATCGTACGCCACGCGTCCAATTGCGCTTCGCCGTATTGGTCTTTCTCGGATGGATGCCACCCGATTGCCGTCGGATAGAACAGCACATTCGCGCCTTGCAAGCTCGCGATGCGTGCGCCCTCGGGATACCACTGATCCCAGCACACCAGCACTCCGATCCGCGAAAAGCGCGTATCGAAGTTCTGAAACCCAAGATCGCCCGGAGTGAAATAGAATTTTTCGAAATACAGCGGATCATCGGGAATATGCATCTTGCGGTACATGCCAATTAGCGTTCCGTCTGCGTCGAGAATCGCTGCCGTATTGTGGTACAGGCCTGCGGCGCGCCTCTCAAACAGCGACGCAACAATTGAAACCTGCAACTCCCTCGCGACCGCGCCGAGAGCCTCGGTCGATGGACCGGGAATGCTTTCCGCCAGACGGAACAGCTCGGCGTTTTCTTCGCGGCAGAAGTACTGCGATCGGAACAGCTCCTGCAAGCAGATGATTTCCGCTCCCTCTCGAGCCGCCTCGCGGATCCGCGTGATCGCTTTTTTTAGATTTGCATCGGGGTCCGGCGAGCAGGACATCTGCACGAGTCCAATCTTGAACGGGCTGTCGCGATGCGCTTGCGGCGCCACTGTATTCGCTGGCATACGTCTTTTCTGGTGCGTTCGACTGGGCGCGCAAACCACGCGCTACATATAGATTCCGCCGTTTACGTCAAGCACGTGTCCGGTAATAAAGCTCGCCTCGTCGCTTACCAGGAACTTCACCGCGCTCGCGACATCTTCGGGTTTTCCGATGCGCCTGAGCGGAGTCTCTTCAACCATCTTCGTTTTCAGCTCGGCGGTGAGGCCTTGTGTCATATCGGTTTCGATGAAGCCCGGTGCGACAGCATTCACGGTAATGTTCCGGCTGCCAACTTCGCGCGCAAGCGATTTTGTCAGTCCGATCAAACCCGCTTTCGATGCGACATAGTTCGCCTGTCCGGGATTCCCCATCTCTCCAACCACCGATGAAATATTGACGATCCGTCCCCAGCGTTCACGCATCATGCCCGGAAGCACCTGCTGGATGGCGTAAAAAGACCCGCTAAGATTCGTCTGCAACACTGTTTCCCAATCCGTCTGCTTCATCCGAACCGCCAAACCGTCTTTTGCGATGCCCGCATTGTTTACCAGGACGTCAATTCGCCCGAACTCTTTCGCCGCCCTGGAAATTCCTTCCGCAATTGACTCGGGCTTGGAAACATCGATTGCCATCACGAATGCTTCCGTCCCCGCGGCTCTCAGCTCGCGCGCGGTTTCCTCGAGCTTCTCTGTCGAGCGCGCCGCTAAAACAACTCTAAAGCCTGCCCCCGCCAGCGCCCGAACACAAGCGTGGCCGATACCTCGGCTTGCACCTGTAACTAAAGCGGTTCGCGTACCCATGAGCAACTCTCATGATAATGGGTGTACACACATCCATGGCTTTCAGCGACCTGCGCGATTTCATTCATACTCTGGACAAGAGCGGGGAACTGAAGCGCATCCCTTTCGAAGTCGATCCCTACCTTGAAATCACCGAATTCGCCGATCGGTCCGTGAAGACCGGTGGCCCCGCGCTGCTGTTCGAAAAGCCGAAGAACTCTTCCGTTCCGCTCCTTATTAACGCGTTCGCCAGCACGCGGCGCATGGAGATCGCGCTCGGCGTCCGTGACATCGAAGAAATCGCGCAGCGCATCGCCGGATTTCTGGAAATGCAGCGGCCGGAAGGTCTCGTCGACAAACTTAAGATGCTTCCGCGGCTCGCGGAGCTGAATGCGATGTTTCCCAAGACGGTCTCGACCGGACCATGTAAGCAGGTGATTCGGCGCGACAGCTTTTCGCTCGATTACTTTCCAATTTTGCATTGCTGGCCGGGCGATGCGGGCCGCTTTATCACGCTGCCTCTGGTCTTTTCAAAGGATCCTGAAACGGGCAAGCGCAACTGCGGCATGTACCGAATGCAGGTCTTTGACGGCCAGACCACCGGGATGCACTGGCAGAAACATAAGCAAGGCGCTGAGCACCATCGCCGCTTTCTCGCTCAAGCGAAAAACACGCGGATGCCGGTCGCAGTCGCGATCGGTTCTGATCCGGTGACTATGTACGCCGCTGTCTTGCCGCTTCCGCCGGCAGTCGATGAAATGATGTTCGCCGGTTTCATTCGCGGCAAAGCCGTCGAGATGGTGAAGTGCGAGACCTGCGATGTCGAAGTTCCCGCAAATTCCGAAATTGTCCTCGAAGGCTATCTGAACCTCGGGGAGCTTCGGCGCGAAGGTCCGTTCGGCGATCACACTGGATTTTATTCTCTCGACGATGATTATCCGGTGTTTCACATTGAGTGCATCACGCACCGGAAGAACCCGGTGTACGCGGCGACAATCGTCGGGCCGCCTCCCATGGAAGATTTCTACATGGGTAAAACGATCGAGCGTATTTTCCTGCCCTTGATGCGCATGCAATTGCCTGAGGTCCGCGATATTTCGATGCCCGCCGAAGGCATATTTCACAACCTGGTTCTGGTATCGATTCGTAAATCCTATCCCGGACAAGCTCGCAAGGTGATGCATGCTTTGTGGGGGCTCGGCCAGGCGATGTTTAGTAAATGTATTGTGGTGGTCGATGAAGATGTCGACGTGCAGAACGTGCGCGAAGTCACCTGGAAAGCCCTAAATAACATCGATCCGCAACGCGATATCGAGTTCTCTCTCGGGCCGATCGATTCGCTTGATCACGCGAGCCGTATGCCGAATTACGGATCGAAAATGGGAGTCGATGCAACCACCAAATGGCCATCCGAAGGGTTCACCCGCCGCTGGCCGAACGTCATCCGCATGTCGCCGGACGTTATCGAGCGCGTGGACAAGCTATGGAAGCGCGCCGGCCTCATGAAATGACAAAATGACAAAATGAAAACCCTCGATCGCGTGATCGGATGGCTTCTCGTCGTGGCCAGCCTGCTACATGCGTACGGGTCCATTGCCACCTATCGGAACACGCGTGTGACGTTGGTGTGGGCACTCTCAGGAAGCTTGGCGGGACTGCTGGTGGCCAACCTGAATCTTCTGAGGGCTGGTCGGCCCAAAGACACCGCTCTCGCATGGGTAAGTTTCTTAGGCTGCGCCGCTTGGGTTGCGGTGGCGCTCGCATTTGGATTTGCGATTGGAGATGTGTTCGACTTTCGCCCGCTTGTCCACGTCGTCCTTGGTGCGGCGCTAGCGATTATGAGCCTTCGGACCGTGTTTCGAGCGCGTTATGCCGATTCCACATCAAACCGCAGCCACGCGTCACCTAGGTGAATCTCATCTCCTGACCGCAGTTGAAAGCCATAGGCCGGATCTTTCGTCACTTCGAAGCGGCGCCCGTCGCGAAATACCCTCGTGCCGCGTTGGCTCCCGGAATCGTACAGGCGGAATTTGCCCGTGTCCGAGTCATAGCGAATGGCGGCGTGTTCCCGGGAGACGGTCGTCTCAGTTTCGGCGAATGCCACATCGATTACGGCGGCGCAGCCCTTCTTTATCGCTGGTAACTTCTTTCATGCGTCCTAGATTGATGTGGTCGAACTCGATCGTGTATTCGGGAGCATCGGTTTGGCCGCGCAGCACAACGAGCTTCGCGGGCGGCCGGCGGTTCCTGGTCGCAGCATCGCGTGCGGCTTTTACGTTTAAGTAATCAACCCGGAACGGGCGCGCGCTGAGCGCGAGATCGGGATCGACCGACACCGAAACGGTTACTCGAAAACCGCTCGGCAAGGGACAACCGGCTTCAGCGAGGAGCGCCGAAATCGTTTGCTCCAGGTCATTGTCCTGGCTGAAAGCCTGTTCCAGCAACCCCTCCCGGCCGCCGTCTGCCGCTCCGATCTGCACCGCGACGGTATTGTACGGAAAAACATTCCTGCCGTTGCCCTTTGGCTCGATGTGATCGCGAACATCGTTCAAAATGTCGCGCCGGATCTCGAGCAGCTCCGCGCTGCGTGGCGAGCCGGAAATTCTCGAAGACCACCCCCGCACCTTCGCGGTGATCCACACGTCGAGCTGTTCGAGTGATTTCATATGATCCCCAATTCGCGCGCAGCCGCCACGATCTGGCCGGCGATCGGCGCAGCCGCAGTCGCTCCATATTCGCCGTTTTCGACCAAAACCGCGAACGCGATTTGTTTGCCGTTCCTCGCTCCGTAAGGTGCAAAGCCTATAAACCATGCGTGTGATGGAGCTTTACCGAGCTCGGCCGTGCCGGTTTTTCCGGCGATCGCAATCCGGGACGCATTCAGTACCCGGGCTGTTCCGGAAGTCACAACTGCTCGCATGTATCCGGCGATCTCGTTCGCAAGAGGCGCGGAAAGAAGCGGCTGGGGCGGATGCACGCGCGGATTCGTCTCGTCGATAATCCAGCGCCCCTCGGGCGCATTGCCGGAGTTTGCGATGGTCGCGGCCACTCGCGCCATCTGAAAGGGAGATGCCACCACTTGCCCTTGGCCGTACGACGCCTGCGGAAGAAATCGCTGCAAGCCCTGCGGCGTGTTCGGCTGCGCAACCGAGATTCCCAACCTGTTTGCAGTGTCATACAACATTTGGGCTCCAACGCTGCGAGCGCCGAATTGAGCAAAATATGCGTTGCAGGAAACGACGATGCCCTTCTGCAGGTCCACGGAGCCGTGCGGCTGAGTGTCCTTGATGTCGTCGCGGATCTCGCGTTTCCAAACGAAGTTACCCACGCGGCCATCGGGCAAGCGTATGCAATCGTAGCGCTGCTTCGCGAGAGAGGGGTCTTTCCGCAGAGCCGCAATGGCGGTCACGATCTTGAAAGACGATCCCGGAGGGTATAGCCCAAAGCGTGCGCGATCGAGCAGATCGGTTGACGGAAGCGGAGCCTGCGGGCTCGTGTCGAGAGATGCAAGTTCCGTTTGGGAAGGCCATGGATAGCTGACGGCGGCGAGTGTGTCGCCGGTAGAAGGGTTGAGAATCACCACCGCCCCTTTCTGCTTCCCGAGCTTCGCGAGGCCTTGGCTCAGGATCTCCGAAGCGCGCATCTGAAGCGCTGCGTCGATGGACATACGGACGTCGCGCGGACGATTCAAAATCTCCTTCACGGCCGCATTTTCGGGCTGGTAGCGATGCCGAAGCAGCGGAATGAGCGCCCGGTAATCGCGTCTGATGGTGGCTGTGATCTGGCCAGTCTGCGGATCGCGCAGTTCTTCAATTTCCGCCACGTCATCGTAACCCTGCAGGCGAATGCGAGACGCGCTTTCCTGAAACGCCGTATTCGTCGCGCCCTGCTTCAAGCGGGTTCGAACATCGCCGAGCAAATAGAACATGGGCCCGCCAAATGGGTATTGACGCCGCTCGAGGCGCGACGTGGTCTCGTCGAGCGAGACGCCGAGCTTCCGATAATCCTGGCGATGCGCTTCGATTTGCGACCAATCGCTGGTTGCGAGTGGGATGCCCTTGCGATCGAAGATCGTGCCTTTCGGGAGGCCTCGCGCAACTTCGAGCAGGCGTGGATTATATTGATAGCGCTGAACGCCATCGGCTTGCATCACAAGGCTTGGACGAGCGAGTATGCTGTCCGCGTTCACGACCTGAACCCAAACGAATCGCCCAAGAACCACGATCCCGAGCCCTCGCCAGCACCGTAGCCAGCGCGCGAACTCCGGAGCCGAAATTTGCGTTATGAGCCTGCGGCTCCCCTCTGCTCGATATCGAAAGAATGATGGCGAAAAGTATGAAATTCGCCACCATCGATGTCTTTCCGTAGCTCAGGAACGGCGAGACAACGCCCGACAGCGGCATGAGTCCGAGCAGGCCGCCCGTGATCAACAAGAGTTGGTAGGCGGTTATCAGAGTCAGGCCGAGCACGAGAAAAAACGAGTACGTGCCGGGCGCGCGCAGCGCAATGCGCAGACTCCGGTAGATCAGGATGGCGTACAGCAGATAAACAGCAGCGATGCCAAGCACGCCCGCTTGTTCCCCAAACGCGGAAACAATCAGGTCCGTGTGGACGGCGGGTATCGTTTGCGGATCGCCAAGGCCCAGCCCTGTTCCTGTGGCTCCGCCGGTCGCGAGGGACCACAGTGAATCGGCTAGCTGATCGCCGCCGCGAACGTGATTATCCCAGGGTGACTTCCACATTTCGACGCGCTCGCGCACAGTATGCGGAAATCCCGTCGCATAGCCCAGCACGAACCCCAAGATGATGACAGCCAGCCCGCCTGCTAGCGAGAAGAACCCGGTTTCGCGCGATACTGTACATCGTCAAGAACAGGCAGCCTACGACCAGAGCCGGTCCCAAATCGCTGAGCCAAAAAAACAGTGCGATGGAAACAGCAACTCCGGCGGCCACTGGCAAAACATAATCGAGACGCGGCGTATTGAAACGTCCTTGCTGCTGCTTAAGGAAGCGCAGTGCATCCCAGTTTTGCGCAAAGTATCCGGCCAGAAAGAACACGATCAGTATGCGGATAATCTCCACCGGCTGAAAGAAGAAGAGATTTACCTTGGCGTCGCTGCTGCCGGGGCCGCTTCCGAAGACACCGAGAGCAATCGCCAACAGAACAGCCGCGAGAAGTGGCACATAACTCAATCTGCTGAACCGCCGCTGATAATCCGGGATGCTGAACAGCACGAGCGCGGCGCAACCGGCGATCACACCTTGCGTAAAATCAACGAACATTAACGTGTCCCGGAGCGGATCGCGCAGGCTGATCATCAGAATCAGGCCGATGCCGCACAGGGCGTGGATGATCGGAAGCATCAAATTATCGCCCGAAAAGCCCACCAACCGCCACACGACATGCACTACGTAGAACGCCGCAAAGAACAAAATCACCCACAGGATCAGTCGATGGCGGTATTCGTCTGTGTTGCGGACCCTAAGATGCGGTTTCAGGGCGACTAACTCCGCCGATGTGAGTAGCGGAACGGAAACTTCACGCGTGGCTCTCGTGCTGCGGATACGACGATTCGCGTTGCTCTCTCCGCTCTCGCGCTTCCGCGAGGCGCTTCGGAAACGAAACCAGTCCGTGAGCGCGTGAGATCCCGGTTTCCGTCACCCGCATTCTGCCTAGCGCGCCGACATTGCTGAAAATTTCGCCGTGCCGCTTCAGGTTGTAAATCTGGCTAGCAACGAAATCCTGGTCCGTGGGCGCGGGAATCATTCCGAGCAGCGGAATCAACTGTTGGGGGCCAGTCAGGTCATTTAAATCGAGAGTTGCCGCCTGTTGCGGCGCGAGCTCGTGAGTTTTCGCGAGATACACGAGGCATAAACCAGTGGCGACAACGGTCGACCCGATGACGAGGCAGAGAAGTTCGACACCCCTTGATGCCGCACGGGCGCGCCGGGCCGCGGTAACGCGCTGCTGCGAGCGCGCCGCGAGTTCGGCGCGAGACACTTTCATTGCCTTACACCGCCGGTTTCGAGAGCCGTCAGGCGCTGTTCTACGCGTTCCTGGCCCTGAATTGCCTGGAGCCTGTTCCGCACCGCATCTCCGAATAATCCCGCGCGGTCGTAGAGATCCTGCGCGTGCATGTAGTCTTGGCGGGCTTTTTCCAGATACTCGCGCTCTTCACCGGGTGCTTGCGTCAATGCCCGCGACTGTCGCCACATTTGATCCGCCCTCCGACGGTACCCATCAGCCAATTGTGCCGTCTCCCGCTTTCCCCCCGGGTGCCCGTAATGGGCGGCTTTCTTCAGGGCTTCCTCGGCTTTATCGACGTCGTTCAGATCATAGATGTAAAGGCTCGCCAAGCCCAGGTATGGATCGGGCCAGCGCTTCACTAGATCGGCGGCCTCATCGAACTTATCTTCCGCCGCATTCAATCGCTTCTGCCGCGCCGCGCCGCGCAAATTATTCGAATCGATGCGGTCGATGTGCGCTTCGCACAAGCGCAATCGGCCCTTTATCCCGTTATCCCCTGGGTCGAGCTCGAGCGCGCGAGACAGGTCATTGCGGGCTTGAACCCATTGTGGCTCGTACACGGACGGCGCGTCGCTGTTGCGGTACTCGGAGATGGTTTCATCGGCGGCTGCCACGAGACGTTTCCTGAGCGCGCGTTCCGCTCCCCATAAGAAGACGGACAAATGCGGTCGCCGGTTCAGACCTTGATATCGCGCCCACGCCTGATCCAGATTCGTGAGGCGCTCGGACTGCAAGTCTGCCTTCAGGTTTCCGGCCGCGTCCCAGAAATTTAACTGGATCATCGAAAACGCGGCGATGAGGGCACACGCGGCTCCCAATATCGTGACGCACCCGAGCACTCTGCGGGTGGGTCTTCGTTTCAAAACCGGTGGGGCGGGTCGCGGTGTTCTGATGGTCCGGTCGTCCGATTGTGCTTCTCGCACCGGCGGCGACGTCCGGATGGTCGCGTCATTATCGCGTGGATTCACCGGCTGTATTGGCACGGCGAGCACCGGTTGTCCCTTCTGAAACCTTATGAGATCGTCGCTGACCTCGCGTGGGGTTTGGTATCGCCGCGCGGGATCCCGTGCCAGCATCTTGAAAATGATGCGGCGCAACGGTTCGGGACAGGACGCGGGCAGCGGGTCGGGTCCTTGGACCGACCGGATTCGCCGCTCCAGCCGTTCTTTCGTTGGCTCGTCGAACGGCATCTTGTGGGCGACCATTTGATAGAGAAGAACGCCCACCGACCACACGTCCGAATCCGTGTCCATGTTCTGCGTTTCCAGCCGCTCCGGCGAACAGTATGCGGTGCTTGCAAACACATTTGTCGTGTACTTGCGAGTATGGGTCAGCGCTTTCGCGATACCGAAATCCAGAACCTTAACCCGATTCTGCCGGTCGATCCGGACATTTCGCGGTTTTAAATCGCCGTGGATCACGCCCGCGAACTGCCGGTCTCCGATGGTGGTTGTAAATGCGCGCAAATTCTCGAGCATTTCGCACAACTCTTTCGCCACGTGCACGGCGAATCCGGGATTCAAAGCGCCCGGGGCGATGAGGGCTGAGAGGTCTTCGCCTTCGACATATTCCATATCGATGAACAGATCGCCCGCGATCTCGCCATAGCTGTTGACGCGAACGACCCGCGGGTCCACCCCGGTGAGGCGTTTTTGAAGCTCCGCTCCGAGGCGTTCGGCATCGATGATTTCCCGGTCTTCGGGCTCCGGCCCGCGGTAAACGATTTTCAGTGCAACCTGCCGATGGGCTTGCGTATCGTCGGCAAGAAACACTTCGCCCATAGCGCCTCGCCCGATCAGCCGAATGATCCGGTACGGCCCGTAGCGGTCGCCCGCGTTCACTGCCGCCCGTCCTGAGGTTGAACGACACGCAACTTTGGCCGGTCATCCGCCTTGCCAGCGAAAGCAAAAGCGTTGCGCTCGAGAATCGCGTTATCGGGAGCGGGGACCCATATTGCCTCTGCGCCATTCCCCCCGAAGATGTTCCCGGAGATGACCGGGTGAACGCTTGATGTGACGAGAAGGCCGGGCCGCAACCCATTCGGCTGCGCGCCATTTTCCAACACGAGATTGTTCTCAATCGCCGGCGCGGCTGCATCGGAGACGACGATGCCTGCACCGCCGTTGTTGTGAACGCTAGAGGCAACAATCGCGCCTCTGGAATCGCCGGTGAATTCGACTCCGTCACCGCGCGATTCCGCGATGTCGTCGCGTAACAGGATCACATCACTATTGTTGACGCGCACCCCGATCTCGCCTCCACGAACCTGGAACCCTTCGACGCGGGCATGTTCGAAGACCGTCTGCGACGATCGATCCCGCGGATCACGGCCTCGTGCAGCCGACGAGCAATCAGAGTGACACCTTCTTTTAACCGCACCGTTTCGGTGTAGACGCCTGGACCCACCATGAGGGTGTCGCCCGGCCGCGCTTTCGCAATTGCAGAGCCGATTGTGCCCGGCGATGTCACAGCCAATGTTTGCGTCGCGTACCCGGTTCTCCTGGCGATGAACGTTTCTGCGGAAAACATCAACACTGCGCCCAACACCACACCGTAGGCGATGTAGGCCGGCGCTCGTCGATACCACGGGACAAAAGATTCAACTGCCGTGAGCCGGCCCGTCTCTCTCACCGGCTGCGGCCGCTTTCTTCGGCCGTTTTCTCGGCCGCTTGCCAAACGAAGCCGCGAATCTATCTCCTTCCACCAGCACCGCGGAAATGTTGTCCTTGCCGGATTCGGTTGCGGCGGCGATCAAGGCTCGCACGGCTGCCCGGGGATCGCTTGCATTTTGTTCCACGACACGCAGAATATTTTCCGACGAGATCGCATCACTCAAGCCGTCGCTGCACAGCAGCAACGCGCTATCTGGATCGAAAGCGAAGTTGAGGGTTTCGATGAATTCTTGATCGTCGGGGCTGTGCTCCTGCGAGCCGACATCGCGATACACCTCATTCCGGCGCGGATGCTGCATTGCGTCGGCTTCGCTCAGCTCGCCGCTGTCCTCCCGTTCGCCCACTGGTGAATGATCGTGAGTAAGTTTTTCAATCGCGCCGCGCTTGATACGGTACAAGCGCGAATCACCCACGTGCCCAACCGTGACGTTGCCATCGTCGATCACCGCCGCTGTGAGCACGCATGCCATTCCGTTCCATTCGGGTTTCTGCTGCGCGGCCTGATAAATAGCGTTGTTAGCGAGTGCAATCGCCTCCCGGAGACGCTGCTCGACCGTATCGGTCTGGCGTTCAAGCCGGGCGCGGATACGCTCAATGGCGATTTCTGCCGCCTGCTCGCCTGCTTCGTGGCCACCCATCCCATCGACAACCACGAAAAATCCGCGCGCTTCGTCCGAGTACACACGATCTTCGTTATTCGGCCGGATGCGGCCCTTATCGCTCGCTGCGGCAGAAAGGTAACGCGGAACCGCCGCCGGCATAAATCAAACCTTTTTGCGGGCGAAGAGAATGGCGCAGACTACCAGCACAAACAGCAGGATCAGGAAAATGTAACGTGCTTCATGCAGGGCGGTCATCGCTGTTTGACTGCCTTGAAGTCGATGAACAGCACGCCTGCGAGTCCGATGCGCGCTTTCCCGGGTAACGGCACTTCGGTGTTCGCGTCGACGTCTTCGCCATTTACGTGCTGAATGCTGGGGGGCACGCGCTTCCCGTCTATGGTTGTGCCAAGAGTGCTCAGGTCCTTGATGAAGAATCGGCCGCTTGCAGCATCGCGGCGGATCTGAAGGTGCTCCCGCGAGACATCTTGTTTCGCCTTCAGCTTGAGATCCACCCAGTGATCGGCCGAGCCGCGCCCGACTTTCAGAAGGTCTTTCGTCATCTGGAACGTATGCGCGCCCGAATCGTCCTCATAACTGAGATTCGCGTACACAATTCCGGCTGCTCGGCGTGTCTCGACATTTCCGGTTCGCTGCGTTAAAGTCGTGACAGTTTGGCCATCGGGCCGCCGCTTTGTAACACGCTCCGTCAATGTGCCGGCGCGATCCTCCTCGGCGGTGAATGGAAAAGTCGAGTGAATGACGAGCGGATTCTCGCTCGCGTCCTCATCGGCATTCTCGTGGAACTCGATGGACCATTCCCCGAGCGTCTCATAGCGTTTGACGCGTTTCTTCGATGCTCCGATCGGCAGCTTCAGTTTCGGACTTGTGGCTCGATTGAGAACCGAAAGCTTATCATTGAGCGCCCGCGCCGCTTCCTCGCGCATCCGTTGTTCCAAGGGCCGCAGTCGCTCGAGGTCTTCGCCGCCCAGGTACACGTCATAAATGCTCGGCACGAGATTGCTGTAATAGGTTGGGCACAGGCCCGCTTCCATTTCCTCGAGAATGAAGCTGACGATCTCTTCAGGCGTCACGTGGACGGTATCTTGCTGGGGCATTTCTGTACCTGATCCTAATAAATTCGCAGCCTACATCAGTGGCCGCCACGCCCGCTGATTGCGCTTTAACAAATCGTCAACGGAAGCTGGGCCGTCGCTTCCAGCTTTGTAATTCGGAAAATCTTTGGGCGGCGCTTCACCCCAGAAATCGAGCACGGGCTGCACCACGCGCCAACCTGCTTCGATGTTGTCCGCTCGTTGAAACAGCGTCGCATCTCCCATCATTACGTCGTACAGCAGCGTTTCGTATCCCGTTTTGGGTGCGGTGCCGAAGTAATCCTCATACTTGAAAACCATCCGGACGTCGCCCAGCTTCACCACCGGTCCCGGAATTTTCGCTCCGAATTCGAGTGCGATCCCTTCATCCGGCTGGATCTGAAGAAGCAGCCAATTGGGCGCGGGATTGCGGACCGCGGTGTTCCGGAACAGCGCGCAGGGAGCCTCTTTGAAGCGGATTGCAATCTGCGTCTTGCGCTTTGAAAGGCGTTTGCCCGTACGCAAATAAAACGGGACGTCTGACCAGCGCCAATTTTCGATAGCGAGCTTCAGGGCCACGTACGTTTCGGTCGATGAGTCCGGCGACACATTTGGCTCCTCCCGATATCCCGGCACAGGCTTTCCGTCTATTTCTCCTGCGCCGTACTGGCCGCGAACGGCGTTCCGGGCAACTTCATCGTGTTGATACACGCTCACCGATTCGATGACCTTAGCCTTCTCGGCGCGCACCGCGTCAGCGCTAAACGAGCTCGGAGCTTCCATCGCCATCATCGCAACCAATTGCAAAACGTGGTTCGGGACCATATCGCGCAGCGCCCCGGTTTTCTCATAGAAGCCGCCTCGCGCTTCGACGCCCACCGTTTCCGCCACTGTAATCTGCACGTGATCGATCCGGTCTCGATTCCAGACGGGCTCAAAAAATCCGTTGGCAAAGCGGAACATCAGAATGTTTTGCACAGTCTCTTTCCCGAGATAGTGGTCAATTCGATACACCTGGGTTTCGCTGACCGTGCTGAGAATTTTTCTGTTCAGCTCCTGTGCGGACGCCAAGTCGTGTCCAAACGGTTTTTCAATGACAACACGGCGCCAGACGCCTTCACGCTCGCACGCCAGTTCGCTTTGCCCCAGGTGTTCCACAACCGGTTCGAAGAACCGATCGGCAACGGCCAGATAAAACAGATAGTTGGCGCAGGTTTGATGCCGCGCGTCCTGTTCTCCCAATTTGGATTTGAGCTGCTCGTATGTCGCTGGGTTGTTAAGATCTCCGCGCATATACGACATACGGCTCTTCAACCAATTCCACACGTCTTCGTTGACGCGAGGTTCGTTTCCCTCGGTTTTCACAAACTGATCCAGCATATTGCGAAGCGAGTTGTGCCATGCGTCCCCCGTTTCGTCCGCCAGATCGACTCCGAGGACCGCGAACTGCTCCGGAAGGAGCTTGGAGCACGCCAGGTTATATAGCGCCGGGACAATCAATCGCTTGGTCAGATCCCCTGCCGCTCCGAAGATGACCATGGCACAAGGCCCCGCTGGTGAAGCAGTGCTGGCTCGAAATTGAGTCATTGCCCTTCCATTCTCGCGTGCGACCCCTTGCGAATCTTCATGGGGCGGAGAAATCGTCCTGTTCCTCTTCTTCCGCAATGGCGAGCGGCTTGCGAAGATCGAAAGCGGCTAAAATAGCCACTCCTGTAATAGGCACAATGAGAGCCTTCAGGTTGAAATTGTAATCGCCGAGCGCGCCACATGCTGCGCCAACAACGTAAGCTATCCAGATTGCAGCAAGCCATGTAGCCAATCGAAATGGCCGGTGTGCGAATGATGCCGAAGGTAAGCTCTTTATCCCCGCAGGTCCGTTTCGAAAGTAGTCGAACAACCAAGTCAAACATTTTGCGAACTGTTCCGCGAACATCACTAGAGTTCCCGTTACGAAGCCGGTGTGAATCTTCAGGGCGCTGAAATGAGTCAACGTGGCGTTCTGTACGCCCATCGCAGCCGCGAGCAAAGCGATGTAGCCGAAGCTCAGCTCCGAAGCTACACTGGGCGGCCGCAAATGCCCGAGGTACACGGGAAGGAGCAGGGCAATTTCGCAAGACAAGGTTATCGACGCAATCGTGCGAATCCGTTGCCGCGCTCCGAATTGGATCAGAATGCGGCAGAATACTAGCCCCGTAACGTACATAATTACGGGCCAGATTCTCCGGGCCGCTTCGAACCAATTCTGCGAGGCGCCTCCGATTCCGAGAGAGACGCTGTTGCCGCTCATATTCGCGGTGTAGATATGTCCCAGCGAAATGAATCCGACTGCGTCGACGTATCCCGCAATCCAGGTGAGAACGGCCGCTACGAAATACGGCGCTCTGCCCCGCATTTCATCTAGCGCGAAAGAGTGGAGGCGCGGGCCGGACGCTCGATTCCTGTATCGAAGGGAATCTGGCGCGTAATCTGAATACCGAAACCTTCCAGCCCCACCACCTTGCGCGGATGATTTGTTAACAGGTGGATGGTTGACAATCCGAGGTCCGATAAGATTTGCGCACCCACGCCTGTTTCATGTTGCAGCGGCTGCTGGCGATCTGAAGAAATGAAGCTCGATTGCCCCCGCCCGTGTGTCACCATCTCCCGGCGCCCTTCGTGCCAGAACGCCTGCACCCCGGGGCCCGTCTGATGCAAGTAGATGAAAACACCGCAATCGGCGCGTGAGATGGTTTCGAGCGCCGCTCGAACCAGCTCGTGACAATCGCAATCGGCGGAGTGGAACACGTCCCCGTAAACACAGTGGGAATGAACGCGCGCCAGGACATTGCTCTTTCCGCGCGGGTCGCCGTGAATGAGCGCGAGATGCGTTTCGTTGTCGAGCCGGCTGATATATCGCACCGTCTGAAATTCGCCGTACGGCGTGCGGATGTAGCCGGTTGCGTCGCGCTCAACGGATTTTTCGGTTTGCAGCCGGTAACGAATCAGATCCGCGACCGAAATCATCTTGAGCCCGTAACTGCTGCAGAAATCGAGGAGCTGCGGAACGCGCGCCATCGTTCCGTCTTCGTTCATGATCTCGCAAATCACGCCACCCGGACGGAGGCCGGCGAGCCGTGCGAGATCGACGGCCGCTTCTGTTTGGCCGGAACGCACGAGTACGCCTCCGGGACGCGCCCGCAGCGGGAATACGTGGCCGGGACGTGCCAGATCCTGAGGACGCGTGGCGGGATCGATCGCCACCCGAATCGTGTGCGCGCGATCAAAGGCCGAAATGCCGGTTGTGATCCCTTCGGCGGCATCAATCGCCTCGCAGAATGCAGTGCCTAATCGAGCGGTGTTGATCGCCGACATGGGCTGAAGCTCGAGTTCGGCGCAAATCTGCGCATCCAGCGCCAGGCAAATGAGGCCGCGCCCGCGCGTAGCCATGAAATTGATCGCCTCAGGGGTAATTTTCTCGGCTGCGATCGTGAGATCGCCTTCGTTCTCCCGATCTTCGTCGTCCACAACGATCAAGATCTTGCCGCGCCGGAAATCGTCGATCGCTTCAGGAATAGAAGCAAACGTCATTGCGGTTCCGCTCGCCGGCGGCTCAAGCGTTCACGGCAACACCGTATTTCGCCTGCCAGGGTTTGGCGGATTTAATGGCGCTATTCACGGCGTCGATGTTTTTCACGCCCTGATTCGACAACCAATCTTCCAGAGCCTTTACGCCTTGCTTCGCATACACCGGAATCCCTTCCTTCCAGGTGGCGCGGCCGCAAAGTACGCCAGAATAGCCGGTCCCGGCCTCGGCAGCCATGTTGAGAGATTCGACGAATTGCGCGTTCCCGACCCCTGCGCTCAAATAGATGAAAGGCTTTTGCGCAACTTCTGCAGCTCGCCGATAATACTGAAGAGCTTCCTGCCGGCTATACGCCCGCTGCCCCTTGAAGACGCTGCTGCCTTCAACGAACTCGGCGTTCACTGGTACCTCTACTTTGAGCACGTCCACCTTGTACTGCGGCTTGCCGAACTCTTCCATCGATTTCGTTACAATTTCAGGCTTCTTTTTGGCGTAATCCAATCCTTTTTCATCGCCGCCCTGCGGATCGTATCCGACGAATTCGAGAAAGAACGGAATCTGATGATCTTCACATTCGGCGCCAATGCGCTCGATGAAAGCGTGCTTGATGTCGTTGATGTCGGGGTCTTCGAACGGGGTGTAGTAAATCAGAATCTTCACTGCATCCGCGCCCATGCCTTTAATGCGGTGCACCGAGACATGGGGCAACAGATCGGGCAAACGTCCGGGTTTGGTGTTGTCGTATCCGCTTTCCTCGTACGCCAAAAGCAGGCCGGCATTCTTGGAGCGGGCCTTTGCGGCGGGAAGCCCGAACTCCGGGTCGAGCAGAATCGCGCTGGCGTGAGGCGTGAGTATTTTCGCAACCGCTACCTTGAATTCCGACATCATGTCGGCGGTCACTTGATCTTGACCGACACCTTTGCCGGACGCGATCGCCTTTCGCAAACTGCCGCGCTGGTCCATAGCGGCGGCGGCGATCACGCCGTTCTTATCAGAGAGTGCGTTCAGATGCTGGATTTTGCCTTCGGAAAGCTGCATAAAATGTTTTTCCGGCCGGGAGATGGATGCGTGAAACGCTCTCAGTATAGCGAAGGAGAGATGGCCTTTAACGCCTTACTGTGGATTGCCGACATTGAGAATTTCGGAGGGATCCGCGGACGATTTAGAATCAGTTGCCATGAGTTCTCGACGAATCCAGTCCGCATACGAGAACGCCCGCGTCAAAGCACAGGCGGAGAGCCGAGTAGATCCGGTGTACATCGCTATGTACCGCTACCTTACGGAAGACCTCGGGCTCAATTCCGAGTGGGCAGATGAGCGGGCACGGGCAGAAGTGGACAGATGCGGCGCTGCACGCTTCTGTGATGAGCTGGAAGCCAGTGGCATCCGTATTTCAGGCCAGCGGATATTGGACTTGGGGGCGGGTCTCGGCGCGTTGACGGCAGAACTGGCAAGCCGCGGAGGCTGGGTTGTGGGCGTAGAACCCGCTGAGGGCTGGCGCAAAATTGCACGAGATCGTCTGTCCGTTGTCCCCTCTGCCCACATGCTCGGCGGTGTGGGGGAATTTCTGCCCATCGCAGATGCCTCGATCGATCTAATCGTCAGTTTGCAAGTACTCGAACACGTCCAGAACCCAGCAAAGGTGGTCGGCGAATTACATCGCGTCCTCAGGCCCGGCGGGTGCCTGTTCATGGCCTATGAGAATTATCTTGGTTTTCGGGAGCCGCATTATCGCGTTGCATGGCTACCGTTACTTCCCAAGGGCATCGGTGGCGCCTATCTGAAGTTGCGTGGGCGAAATCCGCAATTTCTCCTGGAAGCCGTGACTTACACAACGTTTCCGTTTGTGCGTCGACGGCTTCTTGGTGCTGGGTTTGTTTGTCTTAGGCGTGAGGCATGGAAGCAGAAACTCCACTCCGATCGGCTTCTCACTTGGCGTTGGCAAATCCTACGGTCGCTCTCTAACGGCGATCATGGCCTGGCGCTACGAATACTTACGACCGTCGATTTTGTGAAGAGAATGTTCCGCACATTCACGGAAGAGACGATGTGCAAACCGCTTACGTAATCGATAGCTTCTTCGAGCATCGCTGGAGCAGCGAAGCCGGTGCCTGCGTGCCTTTCGAGCGCCTCTTGTCGCGTCAAGATAGCGAAGGAGCGGCATGAAGCAGCTTGGCAACACGCCGCCAGTAGATCTTGGCGACCGCCGCATCCCGCAGGATCTGGGCCTTCAATGCACCCGCGTCGGGGAACTGGCGCTCGGGGCGAACAAACCGGCGAAACTCGACGCGGATGTTCTTCGGAGCCTCTCCTTCAAAAGGGCTCAGCAGAAAACTCTCGATCGTCAGCTCATCGCCCTGAAAAGTGGGCCGCACGCCTACGTTGGTGATCGATTGCCAACGGCGTCCGGAGGGCAATTCGACGGTTTCAGTCACATACACGCCGCGAGGCAGGATCTGACCCGGCGCGGGGCGCAGGTTCAAAGTCGGAACGGTTTGCCGCGATCCCACTCCATGACCCGGAACCACCGGGCCTTCAACGGCAAAGCAGCGGCCCAGAAGTCGAGCGGCGCGTGAAACGTTCCCGCCGGCAAGGTAGTGCCGGACGGCTGAACTCGAAACGATCTCGCCTCGATATCTGACAGGCGCTACGAATTGTGAAATGAAGCCGAGCTCCTGTTCGAGAGCCCGTAGTGTCTTCGGAGTGCCGGCGGCGCCATGGCCGAAGCGGAAGTTATCGCCGACGATGATTACTCGCGCGTCGAGCGCCGTAATCAGGATTTCTTGAACGAACTCCTTCGGGGGGATTTGGGCGACTTGTTCCGTAAAGGGAAGCACGAGTACTCGCTCAATGCCGATGGCGGTAACAAGACGCAACTTCTCTTCGAGTGTCGTGATCAGCGGCGGAACGCGCCCCGGCGCAACGATAGCTGCAGGGTGGGGGTCAAATGTCATGACTCCGGCGGCAAGTTTGTTGGGCAAAGCCGCCGCAATTGTCTGCCGCAACAGCGCCTGGTGCCCGATATGCACGCCGTCGAAATTGCCAATTGCGAGCGCGCACGGGCCGAACTGGCCGCGAGCCGACTCGAGTGAACGGAAGATGGTCGCGTTCATCCTCGCAAGGCTCGTCCGATCGGAATCTCCAGCCCGTCGTAGGCCACACGAACATTGGCGGGCAGCCGCGCGTCAACGGCTGCGTGCAGAAGGTCATGCGAGATGTGCGTGAAGAAAGTTCGTTTCGGCCTCAGCGCCTCGACAGTTTGAAGAGACTCTTCAACGGTCGAGTGAGTGGGATGCGGATTGTTGCGCAATGCGTCGAGGAACAGAACATCGAGGCCCGTGAGTTTCTCGCGACTCTCTTGCGGGATGTCGCTATGATCGGTGAGATACGCGCAATCGCCAAAGCGGAACCCGTGTACCGTTCCGCGTCCATGGGAGGCGCGGATGGGCTGAAACGCGATTCCAGCGGCAAGGATTGGCTCGTCGGAGAAAACATGACGGCTCAGCCGGGGGCGGCTGGATTCCGTCGGTGCGGCATCGAAGACGTAACGGAACGTTCGTTCGATGACCTTGAGTGTTTCCTCGGTGCCGTAAATGGGAATGTCCCGCCGTTGCATGAAATTGAACGGCCGAACGTCGTCCAACCCCAAGATGTGGTCGGCGTGCGAGTGCGTAAAGAGAATGGCATCGATGCGGTCGATACCGAACCGAAGCGCCTGGTAACGAAAATCCGGTGACGTGTCGATCAGAACGCGCTTCTCGCCGAGACGCAGCAGCACGGAGGGACGCAATCGAGTGTCGCGCGGATCACCGGAGGTGCAGACCTTGCAACGGCAGCCGATCATGGGCACGCCCACGCTGGTACCGGACCCGAGAACGAGAATCGAGGCATGCTCGAATTCATCGAGCATCTAATCGGTTTTGGTCCCCTTACCGCCATCGGCGGTGATAATCACGGGGCGCTCTTCTTCCTTCTCAGCGGCAGGCGGTGTTGGCTGGCCCTTTCGCTTCAACTCATCGGCGACTTGGACATAACGGAAGCGAAGTTCGGTCAGGCCATTCTCAAGAACTCTTTGTTCTTCGGAGCTGAGATTGCCGCGCGTTTTCTCCTGAAGCATCGCGAGCATGTCAATCGAGTGGCGCGCCAGAGGCAAGTTGGGCTCGTTCTCGGCATCGTCCTCTTTTTCGCCGAACTTGAGAAGCCCGAGCTGGATTTGCGTCTGCATCAGAACCGACTCGACGAGAAAGAGGAAACTCGCCGGCGGGATCGGGAAATCATTGGGATCGGCCATACAAAACACAATGTTATCGCTATAGTCGGAGCGAGGAAGGGCCGGTGGAACAGCGTTTTCAGGAAGCAGGAGCGAAGTTTCAGGAGCTGGTGAAAGTGATGGCGCGTCTGCGCGCTCCCGGCGGGTGCCCCTGGGATCGCAAGCAAACATTCGACACGATCAAGTCGTACCTGCTTGAAGAAACGTATGAGGTGATGGACGCGATCGACCGGCGGAATTGGAGCGATTTGGCCGAAGAGCTGGGCGATCTATTGCTGCAGCCCGTTTTCCTTGCGGAAATGGCCGCCGAACAGGGGCTGTTTACGATTTCGGATGCGCTCGATGCAATCAACAGCAAGCTGGTGCGAAGGCACCCCCACGTCTTCGGGGACGCATCGGCGAACACGGCCGAGGACGTAAAGCAGCGCTGGGATGAGATTAAGAAACAGGAGAAGGCGAAGTGGAGCGGAGCGCATCCGTGCTGCAGGGAATTCCCCGCCGTCTCCCAGCCTTGATGGAAGCGGAAAAGATCAGCGAAAAAGCGGCGGGAGTGGGATTCGAATGGCCGGATATTGGCGGAGTCGTCGAGAAGCTTCAGGAAGAGGCGGCAGAGCTGGCGAGTGCCCGAGCGTCAGGAGACCAGGAGCACATCCAAGACGAAATCGGCGATCTGCTGTTTACGATCGTGAACCTGGCGCGATTCCTGAAGGTGGATCCGGAACAGGCGCTGCGCCGGACGAACTCACGATTCCGTACGCGATTTCAGTACGTAGAAGAGCAAATCGCCGCGGCCGGCGAAACGCTTTCGGGCGTTCCGCTGGAGCGATGGAAGAACTCTGGCAGAAGGCGAAGGAAGAAGAAAGCGGAAACCGCTAGCCACCGGACCTTCGCATCTGGGCCGCGACTTTCTCCACCTGCCGCATCACGCGAAGGGTGTTGCCGCCGTAAATCTTCTTGATGTCCTGGGGCGAGTAGCCTTTCTCCAACAGCGCCCGAGTCAGATTGGGGAATTTTGAAACGTCATCGAGGCCGGTGGGCGCGCACGTGATTCCATCGAAATCCGTTCCCAGGCCGATGACATCGATCCCGGCGATCTGGCGGACATGGTCGATGTGGGCGACGACGTCGTCAATGGTGGCGCGAACGGGCGGGGCTTTTGGATTAGCGGCAGCGGCATCGGCTGATTTCTGAGAAACGAAGCTGCAGTAGAAATTGATCTGCATGACGCCGCCTTTCTTCGCCAATGCCCGGATCATGTCATCGGTCATGTTGCGGGGAACGTTCGTGAGGGCGCGGGAAGACGAATGTGAGGCGATGAGAGGCGCTTGGCTGGTATCGAGAGCGTCGTAGAACGTTTTGTCCGAGACGTGTGAAATGTCGACCATCATCCCGAGCCGGTTCATCTCGCGGACGATGTCTTTGCCCAGCGGCGTGAGGCCGTTGTGGTGCTGCACACCCGGTTTGTCGATATCACCTGACGAATCGGCCCAATTATTCGTATTCACGTGTGTAAGGGTCATATAACGAACGCCCAAGCGGTAATAATCGCGTAGCAAGCGCGGGCTATCTTCGATCGCGTGGCCGCCTTCGATGCCCATCAGGCCTGCTATCTTGTGCTCGCGATGCGCTCTCTCGATGTCTTCGGCGGATAAGGCGAGCGTGAAATCGTTCGGATAGCGATCAAGGATGTCGTGATATACCGTGTCAATCATCTGCAGCGCGCGGTTCGCGGAGTGATTGCCGTCGACGTATTTGGCATCGACGTAGACGGAGAAGAAGATCGCGCCGACGCCGCCTTCGCGGAGACGCGGAATATCGGTGTAGTTTTTGGGAGCATTACCGATGTCCGTCCCGTCGATCGTGAAACTCGGGATATCGTTGTGGGTGTCGATCAAAATGGCCGATTTCGTGATTTCTTTGACCTCGGCGTCAATCTTTTGAGGATCGTTGGCGGGAGAACTAAAAATCATAGTCGCGGCCGAGAGCGCAATTGCGGCGGAAATCAGTATGGTTCGCATGTTATTGGGTCGAGCGGGCGATGAACGTGGCGCAAGAATCATGTTACTCATGTTTGCCCTCGCGTTGGCGGACGAATCCTCTGACGTCCTTGCGTTTGATATCCAGGAGCAAATATCCGAGAAGGGCGAAAGCCGTAATTGATACGACGTTGATTACGAATGTGCCGAGGCGAATGGCGGTGACGTGCGCAGGCGGAAAGCCCCTTACGAGGCAATACCCGAACCAAACCGGAAAGACGCCATATTGGATGGCGGCGGCGACTCCGATCAGATACCGCCGGCCGGCGTCATCGGCGGTTATGATTCCGGCGGCGATTCCGATTACCGCCGAAAGCGCGAAGCTTGGAAGCGGTCCAATGAAATCGCTGAATAGCATCGGGCCAGGATGCAGCAGCGAAACCAGAGCGCCTCCGAACACTGAGGCGACGATGCTGACGGCGAGCGCCTTCAGGCCTTGCCGCGCCAGGCTGAAATCACCGGCCCAGGTTCCGAAACTGACGGCGAGGACTTGGGAGAGAAAGGGCAGAAAGAGCGCCGCCACAACGATGGAGATCGGATCGTTCTTCATCATGCCGTAGGCGAGGAAAACGGCCCCAGCCAAGGTGCGAGCGATATAGCTGATCGTGACGTGGCTCAGTTGCCAAAGGTCCTCGAAAACGTTTACCGGCGGCTCGAGCATCGGCTGGGTAATCTCGTGCGGGTGAGCGTTTGTGACCACTGCGCGGAGCTCCCGGGAGGTAATCGTACATTCGGCCGAATCGAACCAGGATGAGGTCAAGACGCTATCGGCAAATTTCTTCGCCTTCGGAGTCGAAGTCTCGGCGCTGACGATCTGCTTCGTCTGGTTGGGTCCATACGCGAAGACAGGATAGATGGACGCTTGCGAGATCCCGGCCCGCAGCGCCAGCTCGGCGACGTCGGTTGCACGGCCCTCGGGCACGGTTACACGAATCTCATGCATATACAAATTCGAGCACGCGTGCGTCGCTCGACAGGGGTTCGAGACGCGAAATGATTCGAAATCTGCGATCATAGGCTCGAAGGAACCCGATGATTGAGCAAACCGCTCGGTTGAAACGGACCATCGCCGCAATCGCCGCGGTGTTGTTAGGAATCGTGTTCCTGGTTTCCGGCGCCTGGAAAGTGCTGCAGCCGTTCCAAGCCGGTGAGCTGCTGGAACAGGCAAAAGTTTCCGCAGGGCTGGGCGTAATGGGCGCCGTGACGCTAGGGATCGTGGAGCTGTTTGCCGCAGTTCTGCTTTTTGTGCCTGGTTTTCGGCGCTGGGGCGGAGTACTCGGGTCGGCGTTGATGATTTTTTTCATGGCCTGGATCGGTTATCACTATCGCGCGCTGGTCGGTCACGAATGCAACTGCTTCCCGATCATCAAGCGAACCGTCGGGCCGGGTTTCTTTATTGGCGATGGCATCTTTTTGGTGCTCGGCCTGATTGCGTATGCATGGTCGCGGCCAGCAGCTTTCAGTGTTCGCCGGCCCGCGATAGCATTTCTTGCCGTGGCAGCATTTGGGGCCGTCAGTTTCGGTGTGAATGCTGCGGAGCGCCGGCACGCGCAGATTCCGACCCCGGTGATTGTTGACGGCCAGCCGCAGAATCTAGCAACCGGCAGGGTGTTTCTCTTCTTCTACGACCCGGAATGCTCGCACTGTGACGAGGCGTCGAAATTCTTGTCGACGCTGAACTGGAATGATGGCAAGATTGTTGCCATTCCGACTCACGACCCGCAGTTTGCGGCCGATTTCCTGCACGATACGCACTTGAAAGCCTCGACCAGCCTCGAGACCGCGAAGCTGCGAAAAGCGTTTCCGTTTGTCGATCCACCCTTCGGCGTGGCGCTGGTGGACGGGCAAGTTAAGGAAACGTTCCCGCAGATGCAGTTCAACGCTCCGCTTCCCGCGCCGGATTTAAAGAAGCTCGGATTCGTGAAATAGACTACCTCGATTTTTCCGCTTGACTCTGACGTAACGTCAGCCGTGAACATGGCTGAGGAAGGGCGTTCGCGAAAGTGAGCGGCGAAAATCGACACTATCGAGTAAAGGAATTCGCGGAACTCGCGGGGATCACCGTGCGGGCGCTGCACCATTACGACCGGCTGGGCCTGCTCAGACCCAGGCGCACGGTGGTGGGCTATCGCGTGTACTCCGATCGTGATCTCGAAAGATTGGAACAGGTGGTCGCGCTCAAATTTATCGGACTTCCTTTGGCGCAGATCAAGGCCCTACTGGATCGGGATGCGCTCGAACTGCCCGATGCGTTGCACATGCAGCGCCGGGTGCTCGAGGAAAAGCGGCGCCTTCTGGATCGAGCAATCGAAGCGATCCGGGAAGCTGAGTCGATCGCGCGGCCCGGCAAGCGGCTTGACGCTGCAGTATTGAAAAAAATCATTGAGGTGATTGACATGCAAGACAACTCCGATTGGATGCTGAAGTACGCAAGCGACGCGGCCAGGGAAAAGATTGCGGCGCGGCGCCATTTATGGTCGCCTGAGCTGCAGGAGCGGGTGAGCAAGCAGTGGAGGGAGTTAATAGCCGATGTGGAAGCTGCGCTTGGCGAAGATCCCAAGAGCGAAAGAGGACAGGCGCTCGCCGAGCGCTGGATGACTCTGGTGGAGGGATTCACAGGCGGCGATCCCGAGATCACGGACGCGGTGAAAAACGTCTACGCTCACAGCTCCGAATGGCCGGACCAGGCGAAACAGCAGATGGAGGCGTTCCGAATCAGCAAAGAAGTCTGGGCCTTCATCAACCAGGCGATCGCGGAACGGAAGCAGAGGCGGGTCTAGGGGCGGGAACAAGAGATGGTTAAATAGAATCATCTTTGTCACATACGAAGCTGGTCCAGGCTTCTGAGAAACGAATGCCTGGGCCTGGGTTACTGCTGAATGCCGGGAAGAGTGACCGGGCTGCTGCCGTTCCCGCAAAGGTTCGCTCTTTTCTCCTGAAGTACGTGCTGCCATTCCTTGCGATCGGCCTGGCGACGTGCGTTTCTCTGTTGATCCTGCGCGTGCTGGGGCGACATCCGGGAATCCAGATCACGTTTTGGATTGCATTGCTCGCGAGCGCCTGGTGGGGCGGTTATGGGCCCGGCGTGATCGCCTCCGCTCTGTCGGTGTACGTTGTCCCCTATGCGTTTGAACCTAAATTTCATCCCGCACCTTCGGATTTTACGCGCTTCCTGCTGCTCAGCTTGTTATTACTGTTCGTCAGTTACATTGCGGCGCGGCGCGAGAAAGCCGAACGCGCTCTCCGCGTCATGAATGAGGTGCTGGATGAGCGCGTGCGGCAGCGCACCGCCGAACTTCAGAATTCGAATGCAGAACTGCAAAGGGCAAACGAAGCTCTGAACCAGTTCGCCTATTCGGCTTCGCACGACTTGCAGGAGCCGCTTCGGATGCTTGCGATGTATAGCCAAATGCTGAAACGCAAGTACGAGGGACGATTGGATGCCCAGGCAAGCGAATTCATTGGCTACATCGCGGATGGCGCGGCGCGAATGGAGATGCTCGTTGCGGGTCTTTTGTCCTATACGAGAGTCCTGAACGTCGAGGCTGAACACGCGGAACCCGTGGATGCGAACGTGGTGGCGGCCCACGCGATCTCGAATTTAAGCGCTGCCATTCAGGAGAGTGGGGTGAACGTGGTCTGCGGCCCTCTGCCTCGGCTGAAAATGGCGGACGTTCATCTTCTGCAAATTCTGCAGAATCTCGCCGGCAACGCGATCAAGTACCGTGGCAAAGAAGCGCCGCGGGTCGAGATCACCGCTCAAAAGCGGGAGAACAATTGGATCATCTGCGTCGCCGATAACGGGATCGGCATTCCACCGCAGTACGCGGATCAGATTTTTCGCATTTTCAAACGCCTGCACAGCTCGCGCGAATATGCGGGCACCGGAATCGGATTGGCATTGTGCCAGCGGATTGTGGAGCATTACGGAGGCCGAATCTGGGTGGAGTCGGAAGAGGGTAAGGGATCGAAGTTTTTCTTTTCCATTCCGGATGAACAACAAGGCCAGCCCCCGCAGCTACCGAACGTTTCGAGAGGGTTTTTACCGTCTATAAAAAAAGGCGCGGGGCTTGGCGAGCCAACGTGACACATGAACGCAAGGTCTTTGCGAATCGGTTATTGTTCATCCATTCCCAGCCGGGCAAGGATCTGGCGGAAATCGCCGGCCGGGATGAGCGGGAGCTGGATTTGCTTATGGTCGTTCTCCTTAACTTCGAGATCGGTTCCCAAGTTTTCAATTCCCTTTAGGAGCTCTGGGTTCCCAAGCGAGTCGAGGTCGGCGCGAGCGAAAGCGTAGGCGCGGTAATGGCCGGGAGCTACTTGCCGGATCGCGAAGCTACCGTTTTGGTCGATGTTGCCGGAGTAGATGCCGGACCCGTCCGGCCGCAGGGTGTCTGGAATTAGTGCGACTAGCGCGGTGGCCGGTGAAGTGGGCTGCGCGTTCGAATTGCCAGTGGTCGAAGCATTTTGCACGGTGCCGTCGACTTCGGCGGCGCCATAGCGAAACACAATTTCGAGCCGTCCGGAAGCGCCTTGGGTGAAGTCGAGCTCTCTTCCGAGAACATCCTGCCCGCCGAGAAGAACCGATTTGAGATATGTGCCGTTCGGGACGGGCGAGACGTGGAAATCGTACTTGGCGGGGCCGACATCCTCAAGAATGAATGTGCCATCAGCTTTTGCTGTGGCCCGGGCATATCGACCGAAACCGGTTGTGGTCAGGCTTAGGCGCACGCTGGATAGATTCGGTTGGGCGGCATTCGCAGGAGGAGTGCCTTCGATGCGAATGAGGCCGCGAAGCTCGCCTGGCGGCACGATATTGAAAACCACATCGTTCACATCTCCGGCACCCACGTCGACGGGCTGCATTCCGAGCGATTGCCTGTGGCTGCCAAAGCTCGTGAGAACGAGATTGTATGGGCCGGGAGCAACCCCGTCAGCGTCGAAAGTAAGGTCTTTTTTGACGTTGGAGCGGCCGCCGAAGAAGAACCATGTGGAACCTGAATCATCGGTGCGGGGCGTGAGCATAATCCTCAACCGTTCGTCATCGTCGTCAGGCAGAGCTCCCGCGATCTTGCCCCGCACGTGGTAGGTCGCCGCAGTTTGGAGGCGAATGTTGATGCCCGTGACTTCTTGACCGGGGCCGACCTGGACGGGCAGCGCGGCTTCGAGGGTGGTTGCCTCCGGATAGAACGTCCGAACGGGGCGGATATCAGGCTTGCCGGGTAGCGGGGGGTTTTTCTTCCACCACACCGAACTGGTCCGCTCGCGCGTTGACGTAATACTTGCCGGGTTCCAAGTCGCTGAACCGAAACTCGCCCAGATCATTTGCCGAGGTGCCGCCGGAAGAAATATAGCGGAGCTTTCCGGATCTCCACGAGCGCCGAAGAACGCTGACCGTGGCGTGATCCGCCGGGTCTCCATCCTGGTCCACGACCGTGCCGCTAATCACGCCTTGAGGAAAGAGCCTCAGGTTCAGATCCGTTAACTGCTGCGCAGGGCTAAGCGTGAGAACCGTCCCGGAATCGTTTGGCTCTTGTGCCTGGTATTCCGTTCTTAGGAAGCCGGAGCGCTCTCCGGAAAGGTCATACTCTCCGGGCTCGACGCCTTCGATGCGAAAGCTGCCATCGTTCTCCGACGTGGCGCTATACTCCTGCTCGCCGGTGTAACCCAGGGTTGCGCCACCCTGCGGCGAACGCCGGGTGAGGCGCACGGACACTTTCTTCAAGAATTCTCCGGTTTGCAAGCTGGTCACGCGGCCCTGAACGACACACTTCTGATCGGCCGGCGTATTGCCCGGCGGGCTGAGTTGCTGGCCGAGAAAAGCGAACGCGGCAATCAAAAAGTATTTCGCCATTCAAGATCCAGATGCCTTACTGCTCGTCCATACCCAGGCGCGCAAGCACCTGCCGGAAATCGCCTTTGGAGATGAGCGTTAGTTGAATCTGTTTGCGGTCGCCCTCTTTGACCTCGAGATCGGTTCCGCGGTCTTGAATCGCCTTCAGGAGATCGGGGTCTCTGGAAGCGCGTTGCGATCGGCTTGCGCGAAAGCATACGCGCGGTAGCGGCCAGGAGCTAACTGCCGAATGATGAAGCTGCCGTTTTGGTCGATATTCGCGGAGTAGATGCCTGATCCGTCGGGCCGCAGGGTGTCGGGAATCAGGGCGATTAATGCGCCGGAGGGTGGACTCGATTGGACGCTTACGCCATTCCCTGACTGCGCGCTTTGCACGCTGCCATCCACCTCGGCAGCGCCATAGCGGAACACGATTTCGAGGCTTCCGGAAACGCCCTGATTGAAATCGAGATCCTTCCCGAGAACGTCCTGGTTGCCGAGGAAGACAGATTTAAGGTAAGCACCATTTGGTATTTGCGATATACGGAGGTCGTATGTAGCGGGATTGATCTCGTCCAGGACGAACGTTCCATCGGACTTGGGCAGTGTTACCGAGGTTTCCGAACTGACGGCCTACGGGCCTCAAGGTGAGATACACGCCGGACAGGCTCGGCTGAGCCGCGTTCGCCGGCGGAGTTCCTTCCACGCGGATCTGGCCGTGCAGCGAGCCCGGCGGCACGATATTGACGATTACGTCATTCACGTCGGCAGATCCCACATCGACCGGCTGGATTCCAAGCGTACGCATATTACGGCGGCCGTCCGTGAGAACGAGGTTGTATGAGCCGGCAGCAAGGCCCGCGACGTCGAACGTATGGTCTTCCTTGATAGCGGAGAATTCGCTGAAGAAGATCCAAGGCGGCCCTGCATCATCGCCGCGCGAATTAAGCCTGAGAATCAATGGTCCGTCGCCATCGTCGTCCGGGAGGGCGCCGGCGATTTTTCCCCGCACGTGATGGGCAGGCGCGGTTTGGAGGCGGATGTTGATCCCTGAAACCTCCTGACCCGGAGCTGACCTCAACCGGCGCCGCAGCTTCGAGAGCAGTTGCTTCCGGGTAGAAGGTGCGAATGGGCCTGATATCCGGCTTGCCGGGCGCGGCCGAGCTTTCCGCCGCCCTCATATCGAATCGGTACGCCTGGGCGTCTACGTAGTATTTGCCCGGTTCCAAGTTGCGGAACCGGAACTCGCCGAGCTCGTTCGCGGACGTGCTGCCCGCGAAGCCGTAGCGGAGCTTTCCGGAGATCCACTTGCGGCGAACAACCTTCAGCCTGGCGTTCCCTACCGGATCTCCATCCTGATCCACGACCTTGCCGCTGATCACGCCTTGCGGAAAGAGCTTCAGGTTCAGATCGGTCAACTGCTGCGCGGGGCGGAGCGTGAGGATAGTGCCGAAATCGTTCGCCGCCTGCGCGCCATATTCCGTATAAAGGAAGCCGGGTCGTTCGCCGGAAAGACGGTACTCGCCCGGCTCGACGGCTTCGAATCGAAAGCTGCCATCCGCCGCCGATATGGCCGAATATCCTTGCTCGCCGGTGTAACTCCTATGACCGGCAGTCAGGCGGGTGAGTTGGACGGAAACCTTTTTCAAAAATTCGCCGGTCTGCATGTTCGTGGCGCGGCCCTGAACGACACACTTCTGATCGGCCGGCGTATTGCCCGGCGGAGTGGCTGAGCACCTGCAGGCCGAGCAGCAAAAGCGCGGAGATCAACAAGTGTTTCGGCATACAACATCCGCGTTATATACGTTCCGCGACGGCTTCACGTTACGGCTTTGCGGTAGTAACTCACACCGGCGCGCTCTTCGACGAATGTCACGCGATCGCCGATGCGAGCGCGTTCCTGCGGCTCCTTACCCAGCACCCGAACGGTGAGCCGGCCGCCGCGATCGAGATCGATAATGGCAACTTGATAGGGAGCGTCAGAAGCGTATTGCTCGGGCGGAGAAAAGATGACGGTTTCGGTGTAAACGATGCCGTCATTCGAGCTCGCGGCGGGCATCTAAGCGGCTCCCAAAATCGTGACCACACAGGTGGCGCCCGAACCGCCGAGATTCTGGGCGAGTCCGATGCGATGACGGCGCACCTGACGCTCGCCGGCATCTCCACGGAGCTGCATCGTGATATCGCAGATTTGGCCGACGCCCGTCGCGCCCACCGGATGGCCCTTGGATTTCAAGCCGCCGCTGGTGTTGATAGGCAAAGGGCCGTTGATGGCGCTGCAGCCTTCTTCGGCGAAATGCCCGCCGTTCCCCTTTTCGACGAATCCAAGATCCTCGCTGGCGATAATTTCGGCGATGGTGAAACAATCGTGCAATTCCGCCACTTGGATGTCTTTGGGGCCAAGCCCGGCCATTTTGTACGCTTTCTCGCCTGCCGATTTGACGGCAGGGAAAACCGTGATATCGGCCTTGTTGTCGAGCGCGACGTAATCGGAAGTTTGCGCCACGCTGAGCACGCGCGCGAAGCGCGAATTGAATTGGGGCGCCATATCGAGCGGAACGAGAACCACAGCGGCAGCGCCATCGCTGATGAGCGAGCAATCGTAGACCGTCAGCGGTTCGGCAACAGGCTTGCCCGCGAGAGCCTGCTCAATGGTGATGACCTTTCGCATGTGGGCTTGCGGGTTCTTCGCGCCGTTCGCGTGATTCTTGACCGCAACGGCCGCCATTTGCTCGCGCGTGGTTCCGTACTGATGCATGTGGCGCCGCGCGATCATTGCGAATAAGGCGGGAAACGTGGCTCCGGCTCGCCCTTCGCCCGACATGTCACCTGCGCCGGCGAGGATTTCCGTCACGCGCGGGGTGGTTTGCGACGTCATTTTTTCGACCCCGGCCGCAACCACGACGTCGTAAACGCCGGCCGCCACGCTTTGCCAGGCATGGAAGAAAGCCGAACCGCTCGATGCGCAGGCATCTTCGATTCGGGTGCAAGGGATAGATTCGAATCCGGCGGCGGTTCCAATGTAAGGCGCCAGATGGTTCTGGCCGACGAAGGAGGGACCGGCGAAGTTGCCGAGATAGAAGGCTTCGACACGGCCGGCGGGAACGGTCGCGTCATCCATAGCGTGGTTGACCGCTTCCACCGCCAGGGAACGGAGATCGCGGTCTGGAAATGCTCCAAAAGCGGTTTTCCCAATCCCGATAACGGCAACAGGTCTCATATACAGTTAAGATAACGTTGATGGCCCGGCCGTCCTGCACGTTTCTCCCGCCAATTCGTCAATTCTATGTAGGAGAATGCCTCGACTTAACGGCGGCGAAGCGAGAGAGCGCGGTTTTGACGGTGCGCTGCGCTTTTCCGTGCCTGTGGAGGCTTTTGTGAGCGAGTCGCTGCCGCCCATTTCCGATTCGCCGTTGGCGGCGGCATCCGATGCCCAGACCCGGTTCGTGCAGCAAAATTTGCGGCGCGTGTTCCTCCTCATCTACAGAATCGTCGGCAACGTGGACGACGCCCAGGATCTGACGCAAGAGACGTTCATAAAAGCCCTCCAGCGGCACTCGCAATTGAAGGACATGGATAAGGCGACGCAGTGGCTACTGCGGATCGCGAGCAACACCGCCATCGATTATCTGAGGCGCAGCAAGAAGCTGGTCTTCAGCGATATGAGCGACCTGCCGGAAAGCCGGCTGATGGTGGGAGAGACGCCCGAGCAGATGCTGCTGAGAAGCGAGCGGAAGCTGCATCTGGATGGGGGGCTTGCCACCCTGACGGAGCGCGAGAGAATGGCGCTTCTGTTGCGCGATGTGGAGGATCTTCCCGCCGAGCAGGTGGCGATGGAGATGAAATGCTCGATGGCGACCGTGCGCTCGCACATTGCAAACGCGCGAGTGAAATTCAAGCGCTATCTGGAAGCGAGGAAGCGGTCATGAAATCGAATCCGCGAAAGAGCTTGCACCCGGCGCTCGAAACGATTGCGCTCTATTCGAGAGGCGATTTACCCGTTGCTGCGGCGGTGGCGCATGCGGCGTCATATCGCCAATTGCGAGACATGCGAGCGGCAGTTATCGCGGTTTCGATCGGCAGCCGTGGAACTGAAGCGTGAAGCTCGCGAGGAAACTCTGACGGCCTTCGAGGCGATCGCGGATTGGCCGCGGTTAGAACGCGAAATGTTGGGGAACATCGGAGTCGGGATAGCGGCTGCGCGATGTATCGAAAAAGTTCGCGGCAGCGGCCTGCTTGCTTTCCCACGAACGCTGGCGGCGGTTGGACTCGTGGCGTTGTTCATCGCTGGCTGGTTTACGCATATTCCCGCGGAGCAAACCCGCCACTTGGCGGCGGCGCTCCAAAGCGTCGTCGGCTTCCGAAGCCCGCAAAGCTTTGGGAACGATCGTCGAAACAACTCCGCTAGGAATTGCTGTGAGGGCGCAAGGCGCAACGTTGACCATGATGCATCCGCGCTCGGCCGTGATATCGCTGGCCGGGAGCTCCGCGGTTGCAGCCCGTTACGTCGACGAAGAAACAGGACAGGTCACAATCACCAACGTGTATGGCCAGTAGGCTGGCGAGATTCGCGGTGGCTGCTTCTTGCGCCATCATTGTGCCGGTCGTGCGCATGCGGCGCAGGAGAACAGCGCGCGCTGGATCAATGTCGAGTTTCCGCGCGACTCGCCGGTGCTGATGGTCTCTTCGAGCCTGGGGCCCACGACGGCGCGCTTGCGGGCCGCATCGATGGCGGTCGACCTTCACGCCTCGCTGGTGCTGCGCAATACGGGAACGAAGCCGATTTCCGGGCTGACTCTGCGCGTGGAAGCGCAGGATCTCACTCCTTCGGGAAAGGGATCGGTGACGCTGCCAAGCTTGAACGTTTTGCCGGGAGAGGTGTTCCCGGTGACGATCGACATGCAACTGCTGCGTCCGATCAATGTCGGCAGGAACGAGGAAGCGCTGGTTCAAGTGTCGCTCGATTGCGCGTTGTTCAACGACTTCACGTCTTACGGACCGGACAAACTTGGATCGCGGCGGGCGCTTGCGGTGTACGAGCTGGAAGCGAGGCGTGATCGCCAATACCTTGCTGGTTTGCTGCGCAGCGGCCAATTGGCGGAGCTGCGGGAGGAGTTGAACTTTGGATTGGAAGACCTCATTCCGCAACAGCTTGGATTGGAATTGCTGCACGAGCCGCGAGCGAGCTTCCGGCGCGAGCAGCCCATGCCGGTGGGAACCGTCTCGTTTCCAAGCTCACCGGTAAGGCCGGTGGGCGGCGCAGCCCGTGTATTCGGGAATGAGGTGCGGCGCCCGAGGTGGATGTGCGGAATACGTCCCGCAAAATGGTGCGCAGCGTTGAGCTCGGGTGGATTGTGCGTGACGATCGCGGCCGGGATTTCGTCGCGGGGTCGACGCCTGCATCCCTGCCACTGGGACCGGTGCAAACGGGACGAATGACGGAGCCGGGCACGCTGCGCTTCACGCATCCGACGGGCCAGCCGATGCTGATTGGAGCGGTCATGGCCTTCGTGGGCAACGTGGAGTTTGCGGACGGCAACTTGTGGATTCCCACGCGCCGGGACATCACGGAGGCGACCACCGATCCCGTGCTGCGCCGCGCATTGGCAACGTCGCCCGAGCAGCAAAGGCTTGCCGAGATCTATCGCAGGCGGGGCATTTACGGATTGGCCGAGGAGCTGAAGAAGGGGAACTGAAGCGGGCGCGCTTCTTACGTCAGCTTCATCCGCCGTGGCTCGGCGTTCAGGCCACCCCACCGCCATGATGTCGGCCGTCCGCGCTCCCAATTCCAACGCATCCCGGCGTTAGCATTGCAGAGGAGACTGCACATGCTCGAGCTGCGTAATGTTTCGAAACGATTCTCCGGTATCCCGGCTGTAGATAACGTAAGCTTTCAGGCGCACGCCGGCGAGATCACGGGATACCTGGGACCGAATGGATCCGGGAAGTCGACCACCATGAAAATGATCACCGGACTCATTGAGACCACGGCCGGTGAGATTCTCTTCGATGGCCGGCCGATTCGAAGCGATCTGCTCAGTTTTAAGCAGCGGATGGGTTATGTGCCCGAGGAGCCGCATCTGTATTCACACCTGAGCGGCCTGGAGTACCTCATTATGGTGGGCCAGTTGCGCGATCTACCCGCAAAGCCTACCGCCGGCCGTATCGATGGTCTGCTGCGGTTGCTTTCACTGCACGGCGACAGGCACGTGCCACTATCGTCGTACTCCAAAGGCATGCGGCAGAAGGTGCTGCTTTCGGCTGCATTGCTCCACAATCCGGAGCTCATCCTGCTGGACGAGCCGTTTTCCGGGCTCGATGTTGCGACGTCGCTGATCTTGCGCAGCCTGATACAGGAATTGGCCGCCCGCGGCAAAGTGGTGCTGTTCAGTTCACACGAATTGGAGACGGTGGAGCGGATCTCGTCTCACGTGGTGATTTTGCACCGCGGAAAGGTGGTAGCTGACGATTCCATCGAGCGACTGCGGACACTGATGGCCCTGCCCACCTTGGAGGAGATTTTCTCGCAGCTCGCGGTGGAGCACGACTGCACCGCCGTCTCGCGCGAAATAGCCGATCTGATTCGAGCGTGAGGGGAGAATTCGCGGGGCGCAGGTAAACGCGGAGCTGATGAAGGTGAATACGAAACTGCAGTTTCGGGTTCTTTATCGCCAGTTTCTTTTCCGCTTAATGGATCTGGAACTGTTGTCGACATCCGCTCGCGGAGACGCCAGCGTATTGTTGGGGCAGCTTGGAGCACTCCTGATCTTCGGAAGTCTCCTTCTGGCGTACTTCGCGCTCCCGATCGGAGAGGACGTACGAAGTAAGGCTTCGGGCGCTGCGCTGTGGCCCGTGGAACGCGTACTGATCTCGATCACCATGTTGGTGGTGGGGCTGTTCGCGCTGCTGAGTTGGGACTCCACATTTCCCGATCGACGCGATGTGCTGATGCTCGGCCCATTACCGGTTCGCGAACGCACGCTGTTCGCGGCCAAAATAGCCGGAGTGGCATCCGCCCTGGGTCTGACCCTGGTGGCGTGGAACAGTCTTGCGGGCTTCGCATGGCCAATGGCGCTGGCTCCTTCCGGCTACGGATTCGCGGGAAGACTTCGATTCGTGGCAGCCTTCTGGGTCACGATTTTGGCGGCGGGCACGTTTCTCTACTGCATGGTCTTGGGCGTGCAAGCCGCAGCGGCACAGTTGCCGCGAAGCTGGTATCTGCGCGTCTCGTCGTTTCTTCAGATTGCCTTGTTTATCTTGTTTCTCTGCGTTATTTTGTTCCAGCCGTCGCTGAACACGGCGATGGCTCTCGGAGCACCGGAGAATCAACGGACCCTGGCTTGGTTGCCGTCGTACTGGTTCCTGGGGCTGCTGAGCGAGCTCAGCGGAGTCTTTGCGGCCGAGGGGCACGCGGTGATGGCGCCGCTGGCGCGCAGGGCAGTGGCAAGCCTGCTGATCGCGATAGTAGTCGCAGGCGGAGCGTTCCTGCTCTCCTATCTCAGGACGCTGCGGAAAATCGTGGAAGAGCCGGACATCGTGCCGGGCGTGCGCGGGGGGATATGGTTACCACGGTTTGGGAATTCGCCGCAGACGGCGGTGGCGCAGTTCGTCATTCGCACGCTACTCCGCAGCCGGCGGCATCGGACGATTCTGGCGTTCTACGTGGGCGGCGGTTTCGCTATTGCGGTCGTAACCTTGGAAGGCGCGAGGCAGGCGCTGCACCTGACATGGACTGACATCGTGGAGCGCGTGAACGCTCTCATGCTGTTTGCGAGCGTGTTGATGTTATGCGCCTTGTGGCTGGGTACTCGGATTGTGTTTTCTCTGCCGCTCGATATGAGGGCCAATTGGCTGTTTCGCATAACCCCGGCGCCCCCCGGCGTGAGTCGTCTTTCGGCCGTTCGGGAGGCGTTGCTCGTGCTCTCGGTACTGCCCGTCTTGGCGGTTTCGGCGCTGCTGCTCTGGTTCTGGCCTTGGAAGCCGGCAGCGCAGCACCTGCTGTTGCTCGCGTTACTCGGCAGCGTGCTGGCGGACATCTCTCTGAAAGATTTTCGGAAGATTCCTTTCACCTGTTCGTACCTGCCAGGGAAATCGAAAGCCCACATGGTGTTTTGGTTCGGAATCGTTCCGCTGGTGTCCGCTATTGACACCGCCGCAAGACTCGAACAAAGGGCCATGTCGAATCCGCTGCGCTACTGGTGCGTGGCTGTGATTTTCGGCATCGCGGCTTTCGCCGCCCGCAGGGTCAGCAATCGGAGCGCGAATCAGAACGGGCCGGAGATTCAGTTCGAGGAGTCAGCATCCGACGAGCTTGTCGAGCTGGGTCTGAATCGGTAGCACGGGGCTGAAATCCCGCGCCGTCAAAACCCGCGCTTGTACGCGGGGGCGTTAGGATGACAGTCATGACTCAGTCCGAGAAAGCCGAAAATTTCCGGCGCTTGCACAGGGGCGCGGAGATTCTCGTGTTGCCCAATGCATGGGATTGCATGAGCGCCCGGATTGTCGAGGATAGTGGTTTCCGGGCGATCGCAACCACCAGCGCCGGGGTTGCGTTTTCGCTGGGATATCGGGACGGCGAGCGCATTTCGCAGGATGAAATGATCGCGGCGGTAACACGGATCAGCCGATGCGTGAAGGTTCCTGTTTCAGCCGATTTGGAGGCGGGATATTCCGACGTCGCCGGCACGGCGAGGAAACTTATCGAAGCGGGAGCGATCGGACTCAACATCGAGGACTTCCAGGCGGGCGCTCTCATCGACATTGACAAGCAGGTCGCGAAGATTCATGCGATTCGAGATACCGGGGAGAAAATGGGGGTTCCGCTGTTCATCAATGCGAGGACGGATTTGTATCTGGAACAACATTGGCGAACCGGGCGATCGCTTTTCCCGCGCTTGCGAACGGCTGAGCGCTTTCAAGGACGCGGGAGCGGATTGCGTATTCATTCCCGGCATTTCCGATCTGGCCCTCATCCGCAGTTTCACCGAGACGCTGCAGCATCCCCTGAATGTACTCGCGACGCCTGAAATACCATCCCTCGATGAATTGAAAGCCGCGGGCGTGGCGCGATTGAGCCTTGGATCGGGGATCGCACGATCGACTCTTGGCTTCATTCGGCGGATCGCGCGAGAGCTGAAAGAGCGCGGGAGCTTGCGTCCGATATGGGAAACTGCCATCCCGTACACGGAAGCAAACGCTCTGTTCGAAGACCGCTGACGGCACCGCGAGAATGGCGGACATATCTGCAACAGCGGCAGTAAGCCGGCCTAACGTGTGGGGCTCGTTGCTCGATGCGATTCGGGGCACGCGCCAGGACTTCACGGAAGGATCGATCAGCCGGGCCGTGTTCCTTTTGGCCGTGCCCATGGTGCTGGAGATGTTCATGGAGTCGCTGTTCGGGGTTGTGGACGTGTTTTGGGTAACGCGTCTGGGCGCAAATGCAATCACGACGGTTGGGCTGACGGAGTCGATGCTGACGCTCGTGTTTTCTGTGGCGTTCGGAATGAGTATGTCGACCACCGCTATGGTGGCGCGCCGCGTCGGCGAGAAGGACAGCAAAGGAGCGGCGACGGCGGCATCCCAAGCGATTCTGCTCGGTATCGCCGTTGCGTTGGCGATGGGATTGCCGGGCCTGTGGTTTTCGAGGCGAATGCTCGGATTAATGGGCGCTGCTCCCGCGGTGATTGCGGGCGGACATGCCTATACCGCAGTGGTTTTCGGCGGCAGCGTCAGCGTGCTGCTGCTGTTTCTAAACAATGCGATTTTCCGGGGCGCCGGAGACGCCTCGGTCGCGATGCGCGTGTTGTGGGTTTCGAATCTGATCAACCTGGCACTCGATCCATGCCTGATCTTCGGGATTGGGCCAGTGCATGGCATGGGAGTGACGGGCGCAGCGGTAGCGACTCTTACCGGCCGCTCGCTGGGCGTTCTGTATCAGTTCTGGATACTCTTGAGTGGCCGCAGCCGGATCCGGCTTGGGATTTCGGATTTCCGGGTTGTGCCGCCGGTGATCCGGTCGCTCGCGCGCGTGTCCACGACGGGCGTTGTGCAGCTTGTGATTGCACATACAAGCTGGATTGGGCTGGTGCGAATGATTAGCGCGTTCGGCAGTTTCGCGGTTGCCGGTTACACCATCGGAATTCGTATTTTTATATTTGTGATTCTTCCGGCGTGGGGACTTAGCGGCGCGGCCGCAACGATGGTGGGCCAGAATTTGGGCGCCGGCAAGCCGGAGTCGCGCCGAGCGGGCGGTTTACTTAACCGGCATTTACAACATGATCTTCCTCGGCGCGGTTGCGGTTGTGCTCATTGCCGCGCCGGAAGCGATTGTTCGAGTGTTTACCTCCGATCATGCGATCGCTTCCTATGCTGTGGCGTGTTTACGCATTGTTGCGTTTGGGAACCTGGCATATGCGTTCGGTATGGTCATGGTCCAAGCCTTTAATGGAGCGGGTGATACGGTTACACCGACGATTCTCAACATATTCGGGTTCTGGCTGTGCGAGATTCCGCTGGCGTGGGTGCTCGCGTTTCGGGTGCACATGGGCGTGCCCGGCGTGTTTACCTCAATACCGATTGCGGAGCTGTTCCTCACGATCATGAGTCTTGCGGTATTCACTCGCGGCAAGTGGAAAAGAACGGCTATATGAAAGCCGCAATTTTGGAGAGTCCGGGCGATATCGCGAGCCGTCCGCTGGCCGTGAGAGATGTTCCCGAGCCGGACGTTACAGCCGGACACGTGTTGCTTCGCGTGCGTTGCTGTGGCGTATGCAGAACCGACCTTCACATTGTGGAAGGCGATCTGCCGGTGCGACGCAACAACTTGATCCCGGGACATCAAATTGCGGGCGAAATCGTGCAGGGTGCAACTGCGGATCTTCCTCTCGGCAAACGTGTGGGCGTTTCCTGGATCGGCGGCGTGGACGGGACGTGTCCTTACTGCAGGCAAGGGCGCGAGAATCTCTGCGACTCCCCTACCTTCACTGGATACTCTGTCGATGGCGGCTATGCCGAATATGCGCTTGCCCGAGCCGATTTTGTATTTCCGCTCCCCGATGCTCTGGATGATTTACATGCGGCGCCGCTGCTGTGCGCGGGCATCATCGGATTCCGCAGTCTGCGGGTGGCGGGTATCGAGCCGGGCGATCGCGTGGGACTCTTCGGCTTCGGAGCCTCTGCGCATCTGGCGCTGCCCGTTCTGAAGGCGTGGAACTGTGAAGTGTATGTCTCGACGCGGGGAGCTTCGCACCGGGAACTAGCAGCTTCGCTGGGCGCGACGTGGGTTGGCAATGAGAAAGACAAGCCGCCTGTTGCTCTGGATCGGGCGGTAACATTTGCTCCCAGCGGTGACGTGGTGATCTCGGCGCTGGCCAGTCTGCGAAAGGGTGGTGTTGTGGCGATCAACGCGATTCATTTGGATCGCATTCCGGAATTCGACTATGACACGCTGCTTTGGGGAGAGCGCCAGATTCGGAGCGTTGCGAACATGACCCGCGCGGATGCCCGTGATTTTCTGGAAATTGCGACTAAGATCGGGCTTCAGCCGAGGGTCACGGCGTTTCCACTGGATCAGGTGAATGAGGCGTTGATGGCGGTGAAGAGCGATCGTGTAAACGGCGCGGCGGTGATTCAGGTTTAGACCGGCGCGCCGAAGAAGTCATCATCCGGGATTTCTTGAGCCTGCGGCGCGGCTGAGGAGACGACTTCAAGCAGCCGATCCATTTGCACGGGCTTGGTGAGATAGCCGTCCATCCCCGATGCCAGGCATCGCTCGCGATCACCAGGTTCGGCGTGAGCGGTCAAGGCGTACACCGGCGTGTGGCCAACTCCCGATTCGAGATTGCGGATCTGACGCGTGGTTTCAAGGCCGTCCATTTCAGGCATCTGCACGTCCATGAGAACGACATCGAAATTCTTTTTGGTGAACATCTCCAGTGCTTCGCGGCCGTCAACAGCGGCAGTGACTTGGTGACCCTCCGATTCGAGGACCTTGGTCACAAGGTGGCGGTTCACGGCGTTGTCCTCGACGGCGAGAATCGAAAGGCTTTTGCCCGATGCAGCGGGCACGGAACTCTGCGCGACTTTGACGGATTCCGATTTTTTGAGGGAAACGGTGAATTGGAATGTGCTTCCCGCTCCGATCTGGCTTTGAACCTGGAGGGTTGCGCCCATGGCGTCGGACAGCCTCTTGCAAATTGCGAGTCCGAGGCCGGTTCCCGCGTGTTTCTTCGTCAGCGACCCGTCCAGCTGCTTGAAAGGCTCGAAAATGGCGGCTTGCTGCTGCGGAGAAATGCCGAGACCCGTATCCGCGACATCGATTCGAACCGCGACGGAGCCGGCCGAATCAGACGCCAGAGCAGCCGAAAGGAGCACTCCGCCGCTGGTTGTGAATTTCACGCTATTATCGAGCAGATTGACAACGATCTGCCGGAGCCGCACGGGGTCGCCACACAGGCGCGCGGGGATACGCGGATCGATCTTTACACCGGTCGTCAGATGTTTTAAGGCCGCTTCGGGCTGAACGGTCTTCATCGCCAGATCGAGGCATTCGGAAAGAGAGAAATCGGTGGAATCGAGCTCGAGCCTGCCGGACTCCAGGCGCGACAGGTCGAGAATATCGCTGATGATATGCATCAGCCACTCAGCGGAACTCCGGAGCGTGCCGAGATAATCGCGCTGTTCCGGAGATAGATCGGTCTTCAGAGCCAAATCTGCGAATCCGATGATTCCGTTCATCGGGTTGCGGATCTCATGGCTGATGTTGGCTAGAAACTCGGTTTTCGCCTTATTCGCCAGCTCGGCCGCTTGCTTCGCGGCGCCTGCTTCCGACATTTTGATCTCGAGCAAATGCTTCTGTCGGCGTAAACGAACGGTCAGAATGACCGCGCACGCGCCCCCCACGAGGATGAGAATTGCCGATATGCCGAGTACAATTTGCAGGTGTTGTGCTGCCCACGACCCAGGGTTTGTGATGGATCCGAACCAATCGCGAATTTTGGCCAGAAAGCCTTCGGCTCGAGGTTGTAACGTATGCACGTCGCCAGTTCACCCGGGTAAGATCGAATGCCCGCTTACACCTCATCGGCTATGGGGGCGTTTTTGAGAGATCCGAGGCCCGAATCGCCACGCGTGCGAAGCGCCTTATTACTGCTGCGTTCCGGTTGTAGGTAGATCAGAGTAGTGTTCCGGTCAGGATCACCTTCGCGATTGTGAAATAAATGACGAGCCCGGTCACATCCACCAGAGTTGCTACGAACGGGGCGGAGGCGCTGGCAGGATCGAGTCCAATTCGCCGGAGTGCAAACGGTAGCATCGATCCCGCAACCGTTCCAAAGAGCACCACACCAACCAGGCTGGACGCCACCGTTACGGCGATGACTGCATAATGCGGGCCGTAGGGTTTCCAAATTGCCTGCCAAAGCACGATACGCGCCATGCCGATGGCAGCTAAAACGCTTCCCAGCGCGAAACCGGTTGAAATTTCCCGGTAAACGACTTTCCACCAGTCCCGGAGGCGCAGCTCGCCCAAGGCCATTGCCCGGATGACAAGCGTGGTTGCTTGAGAGCCGGAATTACCGCCGCTACTAATGATTAACGGCACGAAAAGCGCCAATACAACCGCGCGCGCTATCTCCTGTTCGAAATAGCCCATCGCCGTAGCTGTCAGCATTTCACCGACGAATAGAATGGTGAGCCAGCCGGCGCGCTTTTTTACCATTTGCAAAAAGCGGATGTGAAGATAGGGGCCATCGAGCGCCTCCATGCCTCCGACTTTCTGAATATCCTCGCTCGCCTCCTGCTCGACGACATCGACGATGTCATCAGCGGTAACAATGCCTTGCATGCGTCCATCGTTGTCGAGCACGGGAATGGCGAGTAGATGATACTTACTAAACAGCCGCGCTACAGCTTCCTGGTCCATTTGTTCGGAGACGGAGACGAACTTCGTCCGCATGATGTCGCGGACGAGTTTGGAGCGATCGGCTGCGAAGAGATCCCGGAAGCTCACGACACCGAGCAAATGTTGCGCCTCGTCGAGAGCATAAACGTAGTAGATGGTTTCGACATGACTGGCTTGGCGCCGGAGATAGCTAATGGCCTCGTCAATCGTCATGTCAGGACGGAGGCGGGCGAAGCGAGGATTCATCAAACCGCCGGCCGCGTCTTCTTTGTAAGCGAGAAGGGCGTTCACTTCCCGGCGAGTGACATCGTCCAACTGCGACGCGAGATTATCGCGCGTGCCTTCCGGAGCGAGCTGGAGGAGGTCAGCAGCATCGTCAGGAGGCAGAAGCCGTAACCAGATTCGCCGTTCGCCCTCGGGAAGCGCCAATAACAAGCGCGCCTGATCTCGACTGCTCAGCTCAAGAAAGAATTCGTCAGCGCGGTCGCGCGGAAGATTTTCGAAGGCTTCCACGTGCTCCTGTTCCGATAAGTCACTCCATTCGCGAAGCAGTGCATTGTTGGTCATGACTATCCGAGAATATCGGTTCAGAAGTGTTACGAAGACGAAATGCTTCGTTACTGGATTGAGCTCAACGAGAGCTAGTCTTCAACGGCGCCGGCTCGGCCAGAGGCAAATCGACTGTCATGGGCGGATGATCTGAAATGCGGTCTTCCACCGATTGGTTGAGTTCCTGCATCGTGATGGGAAAATGCGGCGCGAATCGATAGCTTTGCTGGATCGCCCGGGGGTTCCGGATGAAAGGTTTTACGAAGAACCAGTCCAGCTTGAAGCGGCCAATCCATCCGCCGAAATTTCGTTCAAACGCATAGGTGGGAACGAATCCTTTGGGTCCGCGCTGGTTACTATCTGCCAAAGTCCGCTGCTTCTGGTTACCAGTTCGTTCGGTGCTGCCTCGGAAATCAAATGCGTAACCGTCAGCGAACCGGAATTTCTCGACAGATTGGAAGAGGCCGCGCTCGCGGTTCTCCCAAAAGAAAGGCAGATGCCATGCGGTCGGATCCAGGTGCTGGTGGAAGTAGCGGAGGGGGACGAGCGCGTACTGCGGAATGCTCACCGGGCTGAACCAAAAGATGGCCTGACTCAGCCAGAAACGGTAATCCGTCACCCTTTTCATAATTTCGTTGCGCACCGAAGTAGGAGTTGCGTCATGCCCTGAGGTGTTGAGATCTCCTGCGAGTATGACCGGATTCTCAATTGGTTGAATGGCGCTTAGCAAAGCGCGCATCTGTTTCTGACGGCATCCGGGCGTGCACCTATTCTCCAGGTGGACCGAGACAACGGTCAGTTTTCCGGTAGGAAGGCCGGGGACGGCGAGATCGACGATGAGCGCCATGCGTCCGCCGCGGCGCACTTCGCGCTCCACGCGTTCGAGAAACAGCTTGCGGGCAGTCCAGCGCTTGCCTTGCTCTAATTTGGCAACGGCTTTAACCTCTTTTGCATACCAGTCGTAGCAGACCGGGAGTCGAAGGATGCGGGCGCGCTCGATGGGATACCGGCTGAGGACGGCGTTGCCATGCAAGCCGCGATATCGCGCCGGATCAACTCTTAGATCTTCGGCGAGGCGCTGCTGCTCATTCTTGTCCGGGAGATCGACTTTTTCGATTCCCAGGTCGAATATCGGGTCCACTTCGACAAACTCGATGCCGAACGCATAGTTCATGCGCAGGGCGGCAGCCAAATCACGCGAAACGTCGCGGTACTCAGTCCGCTTCATTCCTAAGTCGACCTCGTTTAGGACAAGAACGTCGCTTTCCTGCAACGTGCGGAGCTGGGTCCGAATGATATCGGTTTTATTGTAGGCGCGGTTTTCCGATCCGGAATCCCTTTGCAACTGGTTTGGATTTCCCAGTGCCGATTCGATCAGATCGAAATTGAGGCCGCGCTCGATATTCCAATCCGCCGCTCGAACAATAGCGCCCAGGCCTTCGACCGCTGGCCGGTGCGGCTGGTTATCGTTCGTCGCGGGATCGTTCTCGAGGAACGGAGTTGTCAGTATTTGGTTCAACTTCTGCGACAGAGCGCCTTGGGGTTCGGCGGTTGTCGCGAGCGCTTTCAAGTCGTCGAATGACAGAAATTCCGGCGCTGCGGATGTTGCCGCATCGGGCGGCACGTTCTGAGAGAAGACCGCCGTGCTGAGAAGGCAGGCGGCGAAGACACAGAACGTCCTCGGCTTCATTGCTTGGAATGCGTGCTCAGATTCTTGTAATTCATGACGGCGTTGAACAGCATGCGGAACTCGCCCAGGTTTTGCCAGCGATAGCAGGGATTCGTGGCAAACAGGATGACCTGGCCGTCGCCGACCGGTACGTCGACGATCGCCGGCTTGTTGCGGATTTCGTTTGCGCCTTTCATCAACCCGCTGAGAACCGAGGCATCGCCGCCGGGAAATTTCATTAAAATCTGCTGTTCGCGATCTTGTTCCGGGACGGTTAGCAAAGGACCGTTGGCCCAGCGGACCGGCATGGTCTTTTCGGTGTATCCGTAGAAGATGGGGTTCGCGGGTTTTAGCACTTCAGCTTGGACGATGGGACCCGGCGCGTAGAATTGAGCGGACGTGCGTCCCGCCTCGATGTCCCGGGTGATGCCGAAATCGGGCGGGAACTGGCTCGCAGCGCCGAGCGTGATCAATACACCGCCCTGTTCGACGAATTTACGGAATTCCGCAGCGCCTTCGAGGCCCATGCCGCCGGTGATGTCCGGAGAGGAGCCGTAATCGCCCAGATATTTGAAGCGGTCTGTCTTGGTGTATGCGAGCGGTATTTTTTTCGGAGTGATGTCGAAGACGAGTCTTTTCGCACGCCCCTGGTCGGGAATAATGATGACGTCGTATGCAGAGCGCAGATTACCCGCGCGAGCGCGTTCCTTGAAGATGAGATCGTAGGGAACCTGGTATTGATCGAAGGCGTAACGGACCCAGCCAACGTCCTGCGTGTTGCCCCAGGTGCTGTAAATTGCGAGGCGCGGGAGGGCGGCGTCGTGCATCGGAGTGTTCGGCGTTTTCGCAATCGCCGCGGCCGTGAGCCCGAGGGATTCGACGGCGGATTTCGTTTTGTCGTAATCGTAGCCGGAGAGAAAGAAGGAGCCGGCAGGGACGGTTTGATGCGGCGCGTTCCAAGTCTGCTCCAGAACGCGGAATGGGGCGTCTTTCAACTGGTATCGAAGGGTGACCAGGTTGACGGAGCCGTTGTCGAGAATCGCGTACGTACCGGAATTCGATTTGGCCGCCATGGTCCCGCGAGGCTGGTAAGTTTTGACCGGCTCGACGGCCGCTTTGAGGATCGATGCGTCGGCGGTCTCCTGGATTTTCGTGTGGGTCATGAGGCCCATGGTCCAGCCGGAATCGTCATAGGTCCGCAAACTTGAATCGGGATAATTTTGCTTCTGAAGAAGCGTTTTTGCGAGGCGGCCATACGGCTGGTCGCCTTTAATCACGAAGGACCCGGCGGGGAACGTGCCGTCCTTTAGCTTGAGGTCTGCGGTGGTGCGGCCAACCTCGATGCCTTGCAGGCGAAGGACGTTCAAGATGAAGGCGATGCGCGTGGGATCGGGTTGGTTCGCAGGGATGATGTACGCAAAAGGCGCATCTTTCTTGCCGGAATCAATGGAATTGCGGCTCTTCTTGTAAAAATCTTCGAGAATGACTTGCGGGAACGCGGCGGTCATTTCGAGCGCGGAGAGAACGCCGGTTTCCATGTAGTTCGTGTTGTCACGCATGGACCAGTCGACTTCTTTATAGGGCGGCCACGGGCGATACCACTCGCGTTTGGTTGCGTTGCCAGTGGGGCCGGCGTCCGGCTCATCCTCCCGAAAGATGTGGCGCAGCATCGTATTCGCGCCGGCGTTACCGAAGATTTCGTACATGCGCATCATGCCGTTGTGGTTCGACGACATGAAGCCGAGATACCCGGGCGACCACATATCGACGAATGCGTGCGTCCAAACGCCGGGCATTCCGTAGCGATCCATCTGCGACATCTCAAAATTGGAGAACCAGGGCAGCTCGGAGTAAAGGATCGGGTCGAGCAGCGGATTTTGCGGCGCTTGGCCGCTGAACGTGTAGAGGAATGGAATGGACTCGTGCAGCTCGTGCATGATGGGCGGATGCCAATCGAGATACCAGGCGAGTAGGTCGCGCATGGGCATTTGCGAGTAGTTGATATCGCGGTTGTCATCGTGGAAGATGTATTTGCCCCAATACGGCGGGCCGCCCATGCTGTCGTCTTCGCCCTTTTCGTTGATCTTGTACCGGTAATACCAATCGGTGTAGCGGTCGCGGCCGTCGGGGTCGGCGACGGGTGTGATGGAAACGATGATGTGATCGCGGATGGAGTTGATGAGGGGGCTGTCTTCCGTGGCGAGGCGATACGCCAGCTCCATCAACATCTCCGGCGGGCCGGTTTCGCTACTGTGAAGGCCGCCCATGAGGTGATAAATGGGCTTAGCGTGCGCGATGACGTCATGCGCCTGCGCGTCGCTGAGAGGGCGCGGATCGGCGAGCTGGGCTAAATCGTTGCGATAGCTTTCGAGATTTCGAATGGAATCTTCGGACGCGACGAAGACCACGATGCACTCGCGGCCTTCCTCGGTTTTGCCAATGTCCATGACTTTGACGCGCGGCGATTTTTCGGCGAGCGCGCGGTAATAGCGAACGATGTCTTCGTAATAAGTAAGCTTCTTCGGCTCGCCGATGTAGTAGCCGAGTACGTCCTTGGGCGACGGGACGGTGGTCGATTTCGGGAGATGATCGACCAGCGGGCTGATGAATTCGGGGCGAGTGGTCCATTGGTGGACCAGCCGAGCGAAGTCGGCGTCATCCGAGCGCTGCTGTGCGGAGGCGAGCGAAACAACTGCCAGGAGGCAGAGCGACAGGCGCATAAACAGGGACTCTCCAAAAAGAAATGGCTCCATTGTATCGGAGCCATTCCCGGGAGTCGCGGAATTTAGAACAACTGTGCTTTAGAAGTGAATGCGCAGGCCGAACTCGATCTGCCGCGGCGCTATCGGAGGCACTGATATGCCGTTGCCGGTTGCTCCGGTGAGGCTTTGCTGCTGCACGACGCCAAAGGTCGTAGGATTAGTGATGTCCAGACCTGGATCTTGCGGCTGCATGTGATTCAGCACGTTCGAGATCTGGACCATGAACGTCGCAGAGAAGCGCTCCGCGATGCGGAAGTCTTTCGAAACGCTCAGGTCGAGATTCCACATTGGGAAACCGCGGAGCGTTCCGGCCGCGCCGCAATTGGTGTCATAGCCAAGAACGCACGGCCGGAACTGGGCGAATACAGCGGCCGGATTCCCGAACAGGTTCACACCGGCGCCGCTCGTACCCACGCCGTTCGAGCCGGGGACGTTGTAATGCGCGGAGTTGCCGCCCTTGTACGGCGTGGTAGTGTAGCCGTTCTCTAGGGTACTTTCGGCGTTACAGTTCCCTTCGCCAAAGGCTTCGCAGTTCCCGCTATCGAGGTTGACTTGCTCGGGATAACCGCTATTGGCAGTAAACAGCGGAGCGATGCTCCATCCACCGAGCAGTCGGCCGAGGATTCCTTGCTGACTCTTAAACCAGGGTGGCTGATAGAGCATGGCCAGGTTGTATGCGAATCTGACGTCGAAGGTCTGCGGCCCGTACATAGCGTGGATATTGAATGGGTCGACCACCGTGTACTCGCTGGTGGCTTGGACCTGATCCCCGGTACCCAGAGCTTTGGCCCAAGTGAAATTCGATCGAGCCGTCAAGCCGTGCCAATCGCGGAACGTCGTTGAGACAAACGCAGCGTTGTAGTTGCCATAGCCGAAACTGCCGTCCATGAAGATGCCACCGTTGGTCTGGCCCACTCCTGATCCGAGCGGAGAGCTGAGCATGGTGTTTCCAAGGGTCCAGCCGGGAGAAGAGGCCAGCGCGGACCACAGGTCGTAAACCGCAGGGAAGTTGCCAACGATCAGGCCGGAGTTCTTGGCTGCTACCGCGGCGGTGCAGTTTACATACCCCCTGCAGTAGGGCGAGGCAGGGCCCCCCAAGGCGGCGTTAAAGAACGGCTGGGATTGGGGTACCTTGCCGGCATTTGCCGCAAAATACAGATTCGCAAATGCGTTGGCGAAGGTTTGGCCACCCAGAGTGTAGAGGGTTGGCACGAAGTCCAAGTCCACCTGCTGCCATTCGTTGCGGATGATGCGACCCATGTAGCCAACCTCCATGATCACGTTCTTGCCGATGGAACGCTGGATCGTGAAATTGAACTGATCGGAGCGATCAGGCTTGAAACTGGGATCGAGGTACGTGCTGACACCCGTCGCTGGGTTCGTTCCGATACCCGGAAAGTAGGGTTGGGGCAGATTCTGAGAGACGGACTGAATCGGGGCGGAGTTCCCGTCGGTTCCGATGCGGAAGGCGTTGGCGGGGGTGACGCCGCCGATGCCTAAGCACTGGCCGGTCATGCTGGCGCCAGATACAGGCGGCGGTCTGCGCCAAGCCGGTCCCGAGCAGCGGGATCAGGACGAGATCGACGCCGTTGAGCCGGCCGTAAATGCGGCTGTACCCGCCGCGGATCACGGTCTGGCCGTTCCCGAAGAGGCTGCCGAGCATACCGTCGGTGAAGCTCGGGTTCCAGGCTAGGGAGAAACGCGGGCTCAATCCGCCATAGAACGGATTGTACGGGTACTTGGCATTCTTGTTGACGTTTCGGATGAGCTCCGATCCGAGGAGGGGATCGTAGGACTTGCCGTTCTCTGCGTAGACCTGGTCGGTCTGGATGAAATTCTGAAGCGTGACTTGCTGACCCGAGGTATTAATAAGCTCGACCTGCTTGCCATTCACCTCGTACGGCGGCATCTCCACGCTGTAGTTAAGCCCGTAGCTCAATGTGAGGTCTTTTCGCACGTGCCACGTGTCGGCGAAATATCCCTCGTAGGTGGGAATAATGGATTGATCGAAGAGCGGAGTACCGATGGGTTGCAGAGCCAGATTATTGCCAGCGCGCGAAAACATCACTTGCGGCTGAGCAACGATGCCGAGAATCTCGTTGTAGTATTGCGCCCAATTCCCCGATAGCCCGGCATTCGCAATAGCAGCGGGAGTGGTGCCGGAATTATTGACGCCAGGTCCCGCGCTGATTTGATATGTCGGAGCAACGTCGATTCCGGCGCCGTTGTCGTTACGCTCATGGAAATTATAGTTCCGTTGATACGTGCCCCCGAACTGGAACAGATGATTGCCGTGAAGCCAGCTCACGTCATCCCGGAGCGCTTTATCTTTGCCGTCCCAGAACCGCTGTCGAGTATCTTGCGTATCGACGTTGTACGGGATTAGGGCATTTGCGGAAGCGCCGAGCGCGTTGGTTGAGCCGTGAATCTCACCGCCGATTTCGAGGGCACCGCCCAGGCCGGGAAGCTGTGGCGGCGCGGCATCTGTCTGCCATTGCCAGAAGTTGCGCAAATAGCTCAGATGTAGGTCATTCGTGACGTTCGGAGTGAGGGTGCCGGTGAGGCCGATCACCAGCGCCCACGGCTTAATGGGACGCAGCGCTGACGAGCACGCGGTTCCAAGCGAGCCGCAGAGTATACCGCCGATATCCGTTTGCGCCGTTGAGTCTTGCAGCAGCTTGTAATAGTGATAACTGCTCATCAAATGCCATTTCTGTCCAAAATCGTGGTCGATGCGAGCCACGCCGTAATTAGAGCTCTGCGGTAACGCGATCGCGGACAGATATCCCTGAGTGTTAAAGCCGTCGCCGACCGACGTCGTATTCGGCAACGGCATGAATTTGTTCCAAATCGTGCTTACATCCGTATTCATGCCGATACCGCGAGGATCGCAATAGTTGGCGCCCGCCGGACACGCGGCGTAAGTGACGCCGCCAACTGACACGGGGTACGGATTGATGTTGTAAGCCAGTACCGTTGAGTGTGATGATGCCCGCGCGAAGCGTGGCCGTGGGAACGATCCGGGTGATAGTGCTGCTTTGCGGGAATTGGCGTCCTTCGTAGTTGGCGAAGAAGTACCATTTGCCGCCCAAAATGTTCGGAAGCAGTGTCCCGCCCAACGACCCGCCGAAACGGTTCTGGTGACTCGGAGGCAGCGGCGTGTACGGGAGTGTGGCGGACGGAGTGTGATTATTCAGCCACGTATTCGCTCCGAAATAGCTGCTCAGGAAATAGTCGTACGCCGAGCCGTGCCACTGATTCGTGCCGCGCTTCGTGACCATCTCAACCTGAGAGCCGCCGGCCTGATTGAAATCGGCGGTTTGATTGCTGATCGCTACTTTGAATTCTTCGATGCTTTCCGCGGGAGTCGGAATAACGCCGGAGGGCACGCCGCCGGTGGGGCTGGATCCGATATAGCCGCTCGCTGGCGTGTAGACATTCATGCTGCCATCCATGTCGTTGGTGTTAACGCCGCCGTCGAGCTGGAAGCTGTTGGTGTCCATCGGGAGACCGGCGACCTCGCCGGTAGGAGTAACGCCGGGTTGCAACGTAGTAAAGGCGTTAGCATCGCGGCCGAGATTGGGCAGCATTTCAATGGCATTGCCGGTGATATCTGAGCCAACCGTCGCGTTCGTGGTTTGCAGCTCAGCACCCGCAGCGGCTTGCACCTCGATGGTTGTTGTCGTGCTGCCGAGCTGTAAGGGGACGTTCAAGGTGAGAACGAGTCCGACCTCGACGGTTTGATCAGTTAGTCTCGCGGTGGCGAATCCCTGCCTGCTGACCTCGAGGTTGTAGTGGCCGGGATTGACGTTCGGAAATGTGTACCGCCCAGCGGCGTTCGTCGTCTCCGTAAGCGGAGTGTTCGTAGAAGGATCGATCAGTTTGACCGTCGCGCCGGGAATTGCGGCGCCGGTTGGATCCGTGACGATGCCTTGCACACTGCCAGTGCTGACGTTTTGGGCCGCGAGCGGGGGTGAAACAAGCGTTCCACAGAGGAAAACGAGCAACGCTGCTGAGAAAAGGAAAAACGATACGCCTTCCCGGCGCAACTTCCAGGTTCGAGTCATAGTGCCCCTTTATGTGTCCGCTTGTTAAGTTCCCACGCACAAGCGGTTTGGGCCAGAATATTGCGAACTTATTGGTTTGTCAAGAAAATTCGTAAAAAGCTTGTAAAAAATCGCGCCGGGGAGGCCGTTTCGGGGTGATTGCTAAGGCGTTAGGCGGGTGGACGCTCCAACTGCTCGGCCACGATCTGGGCGATGTCGAGCAGGCGTGGCGCGTTTTCTTCATTTTTCGCGAGCGCATCGCGGAACATGGTGTTGCAGAAGGGACAAGCGGCGCCGATGGTGTCCGCGCCGGTCGCGACCAACTCTTTGGCCCGCGCTTCATTCACCCGTTGGCCGGTCTCTTCTCCCAGGAACACGAGGCCGCCTCCCGCTCCGCAACAGAAGGAGCGCTCGCGCGCGCGCGGGGGATCAATCACCGCCGCCGATCGCGCAATCACGTCGCGCGGCTCGTCATAGATTCCGCGATAGCGGCCCAGGTAACAGGGATCGTGAAACACCACGCTGGCTGCCATTGCGTCTTCGCCGGCAGTTGATCCGCATGCCGCGCCAGAAACTCGCTATGGTGCTCGATTTCGACCGCGGCTCCGAACTCCCGCCAATCGTCTCCCATCGTCCGCACGCAATGGGGGCATATGGAAACAATCTTTTTCGCCTTTGCCTGTTCGAGGGCTTGAAGATTGCTCTCGGCCAGTTGTTGGAAAACCAGATCGTTGCCCAGCCGCCGGACTGGATCGCCCGTGCAGCGCTCTTTCTTGAGCACCCCAAAGGACGTACCCAGATGCTTCATCACTGTTGCGAAAGAAGTGATGATTTCCCGGCCGCGCGGATCGTATGACCCCATGCATCCCAGCCACAGGCAGTATTCTTGCGTTCCGTCGAAGATGGGAAACTCCTGCTTGGCGATAAACTTGTCGCGCTCGCTTTGCGAAAAGCCCATGGCGTTGCCGTTCCGCTCCAGGTTGAGGAACAATTTCGTGCCGTGCTCGTCTTCCCATGCACCGGTGTTTACAGCTCCGCGCCGCAACCCGATGATGGTTGGCAGGTGCTGGATTCCTACCGGGCATTGATATTCGCACGCCCCGCAGGTGGTGCACTGGAAGATGGCCTTTTGCGAAACCGTCGCGCTTAACAGGGGGGTTTCGTTCTCGTTTCCGTACTCGTTCAGGTAGGCTCGAACGCCGAGGATGATCAGCTTCGGGTTTAGCTCCTTACCGGTGTTGTTGGCCGGGCAATGCTCGGTGCAGCGGCCGCATTCGACGCACGAATACGCCTGCAGGGCCGTAATCTGGCTGATGTCTTTGCCCGAAACCAGTCCGAAATCTTCGTCTCCGGAGAGAGGCGGTATGTGGCTGAAACCGGCACGCTCAAGAAAAATCGTCACCGGGCTGAGCACCAGGTGAAGGTGCTTCGTATGTGGAATCAGCGGCAAAAATGCGAGCAGCGTCAGCGTATGAACCCACCACAGTACGTGTCCGGCTACGGACGTCTCGCGAACCCACCACATCGGCATGTAGGTGACCATCAGAATGAAGATCAACAGCGCGATTACGCCCGATTCATAGGACAGCGGGCCTAGCCATACCGGCCGGATGACGAAGCGCCGGAATGCGAGCGCCGCGATCGAAACGGCACAGAAGCCCGCGAACACGAATGCGAGCCAGAAATAGAACGCGCCGAACATCGTGTGGCGCTCCATGAAGGGAAAGCCCAGCCCGGTCGCCATGTGATTGAGCGTCACCAGCGCGAACGCGCAAAATCCCCAGAATACGAACGCGTGAGCAAGCCCGGGGAGCGGCCGCTCTTTAATCACCTTGGCCTGGCACATCACTTCCCAGAAGAAGTCCCACACCCGACGGCTGACCGGCCGTAGTTTGAAATCCGTATCCCGCCGTGCCCGCAAGATGCGGTGCACGACTTTTCCGAAGCGTCGCCAGAACAGCCAAACGGCGATGAGGATGAGCGCGAGAACCAGCAGCCGAACGGGCAAACTCGGGTGCGGCGGCATGCTAACGGGAGTCTCTCTCGAAACAAGCGGTCGCCGCGCGTCTCGAGAAGCGTCTAGTAGTATGAAACAGCGTGAGATACGTCATTTCGGGAGCCGCAGGTTTCATTGGATCACATCTGGTGGATCGCCTGATCGAACAAGGCCATGAGGTGGTCGCTCTCGACAACCTGATTACTGGGCATCTCGAGAATCTCGAGCATCTCTCTTCGCACAAGGCTTTTCAATTTCTGGAGCGCGATGTTTGCCAGCCGGTCGATCTCGCGGGGCCCGTCGACCGTGTTTTTCATCTTGCCTCTCTTGCCAGTCCCGTCGAATATTTGAAGCATCCGATTGAAACTTTGGAATCCGGATCCACCGGAACGCGAAATATGCTCGATTTGGCTGCGCGGCACAACGCGCGGTTTCTCTTGACTTCGACCTCTGAATGTTACGGCGACCCGCTCCAGCATCCGCAATCGGAGAGCTACTGGGGCAACGTGAATCCTGTGGGCCTTCGTTCCTGTTACGACGAGAGCAAGCGTTACGCGGAGGCCCTCACCATGGCGTATCATCGCGCGCGCGGATTACGTACGAATATCGCTCGAATCTTCAATACGTATGGCCCGCGGATGTCGTTAAACGACGGCCGCGTTGTGCCCGCCTTCATCGATCAGGCGCTGCGTGGCGCCCCGCTCACCGTTTTCGGCGATGGCTCGCAAACGCGCAGTTTCTGTTACGTGTCGGACATGGTCGAGGGGCTCCTGCTGCTCAGCGAATCCGATGAAGCCTATCCCGTGAATCTTGGCAACCCGCGCGAAATGACGGTGCTCGAATTCGCGCACCACATCCGCGAGCGCTTCGGGAACAATCTCGCGATTGAATACCGGCCGCTGCCTTCCGATGATCCCCAACGGCGCCGCCCCGATATCAGCAAAGCGAGGCGGCTTCTGGGGTGGGAGCCGAAAGTGCCGCTTGAAGCGGGCCTTTCGCTAACAATCGACTACTTCCGGGCTGCAGTTCCTCTTACTTAGAAAGCTTATTGAAAAAGGCCTGGCAGGCCAGAAGGCCTACTCCACGAGGCTTGCAAACAGTTGATACCTCGGTGTGGAGTAGGCGTTTTTGCCTGCGCTTCATGGTATCGGACGGCCTTTTTCAACAGGCTCTTAGGGTTTCGGTAGGGCTGCCGTCAGCCACGGCGCGAACAACACTGACCCACTTACGGTGGCGCATCCCGAAGCGCCGGGGCCGCCTGTGCATGCCCACCAGTTTTGCTTGGCGTCAACGAGCCCGGAGCCGAGGTTATCGACACCGATCGTGTCATCAAGGAAGTTATTCAGATGGATCTCCACTTCCGCGGCCGTGTTGACAGCAATTTGTACAGCCTCATTGTCGATCACGTTCTCCGAGATGACGGTCCCGTAAACCGGCGAAACGCCAAACACGTTAATCCCGGTCGGGCCAGGTGTCGCAGCGTCTCCGCTATCCGGGCCGTTCCCCGAAATGTAGTTGCCGGCGATCATGTTGTTATTCAGATCTTGACCGGGCGTATGGCTGTGCAGAGCGACGCCGGTCGAGCCATTGCCGATCAACTTGTTAAGGATCACAACGTTGTTAAAATTCCGTGCCCCCGGCACTGAATCGAAGATGCCGGCGCCCGCTCCCTGTCCTTTCGTCCCATTGCCGGTCGACTCGTTTCCGGCAACGGTGTTGTGAAACACGCCTAATGGGAATTTGGAACCTGTTAGCGAAGCTGGCAGATGCGATGCGAGTGTAATTCCGCAATCGTATACGTTGTCTTTTACGACATTCCCGGTAATCAGGTTGTCATCGGTCTCGCCAGTGTCATCACTGAGCTCGATTCCCCCTGCGTTACCCCCAACAACGTTACGAGACACCGTTGACCCGTACACGCCCATGAGGTGTATTCCTTCGCCGCAGTCATCGTGTTCGTTCGTCTCGAAAGGAGGAAGACCGGGGCACTGTGCCGCCGCGTAGTCGAGGCTCTTATCGTTGTTGGTTACTTCGTTGTTCCAGATGGTCACCGATACGGCATTCGTTATCAGAATGCCCTCAAAATTCGCGTTCTCGATAGTGAATCCGGACACGATCACTCCGCCCAGCTTTGGGTTGTCGATACCGTCGATGTAAATTCCGTTCGGCAAACCTGCGGCATCAATAATGGTGGTTTCACGATTCGCGCCGATGAGCGATACTAATTTCCCGATAACTACATCCTCTTTATAAGTACCGGGCGCCACCTTGATGATGTCGTTGGTTGACGCAGCGGAAACCGCGCTTGCAATTTTTGAGTAACAGCCGCCGGTACCGCCCGGATTGACGCATAATGTGGCGGCGATTGCAGTCGGGCACATCCCGGCAAACAGCGCCATGCCAACCGCCATCAAACATTCTTTACGAATTGCGTTCTTTATCTGAATCATAAAAGTTCCTCCTTTTGAATTTGTAAGCTCGTGAGCGCGGCGGTTCAATTACTGGGACGGTCGAAAAAAACCGTGCCAATACCCGAAACACCGCTACAAGCTATCGTGCCATAGAGCACCCGGCGGACTTGCTATCTCACCACAGTTGCACATAAACTGTGTACATGAGGAACATTACTTTGAGTGTCGAAGACGAAGTGCTTGCGGCGGTCCGCAGGTACGCCAATGATCGGAACAGCACTGTGAACGCCCTGGTGCGCGAGTACTTGGGAAACCTCGCCGAACACCAGGACCGTGCGGCGCGCGCGCGGGCCCGCTTGCGGCAGCTAAGCAAGAAATCCCAAGGTCAACTTGGAGATAAAGTCTGGCGCCGCGAAGATTTGCATGAACGCCGAAGTGTTCCTGGACAGTAATGTTCTAGTCTACGCCGCGATGGTAAGGCCCGGCGAAGAATTCAAACGGCAGCGCGCCTTAGATCTGATGGAAAGCGAAAACTTTGGGACGTCGGCCCAGGTTCTTCAAGAGTTTTACGTCACAGTGGTTAAAAAGGCGCGACGCGCTCTCACCTCCGTTGAAGCGCTTGAGTGGATGGAGCAATGGGCTGCATTCCCTTGCCAGCCGATCGACCGTCAATTAGTTCAGATTGCGGTGGAGATATCGGAACGATATAAGATCTCTTACTGGGATGCAGCGATTCTAGCGGCCGCGATGTCGCTCGGCGCCAGGATCGTCTATTCGGAAGATCTTAACGATGGGCAGAGCTACGGATCAGTGCGGGTCGTCAATCCGTTCCTGTAAATAAAGCGCCGGTGCAGGCGTGCCCGCACCCAACATGCGCGGTGCGCTGGTCTGTTTACTGAGACAGTCGGAAAACGATGCCCTGATCCGACGTGCCGCCCAAGTCAGTTGTCCCATAGAGCGCACCGTCCCGACGGCGGGGGTAGGTGGGTGCTAGCCGGATTTCTCATCAAAAACTGGCAAAGGCCGTCGTTTCATGGCATAAACATATTTACGACAATATGTTCCGGCCAAGCATCCCACTACGACAGAGTGTACCCAATCCAGCTCCCAGTTTGCTGGCCTGTATCGCCGCGAAGTGGTCGCCAGTTCGATGGCGGCGAGCGATACCGCTTCAGTGTATGAGGGTGAAAAGACCGGAAGACCATAGCACCAGTGCGCTGCCAAGTCCTGTGACTGCGGTTCGCAGATCTACTCCGGTGGCGCTGCTCGAGGGCAAGAAGGCCGCAACTGCGCATACAAGGCACATGGCTGCAGCAATCCACAGAAAAAGCGGCAAATCCGTCGCCTTCCACAAGCCGATAAAATGCAGCCCAACGACGAAGCCGACAAACGGCAGGATAAGCTGCTGAAGCCCGGGCCGTTGCAGCACAATTGACCCCGCTATGATCGCTACCACCTCAAACACTATAGCTACGCCATAAATGCCTCCGCGGAATTTCCCGCGCAGAGTACTGGGGTGGACCACAAGCGCGATTATCAGGGCAACGGATATCCCGACAGCACATATGATGCTCAAGGTGCGGAAGCGAGGCGGCAGTCCCAGCGAACCGACGATTCCCCATGCGCACCCGAAGGCAGCGCCTACAGTTGCGCCTATATTTGCGTTGCTCATCCGCCCCACCTCTAGCCCGTCTCTAGCTTATTAGCTAGCTAGACGTGGCAGTGCCGTAATCCGCGCTTGGCCAGATACTGCTGGTGGTATTCTTCCGCGCGGTAAAACGTGGCAGCCGGTTCAATGGCCGTGGCGATCGGGCGACGGAACCGCCCCGATGCTTCGAGTCGCGCTTTGGGCGTGCGCGACCTCGACGACTTCAGCGTGCCCCGTTCGATCCGTGCACACATCCTTATACGCCGGGTTTTCGGTGTGTCCACGGTGGGGGCGTGCCCGCACCTTACATGCGCGCCGCGGCGCTCTATCTACTGACTAGGAGACAGTCGGAAAACGGTGCCCCGATCCGAGGCGCCGCCACCTACTGTCGTGCCATAGAGCGCGCCATTCCACCCGAAGATCAGGCTGGCGTCGGGGGAAGCACCATCGGGCCCCGTGAAGCTAAGGAGCACGGTCTCGGTCCAAGTGGTCTCTCCGATTCCATGCGGGCTCAATTGGAAGATCGTGCCCATGCCCGAGCTGCCGCCCTCAAGAGTTGTGCCATAGAGCACGCCATCCCAGCCGAAGATCAGGCCGGCATCCGGTAAGGCGCCGTCGGGATCTCCGGCGAAGCTATAGAGAACCTTCTCCGTCCACGTGGTCTCGCCGCCATGCGCGGTTAGCGCGAAGACTGTGCCATGGCCCGAGGCACCGCCCAACAACGTGGTGCCGTAGAGCGCGCCATCCGATCCCAAAATCAGGCCGGCGCTCGGCTCCGCACCGTCGACGGGAGTTGTGCCGAAGCTGTACAGCACGGTCTCGGTCCAAGCGGTCTCGCCGCGGGCGGGCGGACTCAACTTGAAGACTGTGCCGTTTTCCGAAGTGCCGCCAGCCGAGGTTGTGCTGTACAGCGCGCCATTTTCGCCGAAGACTAGGCCCCCATACGGGTATGCGCCGTCATCGGGGGACGACGCACCGAAGCTATAGAGCACGGTCTCCGTCCAGGCGTTCTGGCCGGAGCGAGGCGGGGTCAATTTGAAAACGGTGCCGTAAGTGGAAGTGCCGCCCTCCAAGGTCGTGCTGTACAGCGCGCCATTCTCGCCGAAGACTAGGCCCGCATACGGGTTCTCGCCATCGTCGGGGAACGCACCGAAGCTATACAGCACCGTCTCGGTCCAAGTGGTCTCGCCGCGAGCGGGCGGCGTCAATTTGAAAACGGTGCCATAATTCGAGGCGCCGCCTTCCTCCGTCGTTCCATACAGCGCGCCACCGGAGCCGAAGATCAGGCCGTTAACGTTGGCATTCGGGTATGCGCCATCGGGTTTTCCGCTGAAGCTATACAGCACGGTCTCGCTCCAAGCGGTCTGGCCGCGGCCGGGCGGAGTCAGTTTGAAGACTGTGCCACAACGCCTACGCAACCCGAGGCGCCGCCGCCTGCCTCCGTCGTTCCATACAGCGCGCCATCCAACCCCAAAGTAAGGCTGGCGTACGGGTTTGCGCCATCGGGTGGTCCCGAGAAACTGTGCAGCACGGTTTCGGTCGCGGGACCGGCCCACGCTTTGGGGCCGGCGAGAAGCGCGAACACCGAGAGAGCGAACGCTGAATTCCAGCGCGTCCGATGAAATGGATGCGACATAGGGGTCCTAGCAGTACCTTTCGAATCGATTGAAATTACGGAGACCCTAGTATATCCGACCTGCGGCGACAGCGGCGCTTCTAAACCTGGCAGTGCCGCAGACCCCGCTTCGCCAGATACTGCTGGTGGTATTCTTCCGCGCGGTAAAACGTGCCGGCGCGTTCAATCGCGGTGGCGATCGGGCGGCGGAACCGCCCCGATGCTTCGAGTCGCGCTTTGGACGCGCGCGCTATCTGCTCTTGCTCGGGCGTGTGATAGAAAATCACCGTTCGATATTGCGTCCCCGTGTCCGGGCCTTGGCGGTTCACTTGCGTCGGATCGTGGCTGCTCCAGAAAACGTCGAGCAGTTTGTCATAGCTGACCTTCGCGGGGTCATACTCGACTTCGACGACTTCGGCGTGGCCGGTTCGGTCCGTGCACACATCCTTATATGTCGGACTTTCGGTGTGGCCGCCCTCGTAGCCTGCGGCCGCGTCAATCACCCCGTCAATTTCCCGAAATGTTGCTTCCACGCCCCAAAAACATCCCGCGCCAAATGTCGCTTTTTCCGTCATCTCTTTTATTATGGTTCGCTCGTTAACCGTGGATGGTCGCGCTAGCACGGCTAATCCGGTCGATTCGTCTGGATTTTGCCCTCCGCCAACTTCTCCGCGGCATTTAGCGCCTCGGAAGCTTTCACGGGGATATCAGGTTTGACGCCGGTGCCTTCCCAGTTCGTTTTGGAGATTGGATTTACGGCGCGGGCATATGGCACGCCAATCATAAAGTGATCGTCGATGCGGTGGCCCGCAACCGGATGGGCGCCTCCGCCGGTGGTTTCCCCAACGATCGTCGCGCGCTTGAGGTTCTTGAGGTCATACGTGAATTCCTCGGCGCCCGAAAACGTGGCTTTCGATGTTAGGACGAAAGCAGGCTTATCAGCCAACCGATTTCCAGGAACGAAAGGCAGCGTCCAGTATTGAGTAGTTGCGTTCTCCTTGCGATTGTACAGGTCATTCAGATGAGTGGGCTTGTCAAACAGGTACGTCGAGATTAAGGCAATCATTTCGGGATTTCCCCCGCCATTCTCCCGGAGATCGAAGATGACGGCATCGACATGGGCGAGAAAATTCATTGCCGCGATTGCCGTGGCCCCGCAGAACGCCGGATCCCCGAATAGATTGAACTTCAGATAACCGATGTTCCGGGGCAGAATCTCGACTTTCTCAAATCCACAGTTGGTGCGCTCCAATTGTTGTCGGAAACGTGCTTCATCCTGGCTTGGGCCATTCTGATCGGCTGGCAATTTGTAAGGGCTATAACTGACGCGGAGATGCTTATCGTGGCTAACCTCCTGCAACTGGTTTGTCAGAAGCGCTGCGAAAGCGTCACCATCGGTAACTGCATCATAATCGCCGCGTTGCTGATGCGCTCGGAGGGCCTCGTCCATTTTTTGCGCAATTTCCGGATAGACGTAGAACTCTTTCAGATCGGCTGTTACACCGTCAATGACCCGCTGACGGATTGCCGCATTGAGCTTGGTATTTTCGATGACGGCCCCGGGGGAACAGCGCGCAGGCTGAAGTTCTCCACAGTTGCCGGTTGAGCGTCTCTCACCTGAATGCTTCCGATTCCGACGGTCGAACTTGCCCTTTCTTTGACTCGGAATTTGATCAACAAGGGTTCGCTGTGTTCGATCGCGAGTAGTTCAAAGCCGCCCGTCTGATTACGGAACGCCATGATCGACTCGACCGATTGTTTGGGATCGAATGTGTGGACGTAGGACTCGATCTTTGCGCGATCGCCGCTGTTGAAAGCCTCAAGCCACGCGTGCAGGGTTCGTCCCGCGGGGGTATCCGGGATGGTGGCCTGCCCATATCCAAATCCGACGCCCAGAGACAGAAGCGCGAAGAGCCTACACAGCATGACAGTTTGGACGTGCAGGCGAACATTTCGTTCGCTCCGGAACCTGATAATCTGAATGACTATGCTACGTCGAAATCGCGCTTTCGTTTGTGCTTTGGCAACTGCGCTGCTGTTACCGGTGCTCGTCAGCGCCGCCGATGATCTGGATCTGTATACCATTCATCGCATCCGCGCGGAAGAGCGTGAACACTCGAAAGTGATGGACACGTTGTTCTATCTCACCGACGTCAACGGCCCACGGCTGACCAATACTCCCAATTTCTACGCTGCTGCGAACTGGGTGGTGAAACAGATGTCGGACCTCGGGATATCCGCGAAGACGGAAAAATGGGGTCCGTTCGGTCGTAGTTGGCAAGTGAAGCGATACTACGCCGCAATGGTGTCGCCGCAGTACATGCCGCTGATCGGCTTCCCGCTTGCGTGGACCTCATCGACGGATGGGCCGATCACGGCCGAAGCAGTAGCGGCGCCGATTTACACCGAAGCCGACATGGAAAAATTTCGCGGCAAGCTGAAGGGCAAAGTGGTTCTGAGCATGCAGCCGCGCGACATCGCGCTCGCGACGAAACCGCTCTCTTCCCGATGGACCGAGGCGGAGCTGGCCGACGCGGAGACATTTCCAGAATCATCACCAGATCGCCTGGCCTCCTACCGGTCGCGTCTGCCCGCGCCCTGGCAGAACATGACGATGGACCAGATTCGCGCGATGCGGAAAAAGATCAACGAGTTTCTCACCGCCGAGCATCCGGCCGCGGTTTTGACGTACGGCTACACCGGCGACAGCGGGACTGTTTTTGGATCGGAAGGGGGCAGCCGCGAGACGAAAGATGTCCTTCCGCCGCCCAGCATCGTTGTCACGCCGGAGCATTATAACCGCATTTACCGGCTGGTTTCCCACGAGATTCCCGGTCAAGCTCGATCTCGACATCAAAACCGAAGTTCTTCCGCCGCAGGATTCCGTGAATGTCGTCGCGGAGATTCCCGGCGGCGATAAGAAGGATGAAATTGTGATGCTCGGCGCGCACCTCGATTCATGGCACGGCGGCACGGGCGCAACGGACAACGGAGCCGGCAGCGCAGTCATGATTGAGGCGATGCGGCTGCTTAAGACACTCAACGTCAAGATGGATCGCACGGTCCGGATGGGACTGTGGGGCGGGGAAGAGGAAGGACTGCTCGGTTCGAAAGCGTATGTCAAGGAGCATTTCGGAGATCCCGAGACCATGAAGCTGACCGCGCAGCACGCGAAACTCGATGGCTATTTCAACGTCGACAACGGCAGCGGAAAAATTCGCGGGATTTATCTGCAAGGCAACGATATGTGCCGTCCGCTTTTCGAACAGTGGTTCACAGCTTTCAAAGATATGGGCGCGGGCGCGATTACGATACGGGATACCGGCGGCACCGATCATCTCAGTTTCGATGCCGTGGGATTGCCCGGATTCCAGTTCATACAGGATGAGCTCGAATACTCCACCCGGACGCATCACTCGAACATGGATCTTTACGATCACGCTTCGGCGGACGATCTGAAACAGGCCGCAACGATCGTTGCATCGTTTGTCTACCTCACGGCTAACCGGCCCGAGATGCTGCCGCGCAAACCGCTGCCTCCGCCGAAGCCAGCGCCGGCGCGCGCCGCGGAGGCTGCTCAGGCTAAAGGGAAGCCGAGTGGTAACTGAAGCAGCGGATGGCCTATTAGCCTCGAACAGCGTTGAATCCCCAAAGTGTTATACTAAAATATAACACAGGAGATGCCAATGCACACAACCAACCTGCGGAAGGTCGGCGGCTCGGTTATGCTGGCGGTCCCGCCCGCCCTGCTCGATATCCTGCACCTACGGCCGGGAGCCAAGGTCGGCATCGCAGTCCGAAGCGGCCGGCTGGTTGTGGAACCGCAGCAGCGACCCCGCTACACCTTGAACGAACTTCTCGCCCAATGCAATCCCAAAGCTCCGCGTAGCAAGGAAGAGCGCGAATGGCTCGATGACAAGCCGGCTGGCGGCGAGCTCATTTAATGAAGCGTGGCGAAATCTGGCTGGTCGGACTTGATCCTGCTGAAGGACACGAGCAAATGGGCCGCCGTCCGGTCTTAATCGTGTCCCCGGAGGCGTTTAACCGGGTGACGAAAGTGCCTGTGGTTCTCCCGATCACGAGCGGCGGGAATTTCGCGCGTATGGCGGGTTTTGCCGTACCGCTGTCGGGTGCGGGAACCAAAACGACAGGGATCATCCGTTGCGACCAGCCCCGTGCCCTCGATCTTGGTGCGCGCAAGGGCAAGAAGCTGGAAGGCGTCCCCGACGCGATCATGGACGACGTACTGGCGAAGCTGCTACCGATTTTTGAGTAGCGCTTGGGGAACCGTTTCCGCCGCAAAACTCGGCATCAAAGTCCTCGCTGAAGCCTCCCGCGGCTGAACGAGCGGATCCACGAGAATTGATCGAGGTGATTCAGTCGCTTCAGCAGCGATTCGGTCCCGCCCATCGACAGCCCGGCACTCCTCGCCTCGCGCTTCAATACGCGGTTAAAATATTAATTCATTGTCAACGCCGTACCACAGCCTCTACTGGGCTACTCTTTTGACCCTAAGAGCGCCCGCGGGCTCAATCGACCGTCTCTCCCAATCGCTAGCCACCGCCCGCGTAGACCTCAACCCCCACCAAGTCGACGCCGCACTGTTCGCCATGCGATCGCCGCTTTCAAAGGGCGTGATCCTGGCCGACGAAGTCGGTCTCGGCAAGACCATCGAAGCCAGTCTCGTTCTCGCCCAGCGCTGGGCCGAGCGCCGCCGCCGCGTTGTCCTCATCGTCCCCGCAACCCTCCGCAAACAATGGCAGCAGGAACTGATGGACAAATTCGGCATCGAGTCCGAAATTCTCGAATCCGCCGCGTTCCGCCAGCGCGGTGTTCTCAACGCATTCGACCACCCCGGTAAGGTGATGATCTGCTCCTACCACCTCGCCGCCAGCAAGAGCTTCGAGCTCGGCACAAACCCCTGGGACCTGGTCATCATGGACGAAGCGCACCGCCTTCGCAACGTCTATAAGAAGTCGAGCAAGATCGCAGCTACCATCCGCTAAGCGACGCTCCATTACCCGAAAATCCTTCTGACTGCTACGCCCCTCCAGAATTCCCTCATGGAATTGTACGGACTCGTGAGCATCGTCGACCCGCAAGTTTTCGGCGATGAGCGCTCCTTCCGCGACCAATTCGCCGATGCCGCCGTCAACCCCACCAGCCAGGAAAAGCTTCGCGAGCGAATCGCTTCGCTCTGTATCCGCACTCTGCGCAAGCAGGTCCTCGAATACGTCCCGTTTACAGAGCGCCACTGCATCACCCGCCCGTTCTTCCCCAGCACGGAAGAACACGAACTCTACGAGCGCGTCTCTGCTTACCTGCAGCGCGAAACCCTAATCGCCATCCCCGGTCCTCAGCGCCAGCTCATCACCCTCGTGTTGCGCAAATTGCTCGCCTCCTCCACCTTCGCGATCTCCAACACGCTCGAAAAGATGGCCAACCGGCTCGAGAAAGGCCTGGAAAAGCCCCACCATGACAAAGACGCGCTCGACGACCTCGCGCTTCCCGACGACGATTACGAAACCGCCGCCGAAACCGCCGACGAGTGGACCGCCGACTCCGACGAGACCGAAGACCACCAACCGTTCGATCTCGAGGCTGATCCCGGCGCCACCCGCGCCGAAATCCGCGAGCTTCGCAGCTTTGTCGATCTCGCCCGCCGCGCCGCCATGAACGCCAAAGGCCAGGAGCTTTTGTCCGCCCTCGAAGTCGCATTCGACAAAGTCCAGGCCCTCGGAGCCGAGCGAAAAGCCGTAATCTTCACCGAATCCCGCCGCACCCAGAACTACCTCTTCCGCCTCCTCTCCGAGTACGGCTATAAAGACCAAATCGTTCTCATGAACGCCGCGAACGCCGACGCCGAGTCTACCCGCGTCTACCGCGAGTGGCTCGAGCGCCATAAAGGAACCAACGCTATCTCTGGCTCCCCCACCGCAGACAAAAAAGCCGCCATCGTCGAGCAGTTCCGTGACCGCGCAACCCTCCTAATCGCGACCGAATCCGCGGCCGAGGGCGTGAACCTGCAATTCTGCTCGTTGCTCGTCAACTACGACCTGCCCTGGAACCCGCAGCGCATCGAGCAGCGCATCGGCCGCTGTCACCGCTACGGGCAAAAGCACGACGTCGTAGTCGTCAATTTCGTCAATCAGCGGAATGCCGCCGACCAGCGCGTCTACGCGCTGTTAAAAGACAAATTCCGCCTCTTCGAAGGCGTCTTCGGCGCAAGCGACGAGGTCCTCGGCGCGCTCGAATCCGGCGTCGATCTCGAAAAACGCATCGCCGCCGTCTACCAGACCTGCCGCACACCCGAAGAGATTGAGCGCGCCTTCTCAGAGCTCCAGCGTCAACTCGAAGAAAAAATCGGGGCGCGCATGGCCGATACCCGCCGCGCATTGCTTGAACATTTCGACGACGAAGTTCGCGACCGCCTCCGCATCAGCAAGGAACAGGCCGCCTCCGCGCTCAACGAACGTCTCCGCCTGTTCTCGGGCGTGCTCCGCTTCGAGCTCGGCGAACAAGTCCAATTCGATGAAACCGGCTTGCGCTTTACATACACCGGCGACAGCGGCTTTGCAGGCCGCTGGAACCTCGACTGGCAGGATGCCGAGCGCCGCAACGAAAGCTTTCTCCGCGTCGAGCACCCGTTGGGACAAGCCGCGATCGAAAAGGCGTGCTCGCGGCCGCTTGCCTGTGCCCGCCTCCGCCTGAACTATCAAGCCTACGGCCGCAAAATCGGCATGCTCGAGCCCCTGCTCGGCCGCTCCGGTTGGCTCCGCGCCTGGAAACTGCGCACGCAATCCTTCGATACCGAAGAATCCCTCCTGCTCGCCGCCATTGATGACACCGGCGCGACCGTCTCCGAAGACCACTGCCAAAAACTTCTCGCTCTACCCGCCGAAACCGAGGAGCAAACCGGCGACGTGCCCGCCGAAGCGCTCGATGGAATCCGTGACCAGCTCGTCACCGAGCGCCTAAAAAGTCTCGACGCGCGCAACCTTCACTACCTCGACGAAGAGCAGCTAAAGCTCGACCGCTGGGCCGAGGACCTAAAACTCGGACTCGAACAGCAAATCCGCGATGCCGACAAGCACATCCGGGACGCCAAACGAGCCTCCAGTATGGCCGCGACTCTCGAAGAGAAGCTCGCCGCGCACAAAGAGATTAAGGCGCTCGAATCCGCACGCAATAAGAAGCGCCGCGAGCTCTTCGACATGCAGGACAAAATCGAAGCCCAACGCGAAGAATTGATCGAGCGCATCCAATCCCAAATGAAACAAACCCACCACCTCGAACCCCTCTTCGCGTTCGAATGGACGCTGCCCAACTAACCGATCAATGCCCGACAAGCAAAGATTAGAGCTGACCTGGATCGGAAAAGAAAGCCGCCCACGCCTCGAGCCGCGAATCCTGCTCGAAGACCCGGAGAAAAGTTACCACGCCGCCGAGCGCGTCACCGAAAACGACATCTTCGATAATCGCCTCATCTTCGGCGACAACTTACTCGCGTTGAAAGCGCTCGAGCAGGAGTTCACCGGAAAAATCAAGTGCATATATATAGATCCTCCGTACAACACCGGGAGCGCGTTCACACATTATGACGACGGCTTGGAGCATTCGATCTGGCTGTCACTCATGCAGAGCCGACTCGAGCTGTTGCGTGCGCTCTTGGTCAACAGCGGGTCCATTTGGATAAGCATCGATGACAGCGAAATGCCCTACCTCCGAGTTTTGCTGGACGAGGTATTCGGGCGCTCGAACTTTATAGCGCAATGCATCTGGCAAAAGGTGTACTCACCCAAGAGCAGCGCCCGATTCCTGTCAGACATGCACGACTACGTCATTTGTTACGCCAAAGACGCCCAACACTGGGTGCGCCACTTACTCCCGAGGACAAAAAAGCAGGACAGAGCATACACAAATCCGGATAATGACCCCCGCGGGCCGTGGAAGGCAAGTGACCTGTCCGCGAGGAATTATTACAGCGCTGGGCGGTACCCGATCACTTGCCCGTCGGGCCGTGTTATTGAAGGGCCGCCACAAGGGATGTACTGGCGTGTATCCGAAAGGAAGTTCTGGGAGATGGACAGGGACCGAAGAATCTGGTGGGGCAAAGACGGCAATAACGTCCCGGCCATAAAACGGTTCCTTGCTGAAGTGTTGGAAGGTATCGTCCCGCAGACGATGTGGTTTTACGAAGAAGTCGGGCACAACCAAGCCGCCAAACAGCACCTGAAACAGCTCTTGCCCGACGTCGAGGAGCTATTTGTCACCCCGAAACCTGAGGGTCTCATCGAAAGGGTGCTCCAGATCTCATCGGATCCCGGCGACCTCGTTCTGGATTCGTTTGCCGGCACCGGCACGACCGGAGCCGTCGCCCACAAAATGGGCCGCCGCTGGATCATGGTCGAGCTCGGCGAGCATTGCCATACCCACATCATTCCGCGCCTGAAGAAAGTCATCGACGGCCAGGACCCCGGCGGCATCACGAGCGCAGTGAACTGGAGAGGCGGCGGCGGATTCCGCTATTACCGGCTCGCTCCCTCGCTCATCGAGCGCGACCGATTCGGCAATCCCGTCATCAGCAAACAGTACAACGCGCCCATGCTCGCCGAGGCCATGTGCCAGCTCATGGGCTTCCGCTAGGAGCCCAGCACCTCCGTATACTGGCAGCACGGTAAATCGAGCGAAACCGATTTCCTCTACGTCACCACCCAAACGCTCTCTTCCGAGCAGCTCCAGCAATTGAGCGACGAAGTCGGCCCCGACCGCTCTCTCCTCATCTGCGCAACCGCCTTCCGCGCCAAATCCCGCCAGTTCCAAAATCTCGAACTGAAAAAGATCCCGTCCGCCGTCCTCAAGCGCTGCGAATGGGGTAGAGACGATTACAGCCTGCGCGTGGAAAACCTACCAATGGCGACAAGCCCACCCCCAGCCGAACAAAACGGAACCCAGCCCAGCCTCTTCGAAGTCGAGGTCAAGTGAACCCTGTCATCCACTCCATCTCGCACCGGCTCAGCCTTCGTAAGCCGCAGTTCGAATCCCTCGAAATCCTCGACCGCGTCTGTGAGCTGGTTACCCTGTCGAAAAACACCGACGTCGACTGGGCGCTCGCCGCAATTCAAGCCGAGTTTCCGAGCGTCACCAGCTTCCAAGATCGCAAGTTTGTCTCGCTTTGCTTCGCGCTCGCCACCGGCGTCGGTAAAACCCGCTTGATGGGAGCGTTCATCTCCTACCTGCACCTCGCCCACGGCATCCGCCACTTCTTCGTGCTCGCGCCGAACCTCACCATCTACAACAAGCTCATCCAGGACTTCACGCCCAATACGAAGAAATACGTCTTCCAGGGCATCGCCGCGTTCGCCGTCAACACGCCCGAGATCATCACCGGCGACAACTACGAAAGCGGCCGCGGCGTGCGCGAAGAGCGCCGCGCCCAACAATCGCTCGACCTCCGTGACCGCAGCATCGGCGACGACCCGATCCACATCAACATCTTCAACATCTCGAAAATCAACTCCGAAGTCAGAGGCGGCCGCAGCCCGCGCATCAAGCGCCTCCAGGAGTACATCGGCGAAAGTTACTTCTCGATATCTCGCCGGCTTAGATGACCTCGTCCTATTGATGGACGAATCCCACCGCTACCGCGCCAGCGCGGGTATAAAAGCGATCAACGAGCTGAAGCCCATCCTCGGCCTGGAGCTAACCGCCACCCCCCAGCTCGAGCGCGGCCCGGTCAAATCCAAGCGCTTCGAAAATGTCATCTACAGTTATCCGCTCGCCGCCGCCCTCGATGACAGCTTCGTCAAAATCCCGGCCGTCGTCACGCGCGAGAACTTCAAAGCGTCGAACTACGACGAAGCGGGACTTGAAGACCTGAAGCTCACCGACGGCATTCGCGTCCATGAGGAAACCAAGGGTCAGCTCGCCATCTACGCGCAAGAAAACGACCAGCCGATGGTCAAACCGTTCATGCTCGTCGTCGCCCAGGACACTGGCCACGCCGACCGCCTGCACGAAAAACTAACGGGCGAGACGTTTCTCGGTGGACGGTACAACGGCCGCGTCATCACCGTCCACTCGAATCAGACCGGCGAGGAGAAAGACGAAACCGTTCAGCAATTGCTCTCGGTCGAAGACCCGGCGAATCAGACCGAAATCGTCATCCACGTCAACATGCTAAAAGAAGGCTGGGACGTAACCAACCTCTACACCATCGTTCCGCTACGCGCCGCAAACTCGAAAACGCTCGTCGAACAATCCGTCGGCCGCGGCCTGCGCCTCCCGTACGGAAGACGCACCGGCGTGCTCGCGGTTGACCGCCTGAACATCGTCTCCCATGATCGCTTCGACGAGATCGTTAATGCCGCCAACGATCCGAACTCGATTATCAGAGCAAAAGTTATCATCGGCCGCGATATCCCCGAAAGGCCGCAAAAAACCGTCGAGGTCCCCTCGAAATTAACTGCTGCTATCGCCTCGCCGCTTCCCACCGCAAACGGCACTCAGCCCCTATTTGCAACCGACCCGGAGCGCAAAGTCGCCACTGCGGTCGTCCGGATTCTGGAGCATGCGCCTCGGCCGCTACGTACCGCAGACTTGCGCCGCCCGGAAGTGCAGGAACAGGTCCTCGAACGGCTCCGCCTCGAAATCACTGGACCACAGAGATTGTTGCCCGATACCGGCGCAGCCATCGATCTGAAATCGGTCGTATCGAAGACCCTGGACGCCATCGAAACGCTCTCGATGGATCTGCCAAGAATCGTCGTCGTCCCGAAAGGCGACGTCACCTCCCGCTACCTCGATTTCGATCTCGACACGCGCAACTGGCCGCGCTACGCTAGCGTCGTCGAAGACATCATCATCCAAGACCTGACCGACAACGAGCGCCACAAGCTGTTTAGCGGCGATGGCTTCGCAATCGAAAAGCGCCTGGAAGATTACCTCGTGTTCGGCCTCATCGATTACGACGACATCGGCTACGACGATACCTCCGAGCTGCTCTATAAACTCGCCGCCCAAGCCGTTGCCCACTTGCAGTCATATCTGGAAAATCCCGCCGAGGTCGAGAAAGTGCTTCGCTATCACCGCAAGGCGCTCGTGCAAATGATCCACGCCCAAATGCAAGACCACTTTGAGCAAACCGCGACCGAGCGCGAAGCCCACGTCAGCCCCGGCCTTATGACCGTGCGGCTGCAGACCGTAGAAGTGGACGCAGACTCGGACGTTCGCGATTTCCGAATGCCCGTCGCCGACAAATCCGAAATCACCGGCCTGCTCTTCCAGGGCTTTCGCAAATGCCTGCAAACCTATTGCAAGTTCAGAAGCGACCCCGAGCGCGTCTTCTCGATCATCCTCGAAGACGACCTCGATGTGCTGAAGTGGTTCCGGCCCGCGAAACGCGATATCCGCATTTACTACAAATCCGGCGGGACGGAGCCGGAATACCAGCCCGACTTCATCGTCGAAACCAAAACCGGCAAATGGATCTGTGAAACCAAGCGAGCCTCAGACATGGTCGACCCGGACGTTCAGGCGAAAGCGCAAGCCGCCACACTCTGGTGCAAGCACGCCTCCGAGGCGACCGGCGACCCCTGGGGCTACCTCCTCATTCCTCACGACCAGGTCCGCCTCAGTATGACCTTCTCCGGCTTCATCGCGGGCTGCCGAGTGTCCGATGCGCAATCACACCTCACGCCACCCCGTTATCTCCCCTAAGCCTCACCACTTACCCCGCCGCACCCGACTCTCCCGCCCACCGTCCGGCTATCTTTCAGCCGTAAAGCGCTACCCGTGAACAGTCCAGAAAAATTCCGCGCAACCAAACTGCAGGTAAATGAGCAGCCCCGGGGACACCGCCCTAAAGCTCAGAAAGCAAAGGCTGGAAGACGAAATTGGCTTTGAATGGCAGAAACCGCCGCAGCACCCGCGAAACCGGAGGCGCCCGCGCGAGGAGTGGCTTAGGTGTTAGCTCCGCGGCCGGAAGATTTCCGATGCAAACGCGATCAGATTCCGGCGCCACACGGTCCAGGAGTGCATCCCCGGCGTTTCGATTGGAGTCACGCGAACATCCTTCGCCTTCAACCACGCGATCAGGTTGCGATTCTCGTCCAGAAAGTGATCTTCCGTACCGCATGCGATCCAAAGGAGGTGAAGTTTCGCGTTGCTCGAAGCGCCCAATTGCGGGAAATCGGTATCGAAGTCCTCGCTGAACGTTCCCGCGCTGAAGGAGCCGACCCACGAGAATTGGTCGAGGTGATTCACTCCCGTCAGCAGCGATTCGGCGCCGCCCATCGACAGCCCAGCAATCGCCCGAGAATTCCTGTCCGTCGCTACGCGATACGATTTCTCGACCCCGGGCAGAATCTCATCCAGCAACATCGCCGTAAATTGCCTGAAATTCTTTTCCCGCAGCTCTGCGTTGTGCAGCGGCGCTCCAAAAGGATGGGTGCGCTGAACGATCTCGGGTGCTCCGTATCCCAGCGGCATCACGATAATCATGGGCTTCGCTTTCCCGTCGGCGATCAGCGAATCGAGAATCAGATTTGCTCTGCCGACCGTTGTCCATGCGCTCGCGTCATCGCTGTATCCGTGCAGCAGGTACAGAACCGGATATCGAGTTTGGCCGTTCGGATCGTATGCGGGCGGCGTGTACACGTAATAGTCTTCATTGTCGTGCCCGGCCGCAGATCTGTAGAAGTGATGATGAACGACGCCATGCGGTATGTCCGTCATCTCCCACGGGCGCGGTGGGTCGCCGGGGATAATTACGTAGCTCGATGGATAAAAAAGGTTCGGTGTGATGTTCGGATTCGACGGGTCGAGCAAGTGGACGCCGTCGGCCTCGAACGAATAGTTGTACAGATCGGGCACAAGTTTCTCGGTGGTAACGCTCCACAGGCCGTCTGCTCCTTTTCCCATGGGGATTGGATCTTTCAAACCCTCTAAATGCAAAACGACCGTCTCTGCGTGTGGATCGAAAAAGCGGAACGTGACCCGCCCGTCTGATTGAATCTCGGGTGATCGAACAGGAGCAGTCGTCTGGGCGCGCGCTAGGAGGGCCATCATCACGAATACGAATGTTCTCATGGTGTGTGCTGTCTGTAAGCTCACTTTAGTGCATCTCTTTAGAGCATGACTGTCGCTGAATTCACACCCATCGTTCTCGCCGCTGCTCTCGTGGGCGGTTTCGTCGGCTCGCTCACCGGCCTGGGGGGCGGGATGATCATCACGCCGGTTCTTACGCTGTTCCTGGGCGTGGACATCCACTACGCCATCGGTACCAGCTTGATCTCCGTGATCGCGACTTCCTCGGGCGCCGCTGCGGCGTACGTGCGGGACGGATTCTCGAGCATCCGAATCGGCATGTTCCTCGAGATCGCCACCACCATCGGCGCGGTTTTCGGGGCGTTTCTCGGCACGCGGGTTCCCACGCGCGCGCTTGCGATTATCTTTGGGATTATCCTGCTTCAGGCGGCTTGGCAGACCACCCGCGGGCATCAGGCTTCGAGCGAGACGCTTGCACCGGACCCTCTGGCTGAAAGACTGAAACTGAACGGGTCTTATCAAGCAGGCGAGACACGCGTGTCTTACCAAGTGCGCCGCGTCAAAACCGGATTCGGATTGATGTTCGGGGCGGGTGCTGTATCGGGTCTCTTGGGCATCGGCTCCGGTTCCCTCAAAGTGATCGCTATGGATCAGGCGATGCAGATTCCGTTCAAGGTATCGACCGCCACCAGTAACTTCATGATCGGGGTGACTGCCGCGGCCAGCGCCAGCTTGTATTTGAGCAAGGGCTATGTCGATCCCACGCTAGTCATGCCGGTTATGCTGGGCGTTCTTGCGGGCTCGCTCGTGGGCTCGCGATTTCTGCCTCGCGCGCCTGTTCCGCTATTGCGGAAGGGATTCGCCGTGATCGTGGTGTTTATTGCGCTCGAAATGATTGTCAACGGCATCCGAGGGAAGATATGACGGTTCCTAAGATGGACGACAAGAGGATCGAACGGCTGGTCAGCGTTGTCCTGCGCACTGGCGTGCTCCTCTCTGCGCTCGTTGTTTTTTGCGGCGGTGTGTATTATCTCGCACGGCATGGCCACGAGGTATCGGATCACCACACCTTCCACGGTGAGCCGAGCATTGATCGCATTGTTTCGCAGATCGTTGCCGGAGCGTTTGCATTTCGCGGACGATCGCTAATTCAGTTGGGTGCGCTTCTCTTAATCGCGACGCCGATCGCGCGGGTGGCATTATCCCTGGTTGGCTTCGCGCTCGAGCGCGACAGGAAGTTCGTCGTGGTTACCGCAATCGTGCTGGCGGTCTTGCTCTTCAGCCTGATCAGCGGAGCCGTGCAGGGCTGATGATTTCGAAACTGAGCCGCGCGCGTCAGCAACGGGTTCGATGTGTTATAGGTTCAGCGGATTTTGGAGATTGAAGGTTAAGCGCGTTTCGACCGGAACCTTGACCTTCTGACCCGACGTTATTACCTGCGCCGCCGTTCCCACCGCCGCGCCCGATCCTGCTCCGATAGCTGCTCCGGCGCCGCCGCCGGCGATACCGCCGATAATTGCGCCCAGCGCCGTTGTCCCGCCAATCACCTTGGCGGAACGCGCGCCGCGCGATGCGCTGGCTTGCACCACATCGCTGCTCACAACGTCGTGAGACTGACCGTTCACTGTCACGCTTCTCAACTGCAGTGTGAGAACGGTTCGGCCTTGAATCTTGCCCGATTGCTTTGATTGCACGAGCGCCACGGTCGCATCCGCTCCGCGCGGAATGACCGTTTGTCCGTTGATCGCGATGGGCTGATCGATGCTCGCTCGATACGTCTGGCCCAGCGAATCGCGTTCCGAGTTAACCGGATCGATCAGACGAATGGTCATGGCCGTCCCAGCGGGTACTACAATGCCCATCGGACCGGGAGTTGCCGAGGCGTCGGGCGCGGGCTGCGCCTGCGCGGTTTGATCCGGGGGCGGAGGGCTATTCGGCTGACCGGGTGGAGGATTCGGGGCGTCGGGCGGCGGGGGATTATTTGCGGCGCCGGACTGGGGCGCGCTCGCCCCAGGGGGCGCACTGAACGAAATCGAATCGATGTCGGTGAGATAGTACGTGTTCACTTGATTGCCCGTGGCAAAGCGAACCGAGCGGTTATCGCCGCCCAAAAACGTACCTTGAATGGTCGTCCCATTTCGTAAAACGAGCGAATCGCCGCACAGCAGAGCGGCGGTCGCAAGCAGCGAAAGAAGAACATTTTTCATGACTGTTTACTCCTTAAAAGTTAATAGATTTGCGATTCCGCAGGGCCAGTCGCTGCGTGCGCCGCCATGCGCCCAGCGTATTTTTGCGCCAGATCCGGACGCAAGTAGTTCAAGATTCGTGCGGCCACTTTCTTACCCTGATTGTAGGCGTCTCCGTACAGCCGGTTGCGCTCCTCGCGCGTGTATGTGTAGCCGATGCTGTATAGGTGATCGAGCGACAATCCGAGAACCTTCGTTCCAGCGTACGCAACCGCGGCTTTGGCTAACAGACCTCCTCCAAATGGGACTTTGCCGACCAGTTGTTTTGCGAGAGCCCGCCACCCAAAAGCGCTTCCGATGACGGTGGCGACCTCCGACTTCTGCTCCACGTAGCCGACTTCACGATCGCTTGCGGCGGCAATCAGAAAAGCCATTCGGACCTGGTTCATCGTTAGAAAAGCGGTGTCGGAGGCGAACTCCGCGACTGCCCACGGCAATTCGATGACGCTCGGAATGATGTCGGGAAGGGCGGTCGCGAGAGAGAACAGAGTATTCTCCCGGCAAGTTTTTGCAATGACGCGGTGGACAAAAGGGCGTCTGAACGGAAGGAAATTCTTGGCGAGGGCCACACCAAGATCCCGATGTCTGGAGAGGACTCTTTCGATGAACAGGTGCTCTCTTTGGGGCTGAAATACGATTGCCCCGCTAGGAGCAGAAACGTCCTCGCCATAAACGGCGAGATCGTAACGGATGCCGCGGCTGGGGTTCGGCTCACGGACCAACATCGGGGCCGATTCCGCGCGCCGCCTGGGGCTCAGATCGCGGAGAAAAAAGTTTTCCATCCGTGCATAGTCTGCCGGAGTTGCGGCATACAAGGCGATGCGGGGAACATGCCCGCTTATCTCCCGAATCGGCTTGGGATTCAGCGTACTCATCGCCTTGCGTATTTTGATCAAAGGCTGCATGGGTGTCGTACCACCACTTTAACCTCTGCAGATCGGGAGCTGTGGCCGATTTAAGGGCCAAGCTTGTGAATTGTGATCGCCTATATATAGGCGAACGTAGTATACTGCTCTTATGCCGAAGCCGAAAAACGAGCGATTGGAGTTTTTGCAGGGCACGCTCGAAATCCTAATTCTCAGGACTCTTGTGTTTGGGCCGAAACACGGGTATGGCATCGCCCAATTCATCCGGCAGATGTCCAATGATGTCCTGCTGGCGGAAGCCGGGTCGCTTTACCCGGCGCTGCAGCGGTTGGAAATGCAGAAGCTGATTACGGCGAAATGGGAAATGTCGGACAACAATCGCCGGGTGCGTCATTACCGGTTAACCGCGGCAGGACGCGCGAGGCTCTCCTCATCCATGTCGCGCTGGGATGAGTTCGTCCGTGCGATGGGCAATGTTTTGAAGCCGTCAGAAGCTCAGGAGTAGTTGTATGTTTCTCTGGAAGAAACTGTTTCTGCTGCTGCCTTGGAATCGCCGCGCACGCGAAGTTTCGCTCGAAGAGGAATTGCGATCACACGTGGAGCTGGCCGCAGATGATGCGCTCAGCGAAGGAGCGACGCCAGAGGAAGCGAGATTTGCCGCCCGCCGCGATCTTGGGAGTCCTTTGCGCGCCCAGGAGGATGCAAGAAGTGTTTGGGGTTTTGCTGTCTGGGACCGGTTGAAGCGAGATTGCGTCTATTCGATTCGAACGCTTCGGCACGCGCGTTCTTTTACACTGGTCGCGATTCTTTCGCTGGGTATTGGAATCGGATCAGCGACCGCGATCTTTTCTCTCTTGAATACGGTCCTGCTGAAGCCGCTTTCGTACCCCGAGCCAGACCGGCTCGTCAACATACGGGAAATCGTTGCACCACTGGCCGCGACCTATCCCAGTCTGCCCGTCAATTACCAGCACTTTCTCTTCTGGCGTGACCATGCGCGCTCGTTCGAATCGTTCGCTGCGATCGAAGGCGGTACGGCAGATCTGACCGGCGGCGAACCGATCAAAGTGAGTAGTGCGCACGTCAGCACAAATTTGCTTTCAGTGTTGGGAGTGCAGCCCCAGATCGGCCGTTCTTTCCTTCCCGAAGAGGGGCAGAAAGGTCGTGGGCAAGTCGCAATCCTCACAGATTCCTTATGGAGCCGGCGCTTTGGCCGAGATCCTAACCTCGTGGGAAAGACAATCACCGTTGACTACGCGCCGTATACGGTAGTCGGCATTCTTCCGCCGGACTTTCGGTTCCCAAAGAATGACGATTTGGGTCCTCTAGCGGCCCTCGGCAAGAACACGGAAGTGTTCATGCCGCTCACCGGAAGCTACGGCGACGACTGGGGAGGCGATTTCGATTACGTGGTGTTCGGACGCCTGAAGCCAAACGTATCTTTGCGGCAAGCCATCGCCGAGCTCGATATGCTCGAGCATCGGATCGACGCTGAACATCACCTTCGTGAAGGATTGCGCGTTTTTGGCAAGCGGCTTCAGGACGTGATTTCCGCTCCGGTTCGTACGCCGTTATACATATTGATGGCGGCAGTATTGTTATTGCTGCTAATCGTGTGTCTGAATCTGGCGAATCTCGTATTGGCGCGATCCAGCGTGCGGTTTCGAGAGTTCTCGATTCGCACTGCGCTTGGGGCAGGGCGAACACGGCTGGTTCAGCAGATTCTGATCGAGACATTGCTTCTAGGCTTCGCCGGAGGAGCGCTGGGCCTCTCTTTAGCCGTTATGGCTATTCACGCCTTCACCGCGAGCGCTCCCGTGCACCTTCCCCGTCTGGATGAAGTTCAGGTCGACATGCGTGTATTCGCGTTCTCGCTCCTGATGTCCGTCGCTTGCGGGCTACTTTCCGGGTTGGTCCCCGCAATGCGAGTCACAAAAATCGACAGCCAGGAATCGCTTCGGGCCGGCAGCCATACCGTGGCGGGCAATCGGCAGTCTTTGCGGCTTCGAGAGATCCTCATCGGGTGCGAAGTGGCGATCAGCGTGGTGCTGCTGTTTGGCGCCGGGCTTGATGATGACAAGCCTGGCTCGACTGCTGAGTACCGATAAAGGCTTCACGGTGGAACAGGCCGTGGCGGTTGACATTTCCTTGCCGTATGCGCGCTACAAAACGGAGCAAGATAGTCTTCGATTTTGGGACCGGGGGCTGCAGAGGCTTCGCTCGATTCCCGGTGTGCAATCGGCGGCATTCATTTCAAAACTGCCGTTGACGGGTGAATCCATGGTCAACGGTATAGACCTGGATGGCGCCGATAAGCCTGCCTTGGACCCCGTCTCCCGAACCAACATTGAAATTAACGTCCGCTACGTTAGTCCGGAGTATTTCAGAACACTTGGAATCCCGCTGATTCAAGGCCGGTTCATTGAGCCGGTTGACCGGAGACGCGCCGTTGCGGTGGTCTCGGCCCGGCTTGCCTCGAAGCTGTGGCCGGGGCAAAATCCAATCGGGAAGAAGTTCAGCACAGGCGCAATGGTCGGGAAAGCCGAAGTGGTCGGTGTCGTCAAAGACGTCCACGCCACAACGCTCGATCGCGAACCGACGCTCATGGTGTATGTTCCGTACTGGCATCAAGGCTTGGACAGCGGCGATTTGATAGTTCGTACCGCGAGTGACCCGGCCAGCATCATTCCCGAAATCCGCAAACGTCTTCACGAGATTGACCCATCTCTTCCTGCCACGGACACGAGAACGATATCGAGAGTGGTTTCCGAGTCTTTGACACGCCGATTCTTTCAAATGAGGCTTGCGGCCGGTTTCGCGGGCGCCGCGCTTGCACTTACCCTGATTGGGATCTATGGCGTGATTGCCTACAATGTCGCGCAGCGCCGAACGGAAATCGCTGTGCGGCTGGCACTTGGCGCGAGTAGGCGTGACGTGTTCGAGTCGGTGCTTCGGCGCGGCTTTCGGCCGGTATTGATCGGGCTTGTGGCCGGTCTGTTCTGCGCGTCGGTGTGCGCGCAGCTCATCAGAAGCGTATTGTTCGGGGTCAAGGCCGTCGACCCCCTTACGATGCTATGCGTCGTCATTCTGCTCGCGAGTACTGCGTTCTGCGCCTGTGTGCTCCCGGCGCGCCGTGCCGCCGGGACGGATCCGGCCAGCGCTCTGCGATATGAATGAGCTCCTGTGCGAAATAGGATCATCTGCGCCGCTGAGCCGCAAGACCACCTTAAACTTCCGCTGCCAATCCGAGCCGATACCTATTCTCTCGACCTCGATTTCGGGCGAGAAGTAGCTGAGAACCGCCGCGTTTGATGGATGAAACGAGTTGGCGGGCGCAACCAGCAAGAGCCGGGGCGCTTCCGAAGTGATCGACACGCCGGGAAACAAATGGTCTAACTCAGCCGCCTGCGCATGCCACCGGATTCGCATCCAGTAATCCAGCGCCTGCAGCGGTAAGTGAAGGTCTTCCGATACTTTGAGCTCGAGCACCACCAAGCGCCCGGAGCTGGTGACTGCAAGCAGGTCGATCAAATCACGATCGCGTCCGGCGAGCGTGAACACCTGGCCATGCACGGGAGCCTGCAACACGCCGGGGTCGATGAGCTGGATGTGCGAACGCACAGCCGCTTCGAACCAGCGCTCTGACCCGGCGTCGGCACTCCATCGGGATGTGAATTTCGCGCAGCGTTCGTTTGCACCTGCACTGACGCGCGTAGCGAGATTTCCTAAATCAGCCGCGTCCACCTCGCCCGCCGAGCCGTGCCGATTGAATCGGAACATTCGCGGCTCGAGCGACTCGTGCCTCAGCATCCGAACCCGCTGCGCTGTCAAGATTCCGCCCGCTTCCGGCAGAAACAAGCACAACGGAGTGTGCGTTCCCGGTTGGCTGTGGCTTTGAATGTAATGGTGCCAGATCAGCGCGAAGCTCAGCATCGGGCTTTCGTCTTCCACGCTTGCGCAAGCCAGCGCCGCGATCTGCCGATTGCCGCGCGAAAGCCGGGCACGCGGAAATATTGAGGAGAAGGACCTTTGCAAATCCATTCCGCACGATAAAGCCGTGATCTCCCAGCCCGGAAATTGGCGGTGCAGCATGCGGCGGAACACTTCGGCAAAGTTCTGGCGGATGCCGCTCAGCGTTTTGTGAGCTGTTTGCGGCCGGTCGAGATCGAGAAAGTTCAGTTTTCCGGGCGCGCCGCCGAATCTGTGAATGCTGCACTCGAGCACTCCCGTCGTCTGCCGCTCAATTGTCAGAATCCGTCGCGAAATGCTGCGCGTCTCGCTCCAAGCCTCGATCCAGAGCCTCTCGGATCGAATCTCGAGGGCAAACTCGCCCGGTCGAAGGAGCACGATATCTTCGCCGTATTCGAGCAGCGCCGGGTTGCGGCACGTTGCTAGAAACGTTTCGACCGCGGTAAGCAGGTGCTCCGGTTCCGAACGCACTGACCCTTTGGGAGTGCCCTTATCATGGAGTTTGCCACTTGATGAATCCAATTTTCAAACTCGATTGGAGGCGGTGAATCAACGGATTGCCCGGGCTGCCGAGCGGGCTGGGCGCCCTCCCTCAGCCGTAACATTAGTGGCTGTCTCAAAGAAATTTTCTGCCTCGGCGATTCGGAAGGCGTACGACGCTGGAATTCGTGAATTCGGCGAAAACTATGTGCAGGAATTTGCTGAGAAGCGGCCGCAGCTCGGGGATTTATCGAATGCGCGATTTCACCTCATTGGACACTTGCAAACGAACAAAGCCAAACTGGCGTGCGAGCTGTTTCAAGTGATTCAGACCGCCGATTCGCCAAAACTGCTTCGCCGATTGGATGCCGCGGCGCGCGAAAACGGCCGTGTTGTCGAGGTGCTGCTCGAGATCAAGCTTTCCGAAGAGGAAAACAAGAGCGGTGCTTCCGCCGGGGAGATCCCGCAGCTATTAGAGGCTGCCGCAGGTCTCACAAGCATCACGGTTACCGGATTGATGACGATGCCTCCCTGGTCGGACGATCCGGAGCAATCCCGTCCGTACTTTCAGCGGCTGGCGCAGTTGGGCCGCGATTTCAGATTGACCAATCTCTCGATGGGAATGTCCGGCGATTTGGAAGTTGCGATTGAAGAGGGCGCGACAATCGTGAGAGTGGGGACGGCTCTGTTCGGCGCGCGGCCGAAGCCGGTCGAGGATTTCTCTCGAGTTTCGCAGTGATCTCTTGCTTGGCAAAGCTTGGACTCGCAGTGCTGGCGACATTCGGCAGCCGAACGCTCGAGGCGCAAGTGGTTCGGCAGAGTCCCGCGATGCCCGATATTCAGGAGCAGCTCGGCCATGCGATTCCGATGCGCGATGGAGTGCGCCTCGCGGCCGATATCTACCTGCCGCTGGGCGGCCAGCGATGGCCCACAGTGCTCGTTCGCACGCCCTATAACCGCAAATCGGGAAGCGCCCGCAGCTACCGTTTGTTTGCGCGCCGCGGGTACGCCGTGGTTGTCCAGGATGTTCGAGGGCGGTTCGCTTCTCAGGGCTCGTTCGGAACTACCCAGCAGGAGGCTGCGGACGGAAATGACACGATCACCTGGATTGCCGGGCAGCCCTGGTCCAATGGCCGCGTCGCGATGGCCGGAGGTTCCTATCTCGGACTGGCCCAGTGGTGGGCGGCAATTACGGACAACCCCCACCTTTGGGCTATTTCGCCAATCTGCTCGGGGGACGACGAGTATCTGGACCGCTATTATTCCCCCGGAGGCGCGCTCAAACTGGGGCATCGACTCTTATGGTTGGTGCAGAACTTCACTCCCCCGTCACACGTGCACCCGTTGTTCGCGAGCTACATTTATCACTTGCCGGTCCGCACGGCGGATGAGGCGTCTGGCGTGGATCTGCCGATCTGGAAAACCGCTCTCGATCATCCCTCCTATGACGCATATTGGGCGAATCTGAGCATCCGAGAGCGCCTGAGCCGGATCAATCTGCCGGTGCTCTCGTTTGGCGGCTGGTTTGATAACTACGCCGAAAGCGATCTGGACGCGTTCTCGCGTTTAGCGAGCCGCGGCAAAAAGATTGACACCTGGATCGGACCTTGGGCGCATAATCCCGGCCTCAAATTTCCTACGAAAAATTTTGGTTTGGACGCAAGCATCCCGATACGGGCTAAACAGGGAGATTGGTTCGACCAATGGCTGAAGAAATCGCCGGACCGCGCGAGGATCCGGGGCGGGTCTATTCTGCATATCTTCGTCATGGGGCCGAATATCTGGCGAGAAGAACGAGAGTGGCCATTGGCTCGCACGCGATATGCGCCGCTCTATTTGGCGAGCGAGGGTCACGCGAACACGCGTTTCGGGGATGGCCTCCTGAGCTGGGCTGCCATGCGAGAAGCGCACGGGGATGGGTTTACTTACGATCCGAAAAAACCTGTGCCGACGATGGGAGGAGCGATTTGCTGCGACCCGAGAGTGCTTCCGGCAGGCCCGCTCGACCAAGCTCCCGTTGAGGGCAGGAAGGATGTTCTCGTCTACACCTCGGCTCCGCTTCACGATGATATCGAGGTCACTGGACCGGTGCGGGCGAACTTGTTCGTCGCGACTTCGGCTAACGATACCGATTTCACTGCGAAATTGGTCGATGTCGAGCCGGACGGGCGGCCTCTTTTGGTTACGGACGGAATCGAACGCCTGCGATACCGGCTTTCGCTCGATCACCCCGTGTTCGTGAAGCGGAACGCGGCGTACGAGATCAACATCGACGCCGGAGTGACGAGCTACGTGTTTTCCGCCGGCCACCGCATCCGGCTGGAGATCTCCAGCAGCAATTTCCCGCGTTTCGATCGTAATCTAAACTCCGCCGCTCCGAACGCGTATCAGGCGAAACCTAGCAAAGCCAAGCAGACGATTTTTCATGACCAGAGCTATCCTTCCGCTTTGATTTTGCCGATTATTCCGCCGGGCCATGAGTCTCGTCATGCGCGCGCAGGAATTCGCCGGGTACGGGGGATTGCGTAGGCGGCAACGGTTATTCGAAGATTTGAGAAAAAGGAACTTCGATCGAAGTTCCATCCAGCTTCACTACGCCGTTTGCCGCCTCTTCCATTCCGTTCGGCCGGTAGATCCAAATGCGGCGCTCGCTGGGGTCTACAACCCAGACGACCGGAACGCCGAACTCGAGATACTCTTTCACTTTGGCGTTCATCCGCGAAATGGTGTCTTCGGGGGAAAGAATCTCGATGCACAGCAGAGGCGGTTTCGTGAGTATCTGCTCGTCCGGCTCGCCGCGCGTTACAACCACGTCAGGCACGCGGAATCGCGTTGGCTTCAACTGGACACGCCATTCCGGCCACGCAGCGAGTCCGGTTTCACGGAAGCGATTCCCAAAGAAAATGATGAAACTTCTCTGTATCTAGGAGTGATCGCGGTCGCCCAAGTTCCGCTCCTCCACAACCCCGTCGACATAATCGCAATCGGGATGGTAGGCCGTCTTCAGATACTCTTCAACGGAAATCTGCGTTGTGGTCTCCATACACACCGCACTATAACAAGCGAATCCCGAGATCGCGAAGCTGCCGCTCCGGGACAGGCGCAGGCGCTTCGCACATCAAATCCGCCGCCTTTGCGGTTTTCGGGAACGGAATCACTTCTCGAATGGATTCTTCTCCCGCCAGAATCATCACGAGCCGATCCAACCCGAGCGCGATTCCGCCGTGCGGAGGCGCTCCGTACTCGAGGGCTGAAAGCAGAAACCCGAACCGCCGCTGCGCCTCCTCCTCGCTGAATCCGAGCGCGGAAAACACCGCAGTCTGCACATCGCGCCGGTGAATGCGGATGGAACCGGAGCCGAGTTCCACTCCGTTGAGCACCAAATCGTAGGATTTCGCGCGGCAATGGGCCGGATCTGTGGTGAGCTTGTCCAAATCCGCGTCGTGCACCGACGTAAACGGATGATGCGCCGCGTTCCACCGCTGCTCGGCCGCGTCCCACTCAAACATCGGGAAATCGACGACCCACAGAAATTGGAAGTTTTCCGGATTGAGCAGCTTGTGGCGGTCCTTGTATGTTTGCGCGATAAATAGGCGGAGTTGTCCGCACGCCTGGAGCACGGCCTCTTCCGGCAATACGGTGGGTTTTTCGCGCGCCCATGCCGCCAGGATCAGGAGGTCCTCCCCGCTCGCGCCCACCCGCTGCTGCAGGGCAGCCACGGTATCCGGGAAATCGCGCTGCAGGCGATTCAAATCGTCGTAAACGCGAAGTCCGCGATCCTGGCCGAACAACTTTATCTCATCCCGCTCTTTGCGGCTCAGCCTGCCTGTTCCGGGAATATGGATGGCGACCAGCGGCAATCCCTCCGGACTCGAGATTCGTTCCCTGGAACAGATCCTCGACGCAATGAAACGGAGGAATTCGGAGATCCGGCTTATCGGTTCCGTAGCTGCGCATCGCCTCGGCATAAGTCATCCGTGGAAACTGTTTCTCGATGCGCTTTCCGGCCGCTTCGCACGCGCTCGAGATCAGGCGCTCCACCACTTGGAACACGTTTTCCGGCCGCACGAATGACATTTCTATATCGATCTGGGTGAATTCCGGCTGGCGGTCCGCCCGGAGATCCTCATCGCGAAAGCAGCGCACGATTTGGAAATATCGTTCGTATCCGCTGACCATTAAGAGCTGCTTGAAAATTTGCGGCGATTGCGGCAGCGCATAAAAACTGCCCGGTTGCACCCGGCTCGGCACAAGGTAATCGCGCGCCCCTTCGGGAGTCGACCGCGTCATGAACGGAGTCTCGATCTCTAAAAAGCCTTCAGCATAGAGCGCCTGCCGGATGGCAAACGAAACCTTCGAGCGCATGATAATGTTGCGCTGCATGTGCGGCCGGCGGAGATCTACAAACCGGTACTTCAACCGCACTTCTTCCTTCACATCAGCGCTTTCTTCGAGCGGAAATGGCGGCGTGCGGGACTCGTTCAAAATCCAGATCCTGCTCGCCGCAATTTCAATCTCTCCCGTCGCGAGGGTCGCGTTGATGGTTTCCAGAGCGCGGCGCGTCACGGTGCCCTCAATCAGCAATCACGAATTCGGTGCTCAGCTCTTGCGCCCGGCGATGCGCTTCGAGATTCTTGCTTTCGTCGAAGACGATCTGCGTAATCCCGTCCCGATCGCGCAGATGGATAAAGATCAGTCCTCCGAGATCGCGCCGCCGGTGGACCCAGCCCATCAGCACGGTGCGCTGACCCTCATCGCTCGCCCGCAACTCTCCGCACGTGTGAGTACGCTGTAGGTCGCCTAGAAAATCCAACTTGATTTCTGCCATGTCGTTCGGCTAGCGCGCGCCGGCTCGCCGGAGGTGTGTCAGCCGGTTCAGCAGATCCTTATGATTCAAGGATTCCTGCTTTCCGGATTCCATATCCTTCAGTGTGTATGATCCCGCCATCATTTCGTTCTCGCCAATAATCAACGCGTACCGGGCCTCGGTTTTGCCGGCCAGCTCCATCATCCGCTTGAGCTTGTGCTCGGTTCCCACTTCGACGGAAAGTCCTGCGTTCCGGATCTCCTGCGCGAATACGCCGCAGTGCCGCAACGCCTCGTCTCCGATTGGCACGACATATACGTCGAGCGTGGGCGGACGCAGCGTCTGTCCTTCTTCGACGGTCATCACCAGCCGGTCCTCGCCCATGGAGAACCCGATGCCGGGTGCAGGCGATTTCGAACCAAGGACCTCTGCCAACCCGTCGTATCTTCCTCCACCGAGAATCGCGTTCTGGGCTCCTAGCCCGCCATGCGTAATCTCGAATGTTGTGCGCGCGTAGTAGTCAAGACCGCGGACCAGACGCGGCTTCACTGTATAGGCGATGTGGCGGTCGTCCAAAAACGTTCGGACTCGCGCGAAATGATCCCGGTCCTCTGCATTGAGAAAATCGAGAATCGAAGAGAGGCGGTCTATGATGGGCTGGTCTTGCGGCACTTTACAATCCAGCACCCGGAGCGGATTCGTCTCGGCTCGGCGGCGGCAATCGGCGCATAGTCTCGGCGCAACTTCTTTCAGCTCGGCCCGCAACGCTTCGTTGTATCTGGCCCGCGACTCCTTCGATCCCACGGAGTTCATCAGTAACTCGAAATCGCGGACGCCCACAGCTTCGAGAATCCTCACTGCTAACTCGATCACCTCCGCGTCCACGGCCGGCGACTCCGAGCCGATCGCTTCTGCTCCGATCTGATAAAACTGGCGATACCGCCCCTTTTGTGGCCTCTCGCGCCGGAACATTGGCCCAATGTAGAACAGCTTCTTGAGACCGGGCTGTTGATCGAGCCGGTGCTCGATATAGGCGCGAAGAACCGAGGCGGTATTCTCGGGCCGCAGCGTTAACGATGTTCCATCGCGGTCCTCGAATGTGTACATCTCTTTGCTGACAATATCGGTCTCTTCCCCGACGCCGCGGGCGAAAAGCACTGTTTGCTCAAGAAGCGGCGTGCGGATCTCCTGGTAATTGAAAACGCAAAACGTTCTTCTGGCTGCGTCCTCTACTTGATTCCAAATGCCGGAGGACGGCGGCAGGATGTCTCGCATCCCCCGAACGGCCTGAATCACTGTTGGTTCCTGTAGATCGCGGTCAAGTTGACATAACTCTCGCAGTTCTTGCGAAAGCGCGTCTGCTCGTCGGCGGTAACTTCGCGCCTGACCTTGGCGGGGGTGCCCATGGCCAGCATGTTGGCCGGAATCTCCATGCCTTCCGGCACCAATGATCCCGCCGCGACAATCGCTCCGGTGCCGATTTTCGCGCCGTTCAGCACGACGGCTCCAATTCCGATCAGAGCATCGTCGCCGACTTCACATCCATGCAGAACCACAGCGTGGCCCACGGTTACGCGATTGCCGACGACGCATGGGTACGTCTCGCGATCGACGTGTAAAACCGAATTGTCCTGGATGCTGGTCTCATCTCCGACCCGAATGAAGTTCACATCGCCTCGGATGGACACATTGGGCCACACGCTGGATCTCTCACCAACGGCGACGTCGCCGATTACTTGCGCGCTTTGGTCAATGTAGGCGGATGCAGCGATGCGCGGGCGTACTCCGCGAAAATCTCGAAGCATTCAGATTCGTACAGACAGATTCTTAAAAGTTAGCAGGTCGCCGCTAGAATGATAGGGCATGCGAATCGTCGCCCGGTTACTGCTGCTCGCACTCGTGCTCAGGTTAGCTGCGGTTGCCGCTGTTAAAGCTCCGTTTACCTTCGATGCCATGATGAAAATCCTCCGCATCGGCGACCCGCAATTATCTCCCGACGGCAAGCTGGTAGCGTTCACCGTGCAAAGCGTCGATCTGCCCAACAATGCCAAACCAACGCAGATCTATGTTGTTCCGGTCGACGGTGGCGCGCCACAGCGGCTGACAAACGACGGAACCTTGAATACGCGGCCGCGTTGGACGCCTGACTCCAAGCACATCCTTTTCATCTCGAACCGCAGCAATGGCTCGCAAGTCTGGTCGATGGACCCGGCCGGAGCCGGCCCGAAGCCGATTACGAATCTGCCCACCGAAGCGGATGGCGAGACGGTCTCCCCGGACGGCAAACTCATCGATCTTTACCAGCGATGTTTTTCCGGGCTGTGAGGCTCCGACCGCCGCGCCTGGCGCCGATTATGACGCAGCTTGCAACAAGACAAAACTGGATGCGGAAACAGCGTCCAAGACGCACGTACGCACTTTCAATTCGCTGCTATACCGCCATTGGACTCAGTACGAAGGGACGAGGCGGCGCCACATTTTGATTCAGGCGTCTGACGGGACAGGCAAAATTCGCGACTTGACGCCGGGGAATCTGAACGTCCCTCCCTTCTCGCTGGGCGGTCCGGAAGCATACGTATTCTCGCCCGATAGCGTGGACGTTACCTATGTGGCGAATACCGATCCCGATCCTTCGACCAGTACGAATTCCGATCTGTTTACCATTCCGGTGGCCGGAGGCGCGGCGAAGCGCCTCACCACGAATCCTGCCGCCGATGAGGGGCCGGTGTACTCGCCTGACGGAAAGTCTCTCGCGTATCGGACACAGCTTCGCGCCGGATACGAAAGTGACCAGTGGCGGCTCGCCGTTCTCGACTTGCAATCGGGTAAGACGAACAGCCTCACGGATTCGCTCGACCGATGGGTGGAAAGTTACACATGGTCCCCGGATTCCAAACAGATCTTTTTCACCATTGACGATCACGGCGCGGTTCCTTTGCTGATGATGCCGGCCGGCGGCGGAGCGATCCGCACGGTGGCGCAAGGCCCCACGTCGATTAGCGATGTTCAGTTCACTGCCGACGGCAAGACGATGATCTATTGCGACCAGAGCGGCTCCCGGCCGGTTGAAATCAACAAAGCCACTTCGAAGGGAGGCGCGGGCGTTCCACTCACGCATTTGAACGATGCGTTGCTCGACCAATACCAACTGACACCGCTCGAGAGGATCTCCGTAGACGGGGCCGAAGGCGCGAAGGTCGAGAGCTTTGTCGTCAAGCCGCCGGGCTGGACTGCCTCGGCGAAAGTATCCTGCGCTGTTTTTGATTCACGGCGGCCCGGAAGGCGATTGGGGCGAGAGCTGGACGTATCGATGGAACGCGCAGGTGTTCGCTGCCGCCGGATATGTCGTGTTCATGCCGAACCCCCACGGCTCGGTCGGGTACGGACAGGGCTTTACGGATGCCGTGAATGCCGATTGGGGTGGCCGGCCTTACGACGACATCATGGCGACGGTTGATTACGCCGCGAATCTGCCGTATGTCGACAAGGATCGAATGGCGGCCGCGGGCGGCTCGTACGGCGGATACATGATCGATTGGATTCTCGGCCATACGGACCGCTTCAAGGCGCTGGTTTCGCACGCCGGCGTATACGACCTGCGAAGCGAAGCGGGAACCACGGAGGAATTATGGTTTCCAAAGTGGGAGTTTCAAGGCTTCCCATGGGAGAACAGCGAACTCTACGATAAGTGGTCGGCGAGCTACTTTGTGAAAAATTTCAAGACGCCCACACTCGTGACGCAGGGTGAGATCGACTTCCGCGTTCCCATCGGTCAAGGCCAGCAGCTTTTCACGGCGCTTCAGGAGATGAAAGTTCCTTCGAAGATGCTGCAATTTCCCGACGAAGGTCATTGGATTTTAAAACCGCAAAACAGTCAAATCTGGTACGCAACTGTTATCGACTGGCTGAATCAATACACGACGCCATCGAACAGTGCGCCGTCGCCGAGTAAGTAAGTTACGGTGCTTTTCGAATTCGAGTACTGAACAGTAAGATGTAGAACTTCCGCCACCTCCGATCACCATGACGCCGAGCGCCATTCGTAGGAAACCACCCTTTGGGCTCATAAGCGCTCGCCTCGTGGCGTTTCTAGCAGTCCTTGGACCGGGTTTTATTACCGCCAATGTCGATAACGATCCCGGCGGCATCCTGGTGTACTCGCAAGCGGGTGCGGAGTTCGGTTATCAGCTCCTCTGGACGCTCATTCCCGTCACCATCGCTCTGATCGTCGTTCAAGAAATGGCCGCGCGCATGGGCGCTGTCACGGGGAAGGGGCTTTCCGATCTCATACGTGAAGAGTTTGGCCTTCGCGCCACCTTTTTCACTATGGTGGTCCTCGGCCTGGCGGATTTCTTCAACATTATTTCCGAGTTCGCGGGTCTCGCATCCGGAATGGGCATTTTCGGAGCGAGCAAATACATCGTCGTGCCGATTGGAGCGGCTCTGGTCTGGATCATTATTGTTCGGGGACGCTACAAACCGGTTGAGAAAATCCTGATTCTCGCTTCGCTCATTTATTTCGCATATCCGGTTTCCGCAATCCTGGCCAAACCCAATTGGGACCTCGCGCTGAAGCAGACGTTCCTGCCTACGCTCTCGAGCAACTCGGCGTATCTCCTCGCCGTGGTCGGTATTGTGGGCACCACGATCACGCCGTGGATGCAGTTTTATTTACAAGCGGCGATTGTTGAGAAAGGTATCAATCGGCGCAACTATCACATTTCCCGCCTGGACGTAATCACCGGCTGCATTGTCACGGATGTGATCGCGTTTTTTATCGTTGTTGCCTGCGGCGCCACGATCTACCATTCGAATCACCCGCAGATCACTGACGTGGCTCAGGCGGCTCTGGCGCTAAAACCGTTCGCCGGTAGATATGCAACAGTGCTGTTCGCAGTTGGACTGATCAATGCCGCTCTGCTGTCGGCCGCTATTTTGCCGTTGGCAACTTCCTATAACATCTGCGAAGGATTGGGTTTCGAGTCGGGCGTCGACAAGCGCTTTTCGGAAGCCCCGGTCTTCTATTGGCTCTATTCGCTTTTGATCGGCGGAGGCGCGGCTGTTGTCATGATCCCCGGGCTGCCTCTTCTGAAATTCATCTTCTACTCTCAGGTTGCAAATGGGATGCTTCTGCCGTTCGTGCTGATTTATATGCTGCGTCTGATCAACCGCCCTCGATTGATGGGCGCGTTCAAGAACAAGCCGTGGCAAAACTTCATTGCGTGGACCACCGCCATCGTCATGATTGTGCTGAGCATTGCGTCGATCTACACGAGCAGCGTCGGGTAAAACAGCCTAAATACGCTTAAAAACCATTAATACGAATGACCGGTGCAAGGCGTCCAACCGATGGTACGATCAAACCGGGACAGGTCTTTGCGACCTGCGCGTCTGCCTTATGAGTGCGTCCCCGGCCACCTCTCCTGCTTACGAAAAACCGGTCGAAAGCCCGCCGCTTCCCTTCGAGCCGCTGCCGCAATTCCGCCAGAGCGCTCTCGAAGAGACACCGGAGCGGGCCGCAAACCAGGGCAAGCGCATCGGCATCTTCATCGTTGCCTACAACGCGCTGACGACCCTGAACAAGGTGCTGAAGCGCATCACTCCGGAGGTGTGGCGCAACGTCGAGCAAGTGGCGGTGTTCGATGACGCGAGCCAGGATGCGACTTACGAACTCGCGGTGGGTATCCAGGCGATGTCCGATCTGCCCAAGTTTCGCGTGCTCAAAAACCGGAAGAACCTGGGCTACGGCGGCAACCAGAAGGCCGGATACCGCTACTTCATCGAACAGGGCTTCGACATCGTTGTGCTTCTGCATGGCGATGGGCAATACGCGCCGGAGCTGTTGTCTCACATGTACGCGCCGCTAGTGCGCGGAGAAGCCGACGCCGTGTTCGGCTCGCGCATGATGAAGGATTTCGGCGGGCCGCTTAAGGGCGGCATGCCGTTTTACAAATATCTGGGCAACCGTTTTCTCACCGCTCTGGAGAATCGTGCGCTGGGCCTGAACCTGACGGAGTTTCACAGCGGCTATCGAGCCTATAATCTCCACGCTCTCTCGCAAATCAAGCTTGACAATCTGACCGATGATTTTCACTTCGACACCGAAATCATCATTAAGCTTCATCATCAGAATTTCCGGATCGCCGAAGTGCCGATTCCGACGTTTTATGGCGACGAGATCTGTTACGTAAATGGGCTGAAGTACGCGAAGGCGATTTTGCGTTCGGTGTATCGCTATATCGAAACATCGCGCGCGGTCCGCTCGTATCCGGAGTTTGAAGAATACTTTGTTCCATACGCGACCAAGCGGAGCCTGTACTCTGTCGCCTATTACGTTCAGCGCCTGGCCGGAACGGGTCAGCGCGTATTAAAGATCGATGCCGAGCACGGTCTGCCGGACGTCGCGCTGCGAGCGGGCCAACAGTTCGACCGCATTCTGCTGCTGGACGTTTTGGAACATCTCGCGAACCCCGGCTGTCTCCTCGAAGACTTGAAACAGCTGATAGCGCCGAGGGGTAACGTCATCGCCTCGGTTCCGAATGCCGTAAACCTGGCCGTCCGGATAACGATGCTCTTCGGCCGTTTTAGCTATAGCGATCGAGGCATTCTCGATTGGTCGCATTTGCGCTTCTTTACTGCGAAGACGGCGCGCGATTTGCTGGAACGGCACGGATATCGGGTTACGGCCCGGCGCAACACGATTATTCCCCTCGAGCGATTGATTCCGTTGCGGCCCGAGAGCAAATTACTCCGCGCTGCAAGCCACTTGCTCCGGCTTCTTACGGCGTTTGCGCCCGGGCTGTTCGCTTACGAAATTATCCTGGTCGCGGAACGCTGAACGGCAGCGATTTTCCTATGTAGCGTCGTGAAAGATGATGCCCAGCGTATGACGGTGCCCGGAACGCAGGCGGCTTACGCCATGCCGAAGATTGACGCGATAGGCTGCCGCGCGTACCTTGAACAGGCCGATGACGAACGGCGAATGCAACTCCGTCGCCCTGGTGTAGCGGAACAACTTCGGGGCGCGATTGCATGCGCGGGCGTTGCTCGGTGAGTACAAATTCGCCGCCTGTAAAATCTTTGCCGGGTTCTGACAGCAGAATGGCGACTTGAATCGGGAAGACGTGCTCGCCGTACACGTCCTGATGAAGACAGTTGAAGTCACCTTCTCCGTACTGCAGTAACAGCGGGGTTGGCCTGATCTGCCCCGCATCATGGCATCGCTGAATGAACTCAGCGTGGCTCTCGGGATAGCGAATATCGAAGCCCATGGCGGTATTCCAGCGGTTCGCGACCGGTGCAAGACGCGGGTACAGCGCGGTCCGAAGTTCCGCGATGATGTCTGGCAGGGGATAGCGGAAGTATTTGTATTCCCCCCGCCCGAAGCCATGCCGGCCCATGACAATACGGCTGCGGAAAAGATCATCTTCCGCGTACAGATTCCGCGAGCGCCTGGCACTGATCGGGAGATAGGATGTGTTCGAGCATCGCACTCCCGTAGCTGTCGAGTTCTTGCGAGATGCTCTGCCAGTCGAGTGCATTCACGCGTTCGACAGCCTGGTGCGCCGAAATCGAGGGCTGGGTTATGGTGCTCACAAGCGCGCTTCACGGTCCAGGAGCGCGCGCTTGCGTTCCACACCCCAGCGATACCCAGAGAGTCCGCCATCGGTTCTGACGACACGATGGCAGGGAATGGCTATCGCCAGCGAGTTAGCCGCGCAGGCCTGGGCAACGGCCCGGACGGATTTCGGTACGCCAATCTTTTTTGCGATCTCCGCGTAGCTCGCCGTCGAGCCGGCGGGGATCTTTCGCAACGCCTGCCATACTCGCTGCTGAAACGCCGTGCCCCGGATATCGAGCGGCAGATCCAGACCGACGCCCGGCTTCTCGACAAAGACCGACGACTTTCGCGACCAGCTCCTCGTACCGCTTCTCGTTACCGATCAGATTCGCGCGAGGGAATTGGTCCTCGAGATCGCGAACCAATTGGGCCGGGTCGTTGCCGAGAAGAATGGCGCAAACGCCTCGCTCGCTCTTTGCAACCAGAATTGATCCTAAAGAGCATTCGCCAATTGCGAAAAAAATGTCTGTGTTAGAGCCGCCGGCACGGAACTCCGACGGAGTCATGCCCAGCACTTCGTTCGACGTTTCGTAAAAACGGCCATTCGAGTTGAAGCCGGCGTCGTATATGGCTTCCGTTACGGAGTGACTCTGACCCAGTTTCGTGCGCACGCGCTTTGCGCGGTTCGCTGCAGCGTAGCCGGCGGGCGTGAGCCCGGTAACGGCCTTGAAGACCCGATGAAAATGAAACACGCTCATCCCGGTCTGAGCCGCCAGTTTACTGAGGCTCAGTGCATCGTCGGACTTCTCGATGAGACGGCAGACCTTCGCAATGGCAGCCGCATGCTGTTCGGCCAAAGGAGCTTGGTCAGGCTTGCAACGTTTGCAGGGACGGAACCCCGCCTTTTCTGCGTCTTGTCGTGTCGCGTGAAACTGGACGTTCTCCGGCCGGGCCAAGCCGAGCCGCGCAAGACGGGCGGCAGTACACGCCGGTGGTCTTCACTGAGTAATAGAATTTTCCGTCCGCTGCCGGTTCCCGAGCGACAATAGACGCCCAACGCGGGTCATTCTGGGTGGCGCCGGCAAGCTGTGCATTTCGTAATGAGGCACTCGTCGTTGTTTTCATCTGATCCTCGCTTGCAGCCAATGTAACAACGCGTCTGGGCCGAGACGATCCGGTTCTTGCTTTCGAATTCAGATTCTTGAATGCGACGAAAACAGGGTGAATTAAGAGTGCATCGGCGCGGTCTCGGTTCCGCCGGGCGCGCCCGAGGGGAGCAGAGCCAGCGGATCCCGCGGCATGACGATCCAGCAGATCAAATAAATTAGAAGTCCGACACCGGGGGGCCAGAGCGCAAGAATAACCATCAGGACGCGAACCAGCGTGACGTCGGCTCCCACATAACGCGCGATCCCGGCACACACGCCGGCGATCTTGCCCTGCTCCCGAGGACGGGTAAACGGCTGTGCCGGTCGGCTGGCGTGCGTCCAGACGCTTGTTTTACCTGTCGCAGTTCCGCATTGCGGACAAAATCGATAGGCATCCGAAAGCTCCATGCCACAAACGGTGCAATACATGGTCTAAGTCCTCCATTAATTTTACGCTCAGAAGCTGAAAAAGTTCCGTCGCTCAAATGTCGCCACAAACGTGCCGATAAGCCAAATGAGCGCACCAACATGAATCGAGCACGCATTGCAGAGTTAGAAGCATCACATCGTCAGTTACGAGCGGCGCTGATTACCGCCGGCCGACGTATTCGAAAACTCGAGTCCAACGGCAATTGCCTGCCGGAGCTGAGGCAAGTGCTGCAACGGGCACGGATCATCGCCAAACGGAAGCCGGGTGATCCTATCTTGATACGGCGGGCCGGCTGAGTACGCGAAAAGAGTTATTCTTTTCCCGCAAGTCGATTCGCGGTTTCCCGCGAGGAAATGGATGCGGAGTTATTGCGTGGCCGGATACTCGACTCAAAGGCTACTCGCAGCCCGCTCGGCAGTTTCGTGAGAAGCGAGACCAGCAATCGGTATCGCCATCCCGGGATGACGAACAGTTTCCGGCTTTGTAAGCCTTCGAGGGACGCATTCACCACCTGTTCCGCAGTCATCCAGAAGGCGCGCGGCGCCAATCCTTCCGTCGGTACGCCCAGCGTTTCATGAAACTCCGAATGGGTAAACCCCGGGCACAATGCCTGCACGACGACGCGCGAGCGAACGCTTCGCAACTCCACGTAAAGCGCTTCCGTGAAAACCGTCATCCAGCTCTTCGTGGCTGCGTAGCTCGCTGATCCGGGCCGGCGAATGAACGATGCCACGGACGAAACGTTGATGATTCCACCAACGTCCCGCGGCACCAGATTGCGCAGAGCCGCATGGGTCAGTCGCATGGCCGCCATCACGTGAAGTCTGTGCATTGCCTCCTGGGTTTCGAGAGGCGCTTCCCAAAACCGCCCTTTGGTGCCAAAACCGGCGTTGTTGATCAGCAACACCAATCGCGGCTCTTCCAGGATTCGGCTCGCGATGCCGGCCAAATCGCCTTCAACGGTCAGATCGGCGGCAATTACCTCGATTTGTGAACCGTATTTGGCATACAGATCGTCCCGGAGCGTCTCGAGCCGCTCTTTACGGCGTGCAATGAGAATCAGGTCGTGCTCCGGAGCCAGTTTCCTCGCGAATTCCGCGCCGATCCCGCTCGATGCACCCGTTATCGCTACTAGTGTTTTAGCCAAGTCACTTCTCCTTATATCCGCTATCGTGTAGAGGATGGATCTCGAAAAGACCATTTTGCGCAGAGTCGGGGAGGCGATCGCGCGTTTCCGAATGATACGAGATGGCGATCGCGTTGCGGTTGGCGTTTCCGGGGGTAAGGACTCGGTGACGCTGCTCGAGGCACTTCTATTGCTGCAAAAGCGCGCGCCGGTCTCGTTCTCCGTGTGCGCATTTACGATCGAGCAAGGCAAATTCCTGGCGCCGATTCAGCCGCTCGGCACATACTTGCGCGAGCGCGGCGTGGACTGGATCTACGTTGAGGACAAGCCTTCCGTGCGCCTGCTCACGGAACAGCCGGACCACGGCTGCGATTTGTGCAGCAGATATCGCCGCCGCGCGGTATACGAGATCAGCGCGAAATCTTGGCGCAACGGTGATCGCATTCGGCCACACCGCTGACGATTTCTGCGAATCTTTTCTCCGCAACGCGCTCTTCACAGGCCGCCTTAGCTCGCTGCCTCCGATGACGTGGTCAAGCAAACGGGAATTCCGAATCATTCGTCCGCTGGTGTATGTCGTCGAGGAGCACACCCGTGCCTTTGCCGAAGCTCTGGGGGCACCTGTGATCCCGTGCGGATGCTCACAGCACACCGGGACCGTTCGCCGCACTCTCCGCGACATGTTTTCAAACCTAGAGAAGGAGCACCCCTTTCTGAGAGAAACGCTGCTTTCGGCGATGGCGAACATCGATCCTGGGAGGCTGCTCGATATCCGATTTCTTGATTTCGATTCGCCTGGGGAAGCGAACGGCCCAGACATAGGCTCTTTCGAGAATAATTTCGTCACGCTGAAAACCGGTTGATTTTTTATGGGCGCGGAACTGATTGTCGTGAACGGTCCGCAAGCAGGCACCCGCTACGCCCTTGAAAAGGGCGGTCTTCTCATAGGGCGCGCGCCGAACTCGAATGTTGTCCTTTCCGACCCCGAGATCGGGTGGCGGCATTGCCAGATCATGCGCCAGGGAGACCGCTTCGTCGCCACCGATCTTCGTACGTCGCAGGGAACATACGTCAACGGAATGCGCTCGGCGGAACGCTGGCTCGATGATCGCGATCAAATCGGAGTGGGCAAGACCGTTCTCATGTTCCGGTCGGACGCAACGGCGCCCGAAGTCACTACTGCTCCGGCGACTGAGACCAAACACCTTCTTTTGACGGCCTGTACTCTTGTATTCTTATTCCGGGCATTGGCCGCGGCCGCCGGGAACAGCCAACGCGAATTACTGCAGCGGCAGATTCTGAGTCTTCTGTCGGACTTAATTCCGGGCAGTGAATCCATTCTGGTGCTCGGCTCCAACGCTTCGCAAGTCGCCGCAAGCTATCGCGAGAGCGCGTCGGAGCAACAGTCCGACTTTGAACGCGCGCTGGAGCGCGTCTGCGAAGAAGGCGCATTCGAGGATTCGGACCAAGCCTTGGCTGGCGTGCCTCTCTATGCAGCAGGTGCATTAACGGCTGTTCTGGCGGTGAAGTCGCCCAAATCGGATGCGCATCAGCTAGAGACGCTTACGGCGATTGCATCTCTTGCCGCGGTCGGGTTCGAGGCGAACCAAGAAGTGGAGCTGCTAAAGGCGCAAAATGCTCTTCTAGAAGAACAGATCGGCACGTCGAGTGGCATCGTCGGAAACAGCGCGTCGATTCGACGGCTGCTGGAATTGATCGACCGGCTCGCGCCGCGTGACACAACGGTTCTCATTACGGGCGAAAGCGGGACAGGCAAGGAACTGATCGCGCGCGCTCTTCATGATAAGAGTGCCCGCCGCGAGCGCGCCTTCGTAGCAGTAAATTGCGCCGCACTCAGCGAAACGCTATTTGAAAGCGAGCTCTTCGGTCACGAAAAAGGCGCGTTCACCGGCGCGATTGCGCTGAAGCGCGGGCGTTTTGAACTGGCACAAGGGGGAACCATTTTCCTCGATGAAGTCGGCGAGCTAGCGCCGGCATTGCAATCTAAATTGCTGCGCATTCTTCAACAGCGGGAATTCGAACGCGTCGGCGGAACTCAAGCGTATCCGCTCGACGTCCGTGTCATCGCCGCTACGAATCGCGATCTCGAGCAAGACGTCGAAGATGGGAGATTCCGCGAAGACCTGTATCATCGCTTGAATGTTGTGACTCTGCATTCACCGCCTTTGCGAGACCGCAAAGAAGATGTTCCGTTGCTCGCCCGCTATTTTCTCCAGCGCTCGGCCGAGCGCTGCAAACGCCACGTCGAGGGTCTTTCGCCGGAGACCGAACGGATGCTGGTGGAATATCACTGGCCGGGAAATGTTCGCGAGCTCGAAAACGCCATGGAGCGAGCTGTGGTGCTCGGTGTATCCGATCTGATCTTGCCCGAGGATCTACCCGAAAGCATGCTTGAATCCGCTCCTGAGGGCGCGGGAACGCGTTACCATAATTCGCTGGGACAGGCCAAGCGGGAAGCCATTCTCGACGCCTATGCGCAGGCGAAAGGCGATTACAAGCAAGCCGCACGCGTGCTTGGATTACACCCGAATTACCTGCTGAGGCTGGTTCGCAATCTCGGTCTCCGGGACGATATCAGCCGTTCGCAATCGAGCGCTGCCACCCGCTAGGCTGCCACGTTGCGCCGTATTTCTCCGGAGCTCTTCTTTACTCCAACGTGAAGAGCCGCAATGCCGCCCGTCAAGAGACGGTATCTGACGTCTGCAAAACCTGCGTCTTCCATAGCGCGCTGCAATTCGTCCGGAGTGGGAAATTTGCGGATGGAATCCGGCAAGTATCTGTACGCATCCCGAGAACCGGATACTAGCCGACCGATCGCGGGCATCCAAACTCTCGAATAGAGGTCATACGCAGTTTTCATCGCGAACTGGCGAGGTTGAGAAAACTCGAGAATCGCGAGAATGCCATTCACCCGCAATATTCGATGCAGTTCGTCGAGGCCCTGGTCATAGTTGGCCAGATTGCGAAACCCGAACGCAATGGAAACCCCGTCCAGCGCGCCCTCGGCAATCGGCAAGTGCAACGCGTCTCCCTCGAACAGATTGATTCGCGATCCTCGTTTGGCCGCCTTCGTCTGCGCCACGAGAAGCATGGGGTGACAGAAATCCGCCCCGATGACCCGTGGGCCGCCGACTCGCGCAAGCTCAAACAGGACATCGCCCGTTCCACAGCAGAGATCGAGCACTCGCGCGTCTGGACGCTCGAAAGCCGGCGTTAACGATCGAGTCAGCGCTCTTCGCCATAGCCGGTCGATGTTGAACGACAGAAGATGATTGAGGAAATCGTAGTGGGGCGCAATGCCCGCGAACATACTTTGCACCCAGTGTGACGACTGCCCCTCGACGGCCGTGCCTGGCGACGTCGCGCCTGGGCGCTGCTCTCCCAATCGTGTTCACTCGACACCTCGAAACACGTCCGAGATCGCCTGGCGAATGGGGTCGGAATCGATCCCGGGTACGATCCTCACCGAACCGATCGAAGTTGGCAGAACAAAGTGCGGATTGCCGTGCAGAGTTTTTTTGTCGTTCGCCAGCCGGGCCAGGATGCGATCGGGCTCCAGATCGCGCACGGGTGGAAGTGGTCCGTACCGGCATACTGTAGCTCCGATGCGCTGCGCGGCATCGCTCTCGAGCATAGCCAGCGAATGCGCGAGACGCGTAGCGGCCAGCATTCCCCACGCAACCGCCTCGCCATGCAGAAACCGTTCATAATTGGTTTCCGCTTCTATTGCGTGCCCGACGGTATGCCCGAAATTTAGAATTCGACGTAAATCGCTCTCGCGTTCGTCCGCCGAAACAATTTCGGCTTTGATGCGCACTGCCGCCCCAATCAGTTCATCGGTAAGGCCGGGCTTTCTCGAGAGAACTTCGCTGGCCCGATCGGCCAAAGTGTCGAAGAGCGATCGATCGCGGATGATTCCGCACTTAATCACTTCGAACAAGCCTGCACGGTACTCACGCGGAGGAAGCGTCGCGAGCAGCTCCGGATCGATAAGAGCCGCGGTTGGTTGATAAAAAGTTCCCAACAGATTTTTCCCGCTCGCAAGATTTACCCCGGTTTTTCCACCGACACCTGCATCCACCTGCGCGAGCAACGTGGTCGGTATCTGCACGACTTCGATTCCACGCATGTAGATGGAAGCAAGAAAGCCGCTCAGGTCGGTGACGAGACCGCCTCCAAATCCGATCACCACCGCCGAACGGTCCGCCCCCTTGGTGACCATTTGTTCCGCTAACTCTTCGATCTGCGCTAAGCGCTTGTTCGTTTCGCCGCCGGGGAGAAAAAGCAAGTCGAAACTTAGGCCCTGGAGCCCGTCTGAAACGCGCTTTCCGTGAAGCCCCCAAACATCTCGCGTCGTTACGATGACCAGTTTGCGAGCCGCCCGGGGTATGAATTCGCCGACTCGCTTCGACACTCCACGTTCCACCAAACATGGATACGTTCGCTGCGCCGTTCGGATGCGGAACGCCGGCATGTGATCTCGTTGTACCATGTGGGGTATTGCTTCCGATCAGCGTCTGCCCACTGCGTTTGTCGCGGCTGCAGCAGCACTGAAAAACCAATTGCCGGCCCCTCGCGCTGCCGGTATAGCGTTGTTGCTTATCGCCGCTCCGCTTCATAATGCAAGCCCTTGGACGGCTCTGTGGACCACCCCCTGCATCCTCATGGCATCCGTGCTTATTGCGTGGGGTGCGGAATCGGCGCAATTCTTCGTCGCACAGGGTTTTGCTCTCGCCATTCTCGCGTGGATGCAAACGCTTCCCGAGTTCGCGGTCGAAGCGGTCCTCGCGTGGCATCGCGAGATTGGCCTTTTGCTCGCAAACCTTACCGGCGCACTCCGCCTGCTGACCGGTCTTGCGTGGCCCATGATCTATTGCACCGCTGCCGTCGTTCATCGGAAGCGCACTCGCCAGCCTCTTCGCGCGATCGAGCTGCGTGCTCACCACAGCGTTGAGGTTGTCGCTCTTGTCTTCCCCTTGCTGTACGCGCTTTTTATCTGGTGGAAAAAAACTCTCGATGTGTACGACGCCGCTGTTCTGATCGGCTTCTACATTGGGTATCTGGTCCTGCTGACAAAACTGCCTCCCGAAACGCAGGAGCGCGTGGGCGATCTTCCGGGTGTGCCTCGCCGGATCGTGCTCAGCCCCCCGGGCCGGCGCACATTCCTGATCTTCACCTTCTTCGCAGCGGGCGGTCTGTTGATCTACTTCACCGCCGCACCGTTCCTGGCAGGCATTCTCGCGCTTGCGACCGTGCTCGGCGTTCCGAGTTTCATCCTGATTCAATGGTTTGCGCCCGTAATTTCCGAGTTCCCGGAGCTTGCGTCGACCTTCTATTTTGCCCGGCAACGCGAGAACGCCGCGCTTGCGATCGTCAACATCGCATCCAGCAATATCAATCAGTGGACGCTACTGATGGCCATGCTGCCGATTGTGCTCTCGCTTTCACACGGCGCGATATCCTTCATTCCCCTCGATCCGGAACAGCAATCCGAACTGCTCCTGACGGCTGGTCAGAGCCTGGTGGGCTTGGTTTTCCTAATCAATATGGAATTCGCCTGGTGGGAGGCGCTGCTGATGTTCGTGTTATTCGCGTCGCAGTTCGTGCTTCCGCCTCTGTTCGGCGCTCGCGCGAAGCTGTGGATTACCGCAGCGTTTTTCGGTTGGACCGGCTTGGCGCTTTTAGTGCTGGCCTTTCGCCGAAAGCGTCCCCGCGCGCTTACTCACTTACTCGATACCTGGCGCACGCGCGTTAAGAGCACGCCAACGGACTAGGCGTTTCCGAAATCAATCAGTGGAACTAAGCGTTCCCGAGATTAATCAGCGCCACGCCGACGATGATCATCGCGAGGCCGGCGATTTTGCTGATTGTGAACGCTTCTTTGAAGAACAGGCGGGCCCATAAGATCGCCCAGATGTATCCCAGCGACACCATCGGATACAGAACTGTGAGCTCGCCATGAGCCACCCCCATGATGTAAAAGACCGATGAGGCAAGATAGAGCGCAATTCCAATACCCAACCAATAATTGCTCAGCAGCCGAGCCAAACTGCCGCTCATGTGCTCCGCGCCGAGTTTCAGGAACACCGCGCCAAATGAGCCGATAAAAGCTCCGACTAACACCAGCACGATCGAGCTCAGTGGCGTATGCATGGCTATCGCTTCAATCCGAGCACCGAAACGCCGAGTACAATGAACCCGATCCCCATCGCTCGAAAGAAGTTCATGTGCTCGTCCGGGAGCAGGAACAGCGATAGAATCGTGACCCACACGTAAGTCAAAGCGATAATCGGATAGAGTCTCGAGAGCTCGCGCCCCTTCAGCGCCAGAGCCATTAAGAAGGTGTTTACCCCGTACATGCAGTAGCCGCAGAAGAGCTTGAAATTCGAGGCGAGTCCAAGCGCGAAGCTAAAAAACAATAGGGGGTCATGCGCGACATCCCCTAACGTAATGCGCGCCAGGTGATGCGTGCCTTCTTTGACCAAAATTTGCGCGAATGCGCCGATGATGGTGCACGAGAAAACCAGCAGGAACGATCGCCTCGCCGCAGCGCTTCCGGCGGGCGTGGCTTCGAGGAATGTCGAGGAGTCGATTGCGTTCGCCAGGAGCTAAAGATCCAGTGTAAAGCATCGGGGCGGGGCATTCGCCCGTTGACGCTCGGCTACACTGAGACGAAATGGCACGGCCGCTGATGCCATCGCCGCTCGATTGCGTAGGACCGCGCCCGTTCGCTTTCTACCCTCCGATCGAGAACATCCATCCGAATGAATGGCGCCTCGGAGCCGGTTCCTGGTCGGAAATTGAGGCCGTGAATTCGCGCACCGGCCACAGCATCTGGATCCCTCGCCAGCACATCGGAGCGGTTTGTGAAGACGATGGGCACGGCTTCATTGTGGGACTTACGCAAAAGCTCGCGTATCGAGCCGGCGAAATAGCGCCCCGGGTGAAGCGCGTCATCGAAATGCCGCCGGCGACCGGAGTCCCGCAGCGCTTGCGATTTCCCGAGCCGGAACGGTTCCCGGGACCTGCGGCGGTGGTTGCCATCCGGCTTGACAATCGCAATAATCCGCGAAGAAGTAAAGCGCTTGCGGCGTTCGGGATCGGGGCCGTCCTCTTGTCGCTGCTCGGAGCGCTCGTTTCCAGCTTGGCATCGCAGCCGCTTCAGCCTGCCCTTTATCCTGAAAATATTGCCTGTCCCGCGCCTCTTCCTAATCGATAGTTTTGGGTTTATTTTTCGGGCATATCATGCACGTGCGCGGAGTGGCGCGCCGCCCATGCGCAACAGCGCCGGGCTCTCGACCGAGGCTGTCTACATTTTTCACAACATGGTGCGGAAGCTGATGACGAGCTACAAGCCCGATTACATCGCTGCGATTTTCGAGAGCTCCGAGCCGACGTTTCGCTCGGAAAGTTTCGCTGAATACAAGGCAAATCGGACCGAAATGCCTCAAGACCTCGGCCCGCAGCTTCCTTATGTGCGGCGCACACTCGAGGCCATGAACATTCCGATTCTCGAGTTTCCCGGCTATGAGGCTGATGACGTGATCGGCGCGATCGCCTGCCGCCAGCACGCGAAACCGCTCGAGGTGGTCATCGTCTCGAGTGACAAGGACATGTTGCAGCTCGTGAATGATCGGGTATCTATGCTCAACCCGATGAAGGATGACGAGTGGTATGACGCGGAGAAAGTCGAGAAGTTCATGGGCGTGAAGCCTTCGCAAGTCGCCGATCTGCTCGCGCTGAAGGGAGACGCCATCGACAACATTCCTGGAGCTCCCGGCATCGGCGATAAGGGGGCGCGCGATCTGCTGTTGCGATTCGGCTCGCTCGAAGCCCTGCTGGAACGCGCCGCCGAAGTTGATCGCAAAATGTATCGTGAAAGCCTGGTCAACAACCGCGACCAAATCGTATTAAGCAAACAGCTTGCGACCATCCATACCCAAGTGCCGATCGAATGGGAGCTGGATACCTTGCGCTCGCAACCTCTGAATAACTCGGCTTTGAAGTCGCTCTACAAAGAACTTGAATTTTTCAGTCTGCTGAAAGACCTTCCTCCGGAAGACGACAGCGCGACCCGCGATTATGCAGTTTTCGCAGATGAATGCGAGGCCGTTCGATGGCTCGAGGAACGTCCTTCTGCCGCGCCGTTGGCGGTGTCGCTCGATCTGACGAACTCTTTTGCAGGCCTGTCGTACCGAATCGGGCAAGGCCGGGCTGCGCCGCTCTCATTCGGGCTGGTTCGAACCGCTCTTGAATCGGAGCTCATTCCCAAGGTCGTTCATGATTCGAAATCATTTCTCATGGCCGCCTCCACTCTGGGTATAACGCCCCGCAACGTCGCGGAAGACGTGATGCTCTACGCGTTTCTTCTTTGCGCCGATCCCGGTGGCTGCTCGCCCGAGATGCTCGCCGAGCGTCATCTCGATCGCAAGCTCAACGCTGCCGCCGACCAGCAGGCGGAGGCAACGCTCGCCGTAGCGGAAATGCTCCGGCCGGAGCTGGAACGGCAGCAGTTGCTCGAAGTGTACCGGGACATCGACCTTCCGCTCGCGCCGGTGCTCGCTCGAATGGAGCTCGCCGGAATCCGCATCGACACCACTGTGCTTTCGGGCCTCTCGATACGCCTCACAGAGCGCATCGAGAAAATCGCGCAGGATATCTACAACCTCGCCGGACGGACATTCAACATCAACTCGCCTCAACAGTTGGGGAAGGTTTTATTTGAAGAGATGGGGTTGCCATCGCCGGTGAAATACGGCAAGGGCAAAGTAATCTCGACGGCGGCGGACATTCTGGAAAGCCTCGCTCCCACGCACCGCATCGCGCAGCTCGTTCTGGATTATCGTCAGCTCGCAAAGCTGAAGGGCACTTATGTGGACGCTCTCCCGCTGCTGGCCGATTCCAGCACTGGCCGCGTCCACACGACGTTCAACCAGATTGGCGCGGCGACCGGGCGCTTGTCGTCCTCGAATCCCAACCTGCAGAATATTCCTATCCGAACGGAAGAGGGCCGCGAGATTCGCGCCGCATTCGTTCCCGAAGACGGCTGGGAGCTTGTGGTGGCCGATTACTCTCAAATCGAACTGCGGCTTTTGGCTCATATGTCGGGCGACGCCGTGCTGCTCAACTCGTTCCGGGCGAAAGAGGACATTCACACGCGCACTGCCGCCGAGGTATTCAAAGCGGACCCCGCAATGGTTACCCCGGACATGCGCCGCGCGGCGAAGGCCGTCAACTTCGGCATTGTGTACGGACAAACGCCGTTTGGCCTGGCCCAGGTGCTTTGTATTGATCGGAAGGAAGCCGAGCTGTACATCACTCGCTATTTCGAACGCTACGCCGGGGTTCGCGAGTTCATCGATCGCACCATCGCCGAAGTCCGGCAAACGGGCGTCGCCAAAACCCTGCTGGGCCGCCGCCGGCCGATTCCCGACATGCTGAGCCGGAACCCCGCCGCGCGTTCTTTCGCAGAGCGCACTGCCGTCAACACGCCGCTTCAAGGGACTGCGGCAGACCTGATAAAAATCGCCATGATTCGAATATCCCGTTTGCTCGATGATCGGAACATGCGCTCGCGAATGCTGCTCCAGGTGCACGACGAACTGGTCTTCGAAGCACCGCCTTCCGAACTTGAACAGTTGAAAGATACGGTGAAATCGGAGATGGAAAACGTTTTCCCGCTGTCGGTTCCGTTAATAGCGGAGATCGGCACGGGCCCGAATTGGAGGGACGCGAAGTGACAGGATGCCGAATCTCGAAGACCCGCCTTAAGTTGCTGGCCAGCGCCGTCGCCGTTGCATCCGCGTGGGTCTCATGCGGCGGCAGAGGCTCTCAAGATCCTGCGGGTCCGGCCCAGTACAAAGTCCGCCTCGAAACCTCGAAAGGCAGTGTTTTGCTTCTTATTCATCGTGACTGGGCACCGATTGGAGCCGATCATTTTTATCATCTGGTGAACATCGGGTTTTATGACGGCAACCGCTTCTTTCGCGCGCTTCGCGGTTTTGTTGTCCAGTGGGGGATGAACGGCGACCCGACTGCCAACAAACGTTGGAGTGATGTCACGATCAAGGATGACCCGCAAAAGGTCAGCAATAAAATCGGCACCGTGACATTTGCGAAAGGCCCTCAACCCGATTCGCGCAGCACCCAAGTATTTATCAACCTCGGCGACAACAGCCGTCTTGATGCGCAAGACTTCGCGCCCTTCGGCGAGGTGATTCAAGGAATGGAGAATATCCAGAGCGTCTACATGGATTACGGAGATGGTCCACCCGGCGGCGACGGAGCCGATCAAGCGGCGATTTCGAGCGGCGGCAATGCCTACCTGCAGGAACACTTCCCGAAGCTCGATTACATCAAGACGGCCAAAGTTGTTCCCTGAGGCTGGCGCTCGCATCGGATGCGAAAATGAAGGCAAAATGACTGGAAATGACATCCGCGCGAAGTTTCTCGAGTACTTCGCGGGACACGGTCATCGGGTTGTCCGCAGCTCGTCGCTCGTGCCTGCGGGCGATCCCACGCTCCTCTTTACGAATGCCGGAATGAACCAGTTCAAGGAAGTTTTCCTGGGACTCGAGAAGCGCGATTATGCGCGCGCTGCGTCATCCCAAAAATGTGTCCGAGCGGGCGGAAAGCACAATGATCTCGAGAACGTCGGCTACACGCGCCGGCACCTCACGTTTTTCGAGATGCTCGGCAATTTCGCGTTCGGCGATTACTTCAAGAAGGATGCTATAGCGTTCGCCTGGGAGCTGGTCACCGGATCGAATTGGTTCGGCCTTCCGAAAGAGAAGCTGTACGTCACGGTTTTCCGGGAAGATGACGATGCGGAAGAACTGTGGAGGAATGTCTCCGGACTTCCGAGCGATCGCATCTTTCGCCTGGACGAAAAGGACAATTTTTGGCAGATGGGTGAGACCGGCCCATGTGGCCCTTGTTCTGAAATTCATTACGATCAGGGCCCGGAAGCAGCCGGAAAGGGACATGAGCACGAACAATTTCCTTTAGACGCCGGCGAGCGCTTTGTTGAGATTTGGAATCTCGTGTTCATGCAGTTTGATCGCGGCGCGGATGGAGCGATGACGCCGCTGCCCCGGCCCTCGATCGACACGGGAATGGGGCTCGAGCGCATGAGTACGGTTCTTCAGGGTCATTTGTCGAATTTCGAGACAGATCTGCTATTACCGCTGGTTGAGCGTGCTGCCGATGTCATCGGCGTCACTTTTGGCGGGGATCCAAAGACCGATGTCGCCCTGCGGATCAACGCGGATCACGCACGCGCGATTACATTCCTCATCCATGACGGCGTCCTTCCGTCTAATGAGGGCCGGGGCTACGTATTGCGGAAAATCATGCGCCGCGCGATGCGCCATGCGCGCCTCGCCGGCTCAACGGAGCCGTATCTGTACCGGCTAACTCAATTCGTCCCGGATCTCATGAAGCCCGCGTATCCGGAGCTAGTCGAAAGCGTGGATCGCGTGACGCGCATTGTGCGCGATGAAGAGACGCGCTATGCGACAACGTTCCAGGTGGCGGAGCGCTTCTTTCAGGATGAAGCGAAATCGGCGGCGAATGGGGTCTTGCCCGGCGCGGCTGCGTTCAAGCTATACGACACGTACGGCCTTGCCCTGGATGAGCAGGAAGAACTGGCGCGCGAATTCGGTTTGACGATCGATCGCGAAAATTTCTCCGCTGAGATGGAGAAGCAGCGCTCGCGCGCCCGCGCAAGTTGGAAAGGCGGCGATAAGGCACAGATCGCGGATGTCTACAAAGAGCTGCCTGGAACTGAATTCATCGGGCGCGAATCGTTCGAAGCGCCGGTTGAAGTTGTCGCGCTTATCGTGGATCGCCAGCGCGTACGCCAACGTGGAGCAAGGCTCGGCCGAAATCGTATTTCCTGTTACACCCTTCTACGCAGAATCAGGCGGGCAGGTGGGCGATACGGGCCTTCTCCTCAGCGAGGAGACGCGCGAGAAGATCGCTGTCGTCGAAGGCGCTTATCGGCCCACTCCTTCGACAATCGTCCACAGAATCCATGTGCTTCAGCCGATCCGCACCGGCCAGCGTCTTATCGGCGTCGTCGACCATCCCTCGCGCGGCGCAACCATGCGGAACCACACGGCTACGCACCTTTTGCATGCCGCTTTACGTCAAATCTTGGGCCCGCATGTGAAACAGGCCGGCAGTGTGGTCGAGCCCGGCCGACTGCGCTTCGATTTCGCGCACTACTCCGCTCTCACGGACGACGAGCTTCGAGAGATCGAGCGCCTCGTGAATCAGCGCATTCTGGAAAATGCCGAAGTCGTGACGGACATTATGGATCTCGATCAGGCGCTTGCCACCGGCGCTATGGCTCTGTTCGGCGAGAAATACGGAGAAAGTGTCCGCGTAGTCTCGATTCCGGGCTTCAGCCGCGAGTTGTGCGGCGGCACGCATGTGCGTCGAACGGGCGACATTGGCCTGTTCAAAATTCTCTACGAAGGCAGTATTTCCGCTGGTGTGAGACGAATTGAGGCGATTACCGGGGAAGCGGCTCTGGAGCGGTTTCAGCAGGCGAGCGCACAGCTCTCAAACGCCGCAGGACTGCTCCACACCACGGAGGCCGCAGTTCTCGAGCACCTGGAGAAACTGCTCGAACAGGACAAGATTCTCCAGCGTCAATTGGAGCACCTCAAAGCGCGGGTGGCGCGTCAAGAGATCGAAAAATTGCAGGGGCGCGTGTTGAACGGCGCGACTGTCGTGGCGGAAAAGGTGGAAGGGCTGGATCGCGAACAGCTTCGAACCCTGGCCGATTCCTTGCGTAATAAATGGGGGAGCGCGGTCGTGGTGATCGCATCCGTAAATGATTCGAGAGTTTCCATCGTGTCTACGGTGAGCAAGAATCTCACCGCGAAGGTCCAGGCCGGTAAGCTTGTGGGCGAGGTTGCGCGCGCGATCGGCGGAAAAGGGGGCGGGCGGGCGGACATGGCTGAGGGCGCCGGAACCGATGTTCAGGCGCTTCCATCGGCGCTCGCGAATGTCTACGAAACAGTTGGAGCGCTGCTCTGACGTCCAACCTTGAAGACGCGCAAAACGGGCACGGTGTCGGGCGCGCCATCCGAAGGGCGGGCGAGTTCGTTTGCTGTTTGACGGCGCGCATCCGCGCTCTTTGCGCTTGTCCGGAGCAGACGCTTGGAGCAGTTTGACGTCGCGTATCGTCGGCGCGGGACCTACCGGCCTGGCCTGCGGCATCGAGCTGAAGCGGCGCGGCCTCTCGCCCGTTCTCTTTGACAAGGGTTGCGTCGTCAACTCCATTTATCACTACCCCATCAATCTGGTTTTCTTCACTACTCCCGAGCTGCTTGAGATCGGCGATATTCCTATGACCTCGCTGAACGAGAAGCCGGGACGCACGGAAGCGCTCAAGTACTATCGCCGCGTAGCCGATCACTACGCGCTCAATATCCACCAATACGAACGCGTTCTTGCGATTGATGGCGGGGATGGCAATTTCACGATTCGCACGGAGACGGCGCGCGGCGACCATCTTTGTTACGGAGCCAGAAAGATTATCCTCGCGAGCGGCTATTACGATATTCCCAACCGTTTGGGTGTTCCGGGCGAGGACCTGGCCAAGGTCATCCACTACTACCGGGAAGCTCACCCCTTCTACAATCAGGACGTTTTGGTAGTCGGCGCAAAAAACTCGGCCTGTATCGCGGCCTTAGAACTCTATTGGACGGGAGCGCGCGTCACGCTCGTGCATCGAGGCTCGCAGATCTCGAAGAACGTAAAATACTGGATCAAGCCCAACATCGAGAATCGCATTGCGAATGGAGAGATCAAGGCTTACTTCGGAAGCTGCGTCAAGGAAATCCGGCCATATGAAGTCGTTCTAAACACGCCCACGGGAGAGATAACGCTCCAAAACGATTTCGTGTTCGCGATGACGGGTTATCGTCCCGATTTCGAGTTCATGGAACGGCACGGGATTCACCTCGATCCTGTTACCTCAAAGCCGATCACCGACGCGATTACGCTGGAAAGTGAGCGTAAGGGGATGTATCTCGCGGGCGTGATCGTGGCGGGTACGCACACCAACGAGATTTTTATTGAGAATGGGCGTTTTCACGGGAAGGTCATCGCGGAAGCGATCGCCGATGCGCTCACAAGCTTCCGCGTACTCGTAGTTTTTCCTGCTTCACGAAACAGATCACACGCTCTGGCGTCAACGTTCTGAGGAGAATCAATGGAAGCTCTACATGAGTTGCTAGTGGACGAAATGCAAGACCTGCTGCACGCGGAAGGTCAGCTGGTCAAAGCTCTGCCGAAGATGGCTAAGGCGGCGAACGATCCGAAACTGAAACAGGCTTTCGAGAAACACTTGGAAGAAACGAAAGGACACGTCGAGCGCCTCAAGCAAGGCTTCGAGCTCCTTGGCCAAAGATCCAAGGCGAAGGTGTGCAAAGGAATGCAAGGTCTCGTCGAGGAGGGTCAAGAGACTATAACGGAAGGCAAGGAGATGGAGGACTTCGCCGCTGATTTGGCGTTAGTCGCGGCTGCTCAAAAGGTGGAGCATTACGAGATTTCCGGCTACGGAACGCTGCGCACCTTGGCCGAGCAAATTGGCGAGAAGCGGGTTGCAAAACTGCTGGCCCAAACGCTGGCCGAAGAGGAAAAAACGGACAAGCTTCTGACCAACCTTTCCACTCCACTGCTCGCACAGGGAAGCGAGGAGAGCGGCGGAGAAGAGGAACAAGAAGAGTTCGGGGAAAGTCAATCCGCAGGACGCTAACAGGCCTTTTATCCCGGAGCGGGGCGCTTGGCCGTGCCGCTCCGGCTTCAATCCGTCAACCCGCGCTTCACGGCGAACTTCACCAACTCTCCTGTGCTGTGAAGATTTAGTTTCTCCATGATTTTGCCGCGATGGGAATCCACCGTGTAAACGCTCAGGTTCAGGCGCGTCGCGATTTCCTTGTTGGTTTTCCCTTCGCCGACCAGTTGCAGCACTTCGCGTTCCCGAGCGGACAGCAGGTCGAGCGGGTCCGTCACGTTTTGCCGGTAATCGCTTAGCAGCGCTCCCGAAACGGCAGGGCTGATGTAACCATCTCCCTGGCCCACGGAACGAACCGCATTCAGCAGTTCCGTATCGATCGCGTCTTTCAAAATGTAGCCTCGAGCTCCCGCGCGCAGAATCTCGCGGACGTAGACCGGCTCTTTGTGCATGCTCAGAACGAGCACGCGCGTTCTGGGATTCGCCTGGATCAGTTGGCGAGTCGCCTCAATGCCGTTCATTTCGGGCATCGCCACGTCCATGACGATGACGTCGGGCCGCAGCCGCTGTGCGGCTTCCACCGCCTCTCGCCCGTTTGCCGCCTCGCCGATGACGTTCAAGTCCGGGTGAGCGGAAAGGATCAGTTTCAACCCTTGGCGCACGATCGTGTGATCGTCGACGAGTAGGATTTTGATTACGCGATCGGACACCTTACCTCAATTTTGACGCCTTTCCCCGGGCCAGCGTCGATCTTGAGTCGCCCGCCGCAGCCGCGCGCCCGCGTTTCCATCCCGGTTAATCCCAGACCTGGTATCGCTCTCGGTTCCGTTGCCGCGAAGCCGCGTCCATCATCGCGTATCGCTAGCGTAAGCTCGTCTCCCTGCGAAAGCAGCTCGAGCGCGACGGATTTTGCACCCGCGTGCCGCGCCACGTTGGTTAAAGCTTCCTGGGCGATCCGGAACAAGTGCGTTTCCACTTCATCGCGCAGTCTTCGTCCGTCCATATCGCTTCGGTACTTCACGGCGATTCCCGTCCGCTGCGAAAAACTCTCAGCAAGGGACCCGAGCGCCGCATCCAATCCGAAATCGTCGAGAATCGTCGGCCGCAGGAGCTGCGACATTTCGCGAACGTCTTTGATCGATTCGTCAACCAGCCGCAGGCAGTCTTCCACCCGCTCGTGTCCTGCGCCCTCGGCGCGCAGGGCGGATAGATTTGCCTTGACGGCGGTAAGCAACTGCCCCAATTCATCGTGCAATTCATGTGAAAAGCGCCGCGCTACTTTTTCCTGCGTCTCCAAAAACCCGTACTGCATTCGTGCCAGCTCTCCCGCTTGCTGCTCCAACTTACGGAACAGCCCCGCCGAGGCGCGCACGGCCCAAGTCGCGCAGGCCAGCGATAAAGCTACGCACAACGAGAACAACCACACCGTCCAGCGCAGCAGGCCATGCCCTTCTTGATAGATGCTTTCCCGCAGGGACTCGGCTTGCTTGTAGGCCGATTCCAACGCGTCGCTCATCTGCTCACGCGCTTGCGCCGATTGCGCCAGGATCTCTCCGCGGCTGACTACGTCTTTGCGAGCCAATTGCACCCATCGCGCATTCAGGGCGTCTTGCTGCTTTTCTATGCCGCTGATCGCGTCTTTCGCCAAAGCCTGTGCACTCGCGAATGTCTCTGCGTTCCGGTTGATCTGATGAACCGTACGTACTGCCACCAGCAAGGCCGAAAGCAGCAGCATCGCCGAAAGGCTCAGCCCTAGGAGCAGCATGCGTTGCAGGTGGGCTTGGGTTACCGAATGAATCTGGCGCACGATGATGATTCTTTCATTAAACTTTTCTCGCGACCATCCCCAAAATACGGGATGAAAATTCGCCTTTCCACGCGATTCCCGGGAAATGCGGTGCAGTGCAAACTAGAGATCGTGAGCGGCGCTAGAAAGGTCGCCACGAATCGAGGAGAAAACGACATGCGAAAACTAATCACATCAACTCTACTAACCGTGGTTGCGGTTCCCTTTCTGATGGCTGCTCAGAGCCAGACAGATACGAACGCGCCAAAAAAGCGGGACGATACCAGCTCGGCTGAGACCTCAACACGCACCAAGGTCAAAGCCAAGAAACAGCACAAGCGCGTCAAAAACACGAATGACAGCACGACGAGCAGCACGACCAGCACCAGTTCTCAATCGAAGAAGTAACTCCAAAGAACTGTTGGTACGACACTTGCCCGGGTTCGGTATGAACCCGGGCTTTTTGTTTGTAGAAGCGGGAGAGGATCGCACTTTCAAGTCGGCGATCCAGCATAATGGCTCCTGACGGCCCTTGACTAGCGGAGAGACGTCGTATGGTTGATTTAACGATAGCGGACGGCAAACTGATATTGCATGTTAAAGGAATAGACGAGTTGTGGGCTTTGAAGAGCACTCTTGAAATCCCCCTTGTTCACATTGCGGGCGCTCGGGCTGATCCGGACATCGCGCACGGATGGTGGCACGGTCTCAGAATGCCCGGAACCAACCTCCCCGGCGTGATCACGGCGGGCACGTTTTATCACGACGGTAAGCGGGTGTTCTGGGACGTTCACAATCCAGACAAAACAATCGTCATAGATTTGCGGAATGAGAAGTATCAGCAACTGATCGTCGAGGTGGCTGATCCTGAATCTGCCGTCCAACTGCTAACCGCTGAGCTGCCACGGCAGACTTAGGACGGTTTCCTGCGGGGCCGCGGCGGTGGTATTTCTTTTGTTGATGCTTGGCAGCGGCAGCGATGCCGGCGTGGAGGGCTACTAGGGCGGATCCGGCAGTCGCCACTTTGCGTTTCGAGTGACATGGCGCTCATAAGAACCGCCAGTGACGGCGACACTCAGGCCATCACGGACATTTACGCGCACCACGTCCGGCATAGCGCGGCGACGTTCGAGATCGAGCCTCCGGACTGCTCCGAAATGGATCGGCGGCGGCGCGAGATTCTATCCGAGGAACTGCCCTATCTCGTTGTCGAAAACGACAAGTTCGTCGCTGGATTTGCATACGCTGGCCGGTATCGACCCCGACCAGGGTATCGCTTCACGGTGGAAGATTCGATTTACATCCATCCTGATTTTCTGAAACGCGGCCTGGGGCGGCTTTTGCTGGCAGAGTTGATTGAATTATGCGAAGGGAAGGGTTACCGCCAGATGATTGCAATCATCGGCGACACCGGCAACATTGCTTCAATCCGCCTTCACGAGAACTTCGGGTTTCGCAGAGTGGGCGTTTTGGAGGGGGTAGGACGCAAGTTCGACCGATGGATCGATTCCGTCATCATGCAGCGAGCACTGGCAGTTATAGCCGATTAGGCGATTGCCCGTACAACGCGAAACGGCAGAAGAATAATGGCCGAGACCAGCCCCAGTGCACCATGCACGGCGATACCGAGCAGCCGGAAGGGAAGCAGCAGTAGCCAGACGAATGGATAACAGATCAGAGCCGCGATCGCGAGTGGCCAACAAAGCACGAATAACAAACACCAGAGCAGAAACATGATCATGGGTTCTTCACCATTCTGAGATACGAACCCAGGGGCGCGACAGTTCCCTGGGTATCGCCGGTATTATTGTTTGAACACCAGCGGATCGTCTTCCGCGACCTTTTCGATGTCGACAAGCGGAATGTCCGTATTGAGCTGGCAATTCATTCTCTCGATGAAGGCGTTCGCGAGAATCGCGTACCCGGTGTTCGTGGGATGAACTGCGTCCAGCGAAAAAATTCCCCCGAGATATTGAGTTGTGAGATGGTGTCCGGCTACGTCGTATCCATTCTTCGCGATATTCGCAAATAGTTCATTCACATTGACGACGACGCGCGCCGTACTTTGCGGCCGCGCCCGCAATGATGACGTTATAGTCGCGAACAGCGGCGCGCGCCTTTGCAATCAGCGCAGCGGGGCGGACAACGTAGTTGGTACAGATGTCGAACGTGGAAGCGGCAAGGTTCGGGACCACATAGTCCGACGGACCCGCGCCCACAGGCGGCACACCACACCGGGCCTCGAATTCCGAATAGGAGACCAGAAACGGGACGTCTGCCACGTCAGGAATATTGGACACGACAATCTTGGCGTGAGTGCTGCTCAAACCAAGAAGCAAGAGGTCATAGGATTCAGCGAACTGCTTTACCCCGGTGGGAAGGACGCCTTCGGTTAGCGTTTGTAGAGCGTCGCCATTGCCGATCGAAACCAGAATGGTATCGGGCTGGAGCTTTATAGCGCAAGCCGCCTCACTGAACAAAACCTCGCCGTTCGGCCGAGGAAGGACTCCGCAGCCCGGTGAAGCAGGCTTCAATAAACTTGGATATCCCAGAACCTCTACGGCAAGCACGTCCACATAGCTGGCCTGTTCGGGATGCTTTTGGATCTCCGGGAGATTGACCGAGTGAATCAGGGCGTCTTTGACATTGAAGCCAGGAACCGACAGATCGAATGTTTGGACAGGAATGGTTTGAGGTTCTCGGCTGCCGAAACCAGGGGCTCTCGTGACTTGTTCCCCTTCCAAGATCAGTGCCGGGGGAATGCCCGGGTACTGGATCAATGGCAAGCGCAGGAAGGATTTCGCCTGGAAGCCGATCAATGCCGCGAAACCATGTCGCTGGCCGCCAAGAGGAGCAACGCGATCGCTGTCATATAGCGAAAAATTCTGGAATCCGGCAGCCAGCGAATCTCCGACAACCACCAGCCGGCCCACATCGGCCTTCTGTTCAGCAGAGTTTGGTTGGGCCGCCCAACCCGGGACGATTGAAAGGGCAAACAGAACTGCCGAAGAACTAAAGCGTAACTTTGTGCAACACGCGCATCACGATCTTGCCTCCCTGAGAAATGTTTACTCCAACGAGTATAAGCAAGACACTGAACAGAATTATGAGCAACGAGCGAATGCGGTATGTCCGCACGTGCGCCAATCATTCAGAGGAAGGGCTCCTGGCGAGCAGCCGTTTTCGTGCCCGGCCACAGGCTTGATCTCATGACTGGGAACGCGGCTATTGCTCGGAAGCAAGGGCGGGCAATTCGGAGGGCGCCCTTAGGGGAGCGATGTCTGGCTTTCGTCTCGGAATCAGGCCGACGATCACCAGCACGAGAAGCGCGGTTCCGGTAATCGAAAGGCCGGCGTAGAAACTCTTGGGCCTGTATACGAAGCGGACTGTGTGCCGTCCTGCGGGAACCACCACGCCGCGAAACATATAATTCACTGGGAACCATTCGTCTCGCCGGCCGTCCACATCCACCGTCCATCCCGGATAATCGCTGTCGTTCAGAACGACAATCGCACTACGATCAGCCGATACGTCTATCGTCACGGCCTGGGAACGGTACGAACTAATCCTCGCGGGCGTCTCGCGCCGCAGGGCACTCTGGTTGACAGCCGCGAGTGCCGCCCGTTGCCGCGAGTTCAATCGAGGTGCTTCTACCACTACACTCTGAAAGACATCAAAGGCCGGGTCCGCCAACGTGCGCAGCACTTCCCCTTCGCTGTTCCGCAACTCCGCGTGATAATACACGGCCGCGCGTGGCACGACGTCGTCGTACCGGTATACCTTCGCTTCCTTGTTATAAATTTCCTGAAACGGCACCGCCGCCCCGCTTGGCTCGCCCGTCGTAAATGGCGCAGTTGTCGCAATATACTTCACCGACGATAACTGCAGCAATCTCCGCTCTAACGGGCTTTTGAAGTCGTATACACTGAAACCCGAGAAAAAACTGACTAATTCTGGGGCATGGCTTGACCATGACGTGAAAAAGTTGTTCACAAATATAAAATACTTCTTGTAATAGATGGCATCCAGATCACGGATGTCGTATAGACTGAAACGCCGAGGCCCAATTCGCAGCTAAAACTCCGCGTCGCGCAAAGATCCTATATTGACCTTGTTGTACATCACTCTGGAGCACACTTACAAAAGGAGCGCCTTTGTAGGGATTGCTGGACCGAAAGGGCAACTTATTGAAGACGTAATAAGCAGGGACGACGTAGCTCAGTGACATTTCCGCCGACAGCAATACAAGAACACAGATCGGAAACCATGGGCCGCTGTAAGCTGCGAGCCCACCTGCACGCCATCTCTGCCGATTCAGTAGCATGCAGATTAGAAGGGAGAAAAGTGCCGCGACCGAGATACCCAGAGCCCATATTGGCATCGCCGGGTTCAGGTGATCGCTTACGATTTTCTTGTGCAACTCTTCTCGCGAGCAGACTACAGCCAGAGGCGCCAAAAGAAGCGTAATGCCAATAGCTACGACCTGCTTCGAGATCGACATCTCTCTTTTGATCAACCGCTCCAGGCCGATCGCACACAGGACGGAAACGCTCATCGACAGAATCACTTCCGCGTATTTGGGAAATATAACCATCCTGTATAGCGGCAACTGGCCGATACTGTTCACGAGAACAAAGCCATATCTTTTCAGGAGCACTGCTATAACCGCAGCAAGAAAAAAGCTCGTCAGCCCTTTCAAGCCCCGATCTGGTTTACCACCGCGAGCGAGAAGCCCCGCGATCGCAATAATCACAAGGAACATAGCGACGAGACCAAAATAGTTGCGTGTGCCGCTCGGTCCGCTACTGCCATACGGAGGTCCAAACAAGAACGGGAAAAGATACGTGAATATCGATGAGCCGAATGGATCATGAAAGACTCCCCACAATAGACCCCCGGTGTGGCTCGGCTCGTGGCCGTTGAATGAGTTACGGAGGTATTCCATAAACGGCAGGAGCAGGAATGCAGATAGTGACGCTCCCGCGGCGGTAGCTGCTAAGAGGCACTTCGCGATTCGAGCATAAGCAAGGCGCAATCTTCTATCCGAGACCAGCCGGAAGAGCACGTAAGCGTAAACAAAACTCAATAGGACGAGGCTGCTTTCCGGCATTCCGCCAAGTATTACGAGCAGGAAAACTATCGCAAACCAAATCACACTCCGGTAACTCTGATTTCTCAAGAGATATTCTGCCGACAGAAGGCCCGCTGGCAGAAGAACCTCGACGCTCAGGTGCGGCATTGTGCTGTACAGCAGGTAATAGCCCGCGAGCATCGAACTGACGCCTCCCGCTAGAGCTGCCAAAAAAGAAACAAATAAGCGAAGATACAAGTACGCACAAAAACCAGCAACAAACAAGCGCAGCAGAATAAAGAGATTGTAAGTTTTCGGCTTAAGATCCAGAGATAGAGCAATTGTGAGGGGATAAAACGGCTGCGATTGCATGTTCGCGGCCAGCGGTGCTCCGTAAGCCTGATACGGGTTCCAAAGAGGAATCGATTTCTCTTTGATGTAGTCACTGTGAACGAGTTCGGTCAGAGGCTCACTGAGCCATGCAGAACCGCCTGCATCGAGGACGTTTTGAAACTGGATTTCCGCATGCCTGCCTCCCCACGCGCCTCCCGGCAGGATGCTTGCCACGCCTTGAGCGCTCTCAAGCAGAGTTCTCTTGCCCCAAATACAAGGGAAAAAGCAGAGGTTTAATAGCAAGGCAAGGATCAGGCCCGCACGAAGGCTTTCCCGCGCCGTCAGGCCTTCCAGAATTGCCTTTAGGCGGTTCAACGGTTTACTCCCTGCGGCAGCATCGCTACTCGCGCTTGTGCTCATGGACAGATTCACCCGGAATTTTTATTCTGGCATCTTGGCGAAACTTGCGTGCCGCGAAAAGGGGGCAGCGGTAGGTTGTGATCTAAGGTGCCGGAAAAGATTACCATACCGTTGGGAATTCTGGAGCACATGCGCCGGATGTCTGCCGGGCGAAGGCCTCACGTAGAGTGATGGTCTTCAAGCCGTTATGGGCGTGGAACACCGAAAAACCGGGTAACGGCCCTTCTCGTGCTTGTGTAACACAGCGGGAGGAGAACTATGAATCGAGGCTTCAAATCTGCCTTGTACGGATTGGTCCTGTGTGGCGCACTGCTTCTGTGTAACGATACACGTGCGCAAAACAGCCAGCAGCCCGCACCGGATAACACGGCTGTGAACAAGCGCGATCGAAGCAGTCAACAGCCGACAGCAGATCAGGGCAAGAACAACGTGTCCGACCGCGAGATGGCGAAGCGTATCCGGCGAGAGATCGTCAAGGACAAAACACTTTCCACATACGGCCATAACGTCAAAGTGATTGCCGAGCACGGGAAAGTAACGCTGAAAGGGCCGGTTCATTCCGAAGACGAGAAACGCGCAATTGAGGACATTGCCAAAAAGTATGCCGGCGATGGGAATGTCGAGAACGATCTTGAGGTAAAAGGCGACACAGGTAGCAAGTAAGTCAATTTGAATTAAGAAAGAAGAGGAGAGAATTGAATGGCAGGAAAAAATACAGCTGCTTATGGGATTTATAAGACTCGGGATATGGCAGAAACCGGCGTCGACCGGCTAATCCAGGCGGGCTTCCGCAGTGAGGACATTTCCGTCCTGTTGCAAGATAACGTCGGAACGAAAGACTTCGCGCACGAGAAAAACACGAAGGCTCCCGAGGGCACAACGACCGGGGCGGTCGCGGGCGGAGCCATTGGCGGAACGCTGGGTCTTCTGGCCGGTATTGGCGCATTAGCAATCCCGGGGCTCGGGCCGTTCATCGCGGCTGGTCCGATCATGGCAACGCTGGCGGGCGTCGGTTCCGGCGGAGTTGTCGGCGGGTTGATCGGCGCTTTGGTCGGAATGGGTATCCCCGAATACGAAGCAAAACGGTATGAAGGGCGCATCAAAGAAGGCGGAATTCTTCTTTCGGTGCACTGTGATAACAGCGATTGGGTCAAGAAGGCAAAAGACCTGCTGAAGCAGACCGGGGCGGATGACATTTCGTCCACCGGCGAAGCCTCGGCAGATTATGCCGAGAGTGACAAGCCGCTACGGCGGGGAACAACCACGACGGTGTAAGTCTTCAAGAAGAACAACTGAACGTCGTAGGCACCGCACCCTCTTCAGGAGCCGTGCGGTGCTTTGTTTTGCACGCGCTGACGATCTCGATATTCCTTCTCGAGCAGTAGCTCGACATGGACTTGCGGCATATCGAGCGCCAGGGATTTCGCCTTGAGGTCCAGCCCAACCGTATACGGACCATCTCTCGTCCCGAGCTCATCAAAGAACGCTATTTGATCGTCGTTCAGCTCGTATTTACCGTGACGTTGAACCGTCTGGCCATGGATATAGACACTCTGCACGAAGCTGTTATCCGCATTCAGAATCAGCTTACCTGCGCAGGCTTGCGGATGCGGACGACCATCAAAACAGGTGTGCGTCGTCTGGATGCCACTGTCAACGTCGCTGATCGTGACGTACTCCCAACCCCCGGGGTCGTGCAATGCTTTCAGTTCATCTTGCGAGAAATCGAAGAATGCATGGGCAGAGAAGCCGGCCAGGAACAAGGACGATAACAGTGTAATCGCGCGATGGTTTCTGAAGATCGGCATCGATCGCTCCTGTAACAACAATAGCGCCGAACCTCGATCACAGGCGAGATACGGTAACCGCAGCCGGCGTTTTCTGAGCAACTGATTTTTCAATATGCAGGAAGAGGAAGAGAAAAACCACCCCGGCAAGGCTGACCAAAACGCCGTAGCGAAAGCTGTCAGGTTCGTATCGATACACGATGGAGTGTTTTCCCGGTGAAAGCAAAACACCGCGGAAGAAATAGTCTACGGTGAGCCATGCTGCGCGATGGCCATCGACGTCGACGGACCAGCCAGGATAATCGCTGTCGTTCAACATCAAAATCCCTGGCCGATCGAGCGAGGCGCCAATGTGAACCTGTCGCGGTCTATAGGAGAGAATTGTCGCAGGTCTTACACGCTCAGGCGCACCCCGGGCGAGCTGTGTGATTTCGGCGAGTTGGATTTTCGTCAGCTTCGATCCGTTAACAGCGACGCCCTCGAAAACGTCGAACCCTGGATCCGCCAGATCGTGAAGAACCGCTGTTTCGTTCGGCTCCAGGTCAGCGTGGTAGTAAATGCTAGCGCGAGGGAGCACATCATCATAGCGGTACACCATTGCTTCGTGGCGGTAGATCAGCTGGAAGGGCGGCTTTGTCTCTCCGGGTTCATCATTAAAGTGAAAACCCGACCAGGCTGCCCAGTCGTAAGAATTGTCATGATTGGGGCCGGAGTCAGTCGAAAACAAGAGTTGAATTTGTTGACCACGGTAGCGGCTTAGATCGATGTCGCTGCTCTTCCAACGCCTTTGATGCAGATTATGATGAGGGTCTACAAAGTCTGAAAAGAGCTTGGTTATTTTTCCGGAGCCGTCCTCCACCTCAATGGTGAAACCGACGCCATCGCCCCCTTTGTCATACACGGCTGGATCAAGAGCGTAGGAGAAGTGAAACACCTCTTGCCGCCTGGTCCCGACGGTAACTTTGTAGGGCAACCGTTCGTATGGAGGATGTTCGCCAAGCGTTGCGCGCGCCTCGCCGTCGAGAATGAACCGCGGTGGCACTAACGCGATTTCTTTCCCAGGAGTTATATGCCCGCGTATCTGCCTGTAAATCTCTTCGATAATCTTGTTGGAGGTTGTGAAGGGTCTAACAGATGCGATGTATTTCACTGATGATAACTGCAGAAGCCGCCTCGTGGATGGGAGCCTAAAGTCCGGTTCGGAGACACCAGTGAACCTATTACTAAGATCGGGGCAGTTCACACAGGGCGGCAAAAAGTCACGTAGAAACGGAAAATACTTGCTGTCATACATTGCGTCCAAATCGCGGATATCGAATAAGGAGAACGCGGAAGCCCAGTTTGGGAACAATAAGCCGCTAAGGCCAAGAATTCTGTCGTGGGCCATTGATTGGTCCTGCAGCAGAGTTACAAACGGAGCTCCGGCATATGGATTATCTGTGCGATCGGGGAGATGGTCGAAAAGATAGTACAGCGGCGCTATGAAATTCAGGCAGAACTCGGCCGTGAGAAAAAAGAGGACAGTTAGGCCCAATCGCAAGGCGGCATCAGGTTTTGCGGATGTGTTCCGCCGGACCCACCATTTGGCAGACAGGATCGAAAATGATGAACACACGAGCAAGAATACCGGCACTATGATTGACCAGCGCAAGAGTGGTCTGGGAACGTGGTTGATTCGAACCTCTTGGCGAAGAGTGGGCCACGAAAACAGGATAACCAGCGCGACTAGAGCCGAAACCAGACAAACGCAAAGGATCTGCGAAGTGAACGAAAGCTGATTTTTCAAAAGACGCTCGAGCCCGATCGCACACAATATGGAAACGGCAATCGACAAGATCGCTTCGTCATACTTCAGGAAGTTCATAGGTTGAAACGGCGGAAGATATCCGATCATGTTTATTGGAGCGAAACCGTAGCGCTTTAACAGAATTACAGCGATTGCGCTGATAAAGAACCAGGTAAGGGGTGTTAGAAGTATCTCACTCCTCTTGTTGCGCCGTAATCCGCCTGCGATGGCGAACAGAACCAGCAAGGTAGCCAGTAGCCCAAAGTAATTCCGGCACCCGCCGTAGTCGGATCCCAAAGTGCTCGTGGAAGGCGGCCCGAAAATCAGAGGGAAAAGGTACGTACAAATAGATGGTCCAAGGCGTTCGTATCTCAATCCGGTGATCGATCCTCCGATGTTGTGAGGCTGGTGCAGGTCGAACGAGTGACGCGCGAACTCAAGGAACGGTAAGAGGAGAATTCCGGAAGCAGCTACTCCGCAGCAGATAGCAACTATCACGTGCCGCAACGTGCGCCAGGGGGCACGACGCAATCTGGTATCCGCCATAAATCGGAACAGAATGTAGGCTAAAACCAGAATCAACTGCAACAGGCTACTTTCCGGCATACCGCCGAGCAACCCGAGGCAGACGATTGCGGCCAAAGCAGTAGTGCGGCCCGGAGTGGGTGCGCGGAGTAGGCGTTCCGCCGACCACAAGCTTGCTGGAAGCAACGTTTCCACGCTCAGCTGAGGCATTGTTATGAACAGAATGTAGTATCCCGCCAGCATTGAAGTGACCCCACCTGCCAATGCCGGTATAAATGACACGAACAGCCGGAGATATGCATAAGCACAGATACCCGCGATGAAGAGCCGCATCAAGATAAAGCAGTCATAACTTCGCGGCGCAGGATGGAGGGACAAAAGTGCCATGAGGGGATAGTACGGCTGGGATTGCATATCAGCGGCAAGTGGCACTCCATACCCCTGATAAGGATTCCAAAGGGGCAGAGTTTTATCCCGCACGTAGATGTTGTGAAGAAGCGCGACCAGGGGCTCGGTGACGAAAGCGGGTCCGCCGGAATCGAGGTTTTTCGCGAATTTGGGTGCGTCGTGCCGACCGGCCCAGGATCCGCTCGGCATAATACTTGGTGCCGCTTTGGCGCTGGCGAGAAGTGTCTTGCCGCCCCAAATAGAGGAAAAGAAACAAAGATTCAGTACGATAAGCAAGAAGACGGCCGCGCGGAAACCGTCGCGATAAAGATGCCTGCCGATGGCAGTCCAACGAAGCATGTTAGGGGAGCTGAGTGTTACGCTGATCGACCCATTGTATGAGGCCACAAGCCATCGCATTGTGGTCTGGGAACAGCCCTGGGAAGAGAGCGAGCTTAATCGAGGTAGAAGTTCTATGGGAGCATTTTCCCGCCCGTGACATCGAAGACGCCACCGGTGATATAGCGCGATTCGTTTGAGGCGAGAAACACGAACATGGGCGCCAGTTCAGCGGGTTGCGCGGGACGCTCCTGCGGGTTGGTTTTCCCGAAATTTTCGACCGATTTTTCAGGCATCGTTGATGGAATCAGCGGCGTCCATACCGGACCGGGCGCCACGGCGTTTACGCGTATTCCTTGCTTGATCGCCAACTGAGACAGCGCTTTGGTGAAGGTTACGATGGCGCCCTTTGTTGTCGCGTAGGCAAGCAAAGTGGGGCTGGGCTGATACGCCTGCACGGAAGCGGTGTTGATGATCGTGCTGCCCTCTTTCATACGCGGCAGAGCGGCACGGCTCAGGTAAAACATCGCGTAGATATTCGTTTTAAACGTTGTGTCCCACTCTTCCGGGGTTAGCTCGGTAATGGACTCATGCGTCCGTTGAAACGCGGCGTTATTGACCAGGATGTCGAGGCCGCCCAATTCTTTGAATGCGCGGTTCACCAGTTCATCACAGTGCTTAACGTTCTCGATGCTGCCCGCAACCGTGATGGCCTTGCGTCCGGCGTCTCGAACCAGCCGAGCGCTCTCCTGGGCGTCGCGATCTTCGTTTAGATACGCGATGAGTACATCCGCCCCTTCGCGAGCGAAAGCGAGCGCGACAGCGCGGCCGATGCCGCTATCTCCGCCCGTGATCAGCGCTTTCCGTCCTTCCAACCTTCCATATCCCGTATACGACTTCTCGCCGTAATCGGGCGGCTGTTCCATCTTTTCGGAGCTACCGGGAGGCGCTTGCTTGGGCTCATGAAATGGAGGCTTTGGGCCCTGCTTCTTCGGGTCTTTCAGCTTCGATGGATGCTTTTTTCCTGCAGCGCTCACGGGAATTGTCTCCTTCCCTAGGTGCCCGCCGGGACGTAGACCTTATCCGCAGCCGCAACCGATGCGTCTTTTTCGATGATCTTCACAGTGATAGGTTGGAGGCCCGATTTCGCTTCCGGACGCGCAAGAAATTGCAGTGAATACTGGTTCCGCTGTTTTTCGAGAATGTCTCTGAGATACGGATCGAAGGTGACAGGAGCGCCAAAACCGAGGAAGTACGACTCGCCGCCCGTTTCGTCCGAAAGTTGCGACAGATAGTTCTGCCCCCAGTTCACCCTCCAAAAACTGTGGCCGTAATGCCCAACGCTGGGCGTGTAAATCGTGTATACGATGATGCCCGCTCGCTGGGCATCACTAATAGCCTTGTTGACGTACGGATTATCGAAGGTGTACCCGCCTCCCAAACCTTCGATTCCGCTGCTGATCATGACGATTTCTTTCCGTTCGGCGGAGTTCTGTGGCCAGCGCTTAATTGCGTCGGACAGAGAATCATACGGACTCACATCCGCGCCGCCGGGCCCGAGGGTCACGCGCAAGGAATTCGCCGCGGCAGCGTGATCTCGGGTAAAGTTCGCTACCCGCCGGCTTGTCCCGTAACTCATGTATCCGATTGCTACCTCGGTGGTGGCGGGCAAACCGTTCACAAACTGTTTCAGCGAACCGAGCTGGGTATCGAAACTGGATCCCGCCGAGTCATCGATGAGAATTAACAACTGCATGCCGGCATGTTCGCCGGTTAACGGCACGAACGCGGTAACAGGCCGCTTATCGTTGCGCTGGGAGACCGCGATGTCCTGCGGCTGTAACGGGCGGAACCGCCTTGCCTCGCTTTGGTTCGAGCGTGATGACCATGCTGACCGGCACGCCGGGTGTAGAGGCTTGCTGAGCTATTGCAGGCGCGCAGGCCGCGAGTAAGCAGAGTGGCGCGAGCGCGGCAAGGGCGATGGATTTATTGAGCTTCATAACCTTCCATTCGATTAGACGGCTAGAGCAATGCAGCGGTTTGTGCACGGCGGACGGAAACCCGGCTGGTTTTTCTCACGCAGCTAATGTGTTCCAGAGATGCGATCGTTTGCGTCTCGAACTGCTCGGCCCTCACCGCCGCTGTATGAAAACGCAGCGTGCGCCGGCGCGCCTTGGCAGCAACTTCGGCCCGCTGATTTTCCGGCATCCGGAGGTAGGACGCGACGTCGAGAGGGCTTCGCACTGGGAGAATTTCTGATGAGGGTTCAAAAAACTCCTCGAGACCGGGCCACTGATCGGTCAGGATCGGAACTCCGCAAGCCGCAGCCTCAAAAAGCCGAACGCTGGGCGAAAAGCCTGCGCGAACCATATCACGCCGGGTCACATTGAGCGTGAACCGTTGAGAGTTGTAGAAACGCCGGTGCTCGGGCGCGGGGAGATGCTCGATGCGCTCCACGTTCGCGGGCCACTTGATAGCGGGAGGATACTGCGGACCAGCGACGGCAAAAGCCCGGCTTGGATCTTTGGCTGCAGTTTTTATGAGAAGGGTTTCGAGCGCCCGCTGGCGGTCGAGGGCATACGTTCCCAAATAGGCAAGGTCCCAGCGAATCGGTTGCGGTTCCGGATAATACAAGGCGGGATCAACCGAGCAATAGAGGGCCCGGGTGCACGCAGCTCCAAGCCGCTGCTCGATAAATTCGAGTGTCGGGCCGCCCGTAAACGAGAAGTAGACGTTGTACCGGGGGCAGAGTTCTCTCGACAAATACTCACATGTGCCACGTCGAAGATTTGCAAGTGTGACAGGCGTATCAATGTCGTAGAACGCGGTCACATTTTGCGCGACGGAGGTTACCCACTCGCCCACCGCGATGCCATCGGGAACATAGGAACCTACGACGACGATATCGGCGGACCGAACAAGCGATGTGAACCGCTGCTTCAGCTCATCAAGGCTACTGTACAGTTCTACTTTGCAGTACGGCAGTTTTTCGAATTCCCGGTTGGATGCGTACCACGGAACGTCGCGTTCGAGGAATGTGACCCGGTGCCCACGTTTCGCGAGCTCTTTGAGTAGGCCGCGATACGTGGTCGCGTGACCGTTGCCCCAGGTAGACGTGATCGAGAGACCCAAGAAAACGCAGTTGAGGCGCGGGGGTTTCACGCTTGCAACTCCAAACGCATGGCGCCGATCCGTGAGACAGCATCTCGCAGAATCGAATCAACCAGCCTTCCGCGTTTATCATACGTATGCTCGGCGAGAACGCGGTCCCTCGCCGCCTTGCCGATGGCTCGCGCTTGATCGTCATTCAACTCGCGAACGATGCGCGCGACCTCGGCGCCGGATCTAGCCACGAGGGTTTCCTTGCCGGGCTGCAAAAACGAATCGATGCCCTCCCAATCGTCGGTGATCAGGCACGCTCCAGCGCCTGCGGCTTCAAAAACGCGAGTGGCCGGCGAAAAGCCATAGCGCGCCATGCTTTCGCGGCTGACGTTCAGAACCAGCCGCGCCGAGCAGTTGAACGCATTGTGGTCGGCGGTATAAACATGGCCAACATACACGACATTACCCGGCAGTGGCTTGTCGGCCCAGCCGTTGCCACCGAGGAGAAACCGCTGATCCGGCGCGAGCGCGGCGGCTCTCAAGAAAAATTCATCGACGCGAGATTCCCGATCCGGCAACCGGTTTCCGAGAAATGAAAGATCGCATTCAAAGCGTGGATCGCGCGGAGCGGGGAAGTGCACGTCCGGATCAAATGCGTTGTAGATGGCGAAGCACGCACGCGCGCCATCCATCGTGTATTGATCGGTTACGCGCCTGCCGCCACCATACGTGAGAACCAGGTCAAAGCGTGGGAGGGCGCTGTGAAATGGATCATTTGCGTTTGCCGCCAATCGATCGAGGGTTGCAGGCGCATCCACGTCCCAGAACACCTTACAAGCAGAATCGGGCATCTCGGCTACGCATCTTTCCAGATACTCGTCGAGCACGCCGACGCCGCTGGCCTTTACCACCACATCGGATCGCGCGGATGCAGCGAGATGGCGGTCTACGAGCTCGCGGTCCTGCGGATCGTAAACCACAATGCGCGCCCACTCAGGATCGGGGATGTCACGATGCTTCTGGCGATTGTATGCGTCCGGCTCGAAGAACGTGATTTGGTGTCCGACCTGAGCGAGCGCTCGCAGGATGCCGCGATAGTACGTTGCTGCGCCGTTCCAGTACGCGGAAACCAGGCTCGAACCCCAGAATGCGATCCTCATAGCGGAACCTCAATTGGAGTGGACAAATCTTGGCGCGAAGAAACTGGCTGCATCGGCGTGTAGATCTCGAGCAGCTCGTCAACGCGGTGCGCGCATGTGTGACGAGTCCGAATGGTTTCGAGACCACTCGAGCGCAAATCTTCACGGAGCGCGCGGTCGTGAATGGCGGAATCGAGCTTCCGCTCCATGTCCCGCCCGTCTTTGGCCATCAAGAAGTCGCGCCCGACGCGAAACAGTCCTTCGCTATCCTCCCAAGGAGCGGAGATGAGGGGGATTCCGCAGGCGAGCGCCTCGAATGGACGGATGGTGGGAATGCCGGGCAGGTCTCGCGTGTAAGGGCGGCGCGGCACATGCACGGTGGCTGCAAAATTCGCGAAGATTTCCGGAACTTCGAAATTCGGCCGCCAACCGCCGTAGACGATGGATGCCTGTTCCAACTCGCTGCGAGCGGAATCGGGATAGCGGACGCCGTAAGCATGCGCTTTCAATCCAAGGGACATCACCGGATCGATGAAAAATTCGCGCAGCTCTTCGGTGCGCTCGTCGTCGCCCCAGTTTCCAATCCAGACAACGTCGCCGGCATCGCGGGTTCTTGCGCGCGGATAGAACGTGCGCACATCCGCAGCTTCGTGCCAAACGTAAACCTGTTTTCCCCAACCGAACCGTTCGTACATCCGTTTCAGAGATGCGCCGTAAGCGAGCACGCCATCGTAGTCCTCGAGATCGAATTGCCGAAGCTCGTCCGCGGCAGTAAGGGCTCGATGGTGGGTGTCGTGAAACAGCACGCGCATGCCGGGATTGCGCCGTCGGTATGCGCCGATCGCGGAAATCAGGCGCGGATCGTTCCACTCGTGGACAATCGCGAGATCGACGCCGTCCAGCCAGTCGGCCAGGCGCAGGTTATCCAAGGAATAGAAATTGCTTTTGAGATGAGGAAAAGCACAGTGGAACCGCTGGATGGCTTGTTCGCCGTACTCCTGCACGAGGTTCGTCCGGCTCCAGCTCTCTTGCGGCTCAAAAATGCGGAGTTGGTGGCCGCGCGCCTGCAACTCGGAGGCGATGCCTCGCAGAAAATGAGCGTTGCCATGATTCCAATCCGAAACCAGAGATTGATAGAACAGCGCGACTTGGAGCTTCATGCCGCGACGTCCTTCTTGGAGCGAATCAGGGTTTCGTAAGTGTTCCAATACTGCTGCGCGGAACCATCAGCGCGGTACTCGGTAGACCGTGAACGCGCGAGTGCTGCGAGAGAATCGCGCGCTTGCGAATCGCGGCTGAGGCGGTTGAGCTCGATTGTCCAGCGCCGCTGGTCGCGAGGATCGACGAAAACAGCCGCGCCGTCCCAGAGCTCTCGCAGACTGGGAATATCGGCCAGTGCCAGGCAACACCCGGCGCGCGCCGCTTCGAGAACTGACAACCCAAAAGGCTCGTACAGCGCTGGGTGCACAAAGATGCCGGCGTGACACATTTCCGCCAACAGGTCAGAGTGCGGCACTCGTCCGAGGAATTGTGCGGCTTTCGGACCTCTGCGCCGCTCGGGCGCGTTCGCGGAACCTGCAATGCGAACTTCCCATGTCGAGCTGGGGAGCGATGCGGGAGAGCAGCTCGAGATTTTTCGCAGCATCCCACACGCGTCCAGCCGCAAGAATAAAGTTCTGCTTGCCGGTCGGGCCCGAGCCAGCATCGCGACAGAAGTTGTGGATGACGTGGATTTTACTCAGGCCAATTCCATACTCCTCCGCAAGATTCGCAGCCATACTCGCCGAAGGCGCAATTACTGCGTTTGCTGCGAGGAGGCCGTCACGGATCCTTTTCCTATACTCATTCCACTCGGAGCCGGGGGCGCACCCGTGAACTGCCCGCCACCAGGAAAAAACGCACGAATGCGCAACGACAATGACGGGCTTTCTCCAGGGCAGGCTCGCATGGGCATAGCCGTTTAGATGAACCAAGTCCGCACCGAACCCGGCTTCTGTTTCAAGCAGCCACTGGGCTGCTGCATCGACATCGCGCCAGGGAGTTGGCATCCATTCGAGGGCATATTCGCTCTCAACTAAGGTGACGGGACCGATTGACAGGAGTTGCTCACGCTGCGACTCATTAGGCCGTGGTCCCATGGTCGCGATCAGTATCTCGGCGCCAAAATTCGCGAAAGCCCGCGCGAGATCGACCGTGTATTGCCAGACGCCGCCGACGGCATCGGCGGTCATGAAGATTTTTCGCCGAGGCGCAGAAGCCGGAACGTCAACCGCTGCGTCACCGGGCATGGGATCCGATTTCCAACTCCACGAGGGGCTGTGGCTGCTGCTCCTGAATGTCGCTGAACCCGGAGAATCCCTTTAAATAAAACTCGTGCGCCCTCTCCCACGCGAAATCATCGGGCGCACCCCACATTCGTGTATATTCCGGGGAGCCTGGATACGGGAACAGCGGCACAGGCTTATTTGCCCAGACCCCGTGCGCTTCCAACTCACGCCGCCACGTCTCGACGGTATCGGCATCGTCTTCGGTCATGGCAAGCAAGTTGGCTTGCACGAACGGCACCAAGCGCTTGGCATAGAACAAACGCCCGGTGAGCTCTTCCGTCGACATCTTGCATTTCTTGTCCAGGTAGGCGCGACCCGCTTCGGTGATACTTTCGACGCCGGCTTCAATGGAGACGCATCCCGCGCGCGCGAGGGCGTCGATCGAATCCTCTTTCCACAGATCGATCCGCGTTTGTACTCCCAGTTTCAGTTTTCGCTCGGCAAGAGCAGCTAACAGCGGGGCATCCGGAAGAAAGATTTCGTCGATGAAGTAAATGTATTCCACTCCCTGAGCGATGAACCGATCCACTTCCGCCAGGATTGCCGCTAACGGTCGCTTGCGGTAATTGTTCCGGAAGTTGTCCTTGGCGCAGAATGTGCAGTGATATGGGCATCCCCGGGATGCTTCCATTTCCGCGCCGGGCCCAAGCGGTGGGGCATCGAATCGATGGTGATGATGCCTGTGCTTCGATACGATTTCATCCGGCCACATCAGGGCGGGGAGATTCTTCATATCTGCCGCGCGGTTCGGTCCTTGTGCTACGAATCGATCCCGTTCGAAGTAGGCGACCGAGGAGGCATTCGAGAGATTGCCCGCGAGTTGGGGCAGAATCTCCTCGCATTCGCCCAGCACGACGGCATCGGCGCCCAGCTTCGTGAGTGTGGCTCGCGGCGTGGTTGACGCATGCGGTCCCACGATGATCAATTTCGCCGGAATTTCTCGCAACAGGTCACATAGAGCCTGCGGCACTCGTAATTCGGGCGGCGCGCACCGCCAAAACAAGTACGTCGGCGCGGTGGTGATAGCAATCAGGTTCGGCCGGAACTCACGAACGCGATCCACAATCTCGCTGTTGGTGAGATTGTCGAGGTGACCGTCTATGAGGATCGCCTCATGTCCACTCTGCTCGAGAAGCGCTTTGGAATAGCCAAGCTCGAGAGGCAGATGAGGCTCACGGCAACCGAAGTAAATGCTTCCTTCAAAACTCCACGCCGGATTTATAAGGGCGAAACGCATTATGCGACCTGGACTGCGGATTGCGCAATCAACGCAGGACGTTCCAAATACCAGTTAAGCAGAGCGCGCAAGCCATCGCGAATACTGATCTTCGGGGCCCAGCCGAGCAAATTCCGAATTTTCGATGTGTCGGCCACGAACCAGCGCTGATCTCCGATGCGTTCCGCGCCACGCTCGATCGTGACAGAGCTATCGGTCAGCACTCGGATCTGGTCAATCAGCTCGATAAGACTCGAGCTGTTTCCCGCTCCGCCTCCCAGATTGAACGCCTCACCGGCTGCGACCGGCATGTTTTCCTGCACGAGACGCATCGCACGGACGAGATCGTCGACAAATAAGAGATCGCGAACCTGTTTGCCATCGCCGTAAATCGTGATCGGCTCCTGCTTGAGCGCCTGACGCAGAAAATGCGCCACCCAGCCCTGGTCTTCCGAGCCGAGCTGATGGGGGCCGTAGATGCAGCTCATGCGAAAAACCGCTGCAGGAACCGAGTAGGACCGCGCGTAATCGAGAACGTACTGATCGGCGCTTCCTTTCGAGCACCCATAGGGCGATAGGAATGCGAGTGGCTGCTGTTCGCCCACTCCCGATCGCGCGAGCGATTCATCGGCAGGCTCATACCTGCTGGAACATTCCCGCAGAGGGATGGACTCGAGCGCTCCATATACCTTGTTGGTAGACGTGAAGACCAGCGTGGGTTTCGCCGGCGAATTCCGAATGGCTTCGAGCACGTGCAGAGTGCCCATCAGGTTCGTTTCGACGTCTGCGATGGGATCCTCCAAGCTGGTGGTGACGGCGACCTGTGCCGCGAGATGATAGACAGCGTCGGCGGCGTTAACCGCTTGTCGAACCGCAACGGAATCCCTGGTATCGCCGTGTGTAAATTGAAGGCGGCTGCGATACCGGTCCCGCAACTCCGCGATGTTCTGCTCAACGCCCTCGCGGCTCAAATTGTCGAAAATGTGAACGAAATCGTGATCTTCGAGATGCGCTCGCGCGATGTTCGTGCCGATGAATCCGGCGCCGCCGGTGATGAGAATGGAGCGATGTGTCACGCTGACGCTCCTAAACCACCAGCCCGCGCGAGGCAAGCTCGGCACGCATCTCATTGAAGCGGTCAGGCGCGGTCTGCTGGTCGAGCCAGCCTGCGAGGTCGCGCATGCCGGCCTCTAAGCTGACCACGGGCTTGTATCCCAGAACACGCCGGGCCAAGTCGATATCGGGGAAGCAGTGCCGGATATCGCCCACGCGGTACTTGCTGCTAATTTCCGGCTCGATGCTCTTCCCCAGCACCTTCGCAAGCTTTCTGGCTACTTCTCGCACTGTGATTGTCTGTCCGCTGCCGATGTTGAACACCATGTCTCGCGCGGCATCGACCTCGAGCGCCAAACGGCACGCCCGTGCAACGTCCTCCACGCTGACGAAATCTCGAAGCTGCTCTCCGTCCTCAAAAATAATGGGCCGTTGTCCGTTCATGAGCCGGGAAGCAAAAATCGCGAGGACGCCGGTGTAGGGATTCGAGAGCGATTGAAAGCGGCCGTAGGCGTTGAAGAATCGCAAGGCCACCGTCGGGATGCCGTACGCTCGGCCGACCATGAGACACATTTGCTCCTGGTCATATTTCGACAGCGCATACACAGAAGCAAGCGAGGGCTGCTTTGTTTCGGGCGTCGGAACAGGAACCAGCGGCAAGCCGTCCGGCGTCGTCATCTCCCATTCGTGAGCCTTCAACTGATTCGTGGTGCGGCCGGCGTGATCGTAAGGCTCTCCGCTGGGCGTGAGGTAGCGGCCTTCACCGTACACGCTCATGCTGGAGGCGACCAGCAGCTTCTTGACCCCGTGCTTTACGACCCGCTCCAGCAGAACGGCGGTCCCGAGATTATTGACGCTCGTGTATTCCGCAATTTGATACATGCTCTGGCCGACACCGACCAGCGCAACGAAATGATATACCGCGTCTACACCGGCTAAGGCGTCGTCGACCACGTCCGAATTGCGGACGTCGCCCCGAATCAGCTCAGCATGTTTGTTCAGGTAGGCCGGCCGTCCGGGCGACTCACCATGAACTTGGGTTACGAGACTATCGAGAACTCTTACGTTGTAGCCATTTTCCAATAACTCAGCAGCAACATGAGACCCGATAAATCCAGCACCGCCTGTTATAAGAACGGTTCCTCTCATCGTTCGCTTGTCCTTTGATGTACGTATTTTTACTACGACTACTTCGGAGGGCACTGCAAAGCGGGACGGACCCACCTATAAACATGGTATATGCAAACATAAATCTGAGTACTGTTCCTCAGCGTTTATTGGTTGCAGGGCGGAACCCATTGTACAGGTAAGAAGCTTAGTAGCCAGCTTTGTTACAGAATACCTGCTATATAGCTGCGAGCGGGTGTAGGATCGCTTGCAGTCGCGGCTCGCATGGGACGGAGGAAAAAGCTGCATTTAACGCGGATGGGTCGAAATTGGGCGGGAGAGCGTCGGCTAATTCTTGCGCGAACTTCATTTCGAGGCGCTGTTTGTTCAGTGTTGCGATGGCGAGCGCGACCCGGTGCTTTTCGGCTTTGCGAATTTCTTCGGCTTGTTCGCGTTTCTGCCGTTCAAAGCCAATTTCGGCTTTGAGCCTTTGTTTTTTTCTGTCTCGGAGCTCTTTCGACGCGCGCTGATAGGCGCGGTCGTGGGCGGCGTGGTAGCGGACGTAAGCTTCGAGATCGGCGGCGATGCCGATGGGGATCTCACCGTTGTTGATCTGCTCCGGAGTTTTGGGCTGGGGGACGAAGCAGTTGTCTTGCATGCGAAGGGCGCGCCGGGCGAGCCAGGTGTGTTGGGCCATTTTGTGGACCAGCTCGATTTCGGCGCGGCCGACGGGCTGTTCGTCTTCGAGGAGCTCGTTCAGGAGGCCGTCGTATTGCTCCTGCCTTTCGACCTCTGCGAGGACCTGGAATTTGCCGCGGAGGCCGTGAACGAGGCGGTTCTGCGAGACTTTTTGTTTGCCGGCGATGGATGTGGGGCCGCAGGATTTCTGCGCATTGCGGCGGTTCGCCGCGATTTGTTTGGCAGTCGCCATGGTGGAGCTCTTTTCGAATCGGGATTTCGGGCGTGTGGGCCCGATTGGATTGTGCGGGGTGGGCCGTGCGGGACGGAGTCCGGGGGTGGTGTAAGGTTTTGGTTTTAGAGGGGGAGGAAAATTTTAAGGATTTGCGATGGGGTAGTCGTGGCGGTTCTGCTGCCGTAGTTCGGTCGGATTGATGTCCTGGTGGTCTACATTCTGGCATCGAGGGCCGCTATTCAGGTGCGGTCGACGGTGCTGGTTCGGAACTACCGGTGTCGTCGCGCTGACACCGAGCGGATCGATAATCCGCGTGTCAGCTGTTTGCGCCCTGTGCCGCCTAATCCTTCAGCAAGCCTTTCAGATTGATCGCGAGCTTTGCCTCTACAAATTCCTGCGCGAGTTTCGTTCTCCAGGCCCCGGCGGAATCAAGCTCTAAGTAGAGCACGCCTTGATAGTCAGAAGGCAATTCGATCCCTCCCTTGTGAAGAGCACAGACCCGCATCCGACCCAGCCGGCCCAAGAAGTAGCCGAGCTCTAAGATTACGTTTTGTTCGAGCTCTGGCGCGAAGTTCTGATCGCGCCTTCGCCGGACATCCGAGATCGTCAGGCGTGAGGAGGACAACCGCAAATGCCACCTCGCGTGACGACACCTCGAATTTTTCAATTACGGTCCGACCTTGGTTTGGCTGCTCGTGAAGGATGATCGGCTCGAGGCCTAACTTTTCAAGGAAACGGGCTACGGACTCTTTTGCCTCAGTATCGTGCCCGTGCACGACGAAAACCTTCTGACTTGTACTGTTGATCGCCGGTACCGCGTATCCCGGCATCGGGTAAGAGCCTTGAAGTATCGCAGTATTCTCGTGTTTCGCGGCGAGGCCCTCGAGGTGTCCGGCCCTCAGGGCGAGCTCATTCCAAGGGTTCTCACAGGTGAGACTTTGGAAGCTGGCGGCCGCCTCGCCGCCTAAGCTCTGCTTAAGAAACTGGGTGACCCGATCCGCCCACCGGCCGATGTTTACTTGGTTCTCGATCGAATCCGCTTGCTGCACATATTCAGTCAGCTGCTTCGTCAGCTTTTCGTTCATCGTAATCTTCGGGCCCTTTCCGTTTCGGCGTTAACGATCGGGCGGTTGGGATACAAGCGAGGGTTGCTTAGGACTGGCGAAGGAGGTTGAGAAAGCTATGAACAGTCTCATTAGGGCGTTCAAAGCATTCCTGCGAGTCGTAGTGTTCGACGATTTTCACCCCGTGGGCTTTGAACAGGCGGTCGCGCTCATGATCATGTACGGTACGTGACGGAGTGTGGAACGGTTCCCCATCGACCTCGAGGATTCCCCATTTGCCGTTTGCGCATACCAGGAAGTCGGGCTCGCGGTTGCGCCGGCCTTCGGGTGTTGTCAGCCTCGCGGAGCAGTTTGGCAGGAACAGGACGCCCTCGCTGTCCAAGGCTTGCGCAATGCGCAACTCAGCCTTCGAGCGGAAACGTAGGTTCATCCAGGAGATAGCATGCTGACCGGCGCCCCCCTGGTTACGGACCCCTCTTCCTCTGGCGATCTCAAGCAGTTCGCTGCGCCAGTTAGGATCGATCTCGGTCAGTTCCGCCTGCGCGGTGAAATGTTTGATGTATCTGTCCGGTGGGATCACTGCTTCGAGAGCGCGGCGGATGGATTTTGTCACTTCGTGGTCGGGCCGGCGGAGCACTTCGTACGCTGTGCGTGGCCCCACCAGGGTTATGTGAACGGCCCAGAGCGTCTCGTCGCCTTGATACCAGCTATCTCCGGAATCTTCGCAACAGAGTTCACATGCTAGTAGAAGGCTGGCTGCGTCCTCCTCCCCGCCGTCAATGAGGAAACGAGCAGCACTCGCTTGAAGAACCGGTTCGCTGGACTGCATCTCGTCGTCTGAACCCAACTATTAAGGCCGCACTAGCCTATTATCTATGTGCCGCGCTGCCGAGACTCTTCCTGACCGAGGGCTGGACAGGACGCCCGGCGATGCTTCGACCACCGTCGAGGCGATGGGCGTGTTCTTTAAGCTGACGGACTGCAAGGATCCGGCGGGGCGCGACGGAGGCTTGGAGGGGTGCCGAAGCGGCGGGTTTGTGGCTGAACGCCGGTGACGTAACGGGATAGGTTTGCTGGCTCGTCTTAGTCGGGTCGATTGACGGTGGGCAGAGGTGTGAAGGCTCTCAATTTCCGGTTTGCGATGGTCCGGCAGGTTCCCCATACAAGGCGTTTGTCGGGCATATAAACGTGTTGAGGCGACAATTTTCATCGTCGTTCGGCAGGGCCGTCTCGCTCGGCTAGCCAGTCTTCCCAGGATTTCGGGCGTTTGATCTCGTGGTGCTCGTCAGGCAGTCGTTTCGCCCCGATCTCTTCCATGTGTTCCTGCCACTCGTCCGACGCTAACTCCAGTGCGTATGTCTCATAGGCTATGGTGAGGTTTCGGATGCGCACTGGGCGGGAGAGTGCTCTCATGAAGCGCTTGTACATGCCGAAGTAACGCGAGTCGAGGGCAAGATAGTCATCGAGATCATTTGGCGAAAATCCGGCTTCGTCGATCAGACTGAACCGCGCCATCGTAACTCCCGTCTCATCCATGGCTGTGGTGACGGCGACGGTCCCATCCTCGATCAGGCTTGACAGTGAAGCGTAGTCCCGGATGGGAACGCCGTCCCGCTCCACCCCGCACATGACCCGGTGTGAACACAGGATGCAGCTCGAAATCGAAAGTGCCGGCACGTTCGATGGGTCAAGGCCGGGGAACCAACGTGACAGGTATTCCCGCTGTGCCTCCGGACCATTCAAGGCAGCCGTCGCAAGCCCTACTTGCTTTACTCCCTTTTCAATGTCCTCCAGGATGTCGCGCGTTTCGTGCGGGCCTGTGGGAGAGACGGAGTGCTTGCATTCAAACAGGTAAATCTTGCTTCCGGCATAAACTACGATGTCGACATCGGTGTTGCCCTCCTCTGTTCGAATCTTGCGATTGGAGCTGACGTACTGGAAGCGCGATTTAAAAAGGTCGGACAAGGCTCGCACGAAAATATGTGGTAGGTCGCGATGGCGTATTCTGTTTGCCTCCTGAACGTTTCGTAGGATACTCGTGGTCGCGACCACGGCGGGAAGGTGAATCGTTTCGGGGGAAGATTGGAGCCTGCGACTGGGTACAGTGGCCGCGGCTATGCGGATATACGGCCGATATTGAAGGTCGAAGTATCCAAAATCGCTCACGGTCGCACTAACCAGATCCACAAATTCTCTTGCCTCGGGCGCCGCGAATCCGAGGGCAGCCAGGAATTCCGTAGTGTCCGCATCTTTGGTGAACCGGACGAGCGAGTTGAGGAAGGCCGCGTAATCTTGCTTGACATAGGGTCGGATTGTCGCGACATCCACAAGTGACATGAAGCGGCTTACCCGCCACATTTTCATGAAGGTTTCCAGGGTCAAAGTGGGGGTCAGGGGAAAGGGCTTCTCGCCGTTTTTTTCGGCCCAGCGCAGCGGGTACATAAATTCCTGCGCCAGAGTTTCACGCTCTAAGACGTCATCAGAGAACTCAGCTGTCACCATCTCCAACAATTCGGGAAGAACAGGGAAGATGGTCCGCACGCGCCGGAACGGAGTATCTACGTCCCGGACCTCGCGAACCCGATCGCGAAAGGAGTCCACGAACAACTCTGCCAGCGTCATCATCGACATTTCGGGCTCGTTTTCATGTCCCGCAAGGCTTGGGGTTTTATGCATTTCGTTCCGAATGTACCCAAGCCGCAGGGAGTACTCGAGCTCCGGTACCGGCGGTGAAACGCAAAACACAGATCCAGAAACTGTCCGCAACTCCTGAAGCGTGTACCCGAAGAGCGAAATCTGCTGGGCAACCTCACGGACTTCAACTAACGCGCGCCCATGCTCGATGAGGGCCCAGAGGCTTGGATCTTCCAAGTCTCTGATATAGGGTAAGGCGAGATCGAACGAGTCCAGTTCAACCTTGCTATTCGCAAGGGCAAGGAGCGCCGAAACGATGCTCGCGATGCTTTCCGGAGTGCCGGCTGATTCCAGACGCCGATCCAGTTCCTCGGGCAGGTCGAACCCCATGTAAGAGCGAAGAAATGCCAGATTTGCGAGCGCGAGAATCCGTTTGAGCACGAGCCGTGGGCGTCGCGACAGAACGGCCGCCGCCTCGTTTTCGTCGTAGGCGAGAAGCGCTGAGAGGCGTGCGAATGTACGATAGGTGTTCAGCCGCGTTCTCAGCGAATCCCAATTTTGTGTAGTGTTGCTGCTGACCTCCTTGGCAAACGTGGAGAGAAATTCCCCCATTTTGGTTCTCAGGTGGTTTCGGGCGAGAAAGACCCCGCTACGCTCAAGAGCAGACAGAAAGGGCTGTCCCAGGTCGACGATTCCGATCAAGGTTATGGCGCGAAGGCGACCAAAGTGACCGCGATCCCTGAGGTCCCTGGCCATTCGAATCAGCGTCTTGGACCGGCGCGTCACGCTCCATCTGCCAAGATCTCGCCTAGCTAATTCCGATTCAATAGCGCTTTGGGCGATCGGCTGTATGCCGGACACATGCTTGACGGCAGCAGAAAGCTCAGTTTCCAGATCTGCACCGGATTTGGCCCGATTCGAGTTCACACGCTAGCCAGGATTTCTCGTCATCAATATTTAACCTCGGGCATCGGGCTTCCCTTTAGCTTTTCGGTCGCAGATTGTAACGGGACGTTGCCGGAATGTTCGAGCTTGGGTGCCCGGCCCAGCCTCCGGGAGTAGCTGATGCGAGATAGGGAACGGGAGGTATGCATCGCGTGGAAAGCGGGAAATTGCAAGAGCCGAGCGCGTTCACTCGTCGTGCTTGAAGTTGGTATGAGCATTATAGGCGAATGCGCCAAGCGGCCATCAAACGGGCTAGCGATCAGGCTCGTGGCGCGGATTGGATGCGGTGGATCGGGTGGATTGCTGGCGGCGGCGCGGCGGTCGGGGTGGCGCTGGTGCCGTTGTTGGAATCAGGCGGGTCGCGGGGCAGGTAAGGCGTTGGATAGAGGAGGAAGGAAATTTTCGGGATCTGGGATGGAGTAATCGCAGGATGCTATTTCTGTTCGGAGTGTCTACACGGCAATGAGGAAAGTCTGGGCTCTGATTCCAATACTCGCAACTTCTATCGCCATATTTCCTCAGGATCTCGGGAACAACGGGGCGGATTTTGTTGCAGAGAGAAACGTGCCTGTGCGAGTGCGCGATGGTGTCGTTCTGCGCGCCGATGTGCTGCGTCCGAGTCAAAGCGGCAAATTTCCGGTGCTGGTGTATCGAACGCCTTACGGGAAAGACGCAGCCCAGCGCGAGTACACAACTTTCCGGCATGCGGTGGAGCGGGGCTACGCTGTCGTAGTCCAGGATGTTCGCGGCCGATACCACTCCGATGGAGAGTTCCGCCCGTACGAAAACGAAGGGCGAGATGGCTACGACACGATTGAATGGTCTGCACGACAGCCGTGGTCGAATGGCGCGGTGGGCACCTTCGGCCTGTCCTACCCAGGTGCGGTGCAGTGGCTTGCCGCCGTCGAGAGCCCGCCTCATTTAAGGGCGATGGTTCCGGCTATGACATTCTCGACGCCGCAGAACTTCTTCTACGCGGGCGGCGCGTGGGATATGTCATGGATCGAGTGGATCTGGAACAACATTGCACCGGATACGCGCGCCAAGAAAAATTTGCCAGGACCGCGAACTTACCATGCGGCTGTCACTGGCTGGAAGAACGAAGGCGCGTTGATGTTGAATACGTTGCCCCTGCTTGATCTGAAGCCTCTACAGGGGGTCGCGCCCTACTATTTCGAGTGGTTGCGGCATCCGCCGGAAGACAGTTGGTGGAACTGGAGCGAACTGCGAGACAAGTACTCTCGCACCAGGGCCGCTGTCCTTAACCTTTCGGGGTGGTACGACGACAATTACGGGCCAGAGGGTGCAACCACAAACTACACAGGCCTGATAAAGGCTCGGGGACGAGCAAACGACGCTCATACTCACCTTCTACTTGGACCGTGGGTTCACGGGGTGAAGAGCACTGCAGAGAGCCGATCCGGAGAACGTGAGTTCGGCCCGACTACGGCGATCGACTACGACGATGTCGTTCTGCGCTGGATGGATCATTACGTGAAAGGAGTAGATAGCGGAGTGGATCGCGAGAAGCCGGTGCGCTACTTCGTCATGGGGCGGAATGAATGGCGGGAGGCAGACCGGTGGCCGCCCGCAGCGGACGAGATGCGGATGTTTCTTGCCCCGCGCGCGGACGGCGCGCGCAATGGGCGGCTACAAGCCACCCCCTTCGCTAACGCCAACAGCGTGAGTGAATTCATATCCGATCCAGCCAGCCCGGTGCGAAACGCGTACGACTCCTCGGGCGCGCACGATTATGCAAAATTGTCTGATCGAGCCGATGTCCTGACCTTCGATTCTGCCGTGCTGCAGCGAGACATTGAGGTCACGGGGTCCATCACAGCTCGCATGTTTGTTTCCTGTGACTGCCGCGATTTCGATCTTTGGGCACGATTGCTCGATGTCGCGCCGGATGGAGCGGCGATGAATTTGATGAGTCCAGGACTCGATGTGCAGCGTGCGAGTTATCGAGATCTTACGCGCGGGCGGCAGTTGTTATCACCTGGAGAGGTCTACGAACTGACGTTAGACAGACTTATTACCAGCAACGTGTTTTTGCAGGGACATCGGATGCGCTTGCAGGTCTCTGCAACTTTCACTCCGAATTTTTCGCGCAATCTCCAGAGCGGGAAATCAGAGACGAACAGCGCAGAGATGAAAAAAGCGAGTATCCGAGTGTTTCACGATTCCTCTCACTCCTCGCAACTAGTCTTGCCTGTTGTCTCGAGGACCAGATAAGTTCCGCGGCCGCGAAGGAAACTGCCAGTTGCTGAGTTGTCGATGTGGGGCCGCGGGATTCCTGTGCATTGCGACGGTTGGCCGCGATTTGTTTGGCAGTCGCCACGGTGGAGCTCTTTTCGAATCGGGATTTAGGGCGTGTGCGTCCGATTGGATTGTGCAGGGTGGGCGCGCGGGGAGGGGCGGCGGGCGTGGGTAAGGTTTTGGTTTTAGATTACGAAGTAGATTTTGAACATTTGGTGACTGGTCACTCCATGGGAGGGCATGTCGCGGCTTGGCCAAGTGAGGCAAGTGAGACACTGATGGCCCGGGCTCGAACGGGGGAGGGAACGGCGAGCTCGTCGCCAGAACACGGAGTGACCTACGGGAGCGTGACTATGCTGCTGCTCTTGGGCATGGCGCGATCGAGGTTCGCGCTCTCGGTCAAGTGCGGCGCAAGCTGGCCGGATGGTCTGAAGGTCTCGGTACCAGTTCGCTGGGAGATTCGAGGAGACCCGGGATGCAACGGCGTTTAGCGTTGCCTGTCTGCGGAAGATGTCGGGTGTGCGTGGTTCCAAATGGTTGCGGATGTTCAAGAAGCGGAAGAACGATAGCGCGCTATACGGCCGAGGGGAGAGCCGATGTTTCAAAAAGGGTAAGATTTGACCCATCCGTAAGCGTTGAGATTTGCCTATACAATTGCCTATCTTTTCTGCTACCATGACTTTGCAGGCTAATGGCTTTGATTGGGATAAGGGCAACAGCGTCAAGTGCGAGAAGCACGGGCTTTCGACTTCCGTTATCGAAAGCCTTTTCAGCCGCTTGCCATTCTCCCGGATGCGGTCCATTCGCAACGTGAGCGCCGCTTTCGCGCCATAGGCCGAACAGACGAGGGGCGGGGCGTGTTCATCGTGTTGACGCTCCGGCGCAAAGGCGATGAACTGCTCATCCGGCCCATTAGCGCCCGTCATATGCACAAGAAGGAGATCGAAGAGTATGAAAAAGAAAATCCCGACGTTTAGAAGCGACCGTGCGGCGGCGGCGTTCGTTGGCAAGGCCGACCTTACCCAATACGATCTTTCAGGAGCGAGGTTGACCCGCTTTGAGATCAAGCCGAAAGACAAATCAATCAACCTGCGTTTGTCCGGCGAGCTTTACGACGCTGTACGCAAACGCGCCGCCCGCGCAGGTGTTCCCTATCAGCGTTTCATTCGCTTGACGCTGGAACAGGCTATCGGCGGACCGAAGTAAACGCCGTTTCTCGAGTCGGGTAGAAACGCTGTGTGCCCATGAGGACAAGCCGGCCTCCCCAAGTTTTCACAAAGGGTCCAATTTGAGAAATTAATCATAACGACGTTTCGGATTTGCCGGACCCCGCGCCCTATGCTAAAAACAAGCGATCATGACCGACGGCCCTTCCCTTACGCGAGAAAACCCAACCCTCGCCAAATTCCGCGCCGCACTCGCGGAGATGTACGGCGACCGGCTTGAGCGTGTCGTGTTGTTCGGTTCACGGGCGCGAGGCGATGCAAAGCCGGATTCCGATTACGATGTGGCGGTTTTTCTCAACGGCATGAATGGCGCATCCGATCGTTGGGCTGAACTCCACAGGCTCGCGGCGCTGCGGGTCAAATTCATTGATGAAACTGGGGCTTTCTTTGACGCAAAACCCTATGCGGCAGGCGTGTACCGCGAACGCTCCCCGCTCATGCACGAAATCCGGCGCGAGGGGCTAGACCTGTGACCCCGGAAGCTGCACGGTTTTTACAGAACGCCGATGACCACCTTGAACGCGGCCAGACCATGCTTTGCCGCCGGTCTTAACTACGATGCAGGCCGCGCGGCTTATCTCGCTGCATTCCACGCCGCGCAAGCCATCATTTTCGAGCGCAGCGGCAAGGTGGTCAAGACCCATAAAGGCGTTAATCTTGAATTTCTCCGCCTCACCAAAGACGATCCAGCCTTTACGCGGGACCAGCGCGGCTTTCTTTCCCAAGCCTACGATTTCAAAGCCGTCGCGGATTACGACACCGGACCCATTGCCGAGGTTTCATCCCAAGAGGCCATTGATGCTATGGAAGTAGCCCACAACTTTGTTGCTACCGTCCACCGTGTGCTGACACCGCCACCGCCGAACTGACGTTCCACAAAGGGTCTTTTGTGTAACATCAGCGGAACGCCTAGAGAGACGGGACTTGGCGCGTTGCAAATGTCTCGTGCGAAATGGAACCTCAAAGGAGTCGCGCAGCCCTGGTGCTGCCTTCCGCGCTGGTGCAAAACTCTGTCACAATGCTTCGGGGTGTTTTGCTCGGCGTACTGCTCCCGACGCTTCCAGTTCCGCGAGACCACTTGCGTGGTTTGTCGGCTCCAGTTCGCCGCTCAGGTGTGTTCGGGTCGTTACCGCTGATCCTGATAATAGTTCGCGATGCGCTCGTAAACTTCCGGCGGGAACTTCAAGGACTTATACACGTTGCAGGCGTCTTTGTTCTGGTCAGCGGTCTCGCAGATCGGAAAGTCTTGTTCGTTCATCCACTCCAGAATGCGGCCGGGCTTGGGCGGGTTGTAGCCACGAGCCTTGACCTGCGTTAGGATGCTGCGTGCCTTCTGGTCATCGCAGTCCGGATCCTTGGTCAAGAGCGCGACGATTTCGTCATCTGTAAGAAAGTACTGGCTGACCATCACGAATACGAGTCTGCCGTAATGACCGATATCTTCCCCTCGCTCGAGGGCTTCGACAAGATGATTCATCATCGGATTTTCTTGAAGGTTTTCGATTGCCATTGCGTCGTTTCCCTGTTCATACGACTCGGTTCGGAGAGCTAATGTTTCGCCTTGCATTCGCCAACTCTTGCCGGGAGCTGCTCCGTGTCACGTGGCATAGCGGCGGGTCATCGCCGCACAGAATTCGGCGAACTGTTCCGGGTTGCGGGGCGGACTCGTGTAATGCGGCCGGACGCCGCATCGTTCGGGAGTAAAGCAAAAAGTCAGGGTAAGATCGAAGGGCTCGAGCCGACGCATTTGGCAATCGAACCAAGCGTCTGCGTGCGGGCGGTCGAAATCGGCCCAACTCAGGCCCGTTCGTAGCTTGCGCACCCCTAAATCCCGCAGAGTTCTGACGGCGGTTTCCAGGCGAGGATCCTCGAAGTGAAACCATTGGCAAATTCCGAGACAGGGGACGTATTTCGAAAAGTGGCGGGAAGCAAGTTTCGCCGTGCCGTCTTCGCGGAAAAGGCCCATGTAGAAGTGGCGGTAATAGGAGGAGCCTTCACTCTCCCGATGCCGCGTGGTTGCGGGCCAAGCTCTCGGAAGATCGAAGAGGCTGTACCAGTGAATGTGGTCGAGGCGCGGAATCAGGAGCTCCGCGCTTTTTTGCAAGCCGAATTCCTGGACTTCTTCGGCCCCAAATGAAGACGCGCCCACCTCCGAGACCCAGATAGGCTTGCTCGTGACGGCCTGAATATCGGCGATGCGGTCGGGCCACTCATGAATGGTCCAATGGTTCCAATCCAAAGGAAAACCGTGGAGCGCGACTGCGTCGACGTGAGCGAGCGCGCCGAGGTCTTCCATGCGGACAATGAAGGCGGGATCGATGGGAGAGATACCACCGAGAACCTTTGTGATGCCGGGCCGCTCCGCATCGATCGCGAGCGAGGCGAGTTTCACCATTCGGGCGTAGGCCGTCCAATCCCGATCGATTTCGAAATCCCAATGCGAAAGATTATTCGGCTCGTTCCAGAGCATCACCGCTTCGATCATCGAGAGGCTACAGGCCTTCCCCAGGCAATGGATGCAAGTAGGCGTCGGGATCGCAACGGCAAATGAAGACCTCAGCTTCCGGCACGCTCTCAATCTTAAAACCGGCGCTTCGCAAGGTTGCCTCGGCGCAAGCACGGTTGGGGATCCACCAATTCGTTGGGTCTTCCGAATAGCTGTTCTCAATGAAATGCATTTTGGGAAAGCCCGGCGCATCGAATATGTTGCGCTCCCAAAACGGGTAATCTTTTTCCAGGCGCGGAGCAGTTCGGCTTCCTCTCAGCATCGATTGGAAGATGAACCAGTCTTTGACCGCATGTTGACGCAGCAAATCGATGGCGAGCAAAGGATGGCGCAGATGATAGAAAACGCCCAGGAAGAGGACCAGATCGAAACGCTCGCGCAATCGTGGAACGTCGTAGACGGACATCCGTTCGAACGCGATGTTCAGGTCGAGAACTCGAGCGGCGAAGCGGGCCTGATCGAGATACTGCTCGTCATGATCGATGCCCAGGACGCGCGCGGCTCCGCGCAGTTTCATTTGGATGGAGTAGAACCCGCCATTGCATCCGACATCGAGAACGGTCATGCCGCTGAGATCCTGCGGAATGGCATGCTGGAAGCTTTGCCATTTCGAGGATGGGTAATCCCCCAGAAAGTGATTCGGCGCGGTCTGCACGCCCAAGAGAGAGAGGTTGTGAAACCATGGACCTAGCTCACTCACTTTTTTTTCGATTTCGTCGATCGTAAAGCTTGGCGCCACCTACGTTCTCCACTAGCGTTATGAATCGTATTCTACTCATCCGGCACGCGAGTGTTGATCACTTGGGGCAGTTCTTATATGGCCGGACGCCGGGAATACACCTGAGCGATGCGGGGCGGCGGGAGGCACAAGCCTTAGCGGAAGCGTTGAAGAGACGCTTTCGAATTGAGGCGACTGTCTCGAGTCCGTTGGAGCGCGCCGCTGAAACGGCGCAGGCAATAGCGAAGCTTCAGTCGACTGATGTTTTGATCGACGAGGGATTCACGGAACTCGATTTTGGAGCGTGGATGGGGAAACGGTTTTCGGAATTGAACGAGGCTGAGGGGTGGAGAGAATATAACCGCTTGCGTTCGCTCAGCAGCGCTCCGGGCGGCGAATTGCTGGCGGACGTGCAGGCACGAGCGTGGAAGAGCTTACGAGGACTGGACGAGCAGTACAAGGACGCGACCCTGGCGATTGTGACGCACGGGGATGTCGTGCGGGCGTTGCTCATGCTGCTGCTAGGCATGCCGACCGATCACATTTTGCGTCTGGAGATTGCACCCGCTTCGGTGAGCGAGATCGTGATGGCGCGCGAACCGGTGGTTCGAGCCGTCAACCAGATCCTTTGCTAAGGTGGTTCACGTCAGCGAAGAAGAGATGCCGGAAGAATTTGCCCTCGATTGTCCGGATCTTCAATCGTTGATAGAACAGCTACACGAACTCGTTGTCGTGTTGCTGGACCCCGAGGGACATTTCACCACGTGGCATCCAGGAGTGATGGAGCTGTTTGGCTATTCGGCTGACGAGTTCATAGGGCAAAGCGCTGAGCTTCTGTTGCCGGTGTCCGACCGCGGAAGGGGAGTCCTGGCCGGCATCTTGGCGCAGGCGGAGAACTCAGGCCGCGCGGGCTATACGCGCTGGCTCGAAAAAAAAACCGGCCAGGGTATTTTCGTCGATGGCGTGACTGTTGCGCTTCGGAATGAAGCAGGCGCGATAACGGGGTTTGGCAAGGTTCTGCACGAGGTTACGCGGCGGCTGGAGATGCAGGAGGCGCTCGAGACGGCTAACCAGCGTCTGGAACGCATGGCTGTTGAGCTCGAACGCTCGAACGAGGAGTTGGAAGAGTTCGCGCGGATAACGTCTCACGATTTGAGCGCGCCGGTCACGAGCGCCCGCTGGCTGGCCGATTTACTGGCCAGCCGCTACGGACAGCAGCTCGATGAAAGGGGCCGGGATTGCGTCGCTCAGATCTCCGTTTCGCTCGAAAGAATGGCGGCGTTGATCGATGCCGTGCTGGAACACGCGATGGTCGGCAGAAGCGCGATCGCATCGGCGGGCGCTGTGCCAGCCGAACGTGCCTTAGAGGTAGCGCTGCAAAATCTTCAGAAGGACATCGATATCTCGAATGCGACGGTCCATTACGATCCGTTACCGGCGCTTGGCATTGATGGGCAGGCGCTCAGCCGGCTGTTTCAAAACCTCGTCTCAAACGCGATTAAATACCGGCGTCCCGAGACGCCGCCGACCGTCAAAATCTCCGCTGCACGCGACGGGTCGATGTGGCTGCTGAGTGTCCGGGATAACGGCATCGGTATTCCGCCGGAGTCTTACGAGAGAATTTTCGTGCCGATGCAACGACTGCACGGCGCCGGCGTACCGGGCACGGGCATCGGCCTCGCGACATGCAAGAAGATTGTCACGCGCGCCGGAGGAAAGATCTGGGTGGAATCGCAGGATGGGCGTAGGCTCCACGTTCATGTTCACGCTGCCCGAGCCGGCAGCCAGCGAGGCTTCGATTCGCGCCTAGGCGTGCTTATGTGAGAACAAGCGCCAGCCGACGACGCCGCCCGCAACCGCAAGTACTGGAATTAGCCAGGGACGCTGTGAGATTTGATATTTCAAATCCGTTGCGCGATGGGCTTTTTCCTCAAGCTCCGTTAAATTCTCGGTCAGCCGTTCACCCGCGGCAAACAGAGCCCTCGTTGACTCTGTGAGCTCATGGATGTTTTCACTGACTGAACGGCCCTGATCGCCATTCGGCCCAAAATCTTGCGAATTTTCCTGGTTTTCCGGCATATATGTCTGACTCTCCCGGCGCGATCAACATCACACTCGTAGAATCCCTAGCGCCCGCCTCACTTCCTGGATGACCGTGGCCCAATCCCCGGGACGAGGTTGGCGGAACAGACGCATGGTCGGATACCAGGGCGAGTCGGCGCGGTTGAGCATCCAGCGCCAGTCACATTCGAAAGGCAGGAGCGTCCAAACTGGACGGCCCATCGCTCCGGCGAGGTGGGCCATCATGGTGTCTACGGTGATTACGAGATCGAGGGTGAGAAGCGTTTTCGCGGCCGCCAGCACGCAACCCGATTCGTCGTACAGGCTTGTGACCTGTCCCGCCCAGGAAGCGAGTTCCGCGCGTTCGTCTCCAGCCTGCAGGCTGAAGAAAGAGACTCTTGGATTTTCAAACAATGCGGCCAAGTCCGCCAGACGTAGGGACCGCGCTGGATTGTAGGGACCCGAAGCCCACACAATCCCGATCCGCAACGGTCCGGAGGCGCTGTTTGGGGACGACGGCGCGGGCGCCGGAACATGCAGATACGGTATATCGGTGGGAATCGATTCCAAGGTCGTTCTGAATACCCGGGGCAGCTCGACGACTTCGATCTGCTGGTCCCATTCCGGCTCTGCATCGCCCCATGTAATTACGTGATCGGCGAGGGAAGAAGCCGCGAGCAGACTCCGCAGCGCAGGTTGCGCTTCGATTGTCAGCGTGAGCGCGCGATGTCGAATTAGCGAAGCATAGCGGATGAACTGAATGGTGTCCCCCAATCCGTGAATACAGCGGACCAGCACTCGGCGGCCGTCAACCGGCCGTCCATCCCAGAATCGATACGGGTCGGGGTTCCCGCGGCTCGTGATTCGGTCGCTTTCGAGCCACGCTTGCTCGTAATTTCCCGAAAGCATATGGCAGATCCAGCGGCCTGCAGCGCAGGAATCGGCATCGCAGTTTGCCTGTTCTGCTAAGTCGAAGGACCGCAGCGCTTCGGGCACCTGCATGGAGCGCAGGTGCTGGTCCGCTGCTTCGAAGAGGTCGTCACCATTCACTGCCTCTATGGTCGGGCATTCGCACATCAAGATCCTTGGATCGGGCCTTTACAGTAGAAACTTTCCGACCGACCAACCATCACACTTGTTGAGCAACTGATTTTTCGCCGGAGGTTCAATGGCCGCTGCCCAACAGGCCCATCAAAGTTTGTCTTCACGATCCAAGGTTCTTTTCGCCGATGATCACCATCTGGTGCTCGATGCTCTTTCTTTTATGGCGAACCCGCGCTATGACGTGCGTAGCGTGGACAGTTTGAAGGCCTTCGAGGAAGCAGTGGAGGAGTTCTCGCCCGATCTGGCCGTCATGGACGTCCGGATGCCGGACGGGGACGGCTTTGAGACGGCACGTCGCGTTCTGGGAAAACGGCCCGACCTGAAACTGATATTTCTTTCGATGCACGCCGAACGCAAGTTTGTGAGGCGGGCAATGGAACTGGGTGCACGGGCGTACATCCCGAAGCATGCTCCGGCCCAAGAACTCCTTTCCGCCATTGAGATTGTGCTGAATGGCGGGACGTACATCCCCTCGGAACCGCAGATGCAGGAAGCTCGGCAGACGCAAACGGATGCGCTAACGGAGCGCCAAGCAGAGGTTCTCCGCTTAATTTCGCAGGGCTGCTCGGCAAAGGAAATTGCGACCGAGCTGAACATATCCGTGCGCACGGCGGAATTTCATCGCGCCGCGATCATGGCCCGCTTGAAACTGCATTCGACGGCGATGATGACCCGCTACGCCGTCGAGAACGGCTTCTCTTAGGCAAAGCGGTACGAATACGGCAACTTCGGCTGGGCGACAGACCCGGACGGAAACCGTTGCGAACTGTGGGAACCGAAATCGGCTTAGAGGCCGCTTAGTCGCCGCTCACGGAAACCGGATGTTCCGGGAAGTGTTCTTCTCCCAAATCGAAGCGCGAGCGCGGCCGGCGGTCGCGATGACTGCCCGGCCAGTCCAGCCGCATATCGTGCGAAACTTCCTCCAGCATGCTCAGAGTGGCTGTTTTTTGCTCCATCGCGAACGCCGTTACAAGCAAGTTGTCACATAGCGCGTTGATAACTCGCGGTATGCCGCGGGAGCGCGTGTATATCTCTTCGAGCAGCGGCGGCGAGAAGACCTTCTGGTCCGGCATTCCGGCCCGCGTCAAACGCGTTTCTATATATCCGATGGTTTCTTCCAGCGTGAGGGGGTTCAGCGAGCATCGCAACACGATGCGCTGCTTTAATTGGCGCAGATTTGGCGCATCCAATTTTCGATCGAGCTCCGGCTGTCCGGCGATGATGATTTGAAGAAGCTTTCCTGAGCGGTTTTCCAGATTTCCGAGCAGACGGATCTCTTCGAGAACGTCCCACTCCAGGTTGTGAGCTTCATCCACCATCAGCACACACGTCCGGCCGCGCTCTGCCTGATCGATCAACAAGGAATTCAGCGCGAATAAAACCGCGGTTTTCGATTTCCGATCGCAGTGAAGATCGAAATCGTAGGCCACCATTTCAAAGAATTGATCGGGGGTGAGGCGGGAGTTAAAGACAAATGCAAACTCGATGCGTTGAGAGTCCAGATAATCCCTCAGGCATTCGAGCATCGTCGTTTTTCCCGTTCCAACCTCGCCGGTCAAGGCGATAAAACCCTTGCGGCTGCGAACGCCGTAGATTAGGTTCGCAAGCGCTTCTTCATGCTGAGGGCTCGGGTATAGAAACTCTGGATCGGGACTAAGACTGAAAGGGTTCTCCGAAAACCCAAAGTAGGCGTTATACATGGTCTAGCTCAAGTTTCGGACGTGCGAGGGACGAACGTCTCCGCTACGTTCGATGAACGACCACTCCCCCATCATACTGAAATTATCGGCAATCGGGCAGCGAAAGTGTACGGTCAGACTTGAAACTGGACCTTAATCCAGCCCGGGAGAGTGGAGGGCTGTCCCCCGCCAAAAACAAGCCGCCGGGTCTTCGGGAAGGGCACCCCTTCCCGGATACTTCTGGAGAATACCGGCATAGAACGCAGGAGTTTGCGATACGGCTCGTGATCCGTCTCGAGAAAACCCGTTTTTGAGGTGAAGCCGCTTCCCCATCCGAGGCACATGATACACGCCAGCGGAGAGCCTTGAATGGAGGCGAGTTCCTCTTTTACCGACTGAAGCCCCTGGCCCAGCGCATCGAGCCCTGCCATTTCGGCGTAGCGCAGATGGATTTCGAGCTGCGCGGCCGCGTAGTGGTTGGCCGCTTCAATCGCCGTTGCCGGGCTGGGGGGTGACCTCCAACCCAGTGAGCGGCTCAGTTCCGGGTCCTCGAGGAACTTGCGGTTCTCCCATTCGCCGCTAAACGACGTGCCCGGAACTGCCATTTCCGCGAACACCGGCGTTGCTTCCGCTACGCGCTGCGGAGGAACGCTACCGCGACCCGCGACTTTCCACGCAAGCTGGATCTTACCCGGTTGCCGCGTATCCAACGAAGCAACGCGGGTAAGGAAAATTTTGAACGCCGAAGCGGGAACCGGATTACTATCTGCGATTGCGAGCACTCTCATCTGGGATGCGTGGGCGGAAGCTTCGGCGTTCTCCGTCGCGCGCCGCGGGAGGCGTTCGCCTTCTAGCGATGCCGTCAGCCTCTCGATCGTGTTAACGGACCAGCGCGAGAATACCAGCCCCGAACGCAATGCGCCTTTGAGGGCAGAGGCGGGCAGGTAAGCGCCCCGGTAATCGGCGGCAAAGGTGGGAATGAATAGCGACTCCGGGGGCGCCGAATTCCAGATGGTTGTTACTGCCGGATCTTCGAAGGGGATACGGCGCTGCGAAAAGTTTTGGGCAAAGCCGCCCCAGGAAGCGAAATCCAGCTTGGTGGCGCGGCGGAGCTGCGCGAGATAACCTTCGAGACGAGGGCCACGCGAGAGTAACTGGAAAATACGCCGCTGATCGAGCACGTTGACCTGATCTTTCCAAACCATGTAGTCCACAGGCGAAAGCTCGCGTCCATCGCCGACCAGCACCGGCGTGAGGGCAGTCGCTCTAAACTGCATCCGCGGGCTCCTCCGGCTGAACTACTGGAGCTGAATCCTCGGCCGGTGTGGCGGGAGGCTCCGTGCAGGGCCGCGCCTCCAGATCCTCGTCGGCCGGCTGCTCCACAATCTGTGTCTCCGCGAAATCCTGCTCCGTTTGAAGACCGTTTTCGGGCAAAGCCACGGTGATCGCAAGCCCCGAGCGGTAGACGGGATGGCGGAAGCCATCTGGGGCGACGTTGACCGCGGCTCCGGCGGGTTCGGATTGGGCGCGAAGGACCGAGCCTTCACAGACCATCCGCACGGTTTTCTTCCGCTCGCCGGACGGCGGAACGCTCTCGACACGGCCTCCTCTGGCGATTACCTCGTAGGAACCGCTCGCCCAATCGATGGCATCGCCGGGTGATGGCGAGTAGAGCGATAAAAGCCAGTAGAGAGATTTTTCAGCCGAACCCGCTGAACCGCCGTTTGAAGAACCAGCACGCAACTTCGGCAGAAGAATATTGGGCCAGTCGCCATTTTGAAATTCGGGAGACGCAGCGTGTCCCCACCCGCTCTTCCGGCGTCCGCCGAAGCCCGTTTCCGCAGTCAGGCGAAATGCGGATTTCACCCGATCATTCCAGTTGTTGCTCGCTGCTTCATCGGCGAACCGAGCCACAGTCCAGAGACCCGATCCCGGCTCGAATTCTATGCATCCCCGTGCATCGAGGTGCACCGCGCTGTTCGTCGCGCGATCGACGGCGGCGGTTTTTCGAATTGCAAATCGGAAAGGGCTCACGCTCGGGCGGTCCCGGCGCAGAAGACAGCCGCTCTCGGGGTCGGGCGACCACTGCTCCGCCACAACCGTTCGGCCGGCCAGAAGCGATTCGATAAGCGTGAGTGGCACGAAACGGGCCGCATTCCACCGGAGCTTCGATAGAAATACTGGACTCCCGCTGGTCACAGAAGTGGGAGGCGGAGGCCAGAGTGTCAGCGGAGGGATTACAAACAGCGTCTCAGCCTGCCAGGGAAACAGCGACGTAAATGTTACCGCCGGTGTCGAGGCGCGCGCTGTCCGGTCGAGCCACTCATTGAGGAAGCCCAAGTCGCGCATGGCGAGGGTGATGGCCGAGTACAGCCGATCGCTCCGATAGAGCGAGTCCTGTCCCGTGGGATCGTCCTCGCCCTCACCTGGGCCGCATCGCCAGGGTCCGGAAGGACGGAGGCGAATCAAAAGCGCGGGCTGCATCGAGTTTAAGCAATCTTGTCGGCGAAATCGGTCGCAGCGACAAGCTGCTGAAGCCCCGCGAGATCGGAATCCGAGATGAGGCGCGCCTCTTCGCCTCCATTGGCGTAATAGTCCTTGCTTCGCCAGAGGAGGGTCAATCCGCTTAACGCCACGCGTCCGCTCCCGCGGCTGCCGCCACCCCCGAGAGCATCATCCTCGAGAAGACGCAGGCCTTCGACGACGCGCGCCAGAAGAGGTTTGTCCTCGGGACACAAGACATCGAGGACCATGCGAATACGGAATCGCGCGCCCACCGGAACGCGCTCAAGCGTTCGAGGGTTAGCTTGCGCCGTGATGCGGTCGACGGCGTTTTCGCTTTTTACTTCCGTCAGTTCGTCATCGAGATTTTCACGCATTTGCGGAGTGATGCTGTCGACAACCAGCGGCGCATCATAGACGGTCAGCCGCGCGGGCGAGCCTGCGTCCCCGCCGACGATATCGCCGCTCACTTTTTCAAGCCGGGCCGCGCCGCGCCCAAATAGGATGCAGATCTCGTCGTCCGGGCGGTCGCTTTGGTGAATCCGGACCTCTTGCCCTTTGCGTTTCGAAAGGTAAACGAGTTCGCTCGGAATTGCCAGACCGAGCGTTTGCTCGAGCAGCGAGCGGAGGCGCCCGCGCAAGGAGCTGCCAGGAATGTAGGGGATGCCGAATGCGTCTTTCACGACCGGATTATCGGCACCGCCGATCTGAGCGATCCTTTTCCGGCTCCGATATGCAGACCGGTCCGGCACTGGATTTCGCCTTCGAGCACGAGTTTTCCGAGAAATGTAAGTTCGGTGGTTGAGGTATGGGAGCTCATGACTGATGATCCTGATTCAGGCTTCCCGGCTATTCGTTGTAGGCGATGATCGCTTCGAACAAGTCGCGGAAGCGCTCGTAACCGCGCGTATCATTCTTTCGCGTGACCTGGAGCAAA
>CAWJUK010000015.1:0-79100 GCA_963846035.1 uncultured Acidobacteriaceae bacterium | reverse complement strand
TTGGAAGTGAATGGAGTACTCGTGAGTTGGGCGGTTCCTAAAGGCCCGAGCCTGGATCCCGCGCGCAAAGCACTTGCGATGAAAGTAGAAGATCACCCGTTCGATTACGGCACATTCGAAGGGAATATCCCGGCGGGTAATTACGGAGCGGGCAGCGTCATGTTGTGGGACAAGGGCACCTATGAGCTTTTGGGAGATGCTTCGGCGGAGGCACAGCTCGCGCGGGGAGACTTCAAATTCCAGCTATTCGGCGCGAAGCTGAAAGGCGCGTTTGCGATCGTGCGCATGAAGCGCGGCGAAAAGGGCAATGAATGGTTGCTTATTAAGAAGCCGGATGAGTTCGCGATACCTGGCTACAACATCAATGATTTCGCTTGGAGCATCGCGACACGGCGCACGCAGGAAGAGATTGCGGAAGATGCCGCACCGGTTCGGCTAGAGGATCTCACAGGCGCTCGAAAGAAGCCAGTTCCCTCTCAACTCGAGCCTATGCTGGCGACCGCGGTAACCAAACCGCCCGCAGGTTCCCATTGGCTCTACGAAATCAAATGGGATGGAATACGGGCCCTGTGTCTTGTAAAAAATGGAAGGATCGAAATCCATTCGCGGCGGGGAAACCGGTGCGAGAAGCAGTACCCGGAGCTCCAAGAGTTGGTTGCGCAGGTGAACGCGAAAACAGTGTGGCTCGATGGCGAGATCTGCGTGCTGGATGAAACAGGACGCGCGCGGTTCGCGAGCATTCAGCCCAGAATATCGGCTAACCCGAGCGCCGTGCCACGGCTGGCGGAAACCACGCCCGTTACGCTCTTCCTCTTTGACGTTTTGTATTCCGACGGGTATGACCTCCGCGGTGTGCCGCTCGACGATCGGAAGCGTTTGCTTGCGCGTATGATCACCCCCAGCGAGCACATTCGGATTTCTGACGCGTTCGAATCAGATGCGCACCAGATCTTAGAAGCCGCGCGAAAAATGGGACTCGAAGGGATTCTGGCTAAAGATCGCCGCAGCACGTACGAGGGGGGAAGATCGACGAGCTGGTTGAAGCTGAAAATTCTGAATGAGCAGGAATTCGTCATTGCAGGATTTACAACGGGTGAACGAGAGTATTTCGGCGCCCTTGTTCTCGGCATTCAGGAAGATGGGAAGCTACGGCACGCGGGGCAGGTGGGTACCGGTTTCGATCAGAAGCTGATGAAGAACATTTATGACCGCCTGCAGCCACTGATTTCGAAGACGTGCCCTTTTGAAAAAAAGCCAAGAATCAAGGGAGTGACCTGGGTCCGTCCCGAAGTGATTTGCCAAGTCAGATTCTTGGAATGGACGAAAGATGGAATTTTGCGGGCTCCGGTTTTCGTCGGGCTTCGTGAGGACAAGAAAGTCACTGAGGTAGCACGTGAGCCGAGCACCCCGAGTGTTGCCGGCGATCAGACGCCGCTCGATCTCGAAGGCCGCGAGGCGACGCTGGAAGTGGATGGCCGGCGCCTAAAGTTCACGAATTTAGAAAAGGTGTTTTTCCCGGGAGATGGCTGGAAAAAACGCGATGTCCTCGAGTTTTACGATCGAGTATCGCGCTGGTTAGTGCCGCATCTGAAGGGCCGGCCATTATCGATGAAGCGGTATCCGAATGGGATCCGCGAGAAATTCTTTTTTCAGAAGAACGCGGGCGACCATTTCCCCGATTGGATGACCTGCGTCCCCATCGTGGAAAGCCACCCGCCGAAGACCAACCATTATCCGCTGGCGAATGACCGTCCGAGCTTGCTATACCTCGCAAACTTGGGATGCATCGATCAGAATCCCTGGATGAGCCGTGTGGGGACGCTGGAGAATCCTGACTGGATTCTTCTCGATCTGGACCCGGTGGATGCCTCGTTCGACCAGATTGTCGAAGCGGCGCTGCTGGTACGGGAGGTACTGACCGAGCTCGGGCTGAAGGGGTATCCAAAGACGACAGGCGGCGACGGCATGCACGTGTATGTGCCGCTTGATCCGATCTACACTTACGATCAGGTGCGCAGCTTCGCGGAAATCGTATCGCATCTTGCAGTGACCAGAGAACCGAACCTGTTTACCACTCCGCGAAGCGTGGACAAACGTAAGAAAGGGCGTGTCTACTTCGATTATCTTCAGATAGGAACCGGTAAAACCATCGCCGCACCCTACGTGATCCGGGCGTATGATGGCGCGCCTGTCGCTACGCCGCTCGATTGGAAAGAAGTGAAACGAGGATTGCAGCCCACCGACTTCAGGATCGACAATGCAATTGCGCGATTCGAGCGAGTTGGCGATCTGTTTGCGCCTGTTCTCGAAGGGGGGCAGAAACTGGAGGACGCGCTCGCTCGAGTGCAGGAAACGGACAGCGAAACGCCGGGCCGTAGCGGAAAGAAAACTGCGTCAAGACGCCGCGCTCGCGCGTGATGCCTTGTATTCCGCGCGGACGCTCCGAATCTGCATGGCGTGATTTTCCGCATGTTCGGCGAACAGCCGGAGCATATCGAGATAGAGTCATGTCGCCCCGTTTCAAGTGAGTTGCCGTTCTCGAAAACGCGTCTGAGGGCAAGCCGCTGAGCAACTGAAAATTATCACCGCGGAGTTGGCGCATGGTCTCGAGAGATTGAGAAGGCTTTCTCTTGTGATAGTCGGTCCGTTCAGCCCACGCATTTTGATCGAAAGGGACGAGCGTTGGGCTGTCTTCGGAGATCACCTGCCGCAGCCGAACTACGTTAGCCGCTTCAGCATCCGCGAGGTGAGCAACAATTTGCCGTACGCTCCACTTCTCCGGGGCGGGCTTGAAGTCCAGCTCCGGACCGGCCGCGCCTGTGATCGCGACTGCAACGAGCTCAGCGCCTCGCCGGTATCGCTCGAGCAGCTCTGGTATTTCATTCATCGAAACACTCCTTTTTCCTGGTGCTCCGCAAGCACTCTTTCCAGGATCTCAGGAATCTCGTAAACCGCGCGATTATTTATCGCTGAGATCCTTACTCGCATGTCGGACAGCTTGTCACTCTGAAGCAACTCGGCAACGGCGGTTTCAATCTCCCGGAAACTATTTAATACGATTCCGGCGCCGTTCTCGCGCAGCCACTCGGCGTTGTAACGCTCTTGAGGAAGAGTCCAGGCATTCCGCTCAACAATGACGGGCAATTTCATTTTAAGGGCCTCCGAAATACTTCCGGGCCCGGGTTTGCCAATGAGGAAATCGGAGATGTGCATGTAATGTGGGATATCCTTTGTGAATCCTTCGACAAGGATCCGATTGCGAGTTTTCAACCTCTCAAGACGTGCCCGCAATCTGGCATTTCGACCGCAGATCATGATCAATTGCAGATTCAATGCGGAATTGCCGAGCCGCCGGGCAATAGAGAACATTTTGTTCGATCCCTGACCTCCGAATAAGACTAAGCCCGTGGGCAGCCGAGCGTCCAGTCCAAGGCGAATGCGCTCTTCGTCGCGGCGACAGGGCTGCTCTTCGTAAAATTCCGGCCGCAAAATCATTCCACTGACTTGAAACACCCGTGCGCTCGCGTGACCCATCTCGAGTGCCTGCTGTGTAGCACGTGTTGTTCCGCAAATCAGGTACTGCTCTTGTTCTTCAATCCAAAAGTGGGGCGGAAAATCAGCGAAATCGGTCAAAATCGTGACAAACGGAACGCCCGGGAGAGCTCCTACGACGCTTTCAAAGAGAGCGCGATTCAGATTGGGGACCAAGGATATGACCATATCGGGGCGTCGCACGTGCCAGTGTTGTCTCAGCAACTTGACTGCGGCGGGCTGATAAATGCGGATGATGCGCTGCACGGGTCGCAGCAGGTGCCGAGCGCCTAAGGTCCACCCTTTGGCCAGTATTAGGTTGTAGAGGTCTTGCAGACGGATCCGCGTGATCTTTCGGAAAATGTCGAGCGGATCAAGCACTTCCTGCAGGTTCACCAGCCTGACGTTCCAGCCGTAGTGTCCCGACTCAATGACCTTCTGCAGGGCGATCGCAGCGGAACGGTGGCCGCCGCCTGCGTCGAAATACACGAGGTCGAGAACCGGTGTTTTGGGCAAATCTCCCATGCTATGTAGAACACGAAATGTCACAAATGTTTTTTGATGACGTCATGCTGTAGTAATCCACGTTGGTTTACAAAGAGGTATAGTGTACGACACACTGTGAATTTCATACACTTACTATCTGAGGTCCGGTAGGCGTCACGGCGCCAACACAATGCTTCAGTTTATTGCCACTGGCGATCACAAACTGATGCGCCGGGTGAACAAATGGCCCGCGCCGAAATGGGTGCGGCTATGGGCCATTGCGGCAACGCGCGCGGGAGATGGTTGGCTTTGGTACCTGATCGGATTGGCCGTTCTCATAGTCGGCGGAGGTAATCGGATTGCAGCAGTCGCGGCAGCAGGATCAGCAGCACTCATAGGTATCGGGATTTTCATCGTCGTAAAGAAGCTTTCGGGACGGAAGCGCCCCTGCGAACTCGAACCGCACTGTTGGGCGCGGCTACTTCCACCAGATCAGTTTTCATTTCCTTCGGGCCACACGATCACGGCTTTTGCGGTCGCCATTAGCTTGGCGGAGTTCTACCCAGCCTTGCTCCCGGCGCTGTTGTTCTGCGCGCTGAGCGTTGCAACCTCACGCATCTTGCTCGGCATGCACTTTCTCAGCGACGTCGTAGCGGGTGCCGTTCTCGGAACCGGGCTCGCGCTGGGCAGTTACTTCATTTTCAGCTAAAACGTGCCGCTATATTGAAGAAAGAGGCATCGGCAATGCAGTCGACCTTTCATGCTGCGCCAAACGTTCCTGTATCTGTCGCGTCAAGGCTGGCTCCGCCGGTGGGTAGAGAACTCCCGAGTATCCCGTAGCCTTACTTCGCGCTTCATCGCTGGGAACACGTTAGACGATGGGATCCGCGTTCTCGAGGCGCTGCGACGGGAAAATACCCTCGGCACACTCGATTTTTTGGGCGAGAACGTGACGTCGCTCGATGAGGCGGCCCAATCAAAAAGCTCTTACCTGAATGCGTTGACTGCGATTGAGCGGGCCAACCTGCCCGCTACCGTCTCTCTCAAGTTGACACAATTCGGGCTCGATTTTTCCGAAGAGGCTTGTCTTAAAAACGTGACTCCACTCTTGGAGTGCGCCGCCCGCATGAACACCCGGGTCGAAGTGGATATGGAATCGAGCGAGTACACCGACCGAACGCTCCAGTTGGTCACCAGAATGCAAGAGCATTTCGCAGGACACGTGCGGGCAGTGATTCAGGCATACCTCTATCGAAGTGAGGCGGACATCCGTATGCTTTCGGAACGCCGGATCCCCGTACGCCTATGTAAGGGAGCTTATCGCGAGCCCGTCAGCGCGGCGTATCCAAAGAAGGGCGATGTCGATCGAAATTACGTTCACCTGATGAAGCTGTTGCTTGCAAAGGGCACGTATCCGGCGATTGCAAGTCACGATGAGCTGATCGTTCGGCAAGCATTAAATCATATTAAGGAACAAAATATCGCACCGGATCGTTTTGAATTCCAGATGCTGTATGGGATCCGTCGCGACTTGCAGCGGCAAATCATCGAGGGTGGTTTCCGATTGCGTCTTTACGTGCCTTACGGCGACGCATGGTTTCCATACTTTATGCGCCGGTTGGCGGAACGCCCGGCGAATGTGCTGTTCCTTGCGAAGAATTTAATTAGGACCTGAGGGCGGCGATGGGGGAACCGGAAACGAAGAATCGGAGTCTAATAAAGGAATGAGGTACTGGCCGTACTTGTGTGCAAAGCTCGGCCTTGCAGGGGGCCTCGTGTATGGCCTTGTCTATGCAGTGAACCGCCGGTTTCCTTCTTCAATACCGACGCGATTCGGGCGGGTGCCGATATTCCTCCATGACATGGCGTACACATTTGCGCTGTTTGGCGTCTGGCTTATCGCTGCCGGTCTTATCTATCTGGTGATTTGGGATCAACGCCGCCGCTGCCGCACATGTCTGCGGAAACTCATCCTGCCGCGGTCGACCGGTTCGTGGGGGAATATGTTGAGAATCGGACGGCCAAAAACGGAATGGATTTGCCGCTACGGGCATGGCACTTTGCACATAGACGAGTTGCAGTTCACGGGTAAACACACCCCAGATTGGCAGCGGCACGACGACAATATCTGGAAAGAGTTGGAGTCGTATGACGAGGCCACGAAGTAACCGTCCTGCTCGGGCTGAGGCACATGGAATGAGAGAATTGTTCTAGGCCTACGTTTGCCTATACTCATCAAAATACCCGCCAAAGGGCGTCCGCAAAAGCCCTCCGCTATTCCGGTTCGAACAGTTCTTCTTCTCGGTCTGCTGGCGAGCATCGGCGTCGCTGTGGTGTTCGCCAGCTACTTCTACGTAAAATACGCCCGGCTTACGGATGAAAAACTGGCCCACGGCCCGTTTCCGAAATCCTCGATGCTTTATGCGGCGCCGGAGGTCATTGGGATTGGAGATTCCGGCTCACCTCTCGAATTGGCATCGGAGCTTCGGGAGAGCGGCTACGGCGAAGACGTCCGCGCGAACACGGTCGGTTGGTATCACCTGCGTCCGGATGCGATCGAGATTTTTCCCGGTCCTCAAGCGTACAGCCCCTCCGAATCGGGAGTCATTCGTTTCGCGAATGGAAAAATCGCTTCGATGGTCTCGCTCGCCGACAATACCAGCCGAACGGAGTATACGCTTCCGCCTCAGTTGCTGAGCAGCCTTTACGACAAGAATCGGGAAAAACGACGTCTGGTCCGATACGACGATATTCCCCCCGTCCTGGTACACGCGGTCATTTCTGCCGAAGATAAGCGATTCTTCCAGCATTCCGGTTTAGACCCGATGCGCATCATCAAAGCGCTATTTATCGATGTAAAAGAGCGGCGAAATGCTCAAGGCGCTTCGACGCTCACCCAACAGCTTGCTCGCAATCTCTGGCTCGACAATCGCAAGACACTGACGCGCAAATTCGATGAGCTGCTGATCACAATTCACCTCGAGCGCAAGCTCACCAAGCAGAAGATCTTCGAGTATTACGCGAATCAGGTTGACCTCGGCCGGCGCGGATCGTTCGCGATTCGCGGATTCGGCGAAGCTGCCCAAGCGTATTTCGGAAAGGGCATTCGGCAGCTAACGTTACCTGAGGCGGCAACACTCGCGGGGCTAATTCAGGAGCCGAGTTTCCGAAACCCCGTGCGGTGGCCCGGCCGGGCAGCAGCGCGGCGCAACGTTGTTCTCAAACTGATGCTGGACAACGGATATATCTCGCAGCCGGAATACGAAACTGCGAGCGAAGCGCCGCTCGTCATCGCCAGACAAGGCATCGAATCGGCGGATGCCCCGTACTTTGTCGATCTGGTGAACGCGCAACTTACTGATGATTTTCAGGATCAGGATTTTCAAGACTCGAACTCCAAGATCTATACCACCATCGATCCCGAGTTGCAGCGCGATGCCGCTGAGGCGGTTGCCTCCGGGATGCGAGAGGTGGATGCGATCATCACGAAACGCCATCGGACAGGTACTCCGGCGGAGGATCCTCAGGTAGCTCTCATCTGTCTCGATCCGCATACTGGCGAAGTCAAGGCGTTAATTGGCGGGAAAAACTATGGAGCCAGCCAATTGAATCACGTGCTCGCAAAGCGTCCATCTGGCAGCATCTTCAAACCTTTCGTCTACGCGGCGGCGCTGAACACGGTTCTCTGGAAGGATTCGGATCCAATTACTCCGTCCACGATGTTCGAAGACGAGCCGCGCACGTTCTTTTATGGCGGACAGTCTTATCAGCCGGTGGATTTCCATCATGGCGCGTGGTACGGGACTGTTACGGTGCGAGAGGCTCTTTCGAAGTCTTTGAACGTCCCCGCGGTGGAAGTGGCGGAAGCGACGGGCTACGGCGCGGTAGCGCAGCTCGCCCACAAAGCAGGGCTAACGGATATTCAAGCGACGCCGGCGATGGCGCTGGGCGCCTACGACGTCACTCCTCTTCAGATTGCGGCGGCTTACACCCTGTTTGCCAATCGTGGCGTGATGGTTAAGCCCCGCTTCATATCCAAGATCGACGACACGTTGGGCTCTGACGTGTGGAGGTCCAAGCCTGAGTCCGCGACCATTCTGGATCCTCGTGTCGATTATCTGATGGTGAACCTGATGCAGGAAGTTTTGCGTTCCGGCACCGGCGCGGGCGTTCGCGGGCGCGGATTCACCCTGCCCGCCGCTGGGAAAACCGGCACTTCGCACGATGCATGGTTCGCCGGGTTCACTACCAAACTATTGTGCGTCGTGTGGGTCGGGCTCGACGATTATCAGGACATAAAAATGGAAGGCGCTCACGCCGCGCTACCAATCTGGGCAGAGTTTATGAAGCGCGCTCACAAGCACCGTGCGTACCGTGATGTGACGGATTTTGCAGTGCCGGACGGCGTCGTGAGCGCACAAATCGATCCTCTGTCGGGTGAGCTCGCGACCAGCGCGTGTCCCAAGGTGGTTACCGAATATTACTTGCTGGGCTCGCAACCGACTCAATTTTGCAGTCTGCACCAGGGGGGATCGACCGAAATCGCCGGGTGGGAGACGCCCGTCTCCGGATCGCAAGCCGCTCCTGTCGTGACTTCCGCACCCTCGTCTCAGACAGCCACGGTCCCACCTGGAACCGCGTCGGAGCCCGCCGAACAGAGCCCCCCGAACGGCAAGCAGAAAAACAAAAAGAGTCTGCTGGACAAGCTGAAGGGCATCTTCAGGTAGACGCTACACAAGAGCAATGAAGAGCGCAGTATGTGGCGGCCTGATAGGCATCGTCGTGCTCCATAGACGAGCGCTGCTGTTGCTGTCTTGCTGTATCTTGCTCTCCGCGACTGAGCCGAACGCGGCCACTCGCCGGTGGTGGTCCTACACGCAGGCGCTTGCGAATGACAAGATGCAGGGGCGTGATACGGGAAGCGCGGGCTACCGGGCTGCCGAGGCCGTTGTCATCGAACATTTCAAGCAAGCTGGACTTTCGCCGGCGGGCACTGATGGATTCCGCCAGCCCGTCCCGATGCGTTCTCTAAGGTTAGACCCGGAACGCTCCAGTTTCGAAGTCATTCGCGGTAGCGGCACGCTCAAGCTCGCGTGGAACCGGCAGGTGGACGTCGTGGTTCATCCCGGCATGCCTCAACGGCTTCGCGCGCCGCTGTATTTCATGGGCGATCCAGACCAAGTTGACGTGAACAAGGCCCGTGGCGCCGTGATCGTCGCCGTAGGTTTTTCCGGGAGCCGCACGGCTCGCTCCCGTGCGCAGATCAAGTTTCCGGACGGAGCGGCCGCGCTGCTTTACATCAACAGTCTCCCGAGTCCTGAACCTCTCATCTGGCCGCGGCCCTACTCGGTCGCGGTTTGGTTAGCGGATGCATCGCCGTCTGCCCTGCCCGCCTCGGCTCCGCTATCGTTTCGAATGAATCCTGATGACGCGGAGGCTCTGTTTGCCGGCTCCGGGTACACGTACACCGCGCTCACGCACTTGCTTCAGACCGGTAAGCAATTGCCGAACTTCCTGATCCCTGGCACCGTTGACGTCACGCTGAAACTCGACAGCCGCGACCTTGTTTCAGATAACGTTTTGGGCGTGCTGCCGGGCTCCGATCCCACGCTGCGCAACGAGTTTGTCGTTCTTTCGGCACACCTTGATGGATACGGTATCGGCGAGCCGCGTAACGGTGACGGCATTTACAATGGCGCGTTTGACGATGCGGCGTACGTGGCGTTGCTGATGGATCTGGCCCAGAGCCTGCACGATAGCGGCGCCAAACTCAAACGCTCATTGCTGTTTTGCGTCGTCGCGGGAGAAGAAAAGGGCCTGCTCGGATCGCGCTACTTCACCGCCCACCCCACCGTGCCGAAAGAGCAGATGGTTGCCGATCTCAACCTCGACCAGTTACGGCCGATCTTTCCGTTGAAGATTCTCACCACACTGGCGCTCGATCAATCCACACTGGGGCAAACCGTTCAAGAGGTCGCGCCCCAGTTCGACATACGCATCCAGGCCGACCCGGAACCCGAGCGGAATCTGCTCCGCCGTTCCGACCACTTCAGTTTCATGCAGATTGGCGTGCCGGCGGTTAACTTCGTGTTCGGCTACGAAAAAGGGAGTCCGGACGAGAAGATTTATCGCGCGTGGTATGCGGAGCGCTACCACAGTCCGGCGGACGATCTGGAACAGCCCTGGGATCCCGAAGCCGCGGCCAAGTTCAACCGCTTTTATTCGGCACTGGTCACTGCGGTGGCGAATGCGCCGCAGCGTCCGCAATGGTATCCGAACAGCCAGTTTGCGGCTTTAAATCACCGCTAACGGGCAGTACTTCCCGGCGTCGAAAAAAGGGTATATAGTAGGTAGCCAAGGGGGTCCACATGATCTCTCGGGGTCGCTGCCTTACGTTTGCCGGTTGTGCAATTCTCTGTCTCTCGCTCGAGGGGCCCGCGCAAGAAACGCATCCGCTCTCTCCATCTGGGCTTCGAGCGTCCAATTCCATTCCGCCGACGGGAGGGCCGATCGCCACCCGCCTAACGCCCGAGCTCCGTGGCGATATCTACATGGCTCGGAAAATGTATCGAGAGGCCATCGATATGTATCGCGAAGGTCCTGCCGATTCCGCGGTTCTGGCGAACAAAATCGGGATTGCGTTCCACGAATTGCTGGAGCTCGATTTGGCAAAGCGATACTACGAGCTGGCGATAAAGCTGAATCCGAAGTACAGCGAGGCGATTAACAACCTCGGAACGGTGTACTACGCCCGCAAGAGTTATCGCCGTGCGATCGGCTACTACAAGAAGGCGCTTCGATATTCGCCTCCTTCCGCCTCCATCGATTCGAATCTGGGTTCGGCGTATTTTTCTCGCCACGATTACAAGCGTGCGTCGGAGTGGTACAACGCCGCTGTGAAGATCGATCCCGATATTTTCGAACACCACAACTCCTTCGGCATTCTGATGCAGGAGCGGACGACCACAGATCTAGCGATCTTTCATTTGTACTTGGCCAAAATCTACGCGAGACTCGGTGAAAACGACCGAGCGTTGATTTATCTGCGCAAAGCTCTCGAGGAAGGCGTCACCGATCGTAAGAAAATTCCCGATATGCCGGAGTTCGCCCTGTTGAGGAAAGAATCAGCTTTCCGGCAACTTCTTGCGCAGAATCCGAAACCGCTATAGCGGCGCGTCAGCTCACTTTCTCTTCCCAAGGCTTCGGCTGGTGGCCGGAGTCCCGCAGATAAACTCGGTCATACTCGTGCTTCTGGCTGGTTGTACCGAGAGAGGTGTTGTACAGATTCACGAGGCCCAGGGCTTCTTTTACGTCGTCCTCGAACTCGTGCAAATTTTTCAATTGAGCGGCCGTCGCGGGAAGCTGGTTTCCACTCGGGTCTTCCAGGAACATCTGGTAGCCCTTGTTCAGCAGTTCGGTGATCTCGGAGCCGACCAGAATGCCGGCTTTCTCGATCTGCGATTGTCCTTTCCCTTCATCGCCGATGATCGCGCCCACGCCATGCTTCGTGATTTTTACGCGTCCATCGGCAAGCGTTTCCGCTTTAAAGCCGTTGTTCTTCAACATCTCGACGCGCTCAGAAAAGGACGGCACTTTAACGCGCCCACGGCGAAACAACATAGTCTCAGTATAGGGTTGGGCAATGCAGTTCATCGCCAAGCTTTCGGCCTGGCATGAGGTAGTTGGTGACGTAATCGCATACCGCGGCGCAGATCGGTGTCATAGGCTGAACGAATCCCGCGGATCGTAGTTTTCTTATGTCTGCGCACGTGAAGTATTGATACGTTTCTCGCATGCGCTCCGGCATTTCGATGAGCTCGATTTGAGGCTCCCGCCCCAACGCTTTGAATAATGCATGCATCAAAGATAGCCAGCTATTCGCTTCCCCAGATCCTATATTAAAGATGCCGCCGCCTTCGACATGCTCGGCCAAAAACACGGTCGCCGCCGCTGCGTCCTTCACGTAAAGAAAATCGCGGCATTGCTCGCCATCTCGAAACTCAGCGCGATAGCTCTTAAATAACTGGACCGCGCCGTTCCGGGCTTGCCGAAATGCCTTGTTGACCACGCTGCGCATGTCACCTTTATGATCCTCGTTCGGGCCGAAAACATTGAAGTACTTGAGGCCGGTGATGTGCGGCAGCATCCCGCATCTTTGGGCATACAAATCGAAGAGATGCTTCGAATAGCCATACATGTTCAGAGGTCGCAAGCTTTCGAGGGCGACAGTTTCGGGAACCGCAGCTTCGATCGCGCCATACGTCGCCGCGGAGGAGGCGTAAACGAAGCGACGTCTGCCCTGTAACGCAAGGTGCGCGAGCCGTTTTGTGTATTCGAAATTATTGCGGATGAGGTAACTTGCGTTGGATTCGGTAGTCGAGGAACACGCGCCCAGGTGAAATACCGATGTGATATCGCCGAACAGATGCGGTGTCCCCTCCGCTTTTACAAGAAAATCGTCTGCCTCGATGTAGTCAGCGAATTCGAGCGGAACAAGATTCCTCCACTTCTCGTCGTTTCCCAGGAAATCAGTGATCAGAATGTTTCTGAACCCCCGGCGATTCAGCTCCCAGATCACGGCGCTGCCAATGAACCCCGCGCCGCCGGTGACGAGGATTCGGCCTTTTCCCAAATCGGCCATTGGCTGTTTCAGGAGCGTTTGACGATCATGAGCGGTACTTGGACGTGGTGCCGGACGGTGTTGATGGTTGTACCGAAAATCAGGTCTTTAAGACCCCGGTGACCATGCGATGCCATGACAATCAGGTCCGGGTGTAAGTCGCGCACTGCTGCCGCGATCTCTCTGGCAGGGCTCCTTCCATGGGCTACCACGACGTCTACCGTTACATTCTGTTCCCGCAGAGATGAGACGATGCGCTCAAGATAGTCCTGGCCTTCCGCTATCTCCGCCGTCGAGGAGAGCGAGCCGAATAGCTGGCTCGTGACACCCTCTTCGACGTGAAGAAGAATCACCCGCGAATTGTGCAATTTTGCCAGCGCGAGAGCGTTGTCGAGCGCCTCTTGATCGGCACCGCTATGATCGAGCGCTACAAGAATCGAGCGGTAAATACGAGGTGACAGCGGCGCGGGCTCTCCTGGAAGATCGACGGCAACACGCCCTCCCGGAAATGGCGTCTTGCGGACCCATGGCCAGCATGTAATCGACGACCAGCAGAGCCGTGAAACCCATACCGCTCAGAATCGAAATCCCCAGGATCAGCGAGCGGTGAGCAGCAGAGCTCGAAGCCAAGTCGCTTACCTGAGTCCAGACCAGCCAAACGTTAAGCACCAGTATGATGGCCGCGCACACCCAGGAGCCGAACCGCAGAATGGCTCCGTTCGCGAATACGTCCATGCGCTTGCGGTCGTTGGTGAAATGAATCAGGGGGATGACCGCAAACGGCAACTGCAAGCTCAATATGATTTGGCTCGCGATGATCAGCTTGTAAGTGCCGCTGTTTCCGAACAGGTAAATGGTGAGGGCGGCGGGCGTAATGGCGAGAAAGCGAGTTACCAGGCGGCGCAGCCAAGGTTGAATCCTGAAGCGCAGGAACCCTTCCATGACAATTTGCCCGGCCATGGTGCCGGTGAGGGTTGAAGACTGCCCGGAACAGAGCAAGGCCGCGCCAAATAGCACGCTCGCTGCCGTTGTGCCAAGCAGTGGTGTCAGAAGTTGATGGGCCTGCTGAATCTCCGTGACGACGATATGGCGTTTAAAGAACACGGCCGCTGCGAGCACAAGAATCGCGGCATTGACAAACAGCGCTCCGTTCAGCGCAACGGCGGAATCGATGAAATTGTATTTGCAGGCCAGGCGTTTGTCATCCTGCGACTCGCCAATTTGCCGAGTCTGAACGAGCGCGGAGTGCAAATAAAGGTTGTGCGGCATCACCGTAGCGCCGAGGATGGCTACCGCGATGTAGAGGCTTTGGAAATTGAGGCGCGGCAGCAATCCCACCGCGATTCCGGGAAGATCCGGGCGCGCCCAAAAAATTTCAAATGCGAAGCAGCCGGCGATCGTTGCGATCAAGACCAGGACAAATGCTTCAATGACACGTATTCCCACTCGAGTGAACCAGAGAACCAGGAGCGTATCGGCGGCGGTAATCAAGACGCCGGCGAGCAGCGGGACGTGAAATAAGAGATTCAGTCCGATGGCCGCACCCAGCACTTCTGCCAGATCGCAGGCGACGATCGCGATCTCGCAGAGCGCCCACATGATGTAAGCGACAGACTTGGGATACTCATCGCGGCAGGCTTGCGCAAGATCCCGACGCGTTACGATGCCGAGACGTGCGCTCAAGCTTTGCAGCAGGAGCGCCATGATGTTCGACATCACCAAGACCCAGAGCAGGTGGTATCCGAACCTTGCGCCGCCTTCCAGATCCGTGGCCCAGTTGCCCGGATCCATGTACCCTACGCTGACGAGATATGCGGGCCCCGCAAACGCAAATAAGCGCCGCCATAGCGCGCCATGCGAAGTCGAGATGCTGTCGTGGACCTCAGGCAGGGAATGCAGATGCGGCTCGGTTGGCGGCATCAGTTTGGCGCGAGCAAGTGCCGCTTGGTCCATCAACGTCGGCTCGCTATCAGTATGGCATTCGCCTATTTCTTGGAATGTAAGCGGCTTACTTTAAACGGGTTACACGGCTTTGCGGCTTCACTGTGCCAGGACTGGCGCGGGTCTTTTTCGGCAACTTCGCGAACACGGTTCGATAACTTTCGAGCAGCAGCTCTTTCGTTTCAGTATCGGGCAACGAATCCTGAGTCTTGAGCGCCACCCATTGAGCCCGTGCCAAGTATGGCGCGGCACTGACTCCGGGCCGTTCCAGCAGTTCTGCGAAACGCTGAGGCGTGCATTTAAATGACAGAAAGTGACTCCCTGGCTCGACGTTCATGACCGCGAACATCTTGCCACCGATTTTGAAAACTACGTCACTGCCCCACTGCAAACTTTCGGTGACATGAGGCAGTGAGAGGCAGAAAGTCCGCACCTGGTCAAGATCCATGCATTACATTCCGCCTCCGAGCTGTTTGGCTGCTTCATCGAGCAGGTCTGCTTCGTTTTGCAGGGCCTTCGAAACGCGAGTGATCTGCTGATCGGCTTCCGTCCAGCGCTTCTGCTCTATGGCTTCGCGAACTCCGGGAATCGTCTTGACTCCATATCCGGTGTAATATCCCGGAGCATAAATCAGATTTTCGAACCACGGGCGGTTTGGCAGACCTGCCGAATCAGTGAGCAGCCGCTCGCTTCGGATCAAGTCAGCGTTCACTTGTGGCGACGCTCGATCGCCCGCCGCTTCCAACGCTTTCTCGTACGTTTCAGCGGCCCGGGTGAGCTCGTCGGCTGCATTGTCTAATGGCGCGAAATTCAGGTATGGAGGGACGGGTTGTTTCGACGGCGGGACCATCTTTCTTTTAGGGTCTTGCAGCGCTTGATACACGCCTTCCTCGATCTCGTGGTTTTGTTCCTCGATTTCCGCCCGCTGATCGGTGGATAATTTCTTCAACTCAGCTATGTACGTGTGGATCGTGTCAGCAAAATTGGAAAACTGGAACGGCAGAATTTCGGCATCGGCGAGACGCAGAACCATGGTTCCAGCGGTTTGCGCTAACGCCCGCCCGTAAACGAAATCAGTGTCTCCGAAATGCGTATACCAATAGAAATCGTCGTAAATGGAGTGATATTGCCCGGTGGGATCTTCGCCTCCGTATCCGATATTCAGACTCGCGACGCCGAGGTGATCGATAAAGACGGTGTAATCGGAACCGGATCCCAAGGCGCCGATCCGCAGATCCGGACGCGACTTCATCTCGGTGCGCTTTTCGGCAGAGGCCCTCGATATTTGGGCGAGTTGAGCACGCTTCCAGACGGACAGCTTCGTTTCCGGATCGTCAATATCTTTCATGACCGCATTCACGAAGTGTTCGAGAGAGTGCGACCCTTGGGGGAAGAAGAATCCGCGTCCATTGCTGTCGGAATTAATGTAAGCGACCGCGTGCTCTTTCAACTCCGCATCGTGCGTTTCCGCCCACTCCGTTGAACCTAGAAGCCCCGGCTCTTCACCATCCCAGAAGCAATAAATAATTGTGCGGTCCGGTTTCCACCCTTGCTTCAGTAATTCCGATAAAGCGCGCATCTCTTCCATTTCGGGGCTCGCTCCCGAAACCGGGTCCTCTGCTCCGTTCACCCAGGCATCGTGGTGATTGCCGCGAATGACCCACTGATCCGGATATTTTGTACCTGGTATTTTGACGATCACGTCGTACAACGGCTTTCGGTCCCAGTTGAATTTGACGCTGAAATGCGCTTTCGCGGGACCAGGACCCACGTGATAAGGAAACGGCAGCGATCCGCGCCACGATTCGGGTACAAGCTCCCCTCCAAGTGCATTGAGCAAGGGCGTTGCGTCTTCATAGGAAATCGGCATAACCGGAATTTTGGTCAATGTCTTCACTTCGCTCAATGGGAGCCGCTTCGCGTTGGCGGTCGCGCCGATTCCAGGCGTCAAGGGATCACCCGGATACACCGGCATGTCCATAACGCTGCCCCGCTGTACGCCGAAGGGCGGACGCATGGGCCCGTTTGGATAGACGTCGCCGTGGAAGTAACCATCTTCGTGAGGATCAGAGTAGATCAGGCACGCGACGGCCCCGTGCTCGGCCGCAACTTTCGGTTTGATTCCTCTCCACGATTGCCCGTAGCGAGCCAGCGCGATTGCTCCACGCACCGAAACGCCCATCCGTTCCAGATCCTTGTAGTCCGCCGGAGTTCCGTAGTTCACATACACAACCGGCGCTGTAACGTCGCCGTCGATTGAGTACGCGTTGTAGGTTGGGAGCTGTTCGTTCTGCTGCTTTGAAGTGGGATCGACGGCGATCGCGGGCTCTCGCAGCTTCGCCGTATACTTCACCGGTGCGATGAGCTCGAGCGAGCGCTCTTTCGGAGTGGGGAACAGCACGTCGAAGTTTTCAATGCGGGCATCGAGGCCCCAGGACTTCAACTGCGCCACGAGCCATTCGGCGTTGTCTTTATCGTATGGCGAGCCCACATTGTGAGGACGAGCTGAGAGCCGCCGCATATTTTCCCGTATGCGATCGGGCTGGGGAATTTCCCGAAACTTCTTTTCCCAGTCGAGCTCGCTCGCTGCGCTCTGCTGCGAGTATCCTCGCAAGGAGTGGACGGGGTCGGCCGCCTGAACGGCGAGAATGAAGAGACTCGAAAGAGCGAGGGTGAGGCGCATACCCGCGTATTGTAACGTTCTAGTGGTTTGCCGGGAAGCTAGGGATCGGCACTTTAGGAGCGGTCAAACGGCGAAGCGCACCAAGAAGATGCCGGTTAGCAAGAAGTCCGCGGCTATTAAACCTGGTTCATAGACCACCCGCTGCGGTGCTGATGTGTTAACTCCCGGTCCAAACCGCGCGTCTAAGCGGTTGGGAGTTACGATGTCGAATCTTCGAAAGTCGATGTGGACCGCCGCGCTGCTTGGCTCGAGCGCTCTTTTGGGATGCGGCGGCGGATATTATCGCGCGGGCGTGTATGTCGGCCCACCGCCTCCTCCGCCGGTCTATGGGCCTGTCGGGTACGCGCCATATCCCGGGTACGTTTGGACGGATGGTTTCTACGACCTGCAAGGCACTCGTTGGGTTTGGGTGAGCGGCCGGTGGGCTCGGCCGCCATATCGAGGTGGTGTGTGGGTTCGACCCTATTGGGAGCGGCACGGCCGCGGTTATCGTTTCCATAAGGGTCACTGGAGACACTAGCGTGCGCCTTCGGGCGCGGTGTTAGCTCAGGTTCCCGTGACGATGCCGTCGTCGACACTTGACGACTGCGGCCGTTACGAATGACGCGGCGTCGGAGGCGAGCTAGAAATGCGCGTTGGCGATATCGGCGGGTTCGCCGAGGCGCCCGACAGGTGTGTGCCGCGCATCGTCTATTCGGTTTCTCAGATCTTCCGGGGTAGCTCCTCCGATCGCTAAGATCGGAGCCAGGAAGGTCAACGGATGCCTATCGTTCGCAGCAGTGCCAAAAAACCGGCCGTTATCTGGGGAATGTCAGTAGTGAAAACTAAACTCCTGCCCCTCCTCTGTCTCTCTCTGTGCTACGCGGGGGAGCAGACTGCAATGGGCCAGACCGTCTCCCCACCCAACGCAGATCCGAATCGACTGCGAGCCATCGTCCAGGCGGGGGCCCAAAAGGCCGGCACGAAGGCAGTTGTGTTCGGAATGTGGGTGCGCGACCGCGAGGTCCTGACGATGGCCTTGGGCAGCTCGATGACCACCGTGCCGGCCACCACGGACATGCACTATCGCATCGGCGGAATCGCCGAGACCTTTATGTCCACGCTCCTGCTGATGCTCGTTGAGCAGGGCCGTATCAGCCTGGACGAAAAGATCTCGCGCTGGTTCCCACAACTCCTCGCCGCCGATCAGGTAACCGTGCGAATGCTAGCGGGCAACACGGCTGGCTACATCGACTACGTTACGGTGAACGACTTCGTGAAGCTGGAACTCGCGGAACCGTTTCGTACGTTTACGGACGAGGAGTTGATCAACTACTCGGTCCGCAACCGTAAGATGAACTTCCCGCCCGGCACAAGCCAGCAATACTCGCACACCGACAACGTCATCCTGGGTCAAGTGATTCAGCGCGCCACCAAGCAGTCCATGAGGGAGCTGTACGACAAGAATATCTTTGGGCCGATGGGCATGAAGGATACGCAGTTTCCGATGAATCAGGAAATCCAACACCCGGTGCTGCACGCATTCACGATGGATCGCAAATTTTACGAGGATTGCACGTACTGGAACCCGACCTGGGGCTCGACGCCAGGGTTGCCCACTTCCAACATTTACGACCTGGGGAAATGGGGGCCAATCTTCGGAACCGGCCGTTTGATCTCGCCGGCGCACTTCCAGGAGCAGATCGCTCCGACCTCGGTGGGCAAAGGCAGGAATAAGCCCAATCTTTATTTTGCTTATGGATTTGTCGTCGCCAACGGCTGGCTGGTGCAAAATCCCAGCATCAATGGTTACAGCGGCGGGTTTGGCTACAACCTGGCCAACGGCGTTACCATCGTGGTCGAGTCCACCAAGAGCGAAACCGCCACCACCGACGCGTCCGCCTTCGACATTCTCCGCAGGGTTGTCGCGTACGTCACGCCGGCGTCGCCGATTAACTTCTGACCGCGTCAGCGTTGGTGCAGGTGGACGCAGAAACCTGCCAGCGAGTTTTTCCCCGTGCCTGCGATACACGCTTAGCCGAAAATGTCACGTTCCCGTCACGATGCCACCATCGACGCTAATCACCGCGCCGTTGACGAACGACGCCGCGTCCGAGGCGAGCCAGACATAAGCGTTTGCGATATCGGCGGTTTCGCCCAGGCGGCCGAGAGGGGTGTGGTCGCGCATTGTCTGGAGCACTTTCTCGGGCATGGCCTTGATCATCTCAGTGGCGATGAAGCCGGGGGCGACGGCGTTTACGCGGATTTTGAATTTGCCGAGCTCTCGCGCCCAGACCCGAGTCATCCCGATCACGCCGGCTTTGGTCGCGACGTAGTTTGTTTGGCCAAAATTGCCGTACAGTCCGACGACGCTCGAGGCGTTGAGAATTACGCCTCCGCCACCTTGAATCATGTGTGGCGCGACGGCACGGGTGCATGTAAAAACGCCTCTGAGATTGACGGACACGACGGAATCGAACTGCTCGTCGCTCATCAAGCCTGCGATGGCACCTTCTTTATATCGGACAAGCTGGCCGTCACGGAGAATGCCGGCGTTGTTGACGAGGACGTGGGGCGGTCCCCAGCGGCTTACAAGTTCGCTCATCGCGTCATCAACGGCGGCAGAGTCGGTGACGTCGACTCTTTGGAAAATTCCACGGGACTCGGCAATGCCATGTTTCATGTCCCAGGACGCGACGCGGCATCCTTCTTGAGCGAAACGACGCGCCGTCGCCGCGCCAATGCCGCCAGACGCGCCCGTGACAATCACAACGCGATCTTCGAGACCGGTCTCAATCATGATTTCGCGGTTAGTGGCTTAGCAGGGGAGCGAGACGTGCGGATAACAGCGATGGAAGCTTTGCGCCAGATAGCACGCGAATTCACGCGGGGAGAAACTGCGGCCTTCATCAAAGATCGCGACGATCTCGCCATCCAGATCTCTGGCGATGGGCATTTCGAACTCATCCGGCGAGAACGTACGATCATCATCCTGATGACCGGTGATGGAGCCATAGATCACGGGGCCCCATGAATGAAAATTGATGGTCACGGTTAGCGATGTCGACGGATAACCGGGTTTTGTCATGCGAATTTCGCGATCCGCATGGCATCGAATAAGCTCATCTGCATCGACACCGTGCTGCACGGCGGCGGAGTTGATTGCCTGGGCGAATCGCTCGCATTCGTCCGACAGAGCTTGCCAATAATTTGTCGCTTCCTGAAAGAAAGGGGCTGGCGCAACGGATGAGGCGGCACTCATGGCTGCCTGACAGTGTACCGCTTTTTGTGTTCAGCCGGGAACTGGAGTGTTTTGCTAGCGTGTCGCGCTCACAGCAGCATTCAGTTCTTTGAGGATGCTACTCACGAACGCCTTCGCGTCGCCGAAGAGCATGAGCGTTTTATCCATGTAGTACAAATCATTGTCAATACCAGCGAAACCGGGGCTCATACTGCGTTTGATCACCATCACCGTCCGCGCATCGCAGGCGTTGAGGATGGGCATACCCGCGATGGGGCTACCTTTGTCAGTGCGCGCGGCGGGATTGACAACATCATTAGCGCCGATCACCAATGCCACGTCCGTTCGCGGAAAATCCGGATTGATGTCGTCCATTTCGACGAGCCGGTCGTAGGGAACGTCCGCTTCCGCAAGAAGGACGTTCATGTGTCCAGGCATTCTGCCCGCGACCGGGTGAATCGCGAACCGCACATCGACACCTCGGCGGCAGAGGAGATCATGAAGTTCGCGAAGCTTATGCTGAGCCTGCGCGACAGCCATCCCGTAACCCGGAATAACGATGACGCTACGTGCCGCATCCAGAATTTCGGCTGCTTCTTCGGGCGAAGCGGAGCGGACAGGCCGCGCGGTGGTTTGTTTGACGCTGGTCTGGATAGTCCCGAAAGCGCCAAAGAGCACGTTTGTGAAGGACCGGTTCATGGCGCGGCACATGATGACAGAAAGAATGAAACCGGACGAGCCGTCCAGAGCGCCGGCCACGATCAGCACCTTACTATTGAGCACGAAGCCCAACAGGGCCGCCGAAAATCCAGCGTAGGAGTTCAATAGCGAGATCACTGTCGGCATATCGGCGCCCCCGATGGGAGTCACCAGGAGCACACCGAAGAACAGGGCCACGATAACCATGATCGGGAACAAGAGCGCCTGCTCGGGATTGACCACCAGCGCGATGGCCAGTAACACCGCCGCGGCGAGCACAGACAAGCTGACAATATTTTGGCCTTTGTAGACGATCGGGCGCTGCGGAAGTATTTCCTGCAGCTTACCGGCTGCGATCAAGCTCCCGGTAAACGTGAGTGAGCCGATAATCACTTCCAGCCCGATCTCCGCCATTTCAAAGCGGGTGACGCGCGGGACTCCCACGTAATATTCCGCGATGCCGATCATCGCCGCCGAGAGAGCGCCGAACGCATGGCTGAGCGCCGTCCGCTGCGGCACGGCTGTGATCTTGACCATGCCGAGTGGGACGCCGATTGCCGCACCGATAATCAGAGCAATGACAATCCACTTGTATTCGACCAACTGGGGATTGCAGAGCGTGGCCGCAACCGCCAGAGCCGCCCCGATTTCACCGGCCAGTACGCCCCGCCGCGCACTCGCCGGCGAGCTTAGCCACCTGAGCGCCAAAATGAACAGGACGGCTGCGGCAATGTAGGCAAAGTCGAGGTACTGCTGAATACCAAGTGCGTTCATGATTTCCTGGACTTGTCGGATTTGAACATGCGGAGCATGCGATCCGTAATAAAGAATCCGCCCACCATGTTGCTGAAGGAAGCAGCTACCGCAATCGCTCCCAGGGTGATGGTCAGAGGCGTCTCATAGCTTCCGGCGATCAGGATCGCTGCCACGACCACGATGGCATCGAGCGCGTTGGTTAGCGACATCAGCGGAGTATGCAAAAGCGGCGACACGCGCCGGATGAGTCCGAACCCGACGAATCCCGCCAGGATGAACACGTAAAGATTGGAGATGAAATCCGCCGGCACTATCCCCTCCTTTGGGTTTGGGCCTCAAGCCCGGTCTCAACAGACGCCGCATCAGCAGCGGAACCAGCAATGCGCGCCGCTCGCCAGGATTCCGCAGATTCCGCAACCCGCGGATGAATGATTCGCCCTTCGTGCGTTACGAGAGTCTCCCGTATGATCTCGTCTTCCTGATTTACGGTGAGCACTCCATTCGCGATAAGAAGTTTTAGAAATGCAGTGATATTCGAAGAAAGCATCTGGCTGGCGTGGTACGGCACCATGGAAGGCACGTTGACCGGACCGAGAATTGTCACTCCGTGGTGCACGACGGTCTCGCCCGGGCGAGTGGCTTCACAATTGCCGCCGCGCTCTGCAGCCAGATCTACGATCACCGAGCCGCTGCACATAGCGGTTGCCATCTCGGCAGTGATCAGAATGGGCGATTTCTTGCCAGGGACCGCGGCGGTTGTGATCACGACGTCCTGTTCCCGGAGGACTTCGGTCATCAATTCGCGCTGTCGCCGGTAAAACGCCTCATCCATCGCCTTGGCGTATCCGCCCTTGTCTTCCGATGATTGTGAATCAACCTCGAGGACGACAAACTTGGCGCCCACGCTTTCCACTTGTTCTTTAACCGCCGGACGCACATCGTAGGCGGATACCACCGCGCCCAAGCGCCGTGCAGTTGCGATCGCCTGAAGTCCGGCTACGCCTGCGCCAAGCACGAAGACCTTTGCTGGCGTAATTGTTCCAGCCGCGGTCATCAACATCGGGAACATTTTCGGAAGGTGCGTAGCTGCGAGCAGCACGGCGTGATATCCCGCGATCGTCGCCATAGATGACAAGGCGTCCATGCTTTGCGCGCGCGTGATGCGCGGCATGAGCTCCAGCGCGAAGAACGACGCTCCCGTTTCCGCGAGCTCCGAACCCTCCTTCAAAGCCGTGAGCGGCTCCCCGAAACCAACGAATGCCTGACCGCTTCGAATCAACGGCAGATCGGCTTGGCCGGCATCCGGATTCGCGCCGAGACATCGGATCTGCGCGATCACATCTGCTTCGCGAAACACATCCGCTCGGCTGGCGAGCCGTGCTCCCCGGGCAACATACTGGTCGTCTGGAAACCCAGCTTCGATGCCAGCCGAATATTCAACGATTACTTCTGCTCCTGCTTTTTTCAGGGCTTCGCAGTGCCGCGGGATAATTGCGACGCGGCGCTCTTGAGGAAACGTCTCTTTCGGGACTCCAACTATCGTGGGCAAACGACCTCCGCATTTTTCATGAGCATGCGCAACCCGGCGATACTCTTTAGGCGCTCCATTTCTGATTAAACCATTCTGTCGCGGACGTGTTCGGTCGATGAATTTCGCGCACGGTATAATAAGTTACCGAAAAAGATCCCGTGCTCTCACGGCTTGGCAATAGGCACGCGTGAAATCAACTGATGTACTAAACCCGAACTATTTTCATAAAGTCGTCGATTGCCAATGGGCGTGCCCCGCCCACACGAACGTCCCCGGATACATCCGCCTGATCGCGCAGGGTAGGTACACCGACGCCTACATGCTGAATCGGGAATCGAACGTCTTTCCCGCCATTCTGGGTCGCACCTGTGACCGGCCGTGTGAGCCGGCGTGCCGCAGGGGACGCCTGGATGGCAAGCCTGTTGCCATCTGCAGATTGAAACGCGTGGCCGCGGATTTGCGCGGCGAAATCGGGCACTTGCTTCCGAGGATTCCGGAAAAGAAAAATGGCAAACGCGTGGCGTGCATCGGCGCGGGTCCGGCTTCTCTCACGGTTGCAAATGATTTGTTGCCGCTCGGCTATCAGGTCACAATCTTTGAAAAGCAGGGGAAGCCCGGCGGTCTGATGCGCTCGAACATTCCGGCGTTCCGGTTGCCCGAGCGAGTGCTCACCGAAGAGATCGATCTCATTCTCGGAATGGGTGTCGATATACGGTTCAATACTCCGATTGAGAGTATGCGATCTTTGCTCGATGCGGGCTTCGATGCGATTTTTGTCGGAAGCGGCGCACCCCGTGGAAAAGATCTGGAGGTGCCCGGACGCCACGACACGGATCGCATCCACATCGGAATCGACTGGCTCGAATCGATCGCATTCGGGCACATCGATTCCATCGGTGAACGCGTCCTGATCATCGGGGTAGGGAACACAGCCATGGATTGCTGCCGGTCGTCACGGCGGCTAGGCGGCAAGGATATCAAAGTGATGGCCCGGCGACCGCGGCGATTCTTTAAAGCATCCCCCTGGGAGCTGGATGACGCGGAGGAGGAAAATATCGAGATCGTCATCAATTATGCGCCGAAGAATTTTGTTGTCGAACACGGAAAACTCGAAGGGATGATGTTCGAACGGCTCGAGTGGGACGCGGAAGCAAAGCGGTCGCAAGTGATTGACGAAATCTTTCTTCCGGCCGATGACGTGATTCTCGCGATCGGGCAGGAGAACGCGTTCCCGTGGATTGAGCGCGATATCGGTATCGAGTTCGGCAAATGGGACATGCCCGTCGTAAATGAGGCAACCATGCAGTCCACGCGGCCGGACATTTTCTTCGGCGGTGATTCCGCATTTGGTCCGAAAAACATCATTTGGGCCGTGGAGCACGGGCATCAAGCAGCGATCTCGATCCACAACTATTGCGAGAACCTTCCCGTTTCAGAGCGTCCGCCGTACGGAATGACGCTGGTCACGCAAAAAATGGGGATCAGCGAGTGGAGTTATCACAACGACTACAATCCCGTTCCACGACAAAAGATGCAGCACGTAGATCTCGTCGAGCGGTTCGAAAGATTGAACGTGGAAGTGGAGCTGGGTTTTACGGCCGAGCAGACGGCGCGTGAAGTCGAACGCTGCCTGAACTGCGACATTCAAACCGCGTTTACGGCCCCACGCTGTATCGAATGTGACGCATGTATCGACGTATGTCCGGTGCAGTGCCTCACAATCACGCGAAATGGCGACGAGATGGAGCTACGAACCCGTCTTTCAGCGCCGGCCTTCAATTTGGACCAGGCGCTCTACGTCTCCGATCCGCTGCCTCATACAGGACGGATCATGGCGAAAGACGAGGACGTTTGCGTTCATTGCGGCTTGTGCGCGGAGCGTTGTCCCACAGCCGCGTGGGACATGCAGAAGTTCGATCTACTAATTCCATACGCAGGCACAAAGGCATGCAGCAGCACTTGCGTACCGGCATAAACGATTTCGCGATCAAATTAGCGAATGTAAATGGAACCGGATCGGCCAGCGCGAATGGCCTGTTGATGCAGTCCATTTTCCGGATGGGCGTTCCCGTCTCCGGAAAAAATCTGTTTCCATCGAACATTCAGGGCCTCCCGACCTGGTACGAGATACGCGTCAACAAAGACGGCAACACAGCCCGCGCTCTCGATTATGACCTGATGATCGCGATGAATTCGCAGACCTACGCCCGCGATATCCAAGAGGTGCGCCAAGGCGGATATGTGCTTTACGACTCCAGCTGGCCGCTCGATCGTTCGCTGTACAGAGAGGATGTTGAATTTCTCCCGGTACCGTTTGCGGAGATGTGCAATGAACATTTCGGCGAGCCCCGGCAGCGCATTCTGATGAAAAACATTGCGTATGCGGGATCGTTGGTTGCACTTCTCGAAATCGACATGCCCACGATTGAGAATCTCCTTGCAGAAACTTTTTCCGGGAAGGCGACTTTGCGGGATTCAAACCGTCAGGCGTTACGAATCGGGTATGAATACGCCAGGAAGCATTTCGATTGCCCTCTTCCGTTTCACCTCGAAAAGATGGATGCGAACGGCGACAAGATTTTGATCGACGGCAATACTGCGACCGCGCTTGGATGCCTTTATGCTGGCGCGACCGTGGCCGCGTGGTATCCCATCACGCCCGCAACCTCTGTGATGGACGCTTTCCGCCAGTTCTGCGAAAAGTACCGGCGGGATCCGGAAACGGGCCGCAACAACTTCGTCATCTTACAGGCGGAAGACGAGCTGGCCGCGATCGGCATGGTGATCGGCGCCTCCTGGAACGGCGCTCGGGCGTTCACATCCACGGCCGGTCCCGGGATTTCGCTGATGAACGAACTGCTCGGCCTCGCCTATTATTCCGAGATCCCGGCGGTTTTGATCGATGTGCAGCGTGTGGGTCCCTCTACCGGGATGCCAACACGCACGCAGCAAGGCGATCTGCTCGAATGCGCATACGCTTCTCACGGCGATACGAAACACATCCTTCTGTTTCCTGGAAATCCGGCTGAATGCTTTGAATTCGCAGTGAAGTCCTTCGATTTGGCGGAGCGGTTTCAAACGCCGGTGATCATGCTCTCCGATCTTGATATAGGGATGAATGACTGGGTGATCCCGCGCCTCACTTGGGATGATTCATACCGGCCGGATCGCGGGTGCGTGCTCTCCGAAGAGGATTTGGCGAACCTGCCCGTCTTTTACCGCTTTACCGGGGAGGACGAGAATTACGTCGCTAAGCGAAGTCTCCCCGGCATCCACGAAAAAGGCGCGTACTGCACCCGCGGCTCGGGTCACAACAAACTGGGCGGATACACAGAAATTCCAGCGGAGTACCAGGAAGTGGTCGATCGCTTGCTTTTAAAACACCGGGCTGCGGCGCGCTTCGTGCCTCCACCAAAGGTGGAGAGGCGCACGGGCGCTGAATTCGGAGTCGTGACGATCGGAGGCTGCGATCCGGCCGTGCGGGAAGCTCTAACCTTGCTTCAACAAAGCGGCGTCCGCGCCGACTACATGCGCATTTGCGGGTTTCCGTTTGACGAGACGGTCGAAAACTTCTTACTCGATCATCCGTTCTGCTTTGTGGTCGAACAGAACCGTGATGCGCAGCTTCGATCGTTGCTGACGCTCGAGACATCCGTTCCGAAGGACCGGCTGCGCTCAATACTCGTGTATGGCGGATTTCCACTGAGTGCGCGTCACGTTGTGGACAGCATCACTATCCAATTGGAGACCTATCTTGCCGTCCATCATTAAACCCGTCGCGACACATCCCGGCTTGCAGCGAAACGAGCTCGGATTGACGATCCGCGATTACGAGGGCTCCATGTCGACGCTGTGCGCCGGATGCGGCCACGACTCCATTACCGCTGCCATCGTGCGAGCTCTCTGGGAGGTCTGCATGCCTCCGCACATGCTCGCCAAAATGAGCGGCATCGGATGCTCCTCGAAAACGCCCGCTTACTTTGCGAATGGCGCGCACGGGTTCAACTCCGCGCATGGCCGCATGCCGGCCATAACAACCGGAGCAATCGCCGCCAATCGCGAGATTACGTACATCGGAGTATCGGGAGATGGCGACTCGCTCTCGATTGGGCTTGGACACATGTGCCACGCCATCCGCCGGAACGTGCGGATGGTTTACATTATCGAGAACAACGGCGTGTATGGACTCACGAAGGGCCAGTTTTCGGCTTCCGCGGATGTAGGTTCCAAGAACAAGCGGGGCCAGCCGAACGAAAATTCGCCGATCGATCCGGTCCTGTTGGCCATCAGTCTTGGTGCGACATTCGTTGCGCGCAGCTTCTCAGGAGACAAGGAACAGCTCGTGCCGATTCTTAAGGCGGCGATCGCGCATCGAGGGTTGGCTCTCATCGACGTCATTTCCCCCTGCGTCACGTTTAACGATCATTCCGGTTCAACGAAAAGCTATCTGCACACGCGAAAGCACGCGATGAAACCGATTGAGGCGGATTTCGTTCCACCTGCTGCTGAGATTGTCGCCACAATCGCACAGACCGGAACGACTGCCGTCCCGATGCACGACGGCAGCATTGTGCATTTCAGGTCCGTTCCCGAAGGCTATGATCCGACGGACCGGCAGAAGGTGACCGCCTACCTTTCGCACAATCAGCGAAATGGCGAAATCGTTACGGGCCTGCTTTTTGTGGACGAGTCCACCGGCGACTTGCATGAGATGAACAACACCTCGGATGTTCCGCTCTCGCGGATGCCTTTCGAGAAGCTTTGCCCGGGCGCGGAAGTCTTAGACAGGTTGCAGGAAGAGTTTCGGTAAGGGCACGCCATCGCGTGTCACGGTTGCCAGTACAACTCAGGCGTAACCAAGAAACTGACCGGCACATCGTGAATGAATGTCTTCAGCCAAGCGGCACAGTAAGCCATTCCGGCTTGTTCCGACTCGATATGGCCCATGAGGATCAAGGCCTTGTGCCGACCTTGCGCCGCAGCATCCGCAACGTACTCGATCGTTTCCCATTCCGGCACCTCGCCGATGACTAACACCTGCACGTCATCGCGCCTGAGGAGCGGCAGATGATGTTCCGTGCCCGCTGCACCCGGCTGGAATGCGATGTGCGTCACCTCTAGATCGGGATCTCCTACTACGCGAAGTGTTTTAATCCCGATCCGTTGCTGAATGGTTCTCGCCAGATCGCGCACTGTCGCCGCCGGCAGAACGAACAGGTTCGGATCCGTAACGCTCTCGTTACCCTCCCACTGCAGTGCGTCCGCCATCCCACGCAGAATGCCATCCGGCTTCATCATGTGCCAGTGGTCATGGAACCGCCATATGACGAGATGATGTTCGGCGATGAACCTCTCTTTGTCGCGCCAGACGGGGTCCTTGGCTGCTTCGAAGAGTTTAGTTGTATCCAGGTGACTGTAGAAGGTGGGCTCATGCGTGATGATGAGGTTTGCGTTCTCTGCAGCGGCTCTTTTCAGCACGTCGAAGGTCGCCATCATCGCCGTTACGATTCCCGTGACAGGCGTATCCGGGTTACCTGCCTTGAACGTGTCAACCGTCTCGCCCGTCCATGGCAGGTTCGTGTGTTGCTGAATAAGAGCAATGATCTCCCGCGCCGTGGAGTTCGTCGCCGCCTGGGCAGGAAAACAGGTAAAGGGGATAAAGAAGAGGGTGAAAATCCTGAGTGTCAAACGCCCATAATAGCTTCGAGACAGTTCGCTGCCGACGATCCGAGTTTCGGAATTCTATCGCTAATCGAGGTAATGGTAGGCGGCTGAGGTGAGGAATTCGCAGAACTCGGTATCGGTCATCAGTTCCTCGAGCAGACGCACGGCGCAGGGAAATCGGCTCGAGCGGTAACCTTCGTAACCGATCTCGTTTGCGATGCGGCAAACCTGCTGCGCAATGATCTCTTTGACGGTCGTATCACTGATCTGCTCGCCATCATCGAACCGAGCGCCGAAATCAATCCACTGCCACACCTGAGCGCGACAGATCTCGGCGGTCGCTGCATCTTCCATCAGGTTGTAAATCGGTACTGAGCCCTTGCCGCCAAGCCAAGACGCGAGATATCGAATTCCCACATCGACGTTCCAGCGTAGGCCCTCGCGAGTGATGGTTCCCTTTGGAGGAGTAAGCAGTTCGGCCGCACTTACCCGTATTTTGCCGATCGGACGATCGATCTGGTTCTTGGCTTTCATGTGCTCATCGAAAACCGCCCTGGCAACCGGTACCAGACCCGGATGTGCAACCCAGGTTCCGTCATGCCCAGCAATCACCTCGCGGATCTTGTCCTGCCGAACTTTTTCGACCGCTTTTTCGTTCGCCTCCGGATCGTCTTTGATTGGAATCTGGGCCGCCATTCCACCCATGGCATGAATGCCGCGACGGTGGCATGTTTGAATCAGCAAATCCACATATGCTTTCAGGAAACTGCGGTCCATGGTCACTTCTGCCCGGTTCGGAAGCACCATCTCGGGCCGCTTCCGAAACTTTTTGATGAAGCTGAAAATGTAATCCCATCTGCCGCAGTTCAGGCCCGCTGAATGGTCGCGCAACTCATAAAGGATCTCATCCATTTCGAATGCAGCGAGGATGGTTTCAATGAGCACGGTTGCGCGGATCGTTCCGGGCGACATTCCCAGCCGATCCTCGCTGAAATTGAAAATGTCGTTCCAGAGTCGCGCTTCAAGATGGCTCTCCAATTTGGGCAAATAGAAGTACGGCGCAGTGCCGCGCTCCGCCAGTGCTTCTGCATTGTGGAATAGAAAAAGGCCGAAATCGAATACGCTTGCCGAAACGGGCTTGCCATTTACATGAATGTGCTTTTCATTCAAATGCCAGCCCCGGGGGCGGATCATGAGAGTCGCGACTGACTCGGCCAGTTTGTATTCTTTGCCTTCAGGGCTGGTGTAAGAAATCGTTTTTCTAACGGCGTCTTGAAGATTCGCCTGGCCTTCCACAACGTTTGACCACGTAGGCGAAGTGGCGTCTTCAAAATCGCCCATGAATACATTTGCACCGGAATTCAGTGCGTTGATGATCATTTTCCTGTCCACCGGCCCGGTGATCTCGACACGCCGATCGAGAAGATCGCGAGGGATGGGGGCTACCTTCCAGTTGCCTTCTCGGATTTCTCGCGTGTGCGGTAGAAAATCGGGTAGCGCTCCCGCGTCCAGCTCACATTGACGAATTCGCCGATGCTCCAGCAATTCCTGGCGGCGTTCTTCGAATTCCAGCGACAGCTCGGAGATAAAGCGGAGCGCCGCTGGGGTTAAAACGCGATCCGTCGCGGGTGTTTGGGCGCCATAAACCTCAATTGACTCCCGTAACGGAGCGGTCGCAAGTGTGGCCATCAATCGAATGGTACGTGGAAATCCCGGCACATGCATTCCCGATGGGACGAATCGGACAGCACGTCCATTACGGACGATCGCAACGAGCTACTCGTCCGCCGCGGACCGTCGCACTTGAATTGCATTCGAATTCAGGGTTTACTCGGGTGTATGCGCGATACAAACTCCTCAGATCTCCAACACGACTGGATCCGCAATCCGCGCTGGTCGGGAATCGAACGGCCATACAGGCCCGATGACGTTTTGAGATTGCGAGGGAGCATTGTCATTGAGCATACGCTTGCCCGCATCGGATCCGAACGCCTCTGGCGCATGCTGCATGAGGACGCGTATATTGCGGCGCTGGGAGCGTTGACCGGTAACCAAGCGCTGCAGCAGGTGCAGGCAGGGTTGAAAGCAATTTACTTGAGCGGGTGGCAGGTCGCTGGCGATGCAAATCTTGCGAACGAGATGTACCCTGACCAAAGCCTTTATCCCGCAAATAGCGTCCCGGCAGTGGTTCGCGCCATCAACAACGCTTTCGCCCGTGCGGATCAGATCCATCACGCCGAAGGTCTGAACCACACGAATTGGTTTGCACCGATTGTCGCTGACGCGGAGGCTGGCTTTGGCGGCCCGCTGAATGCGTTCGAGCTCATGAAGGCGATGATCGCCGCAGGTGCGGCCGGCGTTCACTTCGAAGATCAACTCGCTTCCGCGAAGAAGTGCGGGCATTTGGGCGGAAAAGTGCTTGTACCGACTCAAGACTTCATTCAAAAGCTTGTGGCTGCGCGTTTGGCTGCAGACGTCATGGGCGTACCGACGGTACTCATCGCGAGAACCGACGCGAACAGTGCGCGTCTGCTCACCAGCGACATCGATACGGTAGATCACCGCTTCCTCACCGACGAGCGCACGCCCGAAGGGCTACTGGGATTCCAGGGCGGTCTCGAAGCCGCAATCGCCCGAGGGCTGGCATACGCTCCCTATGCGGATATGCTGTGGTGCGAAACTGCGGAGCCAAGCCTCGACGAGGCCCGGGATTTTGCAGAAGCCATTCACGACGAATTTCCCGGCAAACTCCTGGCGTACAACTGCTCCCCCTCGTTCAACTGGAACCGCAAGCTGGATGCAAACACCATTGCACGATTCCAGCGTGAACTCGGCGCCATGGGTTATAAGTTTCAGTTCGTGACCCTCGCGGGCTTTCATGCGCTTAACTTTTCAATGTTTGAGCTTGCGCGCGCATATGCCGATGCCGGGATGGCGGCATACGCTGAACTGCAGCAGCGGGAGTTCACGTGTGCGGACACGTACGGATATTCCGGCGTGCGCCATCAACGTTTTGTGGGTACCGGGTATTTCGATCAGGTCGCGCATGTAATCGCAGGCGGAATGTCTTCAACCGCGGCGATGGCGGACTCAACTGAGCAAGAGCAGTTCGCTAAAGCTGCGGCACACTGACAGGTCAAGTAGCGACCAACGCCAATACGCGGCACGGGCTGCCGGAGCCGTTCTTGATCTTTAGCGGCGGTGTGATCAGAATCGCGCCTCGCGGCGGTAGCTGATCCAGATTAGTGAGGCTGGCTAGCCCGAATCGATTGTGCCCATGCATAATGCTGTGGCACGGAAATGGCGGGTCGAACCGAAATGCTTGTCCGGCGTCCGTGCCGACGGTCTCCGAACCCCAGCCAAGAACATCCCGCTCTTCCACCAAAAATGTAATTGTCTGGGGGTGCGGACCCGGCGCATGCGCCCCGTCCTCCTGCATGTTCAGAAAAGCGCTCGGATCTCGACGTTTCGACCAATCGCTCCGCATCAAAACCCACGAGCCGGCCTGAATGCGGCCGTTCTCCCGCTCCCAGTCTTCGACATGCTGAACCGTCAACAGAAAATCGGCGTCCTTCGCAACTTCCCGCGACATGTCGATCACGCAGGCGGGAGCGATAAATCTGTCAACCGCGATGGTGTCGGTCGAATTTTCTGAAAAGTGCTTTCCCGTGACCCAATGGACCGGCGCGTCAAAGTGGGTTCCGGTGTGTTCGCCGCAGAAGATGTTGTTCCAATACCAGGCAGGTCCGCGGTCGTCATAGTGCGAAATCTCTTCCATGCGAAATGGAAGTGATGATCCGAACTCGGGGGGAAGCGCGATCACGGGCGTGGCTGTATCGAGCGGTGCGCTGAGGTCGATCACTCGAATGACACCGTTGACGAGAGCGTGAGCGAGTTGTGTTAACAGGTTCTTTGGCGCGGCCTCTACGAAGCTATCCATAACAGCCGCGCTATCTAACGAGTACCGGGAGGTGAACTTCCATTGTTGCGGGTCGGAAGCACATCTGGTTATTGCATGCCTGATAGTGAAGCTTTCCATTCACGGTTGTCTTGCCGGGACTCGCGCCTGGCGAGGCGCGGAAGCGGGTCTGAATCTCAAATGTGCCAGTGAACACAGTCAGCATTTCAGTGCCAACTTGTATCTCTTCCGGTTTCGGATAGCTTATCGATTCCGTCTCGAGTGGACCCGCATCCCAACTGAGCTTCAACGGAATAAGGAATTCGTCCTTGGGCTTATCGCTGTTCACATGCAAGCCCGGCGCAACAGCAATTTTGAGCGTCTGGGTTGCCGTGCCGCCCCGCGGAATCGTAATCTGTTCGGCAGGGGCGATTGTCAGCTTATTCTGCTGCGCCGAACAGAACAGCGGGAAGCAGAAGGCGCACAGGACGCCGGTCCATAGTTTCCGATTTCGTGTTGAGCAGGGTCTGGATCTCATCGAGATATTCATTTTTTCCGGGTAGGCCGACGTGAGGGGGATAGGCGATATTCCCGGCCCGATCGATCACAAAAGTCGTCGGCAGCGACTCGACGCCCCCGTATAACTGGCTCACGGAATCATCGCCCAGCAGGACGCGGTAATTCATTTTGTGCTGAGCGATGTATGGTTTCACAACCTTCCAACCGTCTTCGTCCATCGAGACGCCAACCACTTCGAGTCCTTTTGATTTGTACTCTTGTTCAAACTGGATAAACCACGGAATCTCGACGGTGCACGGACCGCACCAGGTTGCCCAGAAATTGAGCAGAACGACTTTCCCGCGGTAATCCGAGAGTTTGACGGAGTTCCCATCCGCGTCCCGGAGCGTAAAATCCGGTGCAGGCTTCTTCCGCTCAGAATTTTGGGCAGAAACACTGGCGGAGGATCTGGCCGGGGACGAGCAGGACGCGAATAACGCGATACACCCGAGGCACGCCGCTGCGATACCTGCTGTGGCTCGAATCATTTCACCTCAAGAGACAGTGTATCGCTTCAGAAGATAATTCAACACCGCAGGTTATCTGCGATTGAGGTCCTGAACCAAAGCGTCCGCCGCCTTCGCCAGCGGAATCCCAACCTTTGCCGCGGTGTCGGTAATATGCCCGAAAACAGCCACGCTGCGGTGTCGCAAAAGCTTTCACAAACGTAATCGCGCCAGAGACGCGGGTTCGAATCGGGTCTGCCGTACGCAAGTAGCTCCTTCTTCGTCGCCGAAGATTCTCCCAGTTCTCCTGTGGCTCGATTCTTATTTTCCTGAACGAGGAGCGCCGTGAACCCGGCCCGCGCCTCGTTTCCGAGGCGAGCCCAAACAAAATGAAACAGCTCATGCGCCAGAACGAAGGAAAGTAGCCCGTCTTGCGACAGCAGCTCGGTTTCAAGAACCACGCGCCGCGCGCGAATGAACGTTCCCGCATACACCGCCGTTCCTCGCGTCGTATAACCCGAAACCAATTTCCCTTGGCAGCGCGTCAACTGCGGTCGAAATGAGATCGTAATCGGGTTCCCGAGCAAAACCGGCAGATGCGCGCAAATGTCCTGAACAATGCGGTCTATGACCGCGCGCGAATCACTTCGGCCCTTGCGGCTTACTCGAGCTGGCAGCGCTGGGAGCGGATGGTCGCTGCAGAGACGGAGTACTAGGCGCCGGGGTGTTTGAGGCATTGAAGAAATCCGGATCCTTCACCTGGATCTTGTACTTATCGAATTGCTGCTTCAGCGCCGCTTGGTTTCTCTCGTTCTGCAATTTTTGAACGATTTCAGGCCGGGCTTGCTCGAACGATTGTTTCGTGCGGCTTTCCACTTTGAAGATATAAAATCCGTTTTGGACGCGCACCGGGTCCGAAATCTGTCCGGGCTGCAGTTTAAACACTGTCGTTTTGATGTCGGCGGGCATATTCGTTGCGCTTGCCGACAGCGTCCCTAAGTCGCCGCCGCGGGATGCAGACGCCGCGTTATCGGAATCAGAACGCGCCAGCGCCGCAAAGTCTCCTCCAGCTTTCAATTTCTTTTCCAGATCGTTGGCTTTATCCCGCGCTTGCTGCTCGGTTCGGCTGGTCGCGCCTGTGGAGGCAGGAGTTCCCGGGGCGTTGAATGACACCATGATTCCGCTCACCTTCGCCTGGTCAAAATCGCCTTGATGGGTATCGTAATACTGCTTCGGATCCTGCTGGGGAGCTGAGTTTGTGTTTGTCAACCGCGTAAGATACGCCTGGGCCAGGACGTTTTCGCGATCGAACTGGAGTTGCTCTTTCCACGGTGATTGTTGATCCAGGTTGAGCTTTGCCGCGTCGCTCGAGAACTGCTTCAGCATGTAGAGCCGTTCGATGGCGGTTTCGAGGCTCGTCATCGAGCGCCTCTGTTGCTCCGGAACGAGCTTCAACATCGCCTCTGCCTGTTCTGCTGTTACGTTATTTCCGTCGATCACGGCTACGATGCGTTTAGGGTCTTGGCGTGCGACGGCTTCGGGTCCCCGCACCTTTAGCTGGCCTGTTGTAGGCGCTGCGGTTGACTGCTTCGAGGTGCTTGATTGGCTCGCGGATTGGGGCGAAGACGGGGCCTGAGAGGAACCCATAGCCGCCCAGGAAAATAATACGGATAAGAGAATACAGCTTTTCATCTGAAGATACCAGGGATTGGTATCTTCAACTTTACCACGCTACTTCAGAATCGTCGGACGGGTTTACTGGACCGTGGCCCTCTTGAGGTTCGAAGCTGCTTTCGCTTTGGCGCTTGCGGCAATTTGAATATTGTTAATGACTTCGATAGCACCCGCCGTCCGGGCCATCCGGGTTGCGGATCCTTTGTGCTGCACGACATTGGTCGTGCCTTCCCAGGTCACTACGCCCCGTTGCACATGAAACCGGAACCCGTCCTTTCCAATCTTCGATTTAGCCAGTTTCGTGCGAATTGTGGCGTCAATTTGCGCGTCACTCGGCGTTACCGCGCGTGGCGTGGTTACCGGGTGTGACGAGCTGGCCGCGGGAGAAGGCCGCGTAAGCACGCCAGCGAGCAAGAACAGAGCGAAGAAAGGGACACAGAAACGTTTCATCGTGGAATTCTTCTTAAGTCATCTGACTAGTGCCTTCCAGGCTCCAGAATTCGCACTCAGAAGGAACGTCTAGCGCTCTCGCGAAACGTCAGGTGGTGAGCCGGGCGGGACTCGAACCCGCGACCACCGCATTAAAAGTGCGATGCTCTACCAACTGAGCTACCGGCCCGCAAGTTTCCCTGGAAAACTCTGCTCCAGAATATCATCCGAACCGCGGACCTGAACATCTATAGAGCTGAAATAAAGCCTCGCCGCGTCTATCCCGAGAATGTACTCCGCAAAAATAGTGAAATCCAGAGCTGCTGGCGTAATTGCTGGGGCCGCAGCGGCGGCGGGAGCGTCGATCGGCGCTGTGTTTATTGCAAGAAAGCTCGTTCAAAGATTTTCGCGCCCTTCGTTTTCTCTGGACAGTAAAGTCATTCTCATCACTGGTGGTTCCCGAGGTTTAGGGTTGGCTTTAGCAAAGGAATTTGGCCGGTATGGAAGCCGGCTGGCTCTTTGCGCTCGCGATTCAAATGAACTGGAGAGGGCGTGTAGCTCCCTTAGCGCAGGAAGGTATCGATTGTGTTGCATTCCCTTGCGATGTCAGCAATCGGTCCGAGGCTGAAGCGCTCGTTGCCCGTGTGATCGAACGATTCGGCAGAATCGACGTGCTTGTCAACAATGCCGGACACATTCAAGTAGCGCCGTACGAGAACTTCGAACCTGCCGATTATGAGCGCGCCATGGATGTTATGTTCTGGGCTCCCGTCTATCTCACGTTCGCGATTTTGCCGCATTATCGAAAAGTAAATGCAGGGCACATCGTAAACATCACGTCAGTGGGCGGTCGAGTTAGTATCCCGCACCTTCTGCCGTACAGTTGCGCTAAGTTCGCGCTCGTTGGATTTTCAACCGGCCTCAGCGCCGAATTGCGTTCTCAGGGTCCGAATGTCCTTACCGTTATTCCTGGTTTGATGCGAACGGGTTCCTATCTTAACGCTGAGTTCAAAGGAGCGCAAAAACGTGAATTCGCCTGGTTTGCGTTGCTGGGAAACTTACCTGGTTTTTCCGTTGCCGCGGATTACGCCGCACGCTCCATTCGCCGGGCCTTGCAGAATAAGCAGCAAACATGCACCATTTCGCTGCCAGCTAAATTACTGATCGCATCAGAGGCGGTATTGCCTGAAAGTACGCGTTTTTTCTTGTCCGCCGCATCACGATTACTTCCTGAGCCAACCGCCAGCAATAAAGCTGCAACCGGTAGAGTGTTGAATCGTGAGTTCTCTCCTATCTTCGATGTGTTTACCAGTTTGGGACGTACTGCGGCCGGTCGGCTAAATGAATGATTCCGCTCACAATACCCGTTAAAATACGGGTCTGTGTAACTGATCGTTCTAATTACAGTCTAATAGCTGTAACGCTCCTGCGGAGGATCGTCCGCAATCTAATGCTGTGTTCTCTCCAAAAAACGGAGAATAAGGAACGGGTTTGTCAGCCGCACATCCGACTTTTCGAAGCTTTATGCTCGCCGGCTTTGAATGCTCAACGCACAAAGTGCGGAGCGGCAAGCGTCTCGATATGCTCGCCTCAACAGAGCACGAACGGCTTGCACGGAAGGACTACGAAAGCGTCCAGCAATATGGAATTCGCACGGTTCGAATCGGTACGCGTTGGCATCTGATCGAACACGCACCCGGGCTCTACAATTTCGATTCGGTTGCAGGGTTTCTTGACGCTGCTGCTGCGACCGGTACAGAGATTGTCCTCGATCTCCTTCATTTCGGATGGCCGGAGCACGTCGACGTATTCTCGCCCTCTTTCCCGGATCGTTTTGGGCAGTTCACCCACGCAGTGACGAAGTTTCTGAAGAGCCGCGAAACGCCCCGGTTTATCGCACCGGTCAACGAGATCTCTTTCGTTGCCTGGGCCGGCGGCGACATGGGGCGAATGAGCCCCTGCTCCGTAGGTAGAGGGTCTGAACTCAAGCGTAACCTGGTGCGCGCAGCAGTCCGGTCAAGCGACATTTTGCTCAACGAGATACCCAACCTTCGTTTGATCTCACCAGAGCCAGTCATTCACATAGTTGGAGATCCGCAGATTCCCGGCGATGATCTTGAGGCGGAGTTATATAGAAGAGCCCAGTTCGAAGTTTGGGATATGCTTTCGGGGAAGTTAGCCCCGGAGCTTGGCGGTAAACCTGAATATCTGGACATCATCGGCGTGAATTTCTATGACCGCAACGAGTGGGTTCACAACTCAGAGCCTCTTAAGAGAGACGACCCGCGATTCCGGCCCTTCCACAGGATCCTTGAAGAGGTCTGGAATCGCTACGGGCGTCCGATTATAGTTTCCGAAACCGGCACGGAAGACGACGCGCGCGCGGAGTGGTTCCACTACATCTGCGATGAAGTATTCACTGCTTTACGACTCGGTATTCCGATCCACGGCATCTGCTGGTATCCGATTCTGAACCATCCCGGTTGGGATGATGACCGTCACTGTCATAACGGACTGTTTGATTACGCTGATGCGGAGGGCGCGCGCGAAGTCCACGGCCCTCTCGCAGAGGCGCTGCTCTATCAGCAACAACGATTCGCACGGAGTAACTATTTAACCTATGATTCCCAGCAATGTCGACCTGATTTGCCTGGCGCACCTTCGATGGGGTTTCGTGTTCCAGCGCCCCCAGCACCTGATGAGCCGCTTCGCACGTGACCGTAGAGTTTTTTACTTCGAAGAACCTGTTTTCGAGGCGGTCGAGCCGCATCTACGGCTATCCGTTTGCCCTCGAACTGGCGTTTCCGTCTACACACCGATTTTGCCGAACAACATTGCGGCCGTTGACACTGTAAGTCTTCAGCAGATGTTGCTCGAGGATATGCTCGCTCAAAATAAGATCGCCGACTATATTGCTTGGTATTACACGCCTATGGCCCGCGAATTTGCATTTGGGCTGAAGCCGCACATCACCATCTATGACTGCATGGATGAACTCTCGGCGTTTGCGGGTGCGCCTGCGGCGATGAAGCAGAATGAGCAAGCCTTGTTTGCCAATGCGGATCTGGTTTTTACCGGAGGTGCCACATTGTTCGAATCTAAACGAAAACAGCACGAATCCGTTCACTTGTTTCCCAGTAGCGTGGATGTCGCTCACTTCGCTCGGGCACGATCAATCGATCGCGATCCGGACGATCAGTACGATCTGCCGCATCCGAGGTTGGGCTATGCGGGTGTGATCGATGAACGCATGGATGTCGAACTACTCCGGTCTCTTGCGAGTCGGCGCCCGGAGTGGCAGTTTGTCCTCCTGGGTCCGGTCGTTAAGATCGACCCGGCGAGTCTTCCGCAAGCTCCTAATATTCATTACCTTGGCATGAAGCAATACGCGGATTTACCTCAATACCTTTCCGGCTGGGATATAGGAATGCTCCCGTTTGCGATGAATGACTCCACTCGTTTTATAAGCCCAACTAAGACGCCCGAATACCTTGCGGCCGGGATTCGGGTTGTATCGACTCCGATCCGCGATGTCATAACCCCTTACGGCGATTTAGGGCTTGTCTCAATCGCGGGCACCGCGGAGGAGTATCTCGCGGCTGCGGACGCCATTCTGGCTCGACCTGGGGATGCCGCCTTCCAGGCGCGCGTGGATCAGTTCTTGTCACAGTTCTCCTGGGATAAGACTTGGAACGAAATGAAGATGGTCATGAACAAGAGTTTTTCGATGAACTTAGCAGCGGCACAAAAAAGGCTGTTTATTTTACCTTCCACAGAGCGCACGAAAGGCGCGTATGTTTGATTATTTGATTGTTGGTGCCGGGTTTGCCGGCGCAGTGGTTGCCGAACGCATGGCCACCGTATACGGCAAGAAAGTTCTTGTCGTCGATCGCCGCAACCACGTAGGCGGAAACGCCTATGATCATTACAACCAAGACGGCATTCTGGTGCACAAATATGGGCCGCATATCTTCCATACCAACTCAGATCAGGTTTTCCAATACTTATCCCAGTTCACTTCCTGGAGGCCTTACGAGCACAAAGTATTGGCTTCCGTTGAGGGAAAGTTGGTCCCTGTTCCGATCAATTTAAACACCGTCAACCGGCTATACGATTTGGATCTGACGCCAGAGCAAGTGGAGGAGTTTTTTGCCGCGCGTGCTGAATCTCGCGCTTCCATTAGAACGTCCGAAGATGTAGTCGTAAGTAAAGTGGGGCGGGATCTCTACGAAAAGCTGTTTCGAAACTATACCCGAAAACAGTGGGGGAGAGATCCGTCTGAATTAGATGCACAGGTTACGGCTCGAATTCCGGTTCGAACGGATTGCGATGACAGGTATTTCACTGATCGGTATCAGTGTATGCCCAAGAACGGCTATACGCGAATGTTTGAGAACATGCTGGACCATTCGAACATCAAGCTTGCCCTAGGCTCCGACTATCGTGATATCGTCAACGATGTCGATTTCGACGAGCTCATTTATTCGGGTCCGGTGGACGAGTTTTTTGAGTTTCGTTTTGGCGAGCTACCCTATCGCTCCTTGCGCTTTCAACACGAGACATTGAATACCGAGTTCTTGCAGCCGGTGGCAGTGATCAATTACCCGAATGAACATGCTTACACTCGAATCACCGAGTTTAAGCATCTTACAGGCCAGCGGCACAAGGCCACAGGCATCGTTTATGAATACCCGACAGGCAGTGGAGATCCCTATTACCCGGTTCCTACTCCCGCAAACGCGGCGCTCTACAAGCAGTACGCGGAGCTTGCTGCATCAACGAAACGTACCCACTTTGTGGGGCGCCTGGGGACATACAAGTACTACAACATGGACCAAGTAGTTGCTCAGGCGTTGACTTTGTGCAAGCAGCTTGCCGCAGCACCTGGTTTTGAGGTTGTCAAGGCGGCGGCTGCGGTTGCCGTTGGCCGGCCCTTGCCGGTTCTGCCAGCGGTAGGTGTGTAGTATCCAACCGCCCTTAATGGGTGCAGCACTTACCATATTGTCGCCGCACCGGGATGACGCCGTATTTTCCCTCTATTTTTCTCTTTCCGCATGGGCGCGGCGATCTGTGCGAATCCGGATCGTTAATTTCTTTACTGTGAGCGCCTATGCGCCCCGCGCCATGTTGCCCTTGGAGCAAGATAATGCTGATCAACAGGCCGTGTCTTACATACGAAGGCGAGAAGATCGCCAGGCTTTCAGAAGAATAAATCCAAACATTGAGGTTAGCGATTTGGGCTTGCTCGACGCGCCTATCAGGTTGAATCTAGCAGTTGATGCTGTTTGCAAGCTGAATGATGACGTTGTCGAATCCGGTCATTCAGGTGATCTGGTCAAAAAACATATCTGCAAGTTATCCTCGAGCCGCTTATTCCTGGCTCCATTGGGACTTGGTAATCACGTCGACCATTTAGCGGTCCGAGCTGCGGCTCTCGAACAAGTCCCCGGAAGTAAATTGGCTTTTTATGAAGATCTTCCTTATGCGACATGGACGCCTGAGACTTCGTTACGACAGAGGGTTTCTGAAGTGGAAAGAGCTGCTGGCTTCGGACTGAAACCCCGCACAGTGAACGGCAATTCGTCAGTACCAGCTAAGCTTCGGGAACTCTTGGTCTATTCTTCTCAAATTACGCGGGAGGAGGGACGATCTATCGCGCGATTCGCGATTCGTTACCGCACATGGGGAGCGGATTTGGGTCCCGAAACACAGTGCCGCTTGGCAGGCTCTAATTTCCTAGAGTTATGGCGAAAGGTTCCAGGGACGAACTTGTCTCAGAGCCCCCCCTCGAAACATTAGAGGCTAGCGTAGTAGTTCCTGTTCGCAACGAAGAGGCACGCTTGCCTGCCGTGCTCTGTTCCCTTGCTGAGCAGAAAACAGTCGCAGGCCACCTGCTGCCGTACGATTCGTACGAGATTATTCTTCTCATCAACAATACTCGCGATCGCTCCCGCGACGTTGCCGAAACCTTTAAGCGCGTCTGTCCTTTTCTTCAGTTGCACATCGTTGAGCGGCAGTTTGCAAATTCGCGAGCGAACGTCGGCAATGTGCGCCGGTTACTTATGAATGAGGCGTGCCGGAGATTGGAGATATCGCGAGGCAGCGGCAAGGCGATTTTAACAACCGACGCCGATACCCGGGTCGCGCCGAACTGGATTTCTCAAAATCAACAAGAGCTTCGCGCCGGAGCGGACGTGGTGGGTGGCCGGGTCGTCGTTTTGCCGTTTGAACGGGAAACTCTGGATTCAGCCACTCTCGCCCTTCACAGATACGACCATTTGTACCGCCGCTTGATCTGCTGGCTTGAACACCGTTTCGACGCGCGGCCCTACGACCCATGGCCGCGACATCATCAGCATTTCGGGGCCAGTCTTGCCATCACGCCCGAGGTGTATAGAGCTGTGGGGCGACTGCCGCGCAAGCCGTTCTACGAGGACGTTGCGCTTTACGACGAGCTTGTCCGGCACGATGCGCGGATACGTCACAGCAACAAAGTCAGGGTATTTACATCCGCGCGAGTCTCAGGCAGAGCACCTTTCGGATTATCCAGCCAGTTGGCTGGGTGGAAACGCTGCAGGAATCGTGGACTTTTTACGCCCGTCGAATCGGGGGAGTTCCTGGAACATCTATTCGCCGCGCGGCGCATCTTACGGACTGCGTGGCTCGAGTGCCGTGACTCCGCGGATGCTGATCCCGCCAAGGTCGAGGAGCTTGCATCCTTACTCGGGATGAATCGGCGACGGTTAGTCTACTGCTTGCGTGCTGGCCAACACTTCGGGATCGTTTTAGATCGTCTGAAATTCTACGAGAGAATCAGAGAGACCTGGCCCGACAAGCGACGCCTTGTTCCTTTGAAACAAGCGGTGGACGAGTTGTTCGCCGCCTTTCAACTTACCCGGAAAGATCGACGGTCCAGCCCGGCGCCGGAAGACATGTTAATCCCCCAACTCGTGTAGTATTTTTCATTACGCCCGCTGCGCCACTTGCCATAACGTCTCGGCAAACGGCCATTCTTTGTCGACCCAAGTACAAATGCGATCGAATCCCGACGCGAGTGCGTACCGATGTAACTCCGGCTCCGTGAATTTGTGGGACGATTCGGTCCAGATGGTCTCGCCCGCAAGAAACTCGAACCTAGCGTCGAGAGCTCTGATGGATACGGTCTGGTCGCGGCCGCTGAGCAGATGCATCTCGATGCGCCGCTGGGCTTCGTTCCAGCGCACTTCGTGCGCGAACGATCGCAAATCGAAATCAGCATCGAGCTCCCGATTCATGCGCCCCAGTAAGTTCAGATTGAAAGCCGCGGTTATGCCCGTGGGATCATCGTACGCTGCGATCATCCGGTCTAGGTCTTTCACCAGATCGGCACCCAAGAGCAGAAAATCCCCGGGACTGAGGTAACGATTCAGCCGCCGCAGGAACTGAAGGATTTCGGCTCTTTCCAAATTTCCGATCGAGCTGCCTAGGAATAGCAGGAGCACTGGGCCGTTATTGTTTCGGCCCCGGATCACGTCTGCAACACCTTCCATCCAATCCGAACAGATCGGCCGAACCTCGCAACACTTGCCCAGCTCGAGCTCGCACGCCGCCAAAGCTCGTGCGCTTAAATCAACCGGTTGGTAGAGCAGGCGCTTTCCCGGTCGGGAAAGCGCCTGGAGAATATGCCGCGTCTTAGTCCCGGATCCGCTACCCAGCTCGGCCACAATCGAAAGCGGACCGGTGGCCATCGCGATTTCATCGGCATGCGTTTGCAGCAGTTTCTCGTCGGCTCTTGTTAACCCATATTCCGGAAGTAAAGTTATGGCCTCGAAAAGAATGCTTCCCAAATCGTCGTAGAAGTATCGAGGAGAGAGCTTCTTTTGGGGAACGCGCGAAAGGCCCTCTGCGACGTCTAACGCGAATTGAGATAAGGCTAATGCAGCGGGCATTTGCACTCAATTTGTGTAATCAATTTTCGACGCAGCGAAACGTTGCGTATACGTATGGATAATCTTCGCGGAACCAGTTTCGAAAAGACCGGCGAAGAAGACGCTTGGCGGTACGCGGTGATCCGCCCTTCAGTACGTAATGTTCCCCATCGAAAAAGTTCGCGGAGTATCCGGGATATGCCTCACGCGCTTTGAATCCGGGAAAGGGCGCGAACGGGGAACCCGTCCATTCCCAGCCGTTCCCGACGAGTTGGCTCACCCCTAGCGGGCTATCCCCTGCTGGATTAGCATGAACCGGCTCAGGATCCCATCGCTTGAAGTCGAAATTGCCGCGGCTATGGTCTGGAGCTTCATTTCCCCAGGGATACTGTCGCTCGGATTGAGGCCTTTCGGAATCCCCAACTCGTGCCGTAGGCTGCCCGGTCAAACTCCTCCTCGGTGGGCAGTCTCTTGCCGAGCCAGTTCGCATATGCCTCAGCTTCAAGTTTCGTGACATACACCGGCCAATCCAGAGGCAGCGGGATCTCTTCAAACATGCCGCGGTACATCATGGATCTTCCGCGCTCGACCCAAAAATGTGGCTTCGGTGCACCCGCGGCGACAAAACGGAGGTAATCCGCATTCGTAATTTTCTTGCGCTGTATATGGAATGCCGGCACAAAACGCCGCAATCGATCGTATTCGTTATCCCAGCCGAAGGTTTCATCGTGAACTTTTCCCAGCACAGCTTCTCCCGCTGGAATTTCGCGCCAAGCATCGCCCTCAATTTTGTGCGACGTGGCGCGCGCGATCTCCTTCTCTCGCTGGTGGCTTTTCTTCAATTCATAGCCGAAATTGTGGAACATATACGCGAGTGTTTCCAGGTGCATGAGCCTGTGCTCCAGCGCCATCTGCGCGACGTCTTCCGGCGCGCGTTCCAAACTCTCATCGACCGACTTGCGGCACCGGTCTGCATATGCCTTCACTTGCTCAAGCGCCGGCCAGTCCGATCGCGAGTCGGCGGGCAAGTGAGCCGAATCGGGATCGATGCCCGCTTGAAACAGCGCATCGAGATCGGGGTCTGCCGATTGAATACCCAAGCCTTCCCTGCAAATCTGGATCGCATCGAATCCATCCAGGTGCCCAACATAAAAGATCACTCGATGGCGTTCCGCAATTGGCCGTTCGTAGTACGCCTCCGGCCTGAGAATCGCGAATAGCCGATCGCTCTGTTCCCTCGCAGTTTGGAGCTCCTCAACTAGCATTCGGTTAGCTACGTCAGCGACAGGCATTACCTACCCTCCTGTGAAGTTTCGAATTCCAATCTGTTCGGCCCTCGCCGTTTGATGCCGCAAGCAGGGCGAAAATGTCAAGAAAGTTTCTCGATGCTGCTTGCGGCGTTGTCGAGCAACGACTTAGCAAGCATCATTGCCTGCTCGCGCGTTTGGATCTCGCCATCGAGTTGAGCGGTCTCTACGGCTTCAAGAACCCGGCCGAAGTCGCAGTTCGGCGTGTATCCGGCTCGAATAAGATCATGCCCTGTGATCAACCGCGGTGGCCGTAACTCCTCCTCCTCCAGTTCGGCCAGCTTTGCACGCACGAATTCGTACGTTTCAGTACGTCCATTACTGGCCAGGCAATCCAGCCTGTGGAGCTCCAGATGTTCGTCGAATTGCGGAAGGCGCAAAAAGCGCTTCAACGTACTCGGCCGCATCTTCGGAACGTCTTTGAACCGCATGTGGTTCGCGACCAAAGACGTGACCTGCTCCACTGCGTCGTTTGAGAATCTCAGCCGCGACAGTATCGCCCGCGTCATTTGCGCACCTATCTCTGCATGTCCGTCAAACCGGATCCGATCGGCAACATGAAAGGTTGGGGGCTTTCCAACATCGTGCAGAAGCACACCGAGAGCGAGGGTAGTGGCTCGGGTCTCTCATTTTCTCGAGCATCAGCCGAACATGGGTCCAAACGTCGCCCTCGGGATGAAATTCCGGCGGCTGTTCCGTACCCTGAAATGCTTTCACCTCCGGTAAAAGGTGAACCAGCAATCCAGTACTGTCCAGCAGCTCGAGACCGCGCCCCGCATGCCCTTCGGTCAGAATCCGGACGAGCTCTTCACGTATCCGTTCCGCTGAAATCCTTGCTACAGAAGAAGCGAGTGTCCGGATCGCGGCCAGTGTTCTCGGATCGATCAAGAACTCGAACCGTGTCGCAAAGCGGACTGCACGTAGCATTCGCAAGTGATCCTCTTCAAACCGCTCGCTGGGTTCACCGATCGCGCGAACGATCTTTCGTTCCAGGTCGGCTCTGCCCCCGACGTAATCGAGAATCTCGCCCGACAGTGGATCTTCCATGAGGCCGTTGATAGTAAAATCGCGCCGCTGGGCATCGAGCAGTGGATCCTTTTCGAACTGAACGCTATCCGGCCGCCGCCCGTCCGAGTAGCTGTTTTCGCTTCTGAATGTCGCTACTTCCACGTGAACCCCCTCCTCGCCACGGACCCGGACCACACCGAAATGCATGCCCACAAGGTCGGATCGTGGAAAATAAGAGAGGATGCGCTCTGCCGTCGCGTCAGTGCTGACATCGTAATCTTTCGGGGGGATTCCGAGAATTCGGTCGCGAACACATCCGCCGACAAAATAGGCGAGGTGGCGATGAGCGCGCAGGTTGCGGACAATATTTACAGCTAGTTGCTCGCGGGCCTTGCTCAGTGTGCTGTCCATCTAAATGAGAACCACTTCTAAACCGCTGACGGCCGCAAAGGTGGTTGTCGCAACCACAGTCGCGCTCTCGTTTATCAGCTTCTGGCGCGGTGCGGCGATCGTGCTCAGCGATCTCGCTTCCTCCATGTTCTATGCCGGAGGCGTTGCCGAGCAAGCCATCGGTCCCTCGGCGGCTTGGTACGTGCTGGCCGTCATGATCTTTAGTTTCGCCGTTCGCTCCGTATACACAGAAAGCTGCGGCATGTTCGTTCGTGGCGGTGTGTATGTCGTAGTGCGCGATAGTATGGGCCCCCTCGCCGCCAAGGTCTCGGTCTCCTCATTGGTGTTCGACTACATCCTAACCGGCCCCATCAGCGTGGTTGCCGCAGGACAGTATCTCGGCCGCTTCCTGAATGAGCTCTTCGGGTTTGCAAGTGTCAATCTCCATCTCAGTCCGAACGCCTTCGCCGCATTCTTCGGAGTCCTCATCACCCTTTATTTCTGGTGGCGCAATATTCGCGGCATCGCGGAATCGAGCGCGGACGCTTTACGAATCCTGCAAATCACCACCGTCATGGTAGTTGCCCTGCTGATCTGGTGCCCTCTCACAATGCTCTTACAGCACAGGGCGCAACTGCCGCCGTCGCCTTTACCTCAGCATTTGGCATTCAACAGCAGCTCCTTGGGCTGGTTTAAGGGCACAGTATGGCCGACGATTCCCATAGTCGCCGTGATCATCGCGTTTGGGCATTCTCTGCTCTCAATGAGTGGATTTGAAACCTTGGCCCAGGTGTACCGCGAAATCGCCTATCCCAAGTTGAGGAACCTAAAGCTCACGGGCAACATCGTTTGTCTTTACGCGATCTTCTCCACCGGAGTGATCACGCTGTTCGCGGCCATGATTATTCCGGCCGGCGTAAGGAAGAACTACTACGACAATTTGATCGGTGGCTTGGCCATGAATCTTGCTGGCCCGGAAGTGATGCGGTTCGCGTTTCACGGTTTCGTCGTTCTTGTCGGAGTGCTGATCCTTTCCGGTGCTGTCAACACAGCCCTCATCGGAGCGAACGGCATTCTCAATCGCGTTGCCGAGGACGGCGTGCTTCTGGATTGGTTCCGCAAGCCCCACGCAAAGTTCGGTACAACCTTCCGCATCATCAGTATCGTCACTTTCCTGCAGCTCGCGACAATCATCCTGAGCCGCGGAAATATGTACCTCCTTGGCGAAGCCTACGCTTTCGGCGTCGTCTGGAGCTTCACATTCAAAGCCATCGGCGTACTCGTGTTGAGATTTCAGCGCCACGACCAGGAGTATAAGGTCCCGCTAAATTTCCACATCCGCGGCAAGGAGATTCCTGTCGGACTAATTGCAACTACTGCCGTCTTGCTCGCGACCGCCATCGTGAATCTATTCTCGAAAGAATACGCGACCATTTACGGCGTCGGCTTTACGATTGCTTTCTTCATCGTGTTTAGCATCTCTGAACGCATCAATGTTCGAAAGCACCAACTAGGACGCGAGCATTCCCTCGAGGAATTCAACCTCGATCCACAGCCTGTTCTGAATGCCAGCTCGCTCCACGCACGCCCGGGCTGTATTCTCGTCGCCGTCCGCGATCCGCTCAACATGGAGCACCTCCGGCGCACTCTCCAAAAGACAAATCTTCGCCGTCACGACATCGTCGTCATGACCGTCCGGCCGCTTGCCGCGGACAGCGAGTACGCCTTGAACGAAGACCAGGTGTTTGGCGGCGACGAAAAAGCTCTCTTCAGCGCCGTCGTGACAGTTGCCGAAAAGGAGGGGAAGCCGGTCGAGCTCTTGGTGGTTCCAGCCACCGACCCGTTCGATGCGCTCGTGCAAACCGCCGGCGAGCTCAAGGTCAGTCGCCTCGTGACCGGCGTCTCAATGCGCATGGCGTCCGATGAATTGGCTCAAAGAATCGGGCTCGCCTGGGAACGCCTTCCTGAGCCGCGACACGCCTTTTCACTCGAGATTATTACGCCGCATCGACCCTCGACATACGTCAACCTGGGGCCGCATCCACCCCGGCTTTGGCCTGAAGATGTAGACAAGCTCCATGATCTGTGGCTCAGGCTCAGCGCCACGGACGCGCTCGGCGCAAAGCTTCATCACCGGGATGTGGTCGGTCTTGCACTCCGGCGGCTGGAAGGGGAATTGGATGGCAACGAGCGCGACGAAGTACTACGGCAACTGGATCAGGAATTGAGAAACCACTAAGCGCGGCTTAAATCAGATCCGGTTCAGGCACTCTTGCTGTTTGTGCTGATTTCCGTATCGGATTCGCCCTCGGAGCTATTCTCGCTGCGCTCTGCAAGAGCGGCTGCTTCGGCCTTTTTCAAATCTTTTTTGGAAGGAGGCGCTTGCTCATGGCGATAGTCGTGGTCGTGATAGCAGGTCCGGCACCGTACCTTCGCTGCCTTCCCGTCCACCAGGGAAACGATGGAATGGTTCGTGATACGACGACATTTGATGCAGTGATCGTCGATGACATCTCCGAGTCGCTGTTCATCCATTCTGTGAGCCGTTGATCGGAGTATATCAAGCTACTTGGCCCGATGGCTTTGCTAGACTGAAGCTTTCGCGCGCTACGGCCAGGTAGCTCAGGGGTAGAGCGCAGCCCTGAAAAGGCTGGCGTCGGCGGTTCGATTCCGTCCCTGGCCACCACCGTTTTCCCGAGCCGGGTAGTCTGGAAATATATCGGGCGATACCGAGTTCCGTACCACCAGCTCCATCGACCGCAACTTCCCCAGTATTGGACGCGCGCATTGCACCCGAGCAGTGCGGCCGGGAGAAAGATCCGCGGTCCGATCGCCGGGCCTGGCCTCCCGCAGACTGAGTGTGGACTTCACATCGCGAATGCTCGTCCACAGATGCAAATGCCCGAAGCTGCGGAACAGAGAACAGATATGCGTTTTGATTCGATCGGATGCGGCGGCTATTGATCCGGCCGGGCGCTATCGGCGATTGTATCCTCGCGATTCCTTCTCTTGAACATCTCGCGGCGGATTGGACGGAAATCTGGATTTCCCGGCCTGTTGTGCCGCTGATTCATTTCGCGAACAGCGTCCGGGCGCTAGCTTCGACGGGGCTCGACTTAGTCGGCATCGGTGATCTGCCGATACCTGAGCGCTTGGCAGAGCAACTCCAAACGTTCGATTCGATCGTGAGTTGGTATGGCGCAAACAATGATGAGTTTCGCGAGGCTTTACAGGCCGCAGGCGTCGAATGCCAGTTTCACCGCGCGTTGCCGCCGAGCGATTTCAGAGGACATGCGACGGATTTCTTTCTCGAACAAGTCGGTGCGCCTCCCGGCCGCCTGCCACGAATCGAAATTCCAAAGTACGCAAACCGAAACGATGTCGTCATTCACCCGTTTTCGGGCAGCTCTCGCAAGAACTGGTCCTTGGACCGATATCGAGAGTTAGCCGATAAGCTGAGTTTTCCTGTGCAATGGACGGCCGGACCCGAAGAGGAGCTCGCCCGCGCGGTGCGTTTCGAAAATCTTGCCGAGCTTGCAATTTGGTTGAGCGGATCCCGGCTCTACATCGGCAACGATTCAGGCATTACGCATTTGGCCGCTGCCTGTGGCCTTCGCACGCTTGCCCTGCTAGGGCCTGTATCGGGAGAAACGTGGACGCCACGCGGGCCGAACGTAACCATTCTGCGCTCCGCCACTCTTGCCGAGCTGACCGTCCAGGAGGTGCTGGCAGCGGCTAATCGGCTGCTTGGCTGCTGACAGCCGGGGGCCTCCACGTCACAATGGGCTTGCGCGCTGCGGTCACTTCATCCACTCGAGCCGTTCGCGTGGAATGTGGCGCTTTCAGCACCAGATCCGGGTCGGACTCCACCTCTTTCGCAATCGAGATCATCGCGTCCGCAAACAAATCCAGCTCGCGCTTACTCTCGGTTTCCGTTGGCTCGATCATGAGCGCTCCGCGGACAATCAACGGAAAGCTCACGGTATAGGGATGAAATCCATAATCGATCAAGCGCTTCGCAATATCGCCGGTTCGAACTCCGCGCTTCGCCTGGCGGTCATCGCTGAAAACGCATTCGTGCATGCTCGGCGCCTTGTATGCGATCTCGTAGTAGGGCTCCAGCAGAGCCCGCAAGTAGTTCGCATTTAGCAGGGCGTCGAGAGTCGCCCGCCGCAGCCCGTTTCCGCCGTGGGCCATGATGTAGGCGAGCGCTCGAATCAAAACTCCAAAGTTCCCGTAATATGCGCGCACCCGGCCCACTGAATCCGGCAAATCATAGTTCCATGTCCACCGATCATCAGTACGTTTCAGCCGCGGTGCGGGCAAGAAAGGTGTCAGAACACGGCCAACCGCCACCGCGCCCGAACCGGGACCTCCGCCGCCGTGTGGAGTCGAAAACGTCTTATGCAAATTCAAATGCATGACATCGATGCCGAGATCGGCGGGGCGAGCGATTCCTACAAGCGCATTCATGTTTGCCCCATCCATATACACCAGGGCGCCTTTGTCATGGAGGATCGAGCAGATCTTTCGGATGTTCTCTTCGAAAACTCCGACCGTATTCGGGTTCGTGATCATGAGGGCCGCGACGTCTTCGGTGGCAGCCTTCGCAAGCACCTCCAGATCCACCATGCCCCGGTTATTCGAGCTGATGTTCTGGACTGTGTAGCCGACCATCATGGCCGTCGCAGGGTTCGTACCATGCGCCGAGTCGGGCACAAGTATTCGTTTCCGCGGATTTCCGCGCGATTCAAGCAGCGCCCGAATCATCAGAATGCCTGTAAACTCTCCGTGCGCTCCGGCGGCCGGCTGCAGTGTGACGGCGTCCATGCCCGTGATTTCCGCCAAAGCTTGCTCAAGAGCGGCAATAATCTCCATGCAGCCTTGAGACAACTGTTCCGGCTGATAGGGATGAGCCCATGCCAGACCTTCCGTCCGCGCGACCAACTCATTTACCCGGGGGTTGTACTTCATCGTGCATGAGCCGAGCGGATACAGACCGAGGTCAATTGCGTAGTTCCACGTCGAGAGCCGGGTGAAATGGCGGATCGCCTCGAGTTCACTGATTTCAGGGAAATTTGGAATCTCGGAACGGACGTTTTCATCCCCCAGCGCCTGTCGAGCATCGAGCTTCGGCACGTCCAATTCGGGAAGCTGATAGCCGCGTTTGCCGGGTGAGCTCAACTCAAACAGCAGCGCTTCGTCCTGAACGAGATGGCTGATGACCTTCTTGATCATGTTTAATCGTGGGGGAGCTACTGCTTCACGAATGCAGCCGCTACCGTATCCATATCTTTACGAGTACTCATTTCCGTGGCGCACAGAAGCATAGAATCCTTAAGCTCCGGGTAGAAACGGTCGAGCGGCAAGCCTCCGATGATTTTCTGCCCAAGCAGTGCCTCGTTGATTTTCTCCGGCGATTTCCCGTCTGCGCGGGCGACGAACTCGTTAAAGAATGGCGCTTCGAAGGCGAGCGGGAGCTTGCTCGCCAGGTAATGGGCTTTCGCGAGGTTCTGTTCGGCCAGTTCGCGCAGCCCTTCTTTCCCATACACCGTCATGAACACTGTTGCCATCAGGGCGAGTAGCGCCTGGTTCGTGCAAATGTTGGAAGTCGCCTTCTCCCGGCGAATGTGTTGTTCGCGCGTGGCCAGAGTCAGGCAGAAGGCGCGCCGCCCGCGCGCATCCGCAGTCTCACCTACAAGACGCCCAGGTAATTGCCGGATGTATTTCTCGCGCGTTGCGATGACGCCCGCGTACGGGCCTCCATAACTGGGCGAAAGCGCGAAACTCTGCAGTTCGCCGACCACGATATCCGCTTCTTTTGGTGGCTCGATCAGCCCGAGAGCCACGGCTTCCGTGAAGACCACGACGAGAAGCGCGCCTTGTTTCGCTACCACCGGCGATATTTCGCGAATCTCCTCCAAAATGCCGAAAAAATTTGGAGTCTGCACAATCACAGCCGCCACGTCGTCCTTCAACTGCCTTTTCAAATCGTCGAGATCGAGGCGGCCGTTCTTTGCGTATGCCAGCTCCTGGACCGGAATGCCCTGATGCTTCGTGTAGGTCTGCAGCACTTCGCGATATTCGGGATGAACCGTCCGAGCGATCAGCACTTTGTCGCGGCGCGTAACTCGCACCGCCATCATTGCCGCTTCGGGAACCGCAGATGAGCCGTCGTACATGGAGGCATTCGCAACATCCATTCCGGTCAACTGGCAGACCATGGTTTGAAATTCAAAAATGCTTGTGAGCGTGCCTTGCGATATCTCAGCTTGATAGGGAGTGTAGGAAGTTAGAAACTCGCCGCGAGACACGACAGTGTCCACGAGAACAGGGCGGTAGTGGTTGTACACCCCGGCTCCCAGAAAACTTGCATAGCCGTTCGCGTTCTCCGCCGCGCGCTGCTTGAAGTAGTCGATGATTTCGTATTCGCTCTTCCCGTCATCGATAGCCAGAGGCCTGTCGAACCGCACATCGGCGGGCAAATATGAGATCAGCTCCTCTTCAGATTCCATTCCGATTGTGGCGAGCATATCTCGTCTCTCGGAATCTGAATTCGGTAGATATCGCAATGAGGGTGTCCTAAGGGTGCAAGCAGGAATAAGCCCGGCGTTATTCTTTCCCGATATATTCCTGGTATTCGGCGGCCGACATCAATCCACTCGCATCAGTGGGCGCCGATAACTTCACCTTGATCAGCCATGCCTCGCCGTGCGGGTCCTCATTCAGCTTCTCGGGGCTCTTCGAAAGTAAATCGTTTGTACTCAAAACCTCGCCGGAAACGGGCGAGTAAATGTCCGAGACCGCTTTCACGGATTCGACCGAGCCGAACGTCTCGCCTTTGGCGACCTTGGATCCGGCCTTTGGCAAATCCACAAAAACAATGTCCCCGAGTTCGTGCTGAGCGTGATCCGTGATTCCAACCGTCGCGGACTCGCCTTCAACATGTACCCACTCATGTTCCTTCGTGTACTTGTAGGTTTCCGGATAGCTCATGCCTTCGCTCTCTTATAGAAGGGTGTTGGTACGGTTGCAGCCTCGACGGGGACATTGCGGATCACGATCTGAATCGCGACACCCGGTGTCGCCTTTTCCGCCGGCAAGTAGCACAGGCCGATGTTCTTGTTCAGGGTTGGCGATGGGCCGCCGCTTGTCACCCACCCCGCCGGTTTGCCTTTAATCCAAACTTCATAACCATCGCGGCCGATGCCACGGTCCTTCATTTCGAATCCAGCTAGTTTTCGCGTGACCCCCTGAGCTGAGGCCTTCTGAAGCGCTTCACGGCCGACAAACTCGCCTTTGTCCATTTTCACGATCCACCCAAGATCCGCTTCCAGCGGATTAATGGATGCGGTGAGCTCGTGCCCGTACAGCGCCATTTTCGCTTCGAGCCGAAGCGTGTTGCGCGCGCCCAGGCCGCACGGTTTGATGCCGAACTCAGCTCCTGCGCGAAGAACCTGTTCCCAAATCCGCGCTGCGCTCTCCGGCGGAACATAAATTTCAAGACCGTCTTCACCTGTGTACCCGGTTCGCGCGATTCGCGCAGGAACGCCGGCCACGTCGCCATCCGTGAACCAGTAATATTTGATTTCGCCGAGATTGGTCTGCGTGAGTTTCTGCAGGGTCGCCAACGCTTTGGGTCCCTGTATCGCAAGCTGCGCGTAACGATCGCTCGAGAACTCAACCTCTGCGTCAAAGCTATTATGCGAGCGGATGTGTTCGAAGTCCTTTTCCTGGTTCGATGAGTTCACGCACAAAAAGAAATGTGTGTCCGAGACTTTATGGACCAGGATGTCGTCCACGAAGCCCCCGTGTTCATAGAGCAGCGCCGAATAGTGAGCCTGGCCAATCTTTAGCTTCGAAGCATTATTCGTCGAAACATAATCCACCAGTTTCGTCGCCTCTGGGCCGCGAACATCTATCTCGCCCATATGGCTGACATCGAAGACGCCCACCCCCGTTCGTACCGCATTGTGCTCTTCCAGAATGCTCGAGTATTGGACCGGCATATTCCAACCGCCAAAGTCGACCATCTTGGCTTTCAACGCTGAGTGAGCATCAAAAAGCGGGGTTCTCTTCAGGTCAGCGGCGGTGGACATCATGGAAGGGGCCACGCAGAAACTCAGCGTAGCATGAGGGTTCGACCGCATGTCTCGCGCGGCATTTTTGCCATTCAAACCCAATCCGGCGAGGCGTCCGGGCGAGTTTTGCGATTCGAACCCGATGGTGGCCGCCGTCGCAAGAGCGTTTTTGCCAACCGAAGCCAATTTCGTATATCGCCATTCATTTTCTTGCATTTAGCGGGCCGGGTGTTCCTGTCATGTGATCGTTCTGTTCCGAGCGGGGCTTGCGTGCAGCGGTTCGCTGTTTTGCAAAACGAAACCACGTGCGGTGCCATACCTGTTCTGCCAAACGAAGCCAATTTCTTGTAACCGCCTAGGATTTGTTGGACTTTGATCCGTGAGCTCGGCGGCTGTCATTGGTCCGGTGCCATCCGAGCTCGACCTCGATCTGAACGGTAGCGCGAGGTGGACGGGGCTGTGGACTACGGCCCGCGTAAGTCGCTGATAGCGTTCGAAAGCTGGGGGTCGCGGACGTCTGTGATTTGAACGACCGCCGCGAGGCCTCGTAGTGCCTATGATGCCGCGGGCGGTTTGACGCAAGCCAACGACTGGCTGTACGGGAACGGCCAGGACCAACTTCCCGCGGAATTCTACCGCTATTTTGGTTACGATCAATACGGCAACATGTGGGTGACCGGAAACAGTGGTGTGACGCTCGACGGCGGGACACCGACCTCCAACGTCTACTCGGGCAAGAACCAGATGTCTTCCGGCTCCTACGAAACCGCGGGAAACCAGACCCCGTTCGGCACGCTGACCTACGATGCGGAAAATCATCAGGCCACGGCGACCGAGAGCCTCGACCAGCAGCTCCTGGTCCTCCAGGAATTCCTTCACTGGACGGGCACAGTCGGGGCCGACAGCAGCGGTCAGCGTATCAAGTTCCCGAACGGCGACAAGGTCACTGGGTCCGCAGGCGTTTCGGAAGAGGTTCGGAAGAAGTGTTTTTGAGCGTCCTGCAGCCGCTCGCCCGTTCCGGCCTGGCGCTTGCGCTCGCGACGACGCTCACCGGCTCTGAAATGTGCGTAATCGTCCTCGACGAAACGAGCCAACCGCTACCCCGCGCTCAAGTCAAGGCGGTGAATCTATCGAGCGGAAAGTCTCGCGAAGAACGGACGGATTCCCGCGGAAACGCCTGCTTTCCGAAGCTGCCGGAAGGCGCGTACTCTGTCGAGGCTGACCTACAAGGGTTCGTGAGCGCCAAATACTTCCCGCTGAGCATCTCTTACTTGCGAAAGCGTCTGTTGACCATACGGCTTCCTCTCAGCAGTACCGGCGGCGATGTCGTCGGTCAAGAGGTCACGCTAAGCGGAACTCTTCGTCGCGGCGGCCGAATCGCCGAGCGGGTGAGCATCTGCCTCTTCAGGCCCGATGGATCCCGCGTCGCGTGCACGACTACCGATGACTTGGGCGAGTACGCGCTCGAAGCCTCGCCCGGGGTGTATCAAGTTGAGCTGAGACCAGCTTCGGGCGGCCCCTATCGGTCGCAAATCGACCTCTCTTCGCCCGGAGCGGCGTATCACGATCGCTTGACCCTTCCGGGGGGACAGGGGAGTCCGAAATAGGGAAACGCGAGGGCGGTCCACGTGTTCGGCAATTTGAGAATCCGGCGGATATCGGACTGAAGTGAATCCGATAACTTTGCTCGCGCTGCTCGCAGTGACATCTGGCCATTCGGAGACGGGGGCGCCTCCGGTGCTCACCGTTTGCGAGGCCGTGCGGAATCTTGGGACTTTCCGGAACCGAACCGTCATCGTCGTCGGGGTGTACGCCTGGACGTTCGAAGGTGGATTTCTGAGTGAGAACTGTCCAGAACGAGACCGGCGAACCTCGCGGAGAGAAGAACAAGCGATCCAACTCGCCGCTGCGCCTGGACAGGCTGTGGTACCCGATGGGTTTGTCTGGGACCGCGACCTGCTGCAGGCGAAACTTAAACAGGCCCAAATTTTTACGAAAGCGCCTGCACCCGAGCACCAAGCCTCGCTATTCGGCGCGAGATGGATTGCGGTGCTTGGGACCCTGCGAGCGCCTAGCCTTTTTCGGCCGCCCCGAAAGATTGGCGATACCGTCCGCCCAGGAAACGGCTATGGCGTAGACGGTTCCGTTCCGGCGAGGCTCCTGACACCGGAAGGCGGCGAGTATGCTTTTCCAACCGACTCGGGAAAGGTCAAGCAGCAACGTCCTGATCGGCACGCCTTGCGCAACTTCCCGACATACGCCCCGCACGGCGGCTTCACACAATACGCTGTGGCGGCAAGAACGCGAATACGAATCAGTCCAATCCCGGCAGCTCGCAAACGTTTCTGAACCTGCAGTACAACTGGGGCTCGAACGTGAACAACGGGATTCTGTACGGCGCTGATCGCTATCCATGCCGGCCCGGGCGAGACGCCTTTGACGTTTACGGAATCCTACCCGTACGACGGCGCGAATCGCTTGCTCCAGGCCAGATCAAGATTCGCAGCGGCGGGATAATCGCGGCGTTCGCGAATCTAGCGAATGTTTTCTAGATCGCTGGCGCTTGCCCCAGGTCAGGCACCCGCGTCTGCCGCGGGCTCAGATGCGCCATATTCCTTCAATTTGTTGAAGAGCGTCTTCAGGCTAATGCCGAGGATTTCGGCGGCGCGGGTCTTATTGTTCTTCGTGTGTTGCAGCGTGATCTGAATGAGAGCCTTCTCGGCGTCGTTCACAGTCGTTCCGACCGGCAATCGAACGGTATCCGGTTCGAAGACCTGAGCGGGAACCCGCGAGCCGACCGAAACACCGAAGTCATAGGGAAGATGACTCATTTGAATCCCGCCCTCGCCCGCCATAATCACGGCGCGCTCTAGCACATTTCGCAACTCACGAACGTTTCCCGGCCACGAATATCTCTTGAATGCCTCCATCACGTCGGGAGTGACGTGCGTGATGTTGCACTCATGCTTCCGGTTCAAATGGCTGATTAGCGTCTCGCAAAGTACAGCCAGGTCGCCCATGCGCTGCCGCATCGGCGGGAGCGAGATCTGAAACACGTTCAGGCGATAATACAAATCTTCGCGTAGATCGCCCTTCTTCAGTGCATCATCGACATTGCGGTTCGTCGCTGCGATGACGCGAACGTCAACTGAAATTTCGCCTTTGCCGCCGAGGCGCCGGACGCGCGAATCCTCCAGCACGCGCAATAGTTTGGCTTGGGTGCCCGAGGGCATCTCGGCGAGCTCATCCAGCAGCAATGTGCCATGCTGCGCGAGTTCGAAACAGCCGGCGCGACGCTCCAGGGCGCCCGTGAACGCGCCTTTTTCGTGCCCAAAGAGCTCACTCTCCATCAGCGTCTCCGGCATCGCGGCGCAATTGATGGCCACGAACGGACCGCCACGCCGATTGCTGAGCTGGTGAATGGCTCGCGCCACCAGTTCCTTTCCCGTTCCGCTCTCGCCGGAAACCAGAACGGGGGCCTTGCTCGGCGCAATCTGGCGAATGACCGAGAACACCTCCTGCATCTGTTGCGAAACGCCGACCATGTCGGCCAGCACGCCTGTGTAAGAAAGTTGTCGTTGTAGCCGCTCCGTTTCCTCTACCAGTTGACTCTGCGATGCGGCACGCTCCAACAGAACCCGAAGAGCCGCCGGCTGAATCGGCTTCTCCAGAAACCAGAACGCGCCCAGATCATGAATCGTCTGTATGGCTGTCTCGATATTTCCAAACGCGGTCAACACGATCGCCGGAGGCATATTGCCGTCGCTCCCAAGCCGCTTCATCAGCTCGAAACCGTCCATGCGCGGCATCATCAAATCCGTGATGATTACGTTTGCGGAAAAAGTGGCAAGCTTATCGAGCGCTTCTTGCCCATCTACTGCGGTTTCCGCCGTAAATCCCCAAGCGGAGATCATCGCGGCTAACGGGGCTCGTTGCGCTTCCTCGTCGTCCACGATCAGGACGTTGACCGATCGTGTGGTCTGGTTTCCCACGGTCTTTCAGTTTACCGGAGTATGATGCAAGCGCGGAATCCGGAGATTCGAACGTCAGCCGATGATCCTCCGCCGTTCCTGCGCCGCTGGGCCCGGGTTTACGCGGCGGTGCTGGTGTATCTTTTTCTCTTGATCCTTGCGCTCTATGTTGTCACACGCATGTTCACGTACGCTTGAAGTGCCGTGAGAAGGCGCTGACACCTGATTCATGAGAACGCTCGATTGGGTAGTGCTGTTTTTGTGGCTGATCTCGCTGGTTGGTTACGGACTTTATCGCGGACGCGGCAGCAACAGTGTCAACAAATATCTGCTCGCCGGCAGGAGCATGCCCTGGTACGCCATGGGCCTCTCGATTCTGGCGACTCAGGCAAGCGCGATCACATTCATTTCCACCACCGGCCAAGGCTTCGTCGATGGCATGCGTTTCGTGCAGTTCTATTTTGGACTGCCGGTCGCCATGGTCATCCTTTCTGCGACTGCCGTCCCAATCTTTCACCGGGCGAAAGTCTACACCGCCTACGAATATCTCGAGCAACGGTTCGACGCGAAGACCCGCGCTCTCGTCAGCATCGTGTTCTTGTTGCAGCGCGGTCTCGCCGCCGGCATTGGCTTGTATGCGCCGGCGGTGGCGCTCTCCGTGGTCCTGGGCTGGCCGGACCGGTTGACCACCGCATTGATTGGCGCGCTGGTCGTAACCTATACCGCAACCGGAGGCATTAAAGCCCTGACCTGGGCGGACGTGCAGCAGATGACGCATGATTTTCATTGCGCTGATCATAAGCCTGATCGTTGCGATACACGCGCTGCCCTCTAACGTTTCGTTCCTCGATGCCCTGCACGTAGCCGGAGCTGCCGGCCGCTTGCGAATTGTGGATCCACGCTTCGATTTGACGGACCGTTACACACTCTGGAGCGGCTTGATAGGCGGCGGATTTCTGGCTCTCGCCTATTTCGGCTGTGACCAGAGCCAAGTACAGCGATACTTGACCGGCAAATCGATTGCCCAGAGCCGGATCAGCCTGATCTTCAACGCCCTGGTGAAAATCCCGATGCAGCTCTTCATCCTGTTCATTGGCGCGATGGTCTTCACGGTCTGCCTTTTCTTCCCAGCGCCTGCAATTTTCCAAGCTCGCCAAGCCGATCGTGCAGCTAAGACCGCATCCTGGAAAAACGTGCAGAACAGTTACAACAAAGCCTTTGAGCAGCGTCGGAGCGCAGCTTACAACGTCATAAACGCGTTTCATAGCAGCGATCCTGGGCGGGACTCCGCCATTACCGATTACCGGAAAGCGCAGACTGCCTTTGAATCGAGTCGCGGTGAGGCGCTAAAGATTGTTGCGAGTCAGAACGGAGGAGGAAAGTTTGACGATACCAACTACATTTTTCTCTGGTTCGTGAAGAAATACTTGCCTGTGGGACTGGTCGGTCTGGTTATTGGCGTTATCTTTTCCGCATCGATGTCTTCCACATCCGGAGAAATCAACTCTCTTGCCACGGTGTCTGTCGTCGATATTTACCGCCGATTTCTAGTTCGGAACCAAACGGACAGGCATTATCTGATCGCATCGCGCTTTCTGACCGTTTTCTGGGGCGCGTACGCGGTTCTGTTCGCGGCTGTTGGGGGGCGTGGATTCGGCGCGCTGATTGAGCGGGTGAACATCGTTGGATCGCTGTTCTATGGAGGACTGCTCGGGGTGTTCGTTCTGGCTTTTTTCTTCCGCCCGGTTCGCGGAACCGCTGCTTTTTACGGAGTGCTGGCGGGGGAAGCCGCCATATTCGCAGCCGCGTTGTTCACTCAGATCTCTTTTCTCTGGTACAACGTGATCGGCTGCGTGACCGTAGTTTCCGTTGCCCTGTTACTCTCTGCGCGCGCCCGAACGGAACCGCGCGCGTAAGCATGCGGAATCACCCGTTGGCCTCTCTACAACTGAACCGACGCAATGTCCACCGTCGATTGATGGCCTTCGACGACGACAATCCCGTTTTCGGTTACCCAATACTTCTTTCGATCTTCGTCCAGGTTATATCCGATCTCCGCACGCTCTAAGATTTTTGCGTTCTTGTCGAGAATGGCGCGGCGAACCTTCGCATGTCGTCCGATATCGCCGTTATCGAAGATGACAGAATCTTCGACCAACGCGCCCGTGTGTACCCGAACACCACGACCGAGAACGGATCCTTTCACTATCCCGCCCGAGATGATTGAGCTGCCCGCCACAATGGAATCGATCGCCAAACCCCTGCGTCCTTCTTCGTCGAACACAAATTTGGCAGGTGCATCGAAATACCCGGCCGTTCGTAATGGCCATTGCCGGTTATAAAGGTTCAGTTCGGGCGCCACGGCGCGAAGATCCATGCTCGCCTCGTAATAAGCGTCCAAAGTGCCAACATCGCGCCAGTATTGTCGCGCTCCGCTTTCTCCCGGAATCTCGTTCGTCTGGAAATCATACGCGTATAAGTCAGCTTTTCCAACCAGCGACGGAAGAATGTCTTTTCCGAAATCATGCGAGCTGTCCGGATTCTCAGCGTCCTTATACAACTCCCGCACCAAGAGATCGGTTGAAAAAACATAGTTCCCCATGGACGCGTATACTCGATTGCGATCGTTTGGCATGGTCGGAGCATCGGCTTGCTTCTCATGAAACCCTACGATGCTGCTGTTAGGAGTCGTCTCGAGCACCCCAAATTCCGACGCGAGCTCTTTTTCGACAGGAATAGCTGCAACCGTCACCGAGGCGCGTTTTTCAATGTGATAATCGATCATTTGCCGGATGTTCATGCGGTAAATGTGATCGGCGCCAAAGATCACCACGACACCGGGACTCGCCTGCTCGATGAGGTTGATATTTTGATGAATCGCGTCGGCTGTGCCGCGGTACCAATCCTCCTGCTGGGAGCGCATCTGGGCCGGAACGGGAATAATAAAGTGGTTCCTTAACAGGCCGCTCACTTCCCATCCTTCACGAAGGTGCTGTAGAAGCGACTGGCTCTTGAACTGAACCAAAACGTAGATCGAAAAAATGCCCGAATTGATGAGATTGCTCAGGACAAAATCAACAATGCGATAGCGCCCGCCGAATGGTACCGCTGGTTTCGCCCGCTCCTTCGTGAGCGGATACAGCCGCGTTCCCTTACCACCGGCCAATACAAATGCGAGAACCCGAACCTCCATCCGTTTCTGCCGATTAGGTTATCGAATCATGGCCGGCGATCCCAATCGAGTGCCATCTGAGCCAGCGAGCGCACCGTCACGCCGGTCGGCCCCTTCGACATCCATGGCTTATTGTCATCCAGCCACGCCGTCGCCGCGATGTCCAGGTGTAACCACGGTGTCGGATCGGCAAACTCACGGAGGAACCAGGCCGCGGTGATCGAACCGGCGAGCCGCCCGCCAATGTTGGGCAGGTCGGCGAAAGCGGACTTCAAATAGTCCTTGTATTCTTCGTCCATAGGCAATTGCCAGGTCTTCTCGCCCGTTATGCGCGATGCACTGAGGAATCGATTGAGTATTCCCTCGTCATTCGTAAATGCGCCGATGTTATACCCGCCCAGTGCGATTCCGATCGCGCCGGTAAGCGTTGCGGCGTCCGCAATGTGAGTCACTCCCTGACTCTTCGCATACGTAATGGCGTCGGCGAGGATCAGCCGCCCTTCCGCATCGGTGTTTAGAACCTCGATTGTTTTTCCGGAAAGGGATTTTACGATGTCCCCGGGTCGCTGGGCATTCCCGTTGACCATGTTCTCAACCGTCGGGACATAAGCGGTCACCGGAATGGCAGGCTTGAGCAAGGCGATGGCCCGCATCGCCCCGAGCATGGCCGCCGCCCCCGCCATATCGTACTTCATTTTTTCCATGTTTTCCGAAGGCTTGATCGAGATGCCGCCCGTATCAAAGGTGACGCCTTTTCCTATTAGCGCCAAGTGATCCGTCCCTGAGCTAGCTGCCGGTCGATATCTCACGACGATCAAGAACGGCGGATTACTGCTGCCTTGAGCAACTCCGAGCAGGGCGCCCATTCCCAGCTCGCGCATTGCTTCCGCCTCCAGCACTTCGCACTCCAGCCCCAACTCTCCTGCCATACTCTTCGCTGCTTGGGCCAAGGTTTCCGGGACCAGCTTGTTGGCGGGCTCGTTCACCAGATCGCGGGTCATGTTCTGACATTCGCCGAGAATGCTGCCGCGTTCCAGGGCACGCTTCAGAGAACCTGCGTCGCCGCCCGGGACGACGATCGTGAACGACTCAACTCGCTTTTGGTTCTTCTCCGGGCCGGATTTGTATTTGTCTGCCTGCCACCCGCCGAGCAGCGCGCCCTCGGCTGCCGCCGTCACGTACTCGAAAGCGTTAGGCATCTCAAGTAGAAGCGCAACTCTGTGCGCCCCCTTGCAACCGAGACTGCGGACGAGCGCCCCGGCGACACGCCTCGCCTCGGTGCTTGAGAATTTTTCCTTTTTCCCGCCGCCAATCACCACCAGCCGTTTTGCCCGGATGCCCGCGGGACGATGCAGCACTGCGGTTTCGTAAAGTTTCCCTGTAAATTCGCCCGAATTGCGCAATTCGGCGAGCCATCCGGATTGCGCGGCCACCTCCGGATCCTGAATCGTGCTGCTGGCCTCACCTTCTCCCCGCTTCGAATCATCCGTTTCGAAGCAGATAACACCCAATGCATCGGCGCTTGCCATCTCTGCCGGAACAGTCTCGATCTGAAATTCCATTTCTCTCCAGCTTCTCACTCGTCAAGTGCGCCGGGCGATAGGAATGCTTACTGACGAGTGCGTCGAACGATCGCGGCCTTCGCCTCCGCCTGCATCTCTTTCGCTTTCACAGCTTCCCGCTTATCGTGAAACTTCTTCCCTTTGGCAACCGCAATTTCAATCTTGATCCGGCCACCCTTCAGGTACAGCTTGGTCGGAACGAGCGTCAAGCCCTTTTCGCGCGTCTCCACTTGCAGTTTGTCGATCTCCGATCGATGCAACAGCAGTTTACGTTTCCGCACCGGTGGATGATTCATGATGTTGCCGTGCGAATATTCGCTGATGTGGGCGTTCATCAACCACGCTTCACCGCCGCTCACTTCCGCGTAGCTTTCCTTCAGTTGAATCTTTCCGCTCTTAGCAGATTTCACTTCTGTTCCGGTTAGCACCATTCCCGCCTCATACCGGTCGAGTAGATGGTAGTTGTGACCCGCCGCGCGATTGTCGCTCAAGACCTTGATGCCAGTTTCCCCACGCATAGCGTTCAAAGGAATGGTACAGGAATCTTACAGGTTCGGCTTCAGATGAGTGCACGGCTCAGGCGGCAAGAACGTCTTCCATACGAACAGAGAGGAATATACCCGGCGCAGGACACTCTTCCTGTGGGGGTATAGAAGACGATTACCATCACCCCGAAGCGAGCGCAATCTACTGAGGCTGGGATGCTTTAACGTGAAGTTTCCAAATAGGTTAGGCTCTTTAACAGCAGTTTTATGCATGATCGCCGTTATGGCGCCGATGGCCGCGGCTCGTACGAAGAAGGGCGATCAGTTCCTGAAACTCGGCGCGAAAGCCGAAGCTCAGAAAGAGTACGATAAGGCGCTCGAATACTACAACAAAGCTCTCGCCACCGACCCGAAAGATCCCGGCTATATGCTTGCCGAGCAGCGGATACGCACCATCGCGTCGCAGGCTCATGTTATCGCCGGCCGGCAATTCCAGCAAAAACAGCAGCTCGATCAAGCTCTGGTCGAATTTCAGAAGGCTTTTCTGGCAGATCCCTCGTCCCAGATCGCGTTGCAAGAAATCGCCGAGACCGACGCGATGATCAAAGAACGTGCGAAGCTGCCCGCCGGCACGCCTGTTTTGACGCCAGCCGAAAAGGCCCGCGCGGACGTCGAGAAACGCATCAATTCGCTCGAGGGTCCGCCCACTCTGCGGCCCATCAACAATCAGATCACCAGCCTCAAAATGAACAACCAGCCCGCTCGCGTTCTTTACGAGAGCGTGGGAAAGTTGGCCGGCATTAATGTCCTGTTCGATCCCACGGGCATTGACCCCACAGGCGCCAAGAACCTAAACCTCGATCTGAATAACGTCACGTTGGAGGACGCGCTCAACTATGTCGCTCTCGTGACACACACGTTTTGGAAGCCGATTAGCGCGAACGCCATCTTTGTCACCCAAGACACAGAGCAGAAGCGGCAAGAGTATCAGGACGAAGTGGTGAAGATCTTCTATATCCAAAACGCCAGCACCCCGACCGAATTCACGGATATCTATAACGGCGTCCGTACAGGGGCGAAGTTAATGACGGGCCTGTTCCAGATCCCGAGCCAGAACGCGATCATCGCCCGTGGCAATCCGGACATGATTTCGCTCGTCGAGAAGCTCGTCCATGATTTGGACAAGCCGAAACCGGAAATATCCGTCGACGTGATCCTGATGGAAGTTTCGCGCGATAAGATGACGACGCTTTCCGCAGCGCTTGGGGGCTCAAGCGGACTCAACGTTCCGATTCAGTTCACTCCGCGCACTCCTACGGTCGTCCCCACAACTCCCACGACCCCAACCACCGGTACGACTGGAGCCACCGCGGCGGGCTCCACCGCCGTGACTTCGACGGGAACAACTGATCAGGGCACTACGAACTCCTCCGCGCCCATCACAACACTCGCGCGCGTGGGTCACATCAGCTCGGCAGACTTCTCAATCAGTCTTCCCGGCGCGGTCATTTCGGCACTGTTGACGGACAACTCCACGCGCGTCATGCAGCGTCCCCAAGTGCGCGTGACCGATGGCGGCAAAGCCACTCTGAAAATCGGCAGCAAGATCCCCTATGTGTCCGGCTCTCTGAATTCCGCCGTAGCGACGCCGGGCGCTATCCCGTATGCAACCACGCAGTTCCAAGAAGTGGATGTCGGTACGAACATCGAGCTGCAGGCGCACGTAAACGGCCCCGACGACATCACCATGCATATCAAGGTGGAAGTCTCGCAGGTGCTATTCACCGAAACCATTGCCGGAGTCCAGCAGCCGGTCATCGGTCAGAAGGTGGACGAAGCTGATATCCGGATGAAGGACGGCGAAGTCAGCGTTCTGGGCGGCCTTTCGAGTCAAGACGACGAGCTGTCGGTTGCGGGCATCCCGGGCATCGCGAATATCCCGCTGCTCGGATACCTGTTCGGTACAAAAACGCGGACCCATAATCGCGACGAAGTCCTGGTCGCTATGACTCCTCACATCGTGCGCGCTCCCGATTTGAGTGTCGCTGCCGAGGAAGGCATCGTCGCCGGCACCGAACGCCAGACAAAGGTTCTTCGTGGCCCCAGCGGCACGCCGGTCGGTTCGCCCGCTCCTGCTGTAATGCCACAAGCACAGGTTCCTGTAACGGCGCCCTCGCCTCTCGCGCCCGCAGCGAGCCAGCCCCGGCCCATCGGCAAACCGGTACCGGCGCCTGTTCCGAATACGCCCGTACCGGCCAGCTCGCCTCCAGGGCCTCCGCATGCATAGCCTGAAACTGAGCCGCGCGCGTAAGCAAGCGGTTTCGTTGGGCCATGCTAAGGAACCCGCTACGGCGGGCTTTACGCTGATCGAGCTGATCGTCGCATTCACGATTCTGCTGATCCTCTCCACCATGGCGGTCCCGATGGCCCGGTATCAAATTCGGCGTGATCGCGAGAAGGCCTTGCGTAACGACCTCTCCGACATGCGCACCGCCATCGACCGCTATAAAGACATGTGCGACCAAGGAAAGATTCAGGCCCCCTCCATGGATTCGTACTGTTATCCACCAACGCTGGAGGCTCTGGTCGACGGGGTGCCGCTTGCGAATACCATCAGCGGCCTCGGGCAATCCGGAAAAATTCGTTTTCTCCGCCGCATTCCCAAAGACCCGTTCACCGGGGATACCGACTGGGGGAAACGAAGCATGCAAGATGATCCCACTTCTACCTCGTGGGGGGGCCAGAACGTATTCGACGTCTTCTCCAAGACGACGGAAAAGGCGAGCGACGGAACATCCTATTCGGAATGGTGATGCGAACCGAAAGCGAAAAAATGCGCAAGCTTCGGGCGGCGCTGCGCGGCTTCACCCTCATCGAGCTGATGGTCGTCATGGCCATCATCTCCATCATTCTTGCCATCGCTCTGCCGATCTATCAGAAATCGATCACCCGCGCCAAAGAGAGCGTGCTTCGCAACAATCTGTTCACGCTCCGCACGATGATCGACGAGTACACGATCGATAAGCAGAAGGCGCCCCAGAGCCTGGAGGACCTTGTTTCCGAAGGATATCTCCGGCAAATTCCCCGCGATCCTATTACCGGGTCGGATCAAACCTGGAAGCTCATTATGGAAGACAATCCAGTCGGTGGCGCGAATAACCCGCCGGGCATCTTCGACGTCCGCAGTGGCTCCGATAAGACCTCGCTGGAGGGAACCGCTTACGCGGATTGGTGATCACCGCTGCGCTTCCCCGAGCGGCGTTGTTACACTCAAGAGCGGCACACTTCACGCCACACTTGCTCCCCGATCGTCTAATGGTAGGACAGCGGCCTTTGGAGCCGTGAATCGTGGTTCGAATCCATGTCGGGGAGCCACACCCTTCAGAATCCCCGCAAATCTTTTTGTAACCCACGTGAGGCGCTTCGAACTGCCCAGTGTGTAGAGATAGGCGACCATATCAAGAGCTTCCGCTGGCTGCACGTTCAGATTCGGCATCGCGGTCTTCGGTTTGAATCGCTGGGGATCTCTGATCCACGCCGCTGCGTTCGAGGGCACGTTAACGAGGAAGCCGGCGATGTATTGGCGCTCGGCGAACTGCGTCAGCGGCGGTCCCACTTTGCCTTCGCCAAGGCCAGGGACGATATGGCAACTCGTACAACCATATTTGCCCAGCAGCTCTCGTCCGGTATTCGAATTTCCATGTGCTTTAAGCTCCCCGAACCCATAATCATCGGATGACCAACTCATCGATTCATCATCAACGCCCAGATCGGCCGCTGTGACCAACCGCTTGTAATCGGACGGAGATAGCAGCGCCATTTGGCGGACGAAGGCCACGATGCCCCATAGATCCGTTTCGCTCAGGCGGGGAGCAAATCCGGGCATTCCGCTGAGCTTTAGACCGTGAGTGATGATCCAAAACAACTCGGGATCGGTCCAGTTGTTACTGACGATTACGAGCTGCGGAGGCTTGGGATCGATTCCCCGTCCGATCTGTTCGTTCGCGGCACCCGGCGCTCCGTGGCAGGGCTGGCAATTTTTTCGATACAGCAGGATACCCTGGCGGAGGAGCAACGGATCGCGAAGATTTGGAACGCGAATCCCCCTGCTACGGAACTCGATCGAGCGCGTTCTGCCGGCCGTTAGAAGCCAGCGTACCGGCTTGAGATGTGGCTCATCGGCCGCGATGTTGTAGGTTCCGGACGCCATGAAGAGGATTCCGCCGGCAATTTCCAGAACGATGCACGCCGCGATTGCCAGTAGAGCTGTTTTGATCGGTATGCGCGGAAGGTGCGGCCTGAGGTTCATTGAAGCGTGTAAAGATAGGCGGCGATATCGTGGGCCTGCCGTTCGCTGACACCCAGGTCCGGCATTGCCGTTCCGGGATTAATCTCCTGCGGCTTTCTAACCCAGAGGAAGAGGTTTTCGGGCGTGTTTACGAGTGAGCCTGCAATGTAAATACGCGATGCTAATCCCTCAAGTGGCGGGCCGACAGTTCCGTTGGCCTCAGCCACGCCGGGAATAACATGGCAAGAGCCACAACCATACGCGTAAATAAGGTGTTGGCCGACACTGGCATTCCCTGCTGTCACATCCTGCGCCAACACCGCTGCATCGCGTCGCATGCAACCAGAGAGCGCGATAGCAAAGATGGCCACAACGCAGGCCGCGATCCGCACGCTCTCATAGTAAACTCTGCCCCTACCGCACTCCCTCCTCCAATTGCGAATTATCCCTGCAGCGCCTAAATAGCAAAAAGTTGTAAAGCTTACACTTTTGGCCTGCCAGAAGTGTTATTCTCACTTGCTTCTGCAAGCGAATAAGTCCGTGTTCCCACCCGGGAACTCCGGGGAGGTGTATCGTCCCGAAGGGTTTATCGACTTGCAGATTACAAACCAAGGAGCACGAATCTTGAACAAAAAAATATACGGAAAGACCATCCTTCTACTTGTCACTGCCGGGACTCCGTTCTGCGCCGCGCTTGCTCTCGATATGCCGAAGCTGCCCGCACCGCCTAACATCCCGAGCCGAATTGAGACCCTAAAGGCACCAGCCGACGGCGTTAGCGACGCGGCACCGGCCATCAACGCGGCGATTGAATCGCTCGCGGCAAAAGGCGGCGGCACGCTGGAATTCAGGGAGGGCACCTACCTTGTCCGCGTGAATCCGGCGGCCACTGACCACGTCTTGCAGCTTGAAAGCAATATACGCCTGCAGGGCAGCACTTCGGGAACTTCGACCATCCTGTTGGCACGCAAACAACCTTCTTATACGGCTCTGCTCGGCATGACGAAGCCGATCCACGATGTGGATATAGAGAACCTCACCATTGATTTAGACGGCGAAAACAATCCAATCACATCGCCCGCGGACCGCGGCACCCATCGAGCGCTACAAAACTATAGGGGACCGCGATTCCGAGTCGCCTTTTGCACCATCCAGAATGCCGCGGACGGCAATACGCTCGATTTCAACGGCACCCCTGTAACTGACATTGAGGTGGCCAATAACACTTTCCGCAATATCGGCCAGTTTCCCGGGTCATTCGATTATGATCACTCAACTATCTACACTAATGCGGTTCGTGTGTGGATTCACGACAATACGTTCAGTTCTCGATCGGGACCGGGTACGACGGGCGCTCGCGCCGCCATCGAAACGCACGGCGATGACACAACCGTAACTCACAACACCATCGACGGCTATGAAATCGGAATGAATATCACCGGCCGGGCGGTTAGCTCGAATCGCCAACTCTATAACAAGAACGTAATGAAAAACGTTATGTACGGGATGGAAATCTATTCTAGGGTTGCCCAGGATAATTCCACGCAGGGAATGCGGAACATCACCGTTGAAAACAATGAGATCACGCTGAACCTCGCGTGGCGAACCACCGGCCTGATCCCTACGCATTCACCCTCGCCTCGGTATTTTCCTTCAGTTTTCGCCGAAGGATCCTGCTCCAGTAATTGGAATGGCCATTCTCAATAATCAGATCATTTTTCCAGCTACCCAGAGTGAGCCGGTTTCGGGTGATACCTACTCGGGCGGTGTGGTCCTTTGGAGCTACAACGGGGAGATGACTCCCTTCTCGGACTTGACAATTTCGGGAAACACGATTAGGAACGCTCTCGGACCCGCGATCTGGACTAACATCCCCCTTACGGGCGGCACGGCTATAACTTCAAATCTAATGACCAATCCGGCGAGAAGCTCTGCTTCCGCCGAGCGCACCGGGATTTATATTTCGGGCAGGACGTCGAAGATGCAAATTGAAAAGAACACCGTCATAGACACGGCAAAGACGCCTATGATTCACGTCGGAATATCCGCTGTTTCCACCTGCGAATCGAACTGCATGTTGACCCATAACGCTGTAAGCCCCGTCACTGTGTCCGGCAGCGTCTTAGGCCCGGGCTGGGTTCGCTAAAAGGCCCCTTGGGGCTCAAGGAGCCGATAAGCTTCAAATCTGTCGGTTCCGCCAAATACTCTGACGGCCCCCTGTTCCCCCGCCACTTTGGCGGGAGGACAGGGCCGGATACGGTGCGAGGCACGCACCCGTATTCTGGGACGAAAAAGCAAAGAGTTGTAAAGCCGTCTCCTGTGCTTCCGTTATTCTGATCACGTTCCTACATCTTCACCGCCTTCCCTGACGGGGATTGGCGACCGGGGACAACCGGCATCGGCTGAGATGCCAGTCAGTCCGAAGCCAAAGCTTCGTCCGCACGAAGAGCGCTCAGACTGACACCTCGCTTCAGCGAACTCTTCGGCATCGGCTGAGATGCCAGTCAGTCCGAAGCCGAAGGTTTCTCCTGTCGAGCAGCGCTCGGACTGAATACTCACTTCGAGAATTCTTTCGAAGAGAAATTTTGGAGTTTGCGAAACGAACTTGCATGGAGAAGTTAAAAAACTAAATGTTGAATCACAGATCCTACTGTCACTATGGGGTCCTTCTACTTACGATTGCGGCAGCGCCGTTGTGCGCGGCGCTTGGACTCGATCAGCCGGTGCTGCCCGCGCCCCCTAACATCCCAAGTCTGATCGTGCCGTTAAATGCCCCCGCTGACGGGGTTACCGATGCGACTGCGGCGATTAATTCCGCTATGGCATCTCTTTCTAACCAGGGCGGCGGTACGCTTCAGTTCGGAAGCGGAACGTACCTGGTGAGCGTGAACCCGAATGCTCACGACTATGTCTTGCAGATTCAAAGCAACGTCCGCCTCCAAGGCAGCTCCGATGGGGCGACCGTAATCAAAATGGCGGACGCACAAGAACCGTACAGTACTCTGATTGGCACTTGCTGCAGCGTCCATGATGTTGACATTGAGAACATCACGATTGACTTAAACGGGCTGAATAACCCGATCACATCGACTGCCAACAAATTAGCCGGCGTTCGCGATGCCATTCGCATCGATCAAGGCCCCCGTGTCCGAGTCGCCGGTTGCACGGTGCTGAATGCTGCCGACGTGAACCCGTTTGATTTCAACGGTACCGTTACGGATGTAGAGGTCGCGAATAACACGTTCAGCACGGGCCAGCCGCCTGGATCTTTCGACTTCGATCACTCGACGATCTTCGCGCACGCCGCCCGCGTCTGGATCCATGACAATTCAATAACTGCTCAATACGGGCCGGGTACGCCGGGTGCGCGCACGGGCATCGAACTGCACGGCGATGATATAACCGTGACGAACAACACAATCGATGGGTACCAGATCGGAATGATCATTACCGGTGAAGCTGTAAGCTCGAATCGCCAGTTGTACAACAACAACGTGATCAAGAACAATATGTTCGGAATGGAAATCTCTTCCAACCTCTGGCCCGGACAAAAGACCCAGTATGCGATCCAGAACCTCACGATCGAAAACAATCAGATCAGTTTGAGCCCGTTCGTGTGGCGGCTTACCGGGATCATCTACCCCAACGAGCCGTCCCAGGGGATTTTCCTCATGTCGAGTCCCCGCAGCCCTTCCGCAATTGATGGACTTGCGATCACGGGCAACCAAGTCACGTTTCCGACGGGTGGAACCCCCGAATGGGGTGACACCTTTTCGGGTGGAATAGTCTTGTGGAGCTACAGCGGGGCGATGATTCCCATTTCCAATTTGACGATTTCGGGGAATACCGTCACGAACGCCCTCGGAGCTGGCATCTGGACGAATGTCACTCTGACCGGCGGAACGACCGTAACATCGAACACGATCATCAATCCAGCCCGAAGCTCTGCTTCCGCGGACCGCGCCGGCGTTTACATTTCGGGTAGCACGGCGAACATGCAGATCGAGAACAACACCGTTACAGACACTGCGAATCCGCCTCTGACCAAGGTTGGGATTTCGGCTGTTTCCAGTTGTGAATCGAACTGCATCTCGAGCAGTAATACGGTAAATCCTAGGCCGCCGATCACCCGTAGCGTTTTGGGGCCGGGCTGGACTCATTAGAATCCGGATCGGAGCTTCGAAGCAAAAAGGGGGCCCACACGCGCCCCCTCCCCCTCAAATCTCCGCTAATCCTGCCTCAAAATCGCAAAGAGTTGTAAAGCTTACACTCGAGTGCTCCTGACAGCGTTATTCTCATTACATTCTCAGAATTATTGACGCTTGCGCCCCCTTCGGGGGCGCTGGCCCAACGTTTGAAGAACGAAAACTAAGGAGCACAATTTTGAATTATCGAACTTGCCGGAATCCCGGCATTCTTCTACTTGTCACTACCGCAGTTCCATTCTCCACGCTTGCACTGGATTTGCCAACGCTGCCGGCGTCTCCCATCATCCCCAATCGAACGGTGAACCTCGACGCCCCCGCCGACGGGGTTACCGATACCACTGCGGCCATTAATTCGGCTATCGCCTCTCTTTCGAACAAAGGCGGCGGTACGCTGCAGTTCCGCAGCGGCACTTATCTCGTCAAAGTAAACCCGAGATCTCGCGATTACGTGTTGCAGATTCAGAGCAACGTGCGGCTGCAGGGCAGCTCTGACGGGGATACGGTTATCAAAGTGGCGCACGCACAAGGCCCCTACAACACTTTGATTGGCACCTGCTGCAGCGTCCACGATGTGGATATCGAGAACATCACGATTGACTTAAACGGGCAGAATAACCCGATCAGAACGGCTGCCGAGAAATTAGCAGGCGTTCACGACGCGATTCGCATCGACCAGGGTCCGCGCGTTCGAGTCGCCGATTGCACCGCGCTGAACGTTGTCGATGTGAACGCGTTCGATTTCAACGGAACGGTCACGGATGTAGAGGTTGCAAACAACAAGTTCCCCAACGTGGGCCAGCCGCATGGGTCCTTTGACTTCGATCACTCGACCATCTTTGCGCACGCCGCCCGCGTCTGGATCCATGGCAATTCAATCACCGCTGCATACGGGCCCGGTACGCCGGATGCGCGCACCGGCATCGAAATCCACGGCGATGACATCACCGTCACGAATAACACAATCGATGGGTACCAGATCGGAGTGATCATTACAGGTCACGCCCTAAGTTCGAATCGCCAGCTATACAAAAACAACATCATCAAGAACAATATGTTCGGAATGGAAATCTTCTCCGATTACTGGCCCGGACAAAAGACTCACTATGCGATCCAGAACCTCACGATCGAAGACAATCAGATCAGTTTGAGCCCGTTCGAGTGGCGGCTCAGCGGGATTATCTACTCCAACGAGCCGTCCCAGGGGATTTTCCTCATGTCGAGTCCCTCCAGCCCCTCTGCAATTGATGGACTCACGATTACGGGCAACCAGGTCACGTTTCCCACGGGTGGAACCCCGGAATGGGGCGATACCTTTTCGGGCGGGGTGGTTTTGTGGACCTACAACGGCTTGATGATTCCCATTTCCAATTTGACGATTTCGGGGAACACCGTTAGGGACTCCCTCGGAGCTGGCATCTGGACCAATGTCACGCTCACGCGCGGGACGACCATTACCTCGAACACCATCATTAACTCGGCCAGAAGCTCTGAGTCTGCCGATTCCGCCGGGATCTACATTTCGGGAAATACCGCAGACATGCAGATCGAAAAGAACACGATTTCAGACACTAAGAATCCGCCTCGGATCAAAGTCGGAGTATCCGCTGTTTCCACTTGCCTGGCGAACTGCGTCGCGAAGGACAATACCGTGGGCCCTGGCACTATAACGCGCAGCATCATCAGATCGGGCTGGACTCATTAAATGCGTTCCTAAGCCTGAAAGCAAGCGTGGGGGTGTCCAGCACCCCCTCAAAATCTCTCTAATTCTGTCGCGCTCTTCCTGCGGGAACGCTCGAAAAAGAATTGAGGGAATGCTTACCCAGACAACTAAACGTAAGGAGTACAATCTTGAATTACCGAATCCGCCGGAATCCCGGCATTCTTCTACTTGTCACTACCGCAATTCCATTCTGCGCGCTGGCACTCGATCAGCCCACGCTGCCGGCTCCTCCCATCATCCCCAATCGAATGGTGAACCTCGACGCTCCTGCCGACGGCGTTACGGACGCGAGTGCGGCCATTAATTCGGCCATTGCGTCTCTTTCGCAGCAGGGCGGCGGTACGTTGCAGTTCGGCAGCGGCACGTACCTCGTCATGGTGAACCCGCAGGCGAACGAGCAGGTCCTGCAGATTCAGAGCAACGTCCGGCTGCTCGGCAGCTCCGATGGAAGTACCGTTATCAAAATGGCGGACAAACAAGGCCCTTATCAAAGCCTGATCGGCACCATCATCCCCATCCACGACGTAGAGATCGAGAACATCACGATTGACGTGAACGGAGAGAATAACCCGATCAGATCAGCTTCCGACAAAACAGCCGGCATTCGCGATACCATTCGCATCGACAAAGGTCCACGCATCAAAATCGCCGGTTGTACGGTGCTGAATGGCGTCAGCGTAGACACATTCGATTTCAACGGCACCGCCACGGATATAGAGATTGCCAATAATAAGTTCCCCAACGTGGGCCAGCCGCCTGGCGCCTCCTATGATTTCGATGAGTCGACCATCCTCGTGCACGCCGCCCGTGTCTGGGTCCATGACAATTCAATGACTGCCGCATATGGGCCGGGTACGCCGGATGCACGCACCGGTATCGAAATCCACGGCGATGACATGACCATCACGAACAACACAATCGACGGGTACCAGATGGGAATGATCATCACGGGTCAGGCTGTAAGCTCCAATCGCCAGTTATACAAAAACAACGTCATGAATAAGGTCATGTACGGAATCGAAATCCGTTCCACCCGTTGGGATGGACAAAAAAACCAATATGGGATGCAGAACATCACGATCGAAGACAATCAGATCAGTTTGAGCCCCTTCGCCTGGCGACGTAGCGGCATTGTTTCCTCCAACGGGTCGTCTGAGGGGATTTTCCTCTATGAGGACCTTACCAGCCCTTTGCCGATCGACGGACTTGCGATCCTGGGCAATCAGATCACGTTTCCCACTGGCAGTGGAACCCCCGAGTGGGGTGACACTTATTCGGGCGGGGTGGTTTTGTGGACCCAGAATGGTGACATTGTCCCGATCTCGAATTTGACGATCTCGGGGAATACAATTACGAACGCCCTCGGAGCTGCTATCTGGACCAACATCCCCCTCACCGCCGGGACGACGATTACTTCGAACAGGATCATTAACCCAGCCAGAAGCTCTGTTTCCGACCAGCACACGGGAATCTACATTTCGGACAGCACGGCGCAGATAGCGAGTGATCAACAACTCGGTCGCCGACACGGCGAAAAAGCCGTTGATCACGGTCGGGATTTCGGCTGTTTCCAGGTGCGAATCGAACTGCGCCTCGAAAAGTAATACGGTGACCCCCAACACGGTAACGCGCAGCGTTTTGGGCCCGGGTTGGGCTCATTAACGCGTTGAGCTTCGAAGGCGCCCCGGGACCCGGGAGGTCCTCGCCGTCCCGGGGGCGGTTTACAAAAATACGCGATCTGATCATCTCCATTTAAAATTGCGCGGAATCTCACAACCGGAAACCCGTACCTGCCGAAGAGAAGTACGATGGCGAAGCCCGGACGATACCCGAAGAATGCAATTTTGTTCTTAGTTGCCGCCGCGCCATTCTGGCGGGCTTCTGCCCTGGATCTACCTGCGCTTCCGGTAAGCCCCACCATCCCAAGCCGCACAGTGCTCCTAAACGCATCTGCGGATGGTGTGACGGACGCTACGGCCGCCATAAACTCAGCCATCGCCTCCCTGTCTCAGAGCGGGGGCGGAACGCTCCAGTTCGGAAGCGGAACGTACCTTGTCAGCGTGAACCCGAATGCTCACGATTATGTGTTGCAGATTCAAAGCAATGTTCAGCTGCTCGGCAGCCCGGCCGGCGATACGGTCATCCAAATGGCCCCGGCGCAAGGACCTTATAACGCGCTGATCGGCACGGTGTACACCGTCCACGATGTCGACATCGAGAATATTACGTTCGATTTGAATGGACAAAATAATCCGATCCGATCCGAAGCCGACAACCTTGCCGGGGTTCGCGATGCGATTCGCATCGACCGGGGCCCGCGAATCCGAATTGCCGGGTGTACGGTCACAAATATCGCCGACGTTAACACGTTCGTTTTTAGCGGGACTGTTACGGATGTAGAGGTGGCGAACAACGTGTTCCGGAACGTAGGCCAGTTACCAGGATCGTTCGATTACGACCATTCCACCGTCTACACTCATGCGGTTCGCATTTGGATTCATGACAACACGTTTACGGCTCGGTCCGGACCCGGTACACCGGGCGGCCGAACCGCGATCGAAACTCACGGCGATGATCAGACCGTCACTCACAACACGATCGATGGATACCAAAACGGAATGAACATCACGGGACAGGCGGTCAGCTCGAATCGCCAGCTTTATAACAACAACGTGATCACGAACACGATGTACGGGATGGAAATCTGGTCGATGTATTGGAATGGCAACACGACGCAACCCGCGTTGCAGAACCTGACCATCCAAAATAACCAGATCAGCCTGAATCCGGTTGCGTGGCGAGCCACCGGGCTGATATATCCAAACCAGCCGTCAGATGGGATCTTTCTTATGTCGAGCCCCATCAATCCCGCGCCGATCAATGGACTGGCCATCACAGGCAACCAAATTACGTATCCGACCGGAGTCGCTCCCCAATGGGGAGACAGCTATTCGGGAGGAGTCATGCTGTGGACGTATAACGGCGCCATGATTCCCATCTCGAACTTAACGATTTCGGGAAATACGATCACGAATGCTCTCGGCCCAGCCATTTGGAGCAATGTCATTCTCACGGGCGGGACATCCGTCACCTCCAACACGATTGTCAATCCAGCCAGAAGCTCCAGTTCCAACCAGCGCACCGGTATCTATTTCTCCGGTGTAACGGCGAATATACAGGTCGAAGATAACGCGGTATCGGACAGTGCGAACCCGCCTCTTATTACCAGCGGCACGTCGGTTGTTGCAATGTGCCAATCCGATTGTACGGCGGGCGGTGATACCGTTACGCCTGGCAACGTGACCCCGATCGTCACAGGTCCGGGATGGGTCGTCGGAGGCGCGGGTATGAGCCTGCAATCGGTTCCCGGCGTTCTGCATCAGGTTTCGGTGGCGGCAGACGGTGCCGTCTGGGGTATCAACGCCTCCGGGCAAATTTACCGGTTCGATCCCACGACACAAAGCTTCGTTCACGTACCCGGCGGGCTCACACAGATCGTCTCTGGAGGCGATGGCTCCGTATGGGGAATCAATGCCGCTGGCGCGATTTACCGGTATCAGGCGAACACCCGGTCGTGGGTTCAGATCCCCGGCGCTTTAGCTCACATCGCCGTGGGTGCAGATGGCGACGTGTGGGGTATCAATGGCGCGGGCTACGTCTATCATTGGAATGCCGCGGTCCAGACTTGGCTGAATGTGCCAGGTATACTCGCCCAGATTACAGTCGGCTTCAATGGAGCCGTTTGGGGGCTCGACAGCAATGGTCAAGCTTACCGGTATCATGTTGGCCTGGAATCATTCGTCGCGGTAGCCGGCCCCACCTTCTCGCAGATTTCGGCGGGCGCGGATGGCGCCGTCTGGGGCCTCGACGGGTCGCAAAATATTTACCGGTTCAACCCTCTGGAGCAGGCCTTCGACTCTATCCCCGGCGCCTTGACACAAATCTCGGTGGGCTCGGCTGGTCAGGTCTGGGGCGTGAATTCGCAGAACGCGATCTATCATTACGACCTTTCTCTCAATCAGTGGGTGAACGCTCCGGGCACGCTGGCTCAAATCTCAGCCGGAGGCGATGGCTCTGTGTGGGGTCTTAACCTCTCAAACGCAATTTTCCAAGCGGCTCCGCAAAATGTCCCGGCTCCCTCGTTTCACCAGGTAACGGGGGTCACGTTGAACCAGATTGCGACGTCTCCTGACGGCAATGCCTGGGGCATCGATTCGAGCGGCAATCTCTACGCTTACAATCTTGCGGCCCAAACGTGGATCCCAGAGAACGCCGGCACAGTGTTCGCGCAGATCGCCGTGGGCTTCGGGCAGGAGGTTTGGGCGCTCGACATGAATCAGGCGATCTACCGTTATAATGCCTCCAGTCAAAGCCTCGAGCCGGTGGACGGCGAATTGGTGCAAGTTGCGGTCGGTGCAAACGGCTCCGTGTGGGGTGTGAACGGCAACGATCAGATCTACGCCTACAATCCACAAATTTCGAGCTTTGTTCCGATTCCCGGCGCCCTGGATCAAATCTCAATCGGTCCGGATGGCACGACCTGGGGTCTCAACAGTGCCTCTCAGATTTTCCGGTTCGATCCGCAGGCCCAGACGTGGATGGAAGCGCCTGGCGCCCTCAGCACTATCTCCGCCACAGTCGGCGGCTCCGTCTGGGGCATAAACGGAAGCCAGCAGATCTATTTCTTTGATACCCAGACCCAGAACTGGACGCCCGTTCCCGGAGCTTTAATCGAAATCGCTGCAGGGTACGACGGCACGCTGTGGGGCATCAATGCCGCCGGTGAGGTCTTTCGCCGGAATCTGCAAACCATTTGGGACAACATCCCAGGCCAGCTCGCAAAACTCAGCGTAAGTGCTCAGAGC
>CAWJUK010000014.1:0-388984 GCA_963846035.1 uncultured Acidobacteriaceae bacterium | reverse complement strand
ACACAGCATCCTCTCGAGGGGAATCCGTTAGCCGTATTCCCCGATCACGCGGTCTTCGATGATCAGATCATGCAGCGAATTGCCCGAGAGCTGAATTTATCCGAAACAGTTTTCGTCCGACCTGCCACTCGCCGCGATTGCGACGCCGCTCTTCGCATTTTCACTCCCGCGCGCGAAGTTCCGTTCGCCGGTCACCCCACGGTGGGCGCGAGCTTTGTTTTACTCGACGAAGGGATCGTTTCGCGCGATACGACGCACTTCACTGTCGAGGAAAGAGTCGGTCCTGTGCCGATTAAAGTGGAGCGAAACGGTTCGCCTCTGATCTGGTTAACCACACCACCCATTTCCTTTGGCCGAACATACGATCCTGCCGCTTGCGCAGAGGCGTTAGGTCTCGATCGATCAAGCCTGCTTGATGTCCCTCCGCAACTGGTGTCCGCGGGTAATCCCACGCTCTTGATCGCGCTAAACAGCCAAGGCGACGTTGACCGTTCGTGGCTTGATGCGGGCGGCATCCGCATTCTAAAGCCGGCCACAGGTGACGCGTTTTTGGTATTTGTATTTTCGCCCACGGCCGAAGGCGCCTATTCTCGCATGTTTGCGCCTGATTACGGCGTTGTCGAAGACCCCGCTACAGGCAGCGCGACAGGTCCACTCGCGGCTTTCATGATGCGTCACAACCTATTGCCTTTGCACGAGCGCCGCCGGTTCATCAGCGAACAGGGGACGAAAATGGGCCGCCGCAGCATCCTTTATTTCGAGATCCTCGGCAACGAGGCGTCACCCGAGATCGCCGTAGGCGGTTATGTCACGCCCATCGTGGACGCAGTGATGAGACTGTAAGAGAAGGGGAATCGGTCACTGACGGCGTTTTTTGGTGGACGGCATGGGATTCGAACCCACGACCCCCACGTTGCGAACGTGGTGCTCTCCCAGCTGAGCTAGCCGCCCATCCCGTCACGTGACGACCTAAATATAGCACCCAATGCGTGCTAGGATGACTGTTCGCGCGGCGTCCTGATATGGTTCTTTCCGACACGGATATTCGGCGTTACATCGAGCTTCGAAAAATCCGCATCACTCCCGATTTGCCTGCCGAGCAGTTCGGAAGCTGCTCGGTCGATTTCCGCCTCGGCTTCGAATTCAGCGTGTTTGAGCACAGTAGACACGCCTTCATCGACGTGCGTGACAAGAGCGCCATTCAGGACATCATGCGGCCCATTCACGTGAAAGATGGTGAGCCGTTTATCTTGCAGCCGCGCGAATTCGCGCTCGCGATCACGGAGGAAACGCTTGAGCTCGACGACGATGTCTTGGGCCGGCTCGAGGGCCGTTCGAGCCTTGGGCGGATCGGAATCATCGTGCATGGAACCGCTGGGCTTTTCGACCCCGGTTGGCGCGGCAAAGCGACACTCGAATTGAGCAATCTCGGCATTATGCCCGTCGCACTCTATCCGGGCATGCGTATCTGCTCCTTTACATTCGAGCAGCTCTCATCGCCGGCCGCGGTTCCCTATTACAAGAAAGCGGGCAACAAGTACTCCGGGCAGACGCAGCCATTGGCGAGCAAGCTGATGGCGGAAGTGAAGAGCTGAGGCGAACGTCAGCGCCCGGAAGAGCCGAACCCGCCTGCACCGCGGGACGAGTTCGCAAGCTCACCCTCATCCCACTCGACCGCTTCGTACCGCGCCACCACCATCTGCGCAATCCGGTCGCCTGCATGCACTTCGTAACTCGCTTTCCCAGCATTCAGCAGAATTACGCGCAGCTCGCCGCGATAACCAGGATCGATCGTCGCCGGCGCATTGGGCAGGGTGATACCGTGCTTCAAAGCCAACCCGCTGCGCGGACGTATCTGCACCTCGTACCCTTGGGGAATTTCGAGCGCGAGGCCGGTCGGCAGCGCACGCGGAATGCCGGGCTCGAGAACGGCTCCTTCTATACAGCGAATATCCATCCCGGCGTCTTCGTCAGGGCCGTGCGCGTACTCCGGCAAGTGCGCGCTCTCGTGTAGCTTCTTGATGCGGATACGCATGCGAATCAGTCCGCTATCATAGCGGGTTCATGTCCGTAGCCGGCGCAGCTGCGGCGTTGCCGGCCAAGCGTGTGTTCGCGCTTGGCCCGATGCCGCCGGAAAAACTAGCCTACGCGCTTGCGCGCTACAGCCGTTCCCCCGATTCGATAACCGACTCACTTGAATGGGTACGGACGCACGACTCCGCGAAGTTTCTCGAGAGCTTCTATTTCCAATACGGGCACGCATCCATCGCCGATCTCGGACACCTGAGCGTGTGTTTTGAAGGTGTGTCCGAGCTCGCCGCGACCGAGATTGAAGACGAACAACTGTGGGACGGCCAAGCTCGAAGTTCCCGGTATCAGGATTTTTCCAAATCGACGCCTGTGACTCCTCCCGAGTTGACCGCTGATGAGACAACGGTCTACAGAGAGGCATCGGACCGGCTGCTCGCTTCGTATCGCGTTGTTCAGGAACGAGCACTTTCGTTCTTGCAAGAACAACTTCCTCAACCCGCCGACATGAAGCCCGACGCGTACCGGCGCAATCTAGCGGCGCGGGCCTTCGATGTCGCGCGATACCTGCTTCCGTTGGGCATTCCAACCGGCGTCGGCCAAGTGACTAGCATTCGCACGCTTGAAAAACAGATCCGGCGGCTGAAAGCGTCCGAGTTTCAGGAACTCCGGGAGATCGCGCAGGAGTTGGCGAATGCGTGCGCTGCGCCTCCTCCCTGCGTTTGGTCATCGGAAGCCGCGGAAACAGAGCCGGTCGCTCCTACACTCGCGCGTCATGCCGACGCAGACGAAAGCGCGGGACGGTTGCGGGCCGATCTCACCGAATGGGCTTCCCATCGTCTTGACTGCGGCCGCAGAAGCGTCTCCGAAAGTCCGTCGATCTCCTCGCTCCCGCGGATCAAGTCGCCGATATTTGCGCCACGCTACTTTACCCCGTTACCGATCGCCCGTATCGCGATCTCTACGAAACCGCTCGCACATGGCCGCCCGGCCAGCGAGAAGAATTATTGCGGCTTGCGGCCGGCAATCGCAGCCGCAGAGACGAGCTTCCACGACACTTCCGCAGCGCTCCTTACGTTCTCGACATCGTAATGGATATCGGCACCTACCGCGATCTGCATCGTCACCGCCGCTGCCAGCAGCTACGGCAGCAGTATACGAATCGGCTCAGGTATGAAACGCCGGATGTGGTCGCAATGTGCGGCGCGGCTGAGGAATTCTCTCGCGCTCTGGAAACTGCGGACCGAGCCATCGCACAACTGCCGCAGCCTGCGGCGCAGTACCTTCTCCCATTCGCGGCAAAATCCCGTTTTCTTTTTAAGATGGATTTCGCGGAGCTCGAGTACATCGCTCGCCTTCGGAGCGGCGTAAAAGGGCATTTCTCGTATCGGAAAGTCGCATGGGAAATGAAAAATGCGCTCGAGGCGCTCGATCCCGCTCTGGGTGCGCTCATTGAAGCAACCCCACCCTGGATCGAAGATCCACTAAAGCGATGAACACGAAGATCCGCTGAAGCGATGACGGAAGATCCGCTCAAACGTTGAGTTACGCCAGATTCAGAGTCTTTCGCGTGGTTCCGCGCTCAGCCTGAATCTTCTCTTGCAGCAGCATGATCGAGTAGATCAACTGCTCGGGTCGCGGCGGACACCCCGGCACATACACGTCGATGGGAATCACCTGGTTCACAGGAACCAGCGCGTAATTACTGAAGACGCCTGTCGACGTCGCGCACGCGCCCATGGAAATCACCCACTTCGGCTCGGGCATCTGCCGGTACAATCGCCGAATCACCGGCGCCATTTTGTTCGAGACGCGGCCCGCAATAATCATGAGGTCGGATTGTCGGGGCGATCCTCGGAAAACCTCGGCTCCGAATCGCGCCGCATCGTATCGCGATGCCATCATCGACATCATTTCGATCGCGCAGCACGCGAGTCCGAACGTCATCGGCCAAAGCGAATTCTTGCGAGCCCAGTTGATCGCGTTGTCGAGAGTCGTCGTGATGATGCTCTCGCCCAAGGCAGCCGTATCGTCCTGGTCCATTCGCGCGAAAAGCTCAGGCGGTTGGCTGATCTCGAAGCGCTCTGAATCGCCCACGGTTCAATTATCCCATCGCGACAAACACGGCTATATTGAAGCTACTGTGACACACGACTTACTACGACATACTGTTGCAACGCTCGCATATCGTGGTGCAAAGGCGCTCCGGGATGCACCCAGCGGCTTCGCGGAGTTTCAGGCCGCCCCCGGTACGCGTACGCCTCTGCGAATCCTGGCGCACATCGGAGATCTGCTTGAGTGGGGATCATCAATCGTACGCGGCAAGCAGGTGTGGCATGATTCTCCACCACTCCCGTGGAACCGGGAGGTCGTTCGTTTCTTCGAATCGCTTTATGCCTTCGACAACTTGCTCGCTTCCGCCGATCCCGCCCAGGTTCCAGCCGAAAAGCTGTTCCAAGGTCCTATCGCGGACGCTTTCACGCACATCGGTCAAATATGCATGCTGCGGCGCATGGCTGGCGTGCCGATCAAAGGCGAGAACTATTTTGTCGCGGAAATCATTGCGGGCCGCGTGGGTGCGGATCAATCTTCGCCTCGTCGAGAGTTCGCCTGAAAGCTGAGTGAGTTCGCGCCAGCACACATTTTCCCAATTCCGAACGGTGGCTGTCGTCCGTTTGGCCGGAACGCCTTGATTTCGCCGTTTCCGAACGGCCTTGTACCTGCATCTGAGTTATTGATGCTGCAAATGTTCTCGCTACACCGTCCGGACGCTCCTTCGCACGCCCGCGTTCACTATCGCGGCGCTGATCTGCCTAATGCTCGGCATCGGCGCAACCGCCGCCATCTTCAGCATCGTGAATGCCGTCGTTTTGCGGCCGCTTTCGTATCCCGATTCCAGCCAGCTCGTCCGCATTTATACGGAGTTCCCCACCTTCCCGAACGGGGGCCTTCACAAGTTTTGGGTTTCGGAGCCCGAGGTGTTCGATCTCCGCGCAGCGAAGTCGTTTGAAGCGATCGGCGCCTGGATCACAACCGGCACGAATATCGCTGGCCTGAATCGACCGGTTCGGGCCACCACCACGTATGTGAGCGCGAATTTGATGCCCATTTTGGGTGTTAAACCATTTCTCGGCCGCGGTATCACCGCCGAGGAAGATGTGCCGCATGCAGCGCCGGTCCTTATTCTTTCCTACAATCTCTGGAAGCGTGCTTTCGCCGGCGATCCGAACATCGTCGGCCGCGACACCTATCTCAACAATGCAAAAGCCAGAATCGTCGGAGTGATGCCCAAAGGATTTGTCTTTCCTCCTGGCGCAGTGGACGAATCAGAAGCCTGGACCGCGCTGCAACTGAACCCCCACAGCACGGATTTCGGTGGTCACAACTATAACGTTCTCGGGCGCCTCACGCCAGGAATAACGCTGGCGCAAGCGCGGGACGAGATGGCGCGCCTGGTTGCTCGATGGGGCGAAGCGGAATCGCCCAAGAATCACGTCCTGAACCCACGCAACCACCCTGTCACGATGTACGGCTTCCACGACGAGGTTGTCGGCGGGGTTCGAAAAGCTATGCTCATGCTGCTTGGTGCGGTGATTTTCGTCCTGCTGATTGCGTGCGTGAATGTGGCGAATTTGCTGCTGGCCCGCAGCGAGAGCCGCCAGCGCGAGATCGCGATTCGTCGCGCGGTCGGCGCCTCAACCGGCAATCTGATGAAGCAGTTCGTTTTTGAAGGCGCCCTGCTTTCCTTGCTTGGTGCGGCGCTGGGTGTAGGCCTGGCATTTTGGACCATACATCTGATTCAGGCGATAAACTCCGGCAGCATCCCGCGCGCGAATGAAATTCAGTTGGATTGGCGTGTACTTGTGTTTACTCTCGCTGTTTCGATTCTGACCGGAATACTGTTCGGTTTGGCGCCGTTTATTCAAGTTTCTGCCATTCGTGTCTATGAAACCTTGAAGACCTCCAGCGGCCGTGTGTCTTCGACGCGTGCATCCAACCGCTTCCGGCGCGTTCTGGTCGTCGCTGAAATGGCGATGGCCTTCCTGCTGATCGCGGGCGCGAGCCTGATGGTTCGAGGCTTCTGGAAATTGCAGCAGGTGGATGCCGGGTTCAATCCCAAAGGGCTCCTGACGTTCAACGTCACGCTCCCGTCGGCAACCTACAAAGACGCAAACGCAATGAAGAATTTTTGGACGTTGCTCGAGCAGCGCTTAAGCCAAATCCCGGGGGTCTCATCGGAGACCCTGATGTACGGTTTGCCGCCGCTCCGTCCGGAACTCGACAATGACACCGCGATCGAAGGCTTCGTGCGCGTGCCGAACGGGCCGATTCAAAACGTGCAATATTACCAACTCGCCGGAGATCGCTTCTTCGAAACGCTCGGCGCACGTTTGCTCGAAGGGCGATTCCTCGAGCCGCGCGACGGCAACCCTGCATCACTCGGCGTGGTGGTGAACGAGAGTATGGCGCGTACGTTTTGGCCGCGCCGGTCCGCTCTCGGCAGGCGTGTCCGTCCGGGCTACGGCCCGTGGTTCACCGTAGTGGGCGTTGTCGCCGATATCAAGAACAGCGGCCTCGATAAGCCAGCGGGTACTGAGCTGTTTATCCCGTATCGCGCCATGCAGGATGCCGACGCGCTCTCGGTTATAGCCGTGGCCGTCAAGACGCAAGGCAATCCCCTGTCACTCGTGGCCGATGTGCGTCGCGCCGTCGCCTCTATCGATCCCACCCTGCCGCTTGCCAAGGTTCGCACCATGAACGACGTCATGGCGGCTGCCAGCTCGCGTCCCCGTTTCCTTACTCTAGTTCTCACGATGTTCTCGATACTCGCCCTGGGACTCGCCGTTGTTGGCATCTACGGCGTTATCTCCTACTCAGTTGCGCAGCGCACAAACGAGTTCGGCATTAAGCTGGCGTTAGGCGCGGCGCCGTCGCGTCTACTTCTCCAGGTCATCGGCCAGGGGCTGCTTCTAGGCGTTGCGGGCATCGTGGTCGGAATCGTCGGCGCTTTGTTCCTCACGCGCTCGCTCGAAGGCTTTTTGTTCGGAATCTCGCATTTCGATGCATCGTCGTTCCTCATCACGGCGCTTGTTCTCGCCGCCGCAGCTCTCGCCGCCTCCGCCCTGCCCGCCGCCCGCGCGATGCGCATCGAGCCAGTCCAAGCGCTGCGGTACGAATGAGCCTGGGTGGTGGAGTAGGCGTTTTCGCCTGCACTCTTGTCGAAAACCTGCTATTCTCTTGCGGAAAGACCAGCATCCACAAGGGGGATTCGAATGAAGGGATTCAAACAGTTCATATTTCGCGGTAACGTAGTTGACCTCGCCGTCGCGGTCGTTATAGGGGCGGCTTTTGGCGCTGTGGTTGCGGCGCTGGTGAAGGACCTGATCACGCCCATCATCGCCGCCATAGCAGGCAAACCAGATTTTTCCAATATCTTTTTTACGGTGAACGGAAGCAAATTTCTGATCGGCGATTTCATCAACGCGGTTGTATCGTTTGTCCTGATCGGGGCTGCGGTCTATTTCTTCGTCGTGCTTCCTCTGAATGCGATCAACGCGCGCTTACGGCGGGGCGAAGCGCCTCCCGATCCGACCACGAAAAAGTGTCCCGAATGCCTCAGCACAATTCCGATCGCTGCGCGCCGCTGTGCGTTCTGCACGACCATCGTTTGAAACTTCCGACTCTCTCTGCCGCGCGCACCGAACCCGAACATCCGGCTTATGCAGCCGATTTCGGCCGTCCGTACTCATTGCCCGCCAACACTTCGCGGATCGCGGGAATCAGCTCGGATATCATTTTGCTCTTCACGACGTACCCTGTAGCGCCGGCGCCGAAAGCTGCCTCTACGTAAGCCTGCTCCCGGTGTTCGGAGATAAACATGAGCAGGACGAATGGGCACAGTTGCTTGATCTGCCGGCCCGCTTCAAATCCGTTTAGGATCGGCATCGAAACGTCCAGTAAGGCAAGCTCCGGGTGTAGTTCTTGAGCTGCTTCGACGGCAGCTTTCCCATCCTCCACACTGGCCACTACGATGAAATCGGGCTTGACAAGCTCCTCCACCATTTCCCGCATGATTGCGGAATCGTCAGCGACTAGTAATCGGGGCTGATTCATTTTCCCTGTTTCGGAAGCGGAATCTCGAGTCTTACAGTAGTGCCCTGTTCAGGATGCGATTCGATCTGAAGATCACCGCCTAGAAGGTGAGCACGTTCTTGCATCGTTACGATCCCTAACCCGCCCTTGCCGCGCACCGCGACCGGGTCAAAACCGTGACCTTTGTCGCTGATCGAGAGACGCAAAATCCCTCCTTCGGCATTCAGCGTAATACTTACAGGCCGTCCGGAGCGTGTTTCACGATGTTGCTTAAAGCCTCTTGCGCAACCCGGTAGGCAGCGCCCGCATACGCTAGCGGGAGCGAACCGGGGACATTTTCGCCCGTGAAGTTTACAGGTCGTCGATGGCCGCGGCGTGAGATGGAATGCCCGGTCCGTGAATTGCAGCATCCTGTTGGGCGGAATCACATAGACATGGTTCGGCTCGATCGGGATGCCGTCGGTTATTTCGCTGACCTTGATGTGGGTTGATCCGCAAAGGATACTCGTGAGATCGCTTTTATGAGTGGGATCCAAATGTTGAATCAGAACGAACGCCATGCCTGTATCAGTCGGCAGCGCCTGCAGTAACTGTGAGAACGCTTCAAGACCGCCTTCCGAAGCCCCGACTCCCACGATCGGAAAGGCCGCGACCTGCGGCTCCTTGTCCTCGAACGGAACTACCTGCTCCGTTTTAAGTTCAGAAAATTGCGGCACGAGATACCGTTCGCATCATCCAAGGATCACCGCTCCGAAATGAGTGATCTGAGCGGCGCAGACGGTCTCAGGATGTATGGTCAAGCACAATGCGCCAGAATCCTTTTTCGATCTCAAATACTAGGCTGAATACGCCCCCTACGGAGCCGCCTCCGGCCTCGCTTCGCTCGAGATGCCACTCGCCTGTCACAATTGAGACCCGGTCATCGAGCGGTCGAATGGCGATGTTCTGAAAACTGAGCTTTCCCATCGCATCGGCGGATGGATATTGCCTCTCATAACGGGCCTGCAGTTGTGATTTACCGTGCAAGATGTTCTTGCCCACAAACGTGCAAGTTTCCGCATAGCCTTGCATGAATCTGGGAATATCGCCTCGATTCCAAGCCTCCACTTGCGTCGAAAGCACGCGTTTGATGTTGACCTCAGGCGAACCAGCCGCCAATACCGGCGATCGCTGCTACTAGCAAGGGCGACCACGAAGTATCGAAAATGGATCATCGCTGTATCGTACTCCGAGCCAGGTGATCGCCAGAGTTTGTAAGCTGTGAGAACGTCTCCCAGAAAGCCCAATTGCAGGATCTTCATCGGAACATCCGGCTGGCATTACAAGCACTGGATCGGTACGTTCTATCCCTGCTCGAAACTCCGGCCGCCAAGATGCTCGCGTACTATCAAGAGCGGTTTGACACAGTCGAGTTGAACAACAGCTTCTATCACCTTCCCGGGAAACCGGCTCTCGAATCCTGGCGCGATTCAACTCCCCCAAACTTTTGCTTCGCAGTCAAAGGAAGTCGCTTTCTGACGCACATGAAAAAGCTGAAGGACCCCGAACAGGGATTACGGCGGTTCCTCGATGCGGTTGAAACTCTACGAAGAGAAGCTCGGCCCCATTCTGTTCCAATTGCCGCCCAACTGGGAGCTGGATTTGGAACGGCTCTCTACCTTCCTCCATCACCTTCCCCGTGAACATCGATATGCGTTTGAGCTCCGCAATCCGACGTGGAGCGTGCCGGAGGTCTACGATCTTCTGACGCGGCACAACGCCGCGTACTGCATTTTCGACCTCGCCGGTACCCAATCACCGGTCCAGGTTACGGCCGATTTCGCCTACGTGCGGCTACATGGACCGGGCGGAAGGTATCAAGGAAGCTACAGCGATTGGGCGCTTCATCAATGGGCGGAGCGCATCCGCGAATGGATCCTGAGATTTAAAGGCTGTCTACGTTTATTTCGACAACGATGAAGCCGGATACGCGGCGCACAACGCGCTCGCGCTCAAATCTCTTACGATGAACCAAGGGTGATCGATCCATCGCCAGTACGGACTGTGAGCACTGGCCCTCCTCCATTTAGCTTCCCGTGGATCTTCATGATCGCTCTGCATTCCGTTCACCGTAAGCGGGAGGTCCATCCGAATGCGCCCGTCTCCCGTGCGTAATTCCAAATCTGGCGGACAAATCGGTGGGTAAGTTCACTCTTACGCTGCCGTCGCCGGTTTGTACCCGCCAATCCGATTGCATCCGCGAACCATGCAGTGCCTCCAACTCGACCGAACCGTCTTGCGTATGCAGTTGCACAGTATCGAATCGTCCCGTGATTCGCACGCTCCCATCGCCGCTTCGAGCTTCCAATGTCCCGTCCAGGTTATCGCCCTGAATGCTGCCGTCTCCCGTATCCACGCGAAGCGGGCCATGGAGATCGCGAAGTGTGATCGATCCATCGCCGGTGTGAATGTCGCCCGAAAGCTCGCGCGGCACTCGCACTTCCAGCCGGATAGAATGTATTCCAAAGCTGAAGTGAAGTGAGGGCACCTTTACTTCTATTTCCACTCGGTTTCCGGTTTGATGGTCCGTCACTTGCACTCCGGTACTACCGATCTTCCAGCCGCGCGTGGTTAATGCCGCTTCAATCTGATTCGTTTCCGTTCCTTCCACCACCACAGCGGCGTCCCCCGCATAAATATGAAGGTCTGGCTTGGCCCCCACTGACCAGCGCTTGTTCCATTGATCTGCCCGGGCGCTTGGCAGGAACGCCACAAGGCCGATAAACACTACAAAAGTCGATGCTGATTTCATGATCTTCCGCTCCCAATTGGGTACATCAGTCAGAGATACGCAAAATTTGAAGAACAGTTCCGTCCATCTGAACCTTCCGCCGCAGCTGTTTCCTAACTGGCGAACCGCTTGAAAAAACTGGAGGAATTCCAGGCCGGGCGCTGTGCACGGTTCGCGATGTCCAGAGCGGTCTCGAGCATTAACTCGTTGTAAAGCGCCGCGGCATGGAGGTCCACCGGCTGATTGACGTCGTCGCTCGGCGCGTGATATCGCGTCCGGAGCCATTCGGCGTCGATGCTTGGTTCGTTGGTGCCCTTCTTAGCTCCCACTGCGCACATCACGGCCGGTATCCCGTGGATGATGAAGTTGTACTGGTCGCTCCGAATGAAAACGTTGCGCTCGGGTTGCGGGTCGTCTTCCGTTTCGACGTGATGCTCGGCAGCGACCCGGTTCACAATATCGCCCAACGAAGACTCGCGCAAGCCGAAGACCGTTAAGACCTCGAGCGGATGGATGGGCAGGAACATGTCGATATTGATATCCGCGACCATGCTGCCAAGCGGGACCGTTGGATGCGCTGTGAAGTATTCCGAACCCAGCAATCCTTTTTCTTCGCCCGTAACAGCGACGAACAGAAGCGAGCGGCGTGGGCGCTTGCCCGTTGCTTTCAACTCCGCAGCCATTTCGAGCAGTGATGCCACACCCGACGCGTCGTCCATCGCGCCATTAAAGATCGCATCCCCGTTGATCGGCTTCCCGATACCCAGATGATCGAGATGCGCCGTTAGTACGACGTATTGGCCGCGCAGCTTGGGATCACTGCCAGGTAGAATGGCCGCTACATTCTGAGAGATCACCTTCGATTGCTCGACCACCGGATCCACGCGCAAGCTGTAGGCCAATGCAAAATGAGGAAGCGGCTTTCCTTCTTGGCCGCTCGCCAGAATTTCGCTAAATGTGTGCCCCGATCCCTCGAAGAACTTCTCCGCGTTCGCGGGATTCACGGTTAAGCTGGCCTTTTCCCCCTCCGTCGCTTGAAGTGCTGGGTCCGCCAGGATCATGCCCGCCTGCGAGGCGTTGTTTCGGATGCGTGGCCAAGGAATGTCCATCGCTTTCGGGTTCCCAATAGCGACGCTTCCAATTGCGCCGGCTGCTTTGAGCGCGTTCCAGCGCTCTCTCGCCGATGAAAAGTGGGCCCTGAGATTACCAGGGACGGAAGACGGTCCAGCTCCCGTCAAGTACACGGCGATTTTGCCGTCTGAGGTCGATGCCGGCAAGATCGTTATATCCAGCGCTCGCCGCGTCTAATGCGTATCCCACAAATACGAGTGGCGCTTCCACCCTGCCCTGCCACTCAACTCTCGAGTTCAAGAGAACGTCTTCTCCGGAACTCAGCGGAGTGACGGTCCCTTGCCGTATCAACGCCGCCTTGGAGTGCTCCTGATCGACGCGAATGACGATAAAGGGAACCGGCTGAATGTATCCCTCCGTTCCAGCCGGCTCCAATCCGTCGTCTGCAAATTGGTGCGCGACATAGTCGGCGGCCTTGCGATGACCTTCGCTGCCGGTATTCCGGCCTTCGAGCTGATCATCAGCCAGATATTTGACGTAGTTCCACCAATGCTCGCCAGCATTCGCACCCGGAGCGTTGGCTCCGAACGATCCAACACCGGTAGAGAGGAGAAACGCGCACACAAGACGGGCAGGCGAGAAGCAGTTCATAGAGGTATATCTTCTCACCGGACCGCGTTCGCAGCGGCTTATTGCCCACTCATGAAGGATCCCGCCGGCGCGTCTTCGCAACTCCGCTCGCAATCCCGGCGCCGATGAGGACAATCGCGCCGACTGCAATCCAATGCGCCGGAAGATGCAGGTAGTAGGCGCCAATCGCCAGACCGATGATGATGATCACGTACCCGAGAACGTACAAACTGAACGACATCAGCACCCCCTCACACCGTAATTCTTACAGATATGGCGCATTCCCGCCAACCGTTCGAAGCAAGAAGTAGGCTTAGGACATCCAACCCGAGTACTGGTATCCGGGCGCGGGCCCCTCCTAAATGAAGCTTTCGAAACGATATGGCCGCGGGTAATCCGACCCCGGCTGAAGACTGGCAGCCTTCCGCGAATCCGTGGTTAATCGCGGTTTCAGTTATGCTCGCCACCTTCATGGAGGTGCTCGACACTTCGATTGCAGCCGTCGCGCTTCCTTATATCGCCGGCAGTGTCTCGGCGACGAACGACGAGGCCACCTGGGTTTTGACGAGCTACCTGGTCGCAAACGCCATCGTTCTCCCGGCCAGCAGTTGGTTTGGTTTGCGATTTGGGCGCAAACGATTTCTCCTCGTCTGCATCGTCCTCTTCACCGTGGCATCTTTCCTGTGCGGTGCTGCCCCGACCCTCGGAATCCTGTTGCTCGCGCGTGCTTTGCAAGGCGCGGGAGGAGGCGCTCTGCAGCCCATTGCTCAGGCGATTCTGCTGGAAAGTTTTCCCCCGGCAAAACGCGGATTGGCAATGGCTGTTTACGGGCTTGGGGTAGTTGTCGCACCCGTTCTGGGCCCAACTTTCGGCGGATACGTGACCGAACAGTTTTCGTGGCGCTGGAGTTTCTATATAAACATCCCCATCGGGATCTTCGCCGTGTTTATGATCCTTCGTTACGTTGAAGATCCTCCCTATATCAAGAACGCGAAGCCCGGACGAATCGATGGGTTCGGCTTGGGTTTGTTAGCACTCTGGCTGGGTTGCTTCCAGGTAATACTCGACAAAGGGCAGGAGGTCGATTGGTTCGGCGCAGTCTGGCTCCGTTGGACCGCGGCGGTGTTCGTGATCGCCCTTGTATTTTTTCTTGTCCGGGAATTGACTCACGAAAAGCCGCTCGTTGATCTCAGCATTTTCAAAAACCGAAATTTCGCCGTAGGCTGTCTGCTGATTACGCTCTTCGGAGCAGCCATTTACGGCGCGATCACCTTGCTGCCGCTCTTCTATCAGGAGCTTCTGGGGTACACGGCGTTGACGGCGGGCTGGGCCGTTGGCCCGCGCGGTATCGGTGCGATTGTCGCGATGCCGATCATTGGGATCCTGACCACCCGTCTCGATAATCGCTGGCTCATCGCTGTGGGATTTTCCATTTTTGCCGCGTGCAGTTTCTGGTGGGGAGAGCTGACGCTGTCCATTTCCCAATGGACCTTTCTCTGGGCTATTATGCTGAGCGGTTTTGGATCAGGCATGGTCTTCGTACCCCTCTCCACCACCACCATGGGAACCCTGAGCCAGCAGCAAATCGGGAATGCGAGTGGTCTCTATAATCTGTTGCGCAACGTTGGCGGGAGCGTGGGTATCTCGATTGTAAACACCATCGTCGCGCGCCACGAACAGCTTCACCGAAGCGAGCTCGCACACTCTCTCGCCGGCACGAATCCGGTGTTGCAAGATCGGCTTTCCTCGCTGGGGCAGGTCATCAAGGATACGAATGCGGCCGGCCCATCCATCGCCAACTTAGGGGCATGGAAGATGATCGAGCAAACTTTGAATTCACAGGCCCGCGTGTGGTCGTACGTCGATGATTTCCGCTATATGGCTCTCGTTTGTTTCGGCTGCGTGCCGATTGTGTTTTTGCTAAAGCGGGCGAAGAGACGGCCGGGTGTCGTACACGCGGAGTAAAGTGACGGTAATGGCCGGACATATGTTCGGCCCCGCCGCGATAGTGCTTCACTGAAATAGTGGAGTCCCGATTTATTGGAGGAGATCGCGATGCCGTATGAAGATCTATCTTTCGATTTTGAAGAATCGGTTGCAGTCGTTACGCTAAACCGCCCCAATCGGCGGAACGCGCTTTCACTGAACCTTATGCTCGAGCTGATCGACTGCCTCGATCAGGTTCAACGCAATGCGTCCGTGCACGCCGTCATTCTCGCCGCTGCTGGTCCCGTCTACTGCTCCGGTCACGATTTGAGTGAGATGCTACACCGCAGCGTGCGCGATTACCGCCAAATCTTCGATGTCTGTTGCGATCTCATGATCAAAATCCAATCGATTCCACAGCCCGTGATTGCCGAAGTGCAGGGTACCGCCACAGCTGCCGGTTGCCAGTTAGTCGCGACCTGCGATTTGGCGATTGCGTCTGAGAAGGCTACCTTCGCAACCCCGGGGGTGAGGATCGGCCTGTTCTGCACGACGCCCATGATCGCCCTCAGCCGCGCCGTGGGGCGCAAGCGAGCCCTGGAGATGCTACTTACAGGCCAGGCGGTGGACGCGCAAAAAGCTGCGGAGTGGGGCCTCGTCAATACCGTCGTTGCCGCGGCCGAATTGAAAACGGTAACCCGCCAATTAGCTGCTCGGATCTGCGAAGCCAGCCCCCTCACGGTCAGCATCGGTAAACAGGCTTACTATACGCAAATCGATCTCGATCTCCCGAAAGCCTACGCTTACGCGAAAGAAGTTATGACCACCAACGCTCTTGCCGGCGACGCTCAGGAAGGCATTTCGGCGTTTCTTGATAAACGAGCGGCTTGCTGGTCCGGCAACTGATCCGCCTAGCACCGTGGAAGTTCAGGCGCGAGATACCGGCGTGTGCGCGGTCGGGCTCTTTGTTGCCCTGGAGTCGTTGAACATGACCTTACGCAAAATCATTAAGACTCGCGGCTTGTTCCCAAATGAAGGCTGCCATGAAACTGCTATGCCGTTTACACAATTTTATTGCCACTAGCAACACATTCAGCGCCTGCCAATCCGTTCCACGCCATACGATGGAACAGGTCGTCCATTTCCTCGGGATCCGCCTTCATCCCTTTGTCGATCCACCAGTCCAGGAGCGAAAACAAACTCCCCGCGAGCGCGTGTGCCTGGGCCGCTCGCCGCACAGGCTCCGTCTCGATGCCGGCCATTTGCAATCTCTCCTCAATTGAGCGCGCAAAAAATCCGCGTCCCAGCATTTGTACATCGTTCACCTTGCCTGAGGTCACCAACGCCGCATAGAACTCATGCGCCTCGCGCACGTGCCTGAAGAGCTCCCGTACGGGCGCTAGCCGCTTCGTACTTGCGCGTTGCCGGGTCAGCGCCGTCGAAAACGCCTCAAGGAAATCCTCCACATCGCTCAGGAACAAGTCATCCTTGTCGCGATAATGTGCGTAGAACGTTGAGCGCCCCACGCCGGCGCGGTCCAGCACCTCCTGCACGGTAATGTCATCGAAACTCTTCTCGCGCATCAACGCGACCAGCGCATCGCCCAGCGTGTCACGCGTGCGCAGAATGCGCCGAGTCCGCTTTTCTCTGAGACCCAGCAGCCGGTTTCACGGCGATCTTTTGGGTTCGATCCACGTTCACAGTCCCACGCTCCCGGACATATCTACCCCCTTTGTTCCGTATCGCAGCATCACCTGCAAATACACTGTCACACACACCTGATTTTTGTCTAGAGTGTCAACATGACAGACGATCGTAGATCTGGGATCGCCCTTATTGCGGGTTCACTTGGTGGCATCCTCACAATGGTCGTCCACCCTACGGGAGCGGCCTCGCTCACGGCCGATCAAGTGGCGCATTTAGCGGTCGTGTCCGCCGGGGCGCACTCTCTCGCGATGTTTAGCTTTCTCCTGCTCTTCTTGGGCGCTTGCGGGCTCACACGGCGTATTGCTGCCGCCGACCGGATCGCGTTCGCGGCCATCGTCACCTACGGCTTCGCCTGCGTTGCAGTTTTCATTGCCGCGGCGGTCAGCGGATTCATCGTCCCCGGCATTATGAACCGGATGGTCCGGGATGTTCCGGCTGCCGCCCAGCAATGGAAGATCGCCATCTACGGTGTCTTTCAGATCAATCAGGCGTTCGCGCGCATCTACTCCGTTGCTGCTTGCATCGCGATCCTTCTGTGGTCTGTTTCCGTGCTGCGCAATGGAGGCCTCGGCCGTGGCGTTGCCATATACGGCTGCGTCATTGCTCCGCTCATCATTCTCGGTATCGGCGTTGGCCATATACGCCTCGACGTCCACGGCATGGGCATTGTCGTATTAGGCCACGCGATTTGGTTCGTCATCGTTGGAGCGCAGTTGTGCTCTCGACGGGCCAGCCCTGTGTCGCCATCAACAGAAAGCTGAACTCTCCTCAGGTAAAGCACTGGTATGCTCATGGAAGCGTCAAGGACGCTTCCGGTCCGCGGAAAGGACAGAAGTCCACCTGAATGCGAGAATTCGATTTTCACGAACTGACTTTCTGCCCGCAACTGCGGACCTCGGGCGTACGGAAGGAAGTTCATCGTGCCCGTAAAACGCCTCCCGGCTAAAGCGAACCTCGATGACCTTAGATATCAAGCGAAAGACTTGCTCAAAGCGCAGGCTGCCCGCAATGCGGCAGCGGCGCAACGGCTCAGGGAATTTCATCCGCGAGTGAATCGGGCCACGGACGCCGAAATATTCGATGCCAAGCTAAGCCTCAGCGACGCGCAGCTCGCAATTGCTCGCGAGTACGGATTTCCGAGTTGGGCGAGACTGAAACGGCATATTGAAAAGCCAAGCCTTGCGGATCAACTGAATTTGCCCCATCATGAGCGCATCGAAGACCTCACGTTTCGCCGTGCCGTGGAACTGCTCGATGCCGGCGATACATTAGGTTTGCGTTCCCATCTGAGACAACATGCGAATCTAGCGCATCAGCGTGTCGTCTTCGAAGGCGGAAACTACTTTCGGAACCCGACGCTATTGGAATTCGTAGCCGAGAATCCGGTTCGCCATGGCGCTTTGCCAAAGAATATTGTTGAGGTAACCGAGATCATTCTCGATGCCGGCGTGGAAAATTCCGCGCTGAACGAGACGCTGATGCTCGTAAGCACAGGCAGTGTGGCGCGTGAATGTCATGTGCAAATTCCATTAATCGATCTCCTTTGCGATCACGGCGCGGATCCAAACAGCGCCATCCGGGCGGCAGCCCTGCACGGTGAATTGGAAGCCGTGAACGCCTTAATCGCGCGCGGCGCCCGAATCGATTTGCCCGTCGCTGCAGCTTTGGGGAGCACCGAGGATGCGCGCCGGTTGCTTCCGGGCGCCGGCCGCGAGGATCGCCACTTGGCACTCGCATTGGCATCGCAGTTTGGTCACGTCGAAATCGTTCGATTGTTGCTGGATGCGGGTGAAGATCCAAATCGATACAACCCGGTCGGCGGCCATTCCCATACAACGCCTTTGCACGCGGCCGCCGGGTTTGGACACGAGAAAGTAGTCCGGCTGCTCGTCGAACGAGGCGCGCGATTGGATATGAAGGATATCCTCTGGCAAGCTACCCCCGCCGACTGGGCAAGGCACGGAGGCAGGACAGAAATTGAGGCGTATCTCCGCGCCCAAGCCTCAGGAAGCGAGAAGCAACAGTAAAGGTCCGCACTTTCACCCCGCTCGTGCAGCGTTAAGGTTGCCGAGATGAGAATTGGACGCGCGGCTCTTCGTGCCCGTTAAGCCATATCCTCCACCCCGCTTGCAATCTCTAGCAGCTTCATGACGCTGTTCCAGTTTCTGCCGGTCGCGGGCGTTTTCAGAGTCTTCTCGAGCAGCGCTGGCGAGACTTTCGGACGTGCCATGCCGTTGGGAAAATACACGTAGAGCTCGCGGCCGTGAATTCGGAATTCCTCAGGGCCGGCTTTAATCTTGAGCGCGTTTGCGCGAGCTTCGGGACTCGGATCACTTGCCAGAAAGAGAACTAACAGTCGGCTCGCATCAATACCACTTCGCTTCACGAACGGATTGTTCGCAATCGCAGCTTCCATTTCGGATTTGGTTCGGAGTATAACGGTAGGGCGAAATCCGAAACCGCGCTCGATGGCGTCTTCAATTTGCGCAGCCAACCGCACGAGATTGCGCTCCCCGGTTGTGAACACAACATTTCCGCTTTGGATGTGAGTCTGTGCATCGCGAAAGCCGAGCGACTCATAAACGGCCCGCAGCGCCTCCATCTTGATCTTGTTGTGACCGCCAACATTGACGCCGCGGAGCATGGAAATAATTACGGCCATTGGCCTAGCAACCGATTAGCTCTTAAATATTTATTACTACTTTCCCTCGCGCGTGTCTGTTTCGAGATACCGGATCGCCTCAGGAAGCTCATCCAACCTGTAACGCCTATCGATGATGTGCGTCATCTTTCCGGCCTTCACGAGCTCGTGAATTATGGTCAACTCCTCTTTACTCCTTCCTGTCAGAAACATGACAAGGTTCTGGCTCTTCAGGTGCATATCTGCACATGCTACATCCGATTCTTAGCCAATTGTCTGAACTATAGCGACCCACTGAGATGTATACTCGAATTGGCAAATCGCTCGCGAAAAGTCGGTTCAGTGCTGGATCGCAAGGTATGAAAATCGAGATCAAACGCTGCTTCTTTTGAAGCGATATCAAAACCGAGGCCGTGAGCCTCAAGAACGATATCGAACGTGAATTCCACGTCCCCATTCGGTTGCGCGTTGGCGGCCCTGGGGCACTGGATGTTTCCGTCAATGGCGAACGGATCTACTCCAAGAAACAGACAGGACGTCTGCCAACCGCCGATGAGCTTATCAAGTTGATTCGCCCTAAGCTTTCCCGGGCATGAATTTCGCTTCAACAATCCTGATCAGTGAAGGTAAAACCAAAGTGAACACCTTCCGCGTCGCCCATAACGCAGGAGTGAGTTGCCGTTCGCGTCGGCTGCAGAAGAGGATCTTTCCCCCAGTTCGGGCTGAATCCAGTTGGTGAATTCTGACCAAGATGCTTATGCCCGAGATCGGTGTCTCGCGGCCGGCTTCGCCAAGCCCCAATCCTGCAATCTGATGCTCGGAGATGTATAGAGTGCTTGTGTCGAAATGGAGAAGTGCGTGTCCAAGGTAATTGCTGGCCTGGTCGTGTTGTGTGTAGCAGGGACGGGATGCAGCCAGGAGGCGGCCGCGCGGCCGTCTGCGTCTTCCGCGCAAACGGAAACTGACGAGTACACGCGGTACGAACTGCTATCGCCGGAGAGCGCAAGTTTCGCGATCCGGTACGAGGTCACGGCCACTACCGCCGGAGCGAAGTATTACTTCAATCCGATCCGCAAGGGCAGCGTCGCGAGCGACGAATCGGTAATTGACGTAATGACTGGACAGCCGCTGCGTTTTGAACTCGTAAACGGCGGCGAGGCTGCGAAGGATCCGCTCATGAAGGGCGAAAGCACGTCGGTGGATTACATCAAGGTATATCTGCCACGTCCGGTTCCGCCTGAAGGGCAGTTTAGGCTCCTGATCCTGAAAACATACAAAGACGCCAAAAGTTACTTTCACCAGGGCGATGCGATCGTGTTCAATCGGCCATTGAGCATTCCGCGGAACAGTGTTGTGTTACCAGCCGGCTATGAACTGGTGGCGTGCAACGTACCGTCCCAGGTGCTGACCGAGCCCGACGGAAGGATTGCAATCAGCTTCATGAATGACAGCGGAGCGGAGGCGCCCCTGATCGTGAAAGGCAGGTTGCGCACGCAGGCCGGTGCCACGGCGATTCCCCGGCCTGCGGGTTCGGCAAAGAGCTGGGAAAGCCCGTTCGAGGGAGAGACCGAGAGACAACGTCTTTCAGAGCGGGCGCATCAGGACCGCGAGATTGTCTACTTCCTCGAGCAGCCGGAAACGCATGCATTCCGCCTGTATCACGACTACACAGAATCGCACCCGGGGGCGGACAAGTACTTCAACGTTGTCCGAAGCGGCAGCAAAGTGTCGGATCCATCTGCCTACGTGCTCGATACGGGCGAGAAACTTACGACGAAGATAATGACCGGCGGAGAACTCGCCGCGGCAAGAGTTGAGGTGGGAGAGCCGGTTGACAACGCGGCGCAGGTGGTTGTCATTCCCTTTTCTCCGGTGAAGGCAGGACAGAACATTCGCATACGGATTTCAGAAAGGTACACGGCGCCTTTGAGCTATCGATTGGAGGATGACGAATTGGTGTTTGATCGCAGTCTGGGGCGTCCGCGCAACGCCGTGGTGTTGCCCGAAGGTTGGTACCTGACCGCCAGTTCAATTCCTGCGACGGTCAGACAGACGGAAGACGGGCGCCTCCGGCTTGATTTGTGGAACGGACGGCCTGATCAGATTGACGTACTGATCAAGGCGAAGCGCCGAGCCCGTTAACATAACTGCACCCAGGCGAAGCAGCCAGCTTTAGTCTTGAGCACATTTTACGCGAGCATCTGACGCGCTCTTCCGCTGCGTATCTGGACATCAAACTTGGGCACTCTGGGCTCGCGTTCTAGCTTCATTCGGTGCGAAGCGAAACGGGGCCCAGCCAGGTACCCAGCAGATGCCGCTGCCACACAGCGCCGGTGCGCCGCCGAACATCGGGAGTGGTGAACTGGTAATCGTAGAGCAGGGCGCGCATGTAGCGGGGCGGTCGCGTAAATGGAGGCGAGTTCATCAGGCGCAAGACGTGCGTGTCACCCGTCAGAAGACGATACATCAACTGCCCGGCCCATCGATTCTCTTGGTAGTCGCCTAAAGCCGCGAACCACATCTGCCAATCCAGTCGAGGTTGATACGGCGCAATGAGTGGAAGGCCGCGGTGGAGCTCGCCTGGCTTGTAGCGAAATGAATACTCTTTCCAAGTGACTTGATCGTCGGAGCCTTCGATGATGATTTCGGGGCGCGTGGTGGTCATCACGGCAAAGAGTCCGTACGTATTGACGATCTCGAACGGCGCGATCATGGCCAGCGGCCCTGACAAAGCTGCTTCGAGTTCCGGCGCGACCATGCCGAGGAGCTCGAAAGCACCGAGAATGATGAGGACCGCGAGAATGGCGTTTCCGGCACGGCGGGCGAGAGCGGACGAGATTCGGGGAACACGCCGGGCAAGCATGCGCGCAAGGGGGGCAAACGTTTGATCATCGAGCGCCCAGATGCATAACGCAAGCGCGAGCAAATTGAAGAACGCGTAATTGCCCGTAATAAGAATGAGTATCTGGAGAAGAATCAGCAAGAGGGCCCCGATCCGGCGAGAGGCTCTGGGAAAGAACAGCAGAAAGGGAGCGACGAGCTCGATTGCAAGTGTCGCCGCAGTGGCAAAATCAAGCAGCCATGCGGGCGCGCGATAGACGTAATACGCCAGCGGAGTCGGGAGCGGCTGAGTCATGAAGTGGAATCGAAGCGCGTGGAAATTACGCCAATTCGGATCGCCGGATAGGAGCTTGACCAAGCCCGATTCGAACATGAGCCGGAACAGCAGAAACCGAAAGGCCCAGACCAGCCAGGGAGCACCGGCGAACAGCGCGAGAAAACCCGATTCCAGCAGTAGGGCATCCCACTGGAACCCAGTAAACGGCTGGGCGGTTACAACCAGCGAGAGATAGAGCAGGAAACAGATAATAGCCGATATGCGTGAAAAGAATCCGAGCAGCAGAGCCACCGATGCTATGCAGCCGAGCGCGCAAGCGGAGATCAGAGCGGAATCGCTCGAGTTGAACCAAAAGAGCGAGGGAACATAATGGAATGCCCGGAGGCCTGCTTCGGCGCGAACGGCGGAGAGGAAGCGCGCGGCGGGGACGATGCCGGTTGAGCCGATCAGTCCCAAGATCTGCGGCCACAGGGAGCCGAACGCGGCCAGGTACACCAAGCCGAGCAGGCGTAGAAAGAGTGCCTGAGTAAGCTCGAAAGGTGCGGGATTCGCGAGCCGGTCGAGGAAGCTACTGCCGAGGGGGCGCAAGTTCATCGGCGGTAACAAACACGGGCTGAATATCGACCGGGATGTCGTTCAGGCGTTCGAGGGTGCGCGTTAATTCCGGGCGCATAACGCCTAGCTCTGTCAGCATCTGCTTCGCGCCTGCATAATCGCCTTGCGCCTCGAGGCTCATTAAATCGCGGGTGAGATCGTGAACAGCTTGCTTGACATTCGAGTGATCCACCTCGAACGTCCCGTCGGAGCGGGAGACGAACGCCGCCCGATCGGAAAAATAATTGAACTGCAGCGCCATGCCGCGGCCGTGAGCTTCGGTGATGCCGAACCGAAGCGTACGAAAGGCAGAGGCCAGAAACGTAGTGTAGAGTTGCTTCTGCATGGCCTCACTGGCTGCCAGAATGCCTCGATCAAAGAAGAACTGAAGCATGTATAAACCCGTTACGTCCGCCTTGGCCTCTTCAATCGGGCTGTACAGTTCTTTCAACCCCAGGCGCACGGAAGATTTTCTGCCGTTCAACGAGATTTCGTGGGGACCGATGCCGTGGCTAAGCTCATGAGCAAGGATGTGCGTGAAGAATGAGTCGAAGGTGACGTCGCCCTGGCTCGCCGGGGACAGCACGATGCGGGAGATCGGCAGGAGCGTGCAATCAAATTTAGCCCGCTGCACGTTTTTCAGCATGACGCTCTTGCTGCCCTTTTTCTGGATGATGCGCTCATCGTTGGGCAGGTTGAAGGCAGCGGCTTGGACGCCGTGATTGCCGTCGCCCGCTGAGAGAATCTGATTGAGAACGCGGATCGGCGTTGCTGGCCCGAGCTTCGGATTCCGGTAAGCCGGGTTGATCGGCAGGTTATTTTCGACATCCTGGAGATGTTGCGAGAGATGCTGAAGCCGGGCGGTTTCCGACTGGTCGTTAACGCAGACATACGCTTCAAATGCAGCTTTGTATCCGAGGAGCTCGTCGTTGTAGGTCTCGTACGGTCCGATAGTGATGTCGAGAGGAGCGTCGACGTCCATCCAGGCGATATCACTTTCGTAGTAATCATCCGTCAGGAACGCGGCGGCGCGGGTGTTTAGGAAATCGCTGGAGCGAGGCATTGGTCGTCTCGGACGCTGCTTTGCGGAGCAGAACGGCAGCGCGTTCGAGCGATCGGGTGTAGGCGCGGTGATACGGGACGATGGTGAGGTCGCGCGTGTTGGGGGCGCGTCGGATGACCGTAAAAAAGCTCTTCGCGGCATCAGATTCGGACTGCGGGAGGCTGGCGAGCCAAGTCTCGAATTCGTCTCGGGACATGTCTTCGGGATAGAAGTTTGCGCCGAGCGGCTTGCGGCTCGGAACGCCGGGGAGGAAAGCACGGTGATCTTCGAGGTCGGACCAGGGGCCTTTGTAAATGGAAAACATGCGCAGGCGAGCTTTTCCGAGCGGAGATGTATGGTTCCGTAATTGTTGGAGAAGAGCTTCGTTCCCGCTCCAGAGTTGCTCGAGGAAAATGTCGTCGACTACGCGCGCCGCTTCGATGAGCGTGGCGAGTGCGGTGCGATCGGCGGCATCGAGGTGCGAGATATCAACGGATAACGGCGCAAGAGCGAAGCGCGCGGCCATGCGGTCGAGCTCGGCGACCTCCGGAAACGGTGGGGCTTCGTCCAAGTGGGTGTTCAAAGCTACATTGAGGGTAGCGCGGCGATGGCGGAGATTCGTGTTACGCTGATAAGCGAATTCACCCCACGGCGCGGTAGCCAAGTGGTAAGGCAGAGGTCTGCAAAACCTTTATTCGGCGGTTCGATCCCGCCCCGCGCCTCCAAGCTTGCCGATCAATCGTAATTTGCCGCGATGCCTTCTGTAGAACGGCATGTCGCTCAAAACCCTCGGGCGTGCCGTCCTGGCCGTTATCGCCGGTTACCTAGCCAACGGGATTCTCGTCGCAGGAACGGAGCAACTTTTTTCATTGCTAATGCCGGGAGTCAACGGGACGCCACCTCTCTATTATTTTGTGGTCGATCTGATTAGCCAATGCCTGTGCACCGTCGTCGGCGGATATTTGTGCTCTCTGATCGCTCGACCATCTCAGCATGCTGCCATTGCCGGTCTAATCGGCCTCGGTGTGTTGGTCGGGACGGTTTCCCTGGTTGTCTCTTGGAGAACAGAACCGCATTGGTACGGAATCGCGTTGCTCGTTGTTTACCCGCCGTGCGTGTGGATTGGACGGGCGCTTGAGTACTTAGTAGCCAAAAAGGTTCACCCAAACCGATAATCCGAAGGTCTCGCGTTAAACGGCTCAAAAGCTGTAGTAAAAAGAGAACTGAAAAACGCGTGGACCGTTGAGCTCATTAATGGATTCGAGTGTCTGGAAGTTTCCCGGCCCTACATTCGGGACTAAGTAACATGTCTGATTTAAGGTAGCTCCATCTCCGCACGTGGGCCCGACAGGATTGTACAAAACTTGATTAATGCCGCTGCCGTTCTGCACGTAGTAATTGGCATGGTTAGCGAGGTTGAAGACCTGTGCTTTGACTGCGATTGTGTGTCGCTCAGTTATATGAAACTTTCGTTCCAGACCGAGGTCGATCTCTTCGATCCACGGACCGTAAAACGAATCGAGACCGAAATTGGGAGCAGGTCCGGCGCCATTGATCCCGACGCCCGTATTACCGGTGGTTTGGTTATACGCGGAATCATTCAAGTTACCGTTCGCTCCGCTGCAGTTATTCAGATTCACGCCTGTGCAAGCGCTGTTCAAAAGCGGAGAGTACGGCCTTCCCGAATTGAAAGCCATCACCGTGCTCAGCGTCCAGTTTGAGAGTAGCGCCTTCAATGCTGATGAAGTCAGGCCCGATGTTTGCGGTTGCCACACGGCTGAAACAGAAAGGCGATGGCGTTGATCGAGGAGAGAAGGCGAGTGTGTATTTGTAAAGTCAAATTGATTATAGAAATCGACTCCGTTGCTGTCGATATTCTTCGACCACGTATAGGATGCGAGCAGAGAAATGCCGTGTGATGCTCTACGTTTGAGTTGCACGAACATGGAGTTATAGTTGTTCAGGCCCGGGCTGATGAGGGCGTTAATTTGACCGCCGTTCGGGTAGATCCCTCCTTCCCGAAGCAAGTTGTTATCGAGATTCGGTCCAAATAGAGATGGACCACCGCATGGGACGGCGGCTGTTCCAGGAGCGCAAAGCACGTATTGCGTGGTTCCGGCGGGAGGGAGCAGATTGAGATCGTATGCGCTCGAAGAAATCAGATGCACAGCGTGGGTCCACATGGTTCCGATGCCCAGAGTTGTACTGGGCGCGATCTGCTGCTCGATCTGAAAACTGCCTTGCAGCACGTAAGGAACGTGAAAACCAGGAGAGACGATGGACACGTTCGGCGATGCAGAGAAGAGGGCGGGGTTACTTACTCGATTCGGAAAAGTAGGCGATTGCTGGTCCGGCGCGAGCGATGAATCATAGCTGAGGAACGTGCTCGACTGCTGCGATGGAAGCCCGTTCGAAATTACAGAGTTCTCGTAATTTATTCCGTTGAAAATTTCATAGAACATTCCAAACCCGCCGCGAATCACTGTTTTGCTCGCCGGTTGGTACGCGAAACCGAAGCGGGGAGCCAAGCGCTGGTAACGGTTCGGGAATTGACCGGTTAACGGAATCGCCGGATTCCCTGCGGGTTGAGGATAGATCTGAAAATCTTCTCTCAGGCCCAGATCGAGAGTGAGGTGCCGGACAACCTGGATTTTATCGTCGACATAGAAGCCCAAATACGGAACATTGAACCGAAAGGTTGGGTTTCCGGAGCTCTGGGAGAAATAGGCATAACGCGCCAAAGCGAAATCGGTCGGATTCGAGAACGCATACGTGCCACGAAAATTGCCGTAGTAGAAGTCAACCATCTGGTCGTAGTTGAAATCAACGCCGAAATCAAGAGTATTTCGCCCAACAACCCAGCTCACACGGTCATTCATCTCCCACTGATATTCGCGCGTGTCGCCGAGCGAGTATCCCGGATTGCCAAGCGTGAAATACTGTGGGCTGAAAATTGTTACCGATGGGAAATTAGGATCGATGAGACCGCTTGGGGATTCGATCTGCTCGTCACGCAAATAGCTTGTATGCACATCATTCACAAGTGTTGGAGTAAAGATGTGGGTCCAGTGAATTGTCGCGTGATGGTCACGAACGCCGTTGTTTGACAACGCTTCGATCCCGTCCGAAGAAACAGGACTGTAAGTAATCTCTCCTCCCGGTGTGTCGAATTTGTTGTAGTTGTACACGAACGAAATCTGATCCGCGTCACTAAGGTGCCAATCCATCTTCGGGAAAAAGGAGAGATCGTCACGCCTGCGCTGGCGTTGGCCGATATTGCCCTGAATGGCGTGAAGAGCGTTCGAAACCTGCTGCAAGTAAGCCGGATTGCTCGGATCGGGTGAACTGACGCCTGACGGAAGAGGGAACGGCGCGTTAGGCGAAGGAAGAACCGTACCTGCCGGAAGACCAAAGCTCGTGATATCCAGGCTCTGCTGCGCCTGATTGATAACGGATATCGGATCCTTCTGTCTCTGCTGCTCGTAATCGAAATAGAAGAACAGTTTTTGGCTCACGAGAGGGCCACCTAAGTCAGCGCCAAACTGCTGCAGAACATCCAAGGGCTTGGGGCGACCATTCGCTTTATCCACCGCATCCTCGGCGCCCGTTCCAGAGTTGCGGTTGTAATAGAAGGCGTCGCCATGGAAGGTATTACCTCCCGATTTCGTTACGGTGTTGATAAAACCCGATCCGGCACCCCCGTAGGCGGCCGAGTACGGGTCAGCGGTAACCTGGAATTCCTGAATCGATTGTTCCCCGAATACGTAAGGCACGCGAGTGCGTCCGCGGGCATCTCCGAAATACGAGCTCGTCGCGTTAGCGCCATCGAGCGTAAAGGAATTGGAACCGTTGCCGTTTGCGTAGCCCGAATCAGCGCCGCCTTGCTGGCCAGCGATGCTGACTAACCCAAACTGCCCGTCTGCGGTGACATTCGGCGTCAAAAGAACGAAATCGGTGTACCGGCGGCCGTTGAGAGGCAAATTCGAAATGAGGTGTTGATCCACCACGGTCGCCTGGCTGGTGTCAGATGGATGCAGTACTTCTCCTGCAGCTTCTACGGTTACCTGTTGCGTCACCGACCCGATCTGCAATTGTGGACTGATGCTCGTAGTTCGACCAACCGACACTTCGATGTTTCGGACCTGCGTGGTCTTAAACTGAGGTCGCGAGAAAATCACGGTGTAGTTTCCAACTGGAAGCGGCGGAAATCGGTAGAAGCCCTGACCATTCGTAGTGGCGGCGTATTGCACCTGAGTGGCTTCATTGACAGCAGAAACTTGCACCTCAGGAACCGCTGCGCCGGACGCATCTGTCACCTGGCCGGATAAACTGCCGCTCGAAACAGCGCCCTGTGGCCACGAAGTGCCGGCGAACGAAAAAAGCACCACAGCGGCAGATAGTAGAACTCGCATAACCCCTCCTGTCATCGTTAATTCAAACGCCAATTAGCGCACTTGCGGAAATCCAAGATCGACGCTGCTCGTACTCGGCTCCGGCCATCGGCTGGTTACAACTTTCGATCTGGTGTAGAACTGCACACCTTCGGGGCCGTACATATGAAGGTCTCCGAATAACGAAGCTTTCCAGCCACCGAAGCTGTAGTACGCCACGGGCACAGGGATCGGCACATTGATGCCCACCATACCCGCTTCCACATCAAACTGGAACTGGCGCGCCGCGCCTCCGTCACGCGTGAAAATAGCGGTACCGTTCCCGAGCGGATGGTCGTTGATCATCTTAATCCCTTCCGCATACGTATCCACTCGCACGAGACTCAGAACGGGTCCGAAAATCTCGTCGTCATAGCATCGCATTCCCGGCTTGACCTGATCAAGCAAGGAAGAGCCGAGGAAAAATCCCGAGCGCTCGCAACAGGGATCGGATCTCCCATCGAGCGCGACTACTGCTCCCTCCGCCTTTGCCCTCTCGACGTACGACGCAACGCGCTTGCGGTGCTCAGGGGTAATCAGCGGGCCCATTTGAGTGCCCTCTTCCATACCGGGGCCGATTCGCAGCTTCGAGACGCGCTCCCGAATCGCATCGATCAGTGGGTCTGCCACGCCGCCCACAGCGACCACTACCGAGATCGCCATGCAGCGCTCCCCCGCCGCACCATACGCAGCCGATACCGCGGCATCCGCAGCCATGCCAATGTCCGCGTCCGGCAGCACGAGCATGTGATTCTTCGCGCCCGCGAGCGCTTGCACTCGCTTGCCATTTCGCGTTCCGGTCTCGTAGATATACTTTGCAACCGGAGTCGAGCCGACAAAGCTGATCGCTTTCACGGCGGGATGCTCCAGCAGACGATCCACGGCGATCCGATCGCCCTGCACAACGTTGAACACACCCTGAGGCACGCCGGCTTCGCGCAGCAGTTCCGCCATGTAAAGGCTCACGGATGGGTCTTTCTCGGAGGGCTTCAACACAAATGTGTTTCCGCATGCGATTGCATTTGCGAACATCCACATGGGCACCATCGCCGGAAAATTGAACGGCGTGATGCCTGCTACAACGCCAAGCGGCTGGCGGATTTGATACACATCCACCGCTCGGCTGACCTGCTCTGAAAACTCTCCCTTCAAAAGATGTGGGATGCCACATGCGAATTCGATATTCTCCAGGCCTCGGGCGACTTCACCCATTGCGTCCGGAAGCGTTTTCCCGTGCTCCATCGTCAGGGTCTCGGCGATCTTCCGTCGGTTGCTTTCCACCAATTCGCGCACTCGAAACATAATCTCCGTGCGTCGCGATAACGGCGCAGCCCGCCATTCCGGAAACGCGGCTTTAGCGGCTGCAACCGCCTGGTCCACCTCTTCCGTGCTCGCGAAATCGACGCTGGCCTGCGCTTCGCCCGTCGCTGGGTTCCATACCACGCCGGAGCGGCCGGAATTCGAGCCGACCACCTTGCCCCCGATCCAATGGCTCACCGTTCTCAATCCGATAGCCTCTTCAGTTACCGCCATAATTCACCCCTTCATTTCGTTACTCTATCCATTCTGATCCTGAAGCCACCGGGCTGTTTTGTTGGCAAGCCGATCCAACGCGACCACCGCCTGCTCCAGGTGCTCTTCCCGGGTGTCTTCGATTTTGTTGTGGCTGATACCGTGGAGCGACTGCACGAACATCATCACGGTTGGAATACCGGCTCGCGCTAGTTCCGCTGCATCATGCAAGGGACCGGAGGGCAGGCGATGCGCAACACCGGCGGCTTCCAGAATGGCCTGTTCGCACAGTTCAATAAGGACCGGATGGAATGGCACGGGCTCGATATTCCAGATGCGTGACCACTTAACAGTGCACTTCTCCTCACGCGCAAAGCGTTCACTCGCCGCCTGGGCTTCCTCGTACATCCGAGCGAGGACCGCGGCATCCAGATCCCTTTGATCCAGAGTTGTTTCACAACGTCCGACCACTGCCGTAACGATGCCTGGAAATGTCTTCACACTGCCCATCGTGCATACGGCGTCAGCATACTGTTGTGCGATGGGCCGGATTTCGAGCGCCAGCTTCGCTGCCGCTGCTAATGCATCGTGGCGCGCGTTCATGGGTGTTGAACCGGAATGCGCCTCCTGGCCAAAAAAGGTCACCGCATGCCGCTCGACGCCCTTTGTCCCAAGAACGACCGCCAAGGGTATTCCCATTCGCTCCAGCACAGGCCCCTGCTCAATATGAAGCTCCAAATACGCCGCAGCGTTTTTCTGCTCGTTTTGTGCTTCGGAAAATCGGTCCATCTCCACTCCGCACCGCCTGAGCGCATCTTCCATGCGGACGCCATCTTTATCCGTGCGAACCCGGTCTGCCTCGACGGTATGAGTGCCCGCGAAGGCCGAAGAGCCGAGCAGACTGCGTCCGAAGCGCGCGCCCTCCTCATCCGCCCAATCCACGAGCCGGATAGTGACGGGAGGGCGTCCATTGAACTCCTCCGCAAAGCGCCGGAGTACCGCAAAGCCTGCCATCATGTCCAGAGCGCCGTCGAGCCAGCCGCCGTTCGGTACTGAATCGAGATGGCCGCCCAGCAAGAGCGCCTTTTCCGACGCGCCGGCCAACGTCGTCCAGCTGTTGCCTGCAGAGTCCAAATGATGTTCTACCGGCAAGCCGGCCAGCTTCGATTCAAACCATGCACGGGCTCTCAGCCAGGTGTCGGTCCAAGCGACCCGCTGAGCGCCATTCTCGTCGGAGGTAAGCGCTCGAAGCTCTTTTAACTCGGTGATTGCTCTTCTGGCATCGACGCTCATCGGGATTCAGACCCAAAGTATATGGGTTCGCGTCTAAGCATTTGTCCTCGTCCCTGCTCTCCCACGAATTTCGCATCTCGCACTTGTATCTTGCCCCGCACCGTAACAACGGAGGGTCGGCCTTCGATCTGCATGCCTTCAAATCCGCAATAATCGTTGTTCACGTGATGTGTTTGCGCCGAGAGAGTGCCGAGATAATTGGTATCGTAGATCACCAGATCCGCATCGCTACCCACCGCGATCGTGCCTTTGCGCGGAAACAGGCCGAAGATCTTCGCTGGTCGAGTGCTCGCCGCGTCCACAAAGCGATGAACATCCAAAACCCCGCGCTTCACACCGTACGTGTACAGCAGGTTTACGCGCTCTTCAATCCCCGGGATGCCGTTCGGAATATGAGTGAACGCCTCTTTTCCCAACAGTTTTTGTTCCGTATCAAAAGGACAGTGATCTGTTCCCACTGTGTCGATTGCACCTGTGGCAAGCGCGTTCCATAGAACTTCGTGATTGCGCCGATTGCGCAGAGGCGGCGACATCACATGCTTCATGCCCTCCACGCCCCCTCGCTCCGCATGCGTTTTGTCGAGCAGGAGGTGCGGAATCACAGATTCGACAAAAATCCTTACACCTCTCGCCTTGGCCGCCATGGCTGCCGCCAATGCGGGTTGACAGGAAAGATGGACGACATAGCCGGTCGCGCCGATGTTTTCGAGAAACGTGGCAAATCGATTTGTTCCCTCGGCCTCTACGGATTCCGGCCGGCTCGGCTCGTGCCATTTCGGTCCGGTCTTGCCCTGCGCGATCAACTCTTGTTGCAAACGCTCGACGAGTTCCGCATTCTCGCAGTGCGCTGTAACGATCGCGCCGAGCTTTTTCGCTAACGTCACAATCTGGTACATCTCACCGTCGTCCACGCCGAAGAAGTTCTTGTATGCAAGGAAAATCTTGAATGACGTGATGCCATCGCGAACAATCTCCCTGAGCTGTGCTTCGGTTTTGTCGTCAAATCGGGTAACCGACATGTGGAAGGAGTAATCGCAAGCGCTGTTGCCTTCGGCTTTGCTTTTCCAGAGCTGGTAACCCTCTAATACGTCGTCCTTCCGGGACGGGCAACACATCTCGATAAATGTTGTGGTGCCGCCGATCAATGCGGCAACGCTTGCGGTCTCGTGCGTGTCCTTGGCGAATGTCGCCATGAACGGCAGATAAATGTGAACGTGGGGATCGATGAAGCCGGGGAATACCAATCGTCCGGCAGCGTCCAGGACTTCTGTACCGGGCGGCGCCTCTAGCCCGCGTCCGATGTGAGTAATCGTCTCATTCTCGATATAAATGTCCCCGCGATAACGGGCATCGGCCGTGACGATGTCGCCGTTTTTGATTAGCAGGCCCATGACTCGCCCGAGCTAATGAATGTGGATGTCCTGATCCTCACGATACCGCTCCATCGCATCCCAGCTCTCCGTGATCTCGGGCTGCGAGTTGGCGAGTTCGGCCCAAGTGACCGAAGGACGGCACGGCGGTAGCTCGACCATCTCTATACAGTGCTCTACCGGACATATGTTGTGACAGAGCCGGCAGCCCACGCAATCTTCCTCGCGCACGCGAGCTTGCGGACGCGTGCTCACCGCCTCGTGTTTGCCATTCGAAGTGATGTCGTGCGCGAACGGCTGAACGCGCATGCCGTCGTTCGCGATCAAATCAATGCATTGATGTGCCGCGTCATTACAAGCAACGTAGCAGAGATCGCATTTGATGCATTTCGCTGGATCGATCCGGGCAACGGTACGAAAGTAAAGGTCCAGATCTTTGAATTGGGATAGCTGAGGCAAGCTCTTTCCGACCATTTCGGAGATCGTTCCAAATCCCTTCGAATCCATCCAGTTCGAAAGGCCATCGCACAGATCCTCAATGATGCGAAAACCGTAATGCATCACAGCCGTGCAAACTTGCAAGCTGGTGGCACCCAGCAAAAGAAACTCGGCGGCATCTCTCCAATTCGAAATCCCGCCCATGCCGGAAATGGGAATGCCGGATTTAGAGACGATTTCGTCCGCGCCCAGCGCCGATAGCATTTGCAGCGCAATCGGCTTTACCGCAGGGCCGGCATAGCCGCCGTGCCCTCCCTTTCCTGCAATGCTGGGCGTGATCGCAAACGTGTCCAGATCGACGCCGATAATCGAGTTCAGTGTATTGATCAACGAAAGCGCATTCGCCGGACGCCGCAATAGCTGCTCTCGCGGGACTGACGATATTCGTGATATTGGGCGTCAGTTTTACGATGACCGGAATACGCGCGACACTCTTCACCCATCGTGTGATCTCTTCGCAATACTCCGGCACTTGGCCGACCGCGCTACCCATCCCGCGTTCGCTCATCCCGTGCGGGCAGCCATAGTTCAGCTCAATTCCATCCGCTCCCGTACCTTCGATCCGTCGAACAATATCGCCCCAAGCTTCCGGCGAGGATTCAACCATCGCCGAGACAATGACGGCGCGGTCGGGCCAACGGAGCTTTACTTCGGCGATCTCTCGCAGGTTCGTTTCTAAAGGGCGATCGGAGATCAGTTCAACGTTGTTAATGGCGAGCATCTTCTGGCCACCGAAATGCCAAGCTCCATAGCGATTCGAGACGTTGAGTACGGGAGCACCAATCGTCTTCCACACCGCTCCGCCCCAACCGGCCTCGAAGGCTTTATGGATCTGTGCGCCTGAATTTGTCGGAGGAGCAGAAGCGAGCCAAAACGGGTTTGGCGATTTTATGCCTGCAAAGTCGATTGTGAGATCTGCCATTGGATTTGAGCGGAATTGCTTTTTACGGGCGCGGTCATCAGCTTACGGTGAATGGAAAGCGCGGCCAGTTTGCCGTCCTCCACTGCCATGACCGTTGATGCTGCGCCTTTCGACCGGATGCAATCGCCACCGGCAAAAAGCCCCGGAATGCTCGTCTCGAAATCGGCATTCACTTTGATATAGCCGGCCTGGGTCTCGAGACCCAGAAGAGCGGCGAGGGCAGGCTTCGTCTGGCCAATGGCTTTGACGACCTGGTCCGCAGGAATTACGAACTCTGAACCAGGTATTGGCTCGGGCGAACGGCGTCCCGATTCATCGATGCCGCCGAGCGTCATTCGCAAGCATTCAATTCCCGTCACTATTTCGTTCTGCACGATCACGCGCACAGGCTGAGTCAAAAAACGAAACTCCACGCCTTCTTTCTTGATGAAATCGTACTCATGATCATACGCGGTCATCTCGCGATCGGTGCGGCGATAAAGCACGGTCACGCGCTCAGCCCCCAGCCGTTTCGCGATCGTGGCGCAATCGATCGCTGTATTTCCGGCCCCGATGACGATGACGTTCCGGCCTATTGAGAGGCTGCCACGGTCCAGCTTGCTCCGCTCGATATACTTCAGCCCGTCAAGGCAATATTCTTCACCCGGAACATTCAGCGCCGGAGTGGATCCCATTCCCACGCCCAAGAAAACAGCATCGAATTGCTCCTGCAATTCAGAAATCCCTATGTCACAGCCAAGTTCTACGCTCGGCTCGAACCGGACACCGAGCCGCCGAACCATCTCCACCTCTGCTAAAGCGATCTCGACAGGTTCGCGCAATCCGATAATGCCGTACGTCGAAAGACCGCCGCCCAATGAACGCTTCTCAAACAAAGTTACGCTGTGACCCGCTTTCGCCAGTTCCCCGGCGCAGGAAAGACCCGCGGGGCCGGCGCCGATGACGGCAATATTTTTTCCGGTAGGCGCTCCTCGCTTGAACAAATCGGCACCGGTGTTGTACGCGTAGTCCGTGGAATAACGCTGCAGCCGGCCAATCATGATCGGCTTGTGATCGGCACCGAGTACGCATGCGCCTTCGCACAACTCCTGTACCGGGCAGACTCGCGCGCAGGTGGCGCCCAGCAAATTTGCGCTGAGAATGATCCTGGCCGAGCCGATCAGATTGTCCGTTGCGATCTTCTTGATAAATCCGGGTATATCGATATGCGTGGGGCACGCATGGGTGCACGGAGCGTCGTAACAAAACAGGCAGCGATTCGCTTCTACCAGCGCCTCGTGTGCGCTCAAGGGCGGAAACTGCTCCGACAAAGGATCGTGAGAGGCTGGCATTAACAGTGTTCTAAACTACGATTCTTGCATCATGGAGCTGGCCGGCAAAGCCCTTGACTCGAATCTTTACAACAAGGATCTTGCCCCAATACCCACCAACCGGCGGACATGGGGCCTCTACAACTACGCTTCGCTCTGGATAGCCATGAGCGTGTGCATCCCCACCTACATGCTGGCGTCGGGCTTGATCGCTGGCGGGATGAGTTGGAAAGAAGCGATCGGCACGATTGCACTTGGAAATTTGATTGTGCTGATTCCGATGATCCTGAATGCGCATGCGGGAACGAAGTATGGCATTCCGTTTCCGGTGTTCGTGCGGGCCTCCTTTGGCGTGCGCGGCGCAAACGTTCCAGCAGTTCTGCGCGCGATTGTGGCTTGCGGATGGTTCGGCATTCAGGCCTGGATCGGCGGTCAAGCGATCTATGCAATGGCCCAGATTCTCTATCCGGCAATTCGAAGCAATCCTTACGGCGTATGGATCTGTTTCTTCTCGTTTTGGCTGTTGAATATGATCGTGATCTGGCGCGGTATTGAAACCATTAAGTTCTTGGAAGGCGTTGCCGCACCCTTTATGTTGGGCATCGGGCTTCTGCTGCTCTGGTGGATTACTCGGAAAGCAGGCGGCCTCGGCCCCGTACTGAGCAGCCCCGGTAAATTCAAAACCTCTGGTGAATTCCTGCGTTTTTTCGTTCCGTCGTTGACCGGAATGGTCGGCTTTTGGGCCACCGTCGCGCTGAACATCACTGATTTTACGCGTTATGCCAAATCGCAGAAATCGCAAATTATTGGACAAGCGCTCGGATTGCCGACCGCGATGACACTGTACTCGTTTATTGGTGTCGCGGTCACTTCCGCGTCCGTGGTGCTCTTCGGACAGGCGATATGGGATCCCATCGCGCTACTCGGACGATTTCGCGAACCGCTTGTCGCCTCCATCGCGCTGGTTGCGCTTTTGCTCGCAACCTTGAATACAAATGTGGCGGCGAATGTTGTTTCGCCATCCAACGATTTTTCCAATCTGAATCCGCGATTGATTTCGTTTCGCACAGGCGGGCTCATTACCGGTTTCGTCGGTTTGCTGCTGATGCCCTGGAAGCTTCTGACGGACTTCAGCAGCTATATCTTCGGTTGGCTCGTCGGCTATTCCGGATTACTTGGCCCGATCGCAGGTGTGATGATCACCGACTACTTCCTGCTGCGCAAGACAAACCTGCAACTTGCCAGCCTTTATGAACGCGGCGGTCCTTATGAATACCGAAAGGGTGTGAACCCGAAGGCGATGTTTGCGCTTGCTGCTGGTGTGTTCCTTGCGCTGATAGGTCTTGTGATTCCCGCGCTGCGCTGGCTTTATGATTATGCGTGGTTCGTGGGATTTGCCGCCGCCGGCATTACGTATTACATGTGCATGCGGCGATGGCGCGCACTCTCGTCAACCTAGGCGAGTGCCGAACCCTGCGAGTTTGATCGAGCGCTCGCGTTCGGATAATACTTGGCAAGAATCGCCCGCCAGCTCCAACCGCGCCGCGCCAGGCCGATCGCGCCTTCCTGGCACAAGCCCCACCCATGCCCGCGCCGGTTCGTTCCGCGATCACGGCAGATTTCGCAAATGACGGGCGCATATTGGTGGCCGCCATCGATCCCCGCTTCGGTTCTGCCGCCGCAGGCCGCGGAATATCGCGCGCGGAAGATCTGTTCCCCGTCGAAGAGAACAAGAGCGGCAGTTTGGCGCACCGCTTCCGCGACAGGGCTGCCAGGATCGGCCGGTTCGCGCAAAAACTGACAGTGGGTGGTATCGCAGAAATCCGCGAATGCGTGCCGCGGCGCGCCCTGCGCAAGAATAACCGAGCGCGAAACGATGGCTTGCGCCGCCAATGCCTGAACCGGCGTGTCGTAAACCGGGAGCTCCGCTCCAGCAATAGACGCTGCAGCGACTTCGCAGTCCATCCTCACGAGCGCGCGCACACAATCGGAAGCGCCGGAAAGCTCAAAGGTCCCGAAATAAAAGCGGCGAATCACACCGGGGACTTCGAGGACGCAAGTCACCGGTCCCCCATCCGGTCCTGTAATCCGAATGGAGCGACCAATCTTTCGTAACGCACAACGATTCCCGGCCTTCGACAACCCACTCCCTTGCAGAGGTTGCGCAATGCAGCCGAGCAGCTCCGAGTGCGCTGACGTTGAGGCAAGCAGGCTTGAGCAGTTTCAGTACCCAGAAAGAGCGAGTTGGCGACGTGCTCGCTCGCAAATTGGTTGCGATCGACACGCCCGCGGCGGACGTTATGAAATGACGGCGCGTCAAGATGCCAAAAATCATCCCACCTGCGCAACAAGCGGCTTCAAATCTTTTGCGGCATTTGCGCCTGTCATATTGTGACGCACCAGAAGCACAACTCGGCGCGGCTGATCCAGCGGATATAGAGCAACCACGTAACCGTCGCCCAATCCGCCGTGTCCGTGCATGCAAGGGGCTGTTCCGGTTTTCGCGTAACATGCGAAACCGATTTGTTTCGCCGTTCCCGCGCGCGCACACCGTGCCATGCCGGCAAGCACGGTCTTCACGCGCGCATCCGTCCTGTTGCGACCCAGCAAAGCAAAAGCGCGGGCCGCGGCAAAGGGGCTCTGAGGCCAACCGTTACCAAGACCGATCAGCCGCGCGGATTTCCATGAGCGCGGAGGCGACGTTAATCCGTAAGCGAGACACGTCAAATCCAATGCCGCGCGATCGAGAGTTTCCGCGATTCGACGAAAGTAAACGTTACAGGAGTTCGCCAACGCTGCGACGATGTCCTGCTTTCCGTGGCCCAGGGGATACCAGCATCCCGCTGCTGCCCCGCGACATTCGATGATTGGGGCTTGCGCGTGCGTCGATAAATAACTAAGCGCCAGAAACGGTTTGAGCAAGGAGCCGAGACTCACGGCGTGAGTGGCATCAGACCAGTTGCCGTCCCTGACGTTGCCGGCAAGATCCATAGCGATCCACTGCCGCCCGGGCACACTCCACATCGAAGCCGCTGCGCTCACAAGAAAAGTACGGCGCGTCATGGCTGTGCCAATTCGTAGCGGACGGCTTCGCGGACCAATGGACCTTTATCCGCACTGACGATGGAAGCCCGCCGGAGGCGTGACAGGGTCTCGCCGACGCTTTGGAGATTGCCTGAGAAAAACGGCGGTGTCTCGGGAGAGGCCTGCATTTCGGGGTTACCCGCGCTGCGATCGAGAATCGCGAATAAGTTGGTGTAGTGCGGCCACTCCAGGGCATGGTTGTACACGGCCGTGTACGTCGCGTCGGCGGGTACTGCCCTGCTTTCCGTTTTACGTGAGAGTTCAATGCGTGTTAAAACCAGGGCATTCCCTTCCACCGAAACGTGCAGAGGGTCCAAACTTCCGGTTTGCGTGATACTGGAGCTCTGAGCGAGAGCTTTGTCCAGCGCTGCCGAATCAGGATGCTTGCAGACCACTACCGCGCCGCTGTTCGGCATCACGAAGACTTGATCCCGCAGCATCGCTGTTGTCTGAACATACAGAAGAGCCGTAGGCTGCATCGCGAAGATCGCATTTACAAGCGGCGTGACGGACTGCTGGGAAGCACGCTGAAAGGGCGGCTCATCGATGCGAATTTCAAGATCTGCTTCGCTCCCCACGGCGCCAGCCTCGGACGTCACTGCGGGCGCAGGCGGATTGTAAAGTGCCGTGGCAACCCGGTCGCCTAACACGACCTGCTGTAGAGCCGCAGTCAACTGAGCGCTGTCGGTCATGCTCCACGCGCGATACAGCGAGCTTGAGGCTGGAGCATAGGCGAGCACTTCGCTCAGCGATCCATCACCCGCTGTGACAGGTATCTCCGTTGCCCGCAGCATTATGCGCTGCTCTTCGAACGCGTCCTGCCGGTCAAAAAGATCCGAAATGCCTGCGCTGAACGGCTTCAGCTCAGACGCATTTCGCTGCAGCCAATACGTTCGGAACTGCGGCGTAGCGAGCAATTCCGTCAAGTTGTAAACGAGCCGCAAATCGCCGGGTGTTTGCGATTTTTGTGCGGCTGCCATAAACCACGGTTCCGTTGCGATCGAGGCACCCTTCTGACCCGACAGAAGAACTAGGGTCTCTGCCATGAGATCTTCGTTCGTCGTCAGGACGAGCCAATCTTTGTAATTTGCGAACGCGACAACTCTGTGACTCGCGTCGTCCGATTTCACGTAAAACGGAATTCCGCTGACATCGCGCGATTGATAATGCGTGCGAGCGCGCCAGAGCTCGGTCGTTTCCACCTGGTTCTGAGGCATTTGCGTCAGATATACGAACGTAAGCGCGGATAGATTGTAGAAGGCGAATGCAGATCGCGCGCCTGCTACTTGATCCGCAAGCTGCATCGCGATTGGAACGCCGGCAACTGCGGCGAATTCTTGCTGTGCCTGAGAAAGCCTGCCGATCAATCGGGAACGCGAAACCACATCGTAGTTCTTGCTGTTCGCCCATCTCTTTTTCTCCGCGGAATTGTTCCAGTTAGCAAGGAACGAATGAAAGTCTTTGGCCTCCAGATAGAGCAGTGCGCCCGGAGGCATGAGGGAGGAAACCGGACGCGCATCACTAAGCTGAGCGCGCACCCAGAGGGATGCGCCAATCAGGACGACGACCCCGCTGGCCGCTATGGCTGTTCGACGCTTCCAGCGCGCTCCGGATTTCATGGCGCCCCTCCCGATTCCGCTTCACTGCGTGGAATCCAATCGATGGGCACCGACTTGAGCTTGGGTTTCACGATCAACGGCTGCGTGATTTCCTTCGTTACTACCGGCCGCCGGCCCGCATTAAGGTTTACCAATGTTTGTCTCTGTCTCGTCAGCTCGCGAGACCTCTGGAATTGCTCGCGCCTGAGGAGATCAGTAGTTCGCGCCAGTAGATCGTCGTAAAGTCGCAATGCTTGAGCAAAATCTTGACGTCGCGCCAGCGCTTCGGCTGCGAGTTGCTCGACTGTTACAAAATTGTCGGGCTCTGCCGGAGGCGTTGATGCAAGGGGCATCGCGTAGCCGCCCCGATATGCGGCTGACCCATACATCTGCCCCGATGACGCTTGATAGCTGTCAAACGCCGCCAATCCAAGCGTGTCCTGCTTAGTTGATAGCGCCGCTTCGGCGAGATCGAGACGAGCATCGCGCAGTGTCGGATCAAGCGCGATGGCTCCGCGATACAACTGGACCTTCTCGGAGACGATGGACGATTCCCGCGCAGCCGCGAGCCGCGCCTGAACATAGAAGGCTTGCGATGCCTGTTGCGGAGTGATCGATTTGTGCGTCAACAGCGCTAACTCATCCGAACCGTCGACAGCGCGACCCATATCCCGCATGGATTGTGCCGCACGCACTCGGATGGAGTATGGCGCATTGGGAGAGCTTCGAACCGCATCTACCAGATCGGCGTCCCCTTTTAGCCGAGCGAAGGCAAGTTGTGCTTCGTTATTCCATGGCTCAGCAGTCTTCCATTCCGACGCGTACCGGACGGCGTCATTCTTCAATCCCACATCTTCAAGCAAGTGGACGGCTTCCGGTAAGTTCTCAAATGGCGCACCCACGCTCAGGGTTACGTCTCGAACGAGACTGAGGCCTTCGTCGTTTCGCTTCTGCTCAAAACGAACACGCGCCAGTCCGAACCAAGCCGAAGCGGGCGCCCAGTTTGTCTGGAGTTCACGCTGATATTCGAACTCCTCGAGCCGCAGTGCCAGATCGCGATGGCCCAGCTTCCGCAGCGAAGCCGACACGCCGAGCACCTGCTCGCCGGAAGGCGCCATATCTGGAGTCGTGCGGAATTCGCTTAGAAGATCGTCCAGATGCCCGGTCAATGCACCTGCTGTTAGCAGCAGATCACGCGGGCGGTCCGCCCCAGGTTGAATCTGCTGCAAAAGTTTCCATTCGTCGGCCCATCGCCGTTGTGCCTCGAGATACCGCGCATACTCGATCATTCGCTGTTTCAGTTCTTCGCGCAATTGCGTCGCCTGTTCTCCGAATGCGGCGCTAACGGCCTTCCTTCGAAGCTCAATTTCTGCGCGGTACAAGCTATCTTTTGCGCCCGGAGGAATCCAATCCTCCGCCAGCACCTGTCCGAGCACTCCGTCCATATTGGGCAATTCTGAGAGTTGAATGATCCATTCGAACGCTGCGCGGCTATCTGGGGCGTGATCAACAATGCCCTCGAGAAAGGGGGTGAAGTTGTACGCGCCGTTCCGTCTCGCGTACGCGCGCAGCATATTATCCGCATCTCGCTTCAGCTCCGCAGTCGCATGGAGCTGGTTCATATGGGTGAGGATTTTTTGTGCAGTTTGCCAGTAGTCCGGCGGGAGCGGCCCTTTCTCCACCCGTGCCGCTAGAATCTCGAATGCTCGGCGCCAATCCGCAATGGCCTGCGCGCGTTCATTGGTTACGATCGCCACCAACGCGAGACGATCATAAATATCGGCGCGATCGGGGCTCAGTTGCAGCGCGTAGCGGTATTCCCGGACCGCGCGAGCCGGTTGTTTCATGTTGCGATAGCTATCCCCAAGCGCCACGTACGCGTCGGATGCAGCAGGATTCGCTTCGAGGCCGGCCGGCAAATAGTCCTCGGCCGCCGGCTGCATTCGATAGCCGAGATAATCCCCATATCGCGCCGCATAATAGAACCAGTTCGCGCCCTGTAGCGCGTCACCCGAAGACTTGGCCGAGAGTTCCGCGCCGACGGTCCGAGGACCCAGTACCCGGTCGAACGCTTGCGGCGCCCAGGGCGCTGGTGATACAAAATACAGACCAGTCAACGCCGTATAGCTACTCGTCCATAAAGTCGAAATGTTGCTGCCGCGCGCGGCCACAGCCTGAACGGCGGTATCGGGCGAACCGGTAGCGATCAGGTACTGAACCACCGCATTTGCACGCTGTGCGTCATGCTTTGAGAGTTCAATCAGGCGAGCGTTAAGATCGTCTCCCACACTCACGAAAAGGCGTGGAAACTGGTCGCTTGCGTAGTTTGCCAGGCGCAGTGCTGCGGCGGTATCGTCAGCGGTCGCGTACGCGTTGAAAGCGGCTGTAAGCATTTGGCCGTGCTCCTGAGAATCCGGCCTGTTCATCTGCGCAATCGCTTCTAACTCATTTCCGCGCTCATCAAAAAGCAGGCGGGAAGATTGCAATTGATCCAGTTGCCGCCAATCGTAGGCTTTGCTTCCCGAAGACTTCGCCGCGTCCACCAGCGCCTTCGCCTCGATGTCGCGAAGCCCGGCAGCTTGCGCGAGCTGATAGCGGTCGAACTGCGGAGGCAATCCGTTCGGTTTGTTGAACCGTTGCGCGAAGTCGGATTTTTCGCGCGGCGTCAAATACGCGTCCGCAGCGGTCCCAATCTGTCGCGCGTAACCCTCGGTTTGCGCTGCCTTTTGCGTGAATGCCGCGACGATGGCGATGGCGTCAGCCGGCCGATGCAGCGACGTCAAGGCCGTGGCCTCGAGGTTGATGGCTTCGTTCGTCGATACGGCGTTCCGGGTAAGCTGAGGGCGAACTTCACGGAAAAACTGGTCCACCACATCGAACATGCGCCAATTCATGGCTTGCTGCATCGCCATAACGTAACCGCCCGGCTCGTGCGGGTGCGGCTCGGTATAAGCAGCGCGAAGCAGGCGCAATGCATCCGTCTTGTTCCCCATTCGCACATTGGTGGTGGCCTGCATCACCAGGTATTGCGGGTCGTGATAACTCAGTTCATACAATTTCCGGTAACTCTGGATGGCCGCATCGAAGCGCAGCAAGCGTATTTCGAGATCCGCTCTGGCAACCAGAATGTCGGCACGGTCCGGTCGGATCGATGCCGCCTTGCTGTACGACGCAATGGCTTCCGGATACTGCCGCAGAGACGCTTCAATGCGCGCCAACACCAGCGGCCAGCGGTAATCGCGCGGTGAATCCTGCGTAGCTTTCTGGTAATAGGCGGTCAGCCTGGCTGTAAGCTGGTGGTTCTCTGCGAAGCGGCTCACCTCAGCAGCTAGTGACGCGTCTTCAGGATACTGATTCAGCACAAGCTGATACTGCTCGAGCGCATCGGTGAACTGCTCGGTTGTGATCAGCGCCAGGATATAACCCCGCCGCAATGCCGCGATCCGCTCGGTTTTGTCCTGCGCCGGCAATGGCGCGGCTTGAACCGTTTGAAGTTCAGCCGCGTAGAACTTCACTAGACCCGGGTTGTCGTTCTGACGCGCATATGTCGCAGCCTTCTGCGCAAGCAGGTCGCCGTTGTACGGATCATTTTCGAGCAATCGATCGAGCAGCCGGCGAGCTTCATCGTATTGCCCCGAGTTGGCGGCCTTTTGTGCCGCTTCACGGCGCAGTTCGTTCTGGTACGGCTGTTGCGCCCGCTCTGCCGCGGCTTTGAGAACGGCAACACCCTGCTGCGTCTGCTTCTCGCGCCAATGAAAGTCGACCACAGCACGAACAACGCCAAGCAAATTCGGATCATCGTTGAGCAAAGAAGAGAACTCCCGCTCCGCGCTCCCAATATTGTTGTGCGCTTCATAAAATCGGGCCAGCTCGATGCGTGCTCGGATCTTCTCAACGGGATCCGTCGTGATGGCGATTGTGCGCTGCAACGATTGTGCCGCGATTTCATCGAAACCCAGCCGGATTGCCGCTCCGTGGACCTCATCGATTTCAGAGCTAGTCGTCGCGCGCGGAAGCATTTGGCTCAGGAGCGTCCCGACATCTCCGCGCCGGTTCTGTCTCTCCAGCATTGCGAGCCGCAGCTCGAATGCCGCCGTATCGAAACCGCTCGCAACAAGGCTCGTGGTCTCTTGCTCTACCAAAGGACTCGTTGCCTTACGTCCGGCCAGCGTGATCAGCCGACTCTTCGCCTTCTCGGAAGAATCGCGCAGCGCAGCCGTGATATAAGCGGCGATCGCTTCCTTATATTTGCTCTCGTTTTCGTAGATCGCTCCAGCTTCATAGCCGAACAGCGCGGGCCGGTGCAGCTTCTGGCGTGCCTCCCCAATAATTCGGAGTGCGTCATCAAATTGGAAGTAATCCCAAAAAACGGTCGCGGAGTTGAGATACCCTTTTGTGGACCCGGGTTCAACCGCCGCTACACGGTTCCACCACGGCCGCGCTTGCGCGTACATTTCGCGATCCGCGTAAATCTCACCCGCGCGCGTGATCGCTTCGAGATTTCCGGGCGCGGCTCTCACATCTTGTTGCGCCAGCCGGATGGCCGCATCGAATGCTCCTGAAGAACCAGGGGAAAGCGATCGTTCGATCGAAATCGCACGCTCGTTCGAAGCCCGATCGCCGGGAGCGATGGCGGCCAACCGCACGAAAGCCGGGGCCGCAGCCTCATACTCCGTAAACCAAGCATGACCTTCGGCTCGAAACTCCAGGGCGGCGACGTTGCTGTCCGTTACCGCGCGTTCCACGCTCGGCAGAGCAGCGAGTTCGCTGCGAAGTTTTCCCGTCGAGCTCAGGTATTCGAAGAAACTTGTCCGCAAGCCCGGTTCGTAGAACCAGTTCTCGCGCAGCAACTTTTCGTAAGCTGCGATATCGTATGTCTCTTTTCTGCAATAAGCTCGCAGCAGATTGTGTACGAATACCAGATTGTGCGGGAAACGCTGATGCGCGTAGAGATTGATCTGCCTGTAAAGAATTGGAGAATCCGGATGGGCGTCTGTCAGGAACGCAGCCAGCTGTGATCCTCTAAATGTGTCCGTAATCTGGCGCGTCAATTCCTGGTAAGCGGCGTACTCTTTTTTGCGCAGATAGAAGCGTGCCAGCTTGCTTGCCCAAGACGTGTCCTTGAAATGCGAGAACGCCTGTCGATACGTCTGTTCGACGTCCCGGTCGAGTTCGTTCTGCTCTACAAAGAGCGCCAGGCGTTCGTAGATGCCGGGATCGTCGGGGTTGCGGTCGATTTCGCGCCGGAACAGCGCGACCGCATCCATGACACGATTCAACTGAACCAGCCGGGAAATGTAGCGGTCGAGCACTCGCGTGTAATCGGGGGAACGCGCGTTGCTCGTCTGCCGTGCCCCCGGAACCGTTTGAGCGGGCAAAACCGTGTTTCTCACCAACCCTCCCGGGCCGATCGGCATATGATCGCTCTTGTCCGCGAGCTCCGTCAGAAGCCGGTCATACAGCGCCAGTTCGTCTGTCGTGTCCTGCTTTTGGATGTACGCATCGGCCAGCAAAAGCGCCGTGTCCACATATTCTGGCGAGTTCTTATTTCGCTGTAGCCACGCAGGAACCGACTGAATCACGGCGCCGTACTGACCATAGACCGCGTACGCGCCGAAGAGCTTGGCTTCCAGTTCCGGTGTTCGGCGTGAATTCGGAAACTGTTGCTTCAACTCGTCAAGTAAACGCGATGCGGACGCACGATGGAAATAGCTGACGGCTGTTTGCGACGCGTTTTGATATTGATAAGCCGGGAATGTCGTATTCAGGGCAAGCGACAGGATGCCGTTCAGGAACCCGGGATGCCGGTCCATTTGCCCGATGTTTTTGTACAGACTGAGATCGCGATTACCAAAGTTCATCGGCTGTTCCGGTGTATCGAGCAGGAGCGAGATGAGCGATGCCATTGCCAGCTCTTTCTCGTCGGCTGCCGCGGACGGCAGCTCATAGAGCATGTAATATGCATGCGCCGATTCGTCGTAGTCTTGCGCGCGAAGAAAGAGCGCGCCCACGGTCTGGAGCTCTTTAGCCGTCCATACTGCGTTCGCAGCCGCTTTGCGCGCCAGCAGCGCCAAGATTTGCTGATCCGCGACATCCCTCCGATTTTCCTGTTCGTAATAGAAATACAGCCGCAGAACCGGATCAAGATCCGTGGGGTGCGCCGCCGTTGCTGTTTGCGCATCGGCGAGAAATATTCGCAATTGATGTGCGTTCGAGAGTGCATGGAAATATTGGGTCCGCAGGGCATCCGGCCAAAACGGCGAAAAGTTTTTCCAATAAACGGCTAAGGAGGCATTGACTCCGTTGTCAATTCTCGCCAGATAAGCATCTGTTGTCAGAATCAGTTGAATGTCGTTGGGGAACGCCGCCTTGATTCGTTGCGCCACGCTTGCCGCTGCTCGGCGATTCCGCTGCTCAACCGCCCAATCGAGATATGCCTGGTATGGTTCCGTATCTTTTGGATATCTGCGAATCCAGGCTTGATAAATCTCTTCGCGCCGAGTTTGTAGGACCAGCGCCGCGGCCGCCGACCGCAACGGCTCGGCCAAATGCCGTCCAGTGAGACTGCTGGGCATCGGGCTCGAAGCGTTCACTCGGTTGTGCAGGAAGCGCCCCAAGCTGGAGCAGCGTATCGATTTCCTTCTCCGGCTCTACTCGGCGCTGGTAGAAATCGGCGAGTTCCGTGAGAGCGCTCACTTTCTCCCGCGAAAGAACGGCTGACTGCTTCCAATCCGCTTCCGCTGCACCGTACTGCTGCGCGCGTTCTTCTTCGCGCGCTCTGATCGAATAGAGCTCAGCATCTTGCGGCGATTTCTGAATCAGCATTCCGAGATGTGCGCGTGATTCCCAGGGAGGTCGGATGTGCATGACCGCACCGCCCGGCAAACCCATGATTCGGAAGAGAGCAGCTTCGAGCGCACTGCCCGTCACAACATCTTCGGCCCAAGATGGGAGCCCGGCGCGTGCGAGAACCACGGCTGTCGCCGCCACCGCCGCGATTCCCAGCCACTTAGGGAAGAATTTCAAGCGGCACCTCCTGATGGCTCACATTGTGAGCAATGTCTTCGGCGGTCACGTGAATGGAGTATCGACCGGGAAGCAGCCCGGCCGGCACCGCCAGCATCCCGGTGTTCGATTTGTCGGTTTCGTTCCAACGAAGCGACAGCGGCGGTGCGCCATAGATTTGCGCGGTAATCGTTCGCGTGGTCTGCGAAGCCTCGACATGCAACCTGAGCCGTTCGCCCGCGTGAACTCGCGCGGAATCCATCCGGACGCGAACAATTGGCGGATGGCTCGAAATGATAAACGTCTTCTGCTCGCGAAAAACGTGCCCTTCGCGATCGCGGAGAATAAGCCGAACGACATGCGCCCCATCGCTCATCTCATCCGGCGCGAGGAACCGTGTTTGCCAGATGTCCTCGCGGCCCAAATAGCGCAACGGCTTCGTAAGCCCAAACGGAAACAGTGCAATCACGGACGTAATCGAGGGGTCCGTACGAACGCGCAGCACGGGATCTCCCGGGCGAATGAGCCGGGGCCGAAGCAAAGAGCGCGGTGCAGCGAGAAAAGATGTGTAGGGCGTCACAAAGTGATACTTGCGAGACAGTCGAATGATCTCGTCGATCGTGGCCTTGTCCTCGCCTTCGCGATCGATTTTTTCGAGCAGCGCGTCCACTCGGGCGCGCGCCCACGTTGCGGGAAGGTAAGGATGTTCGGTATTCACGGCTGGCAAATCGGCGCGAACCGATTTGCCAGCCATCGTCTCGCCCGACCCGGAGCTGAACGGTGAACTCGGCCACACCGGGCTTCATGTACTCGCCGACCCAGGAGGCGCGAGTCCCGGGAAAGTTGTCCTGTTGCGCGCGGTAAACAAATTTTGTATTCGCCTGCGGAGAAATCGTCAGCGCCACTTGGCTGAGAGGCGCGAGACCGATTTTGTGCACGAAACTGGCCAGCTTGAAGTCGAGAGGCTCGGTGGAATTGACCTGTTCGAAAGCGCCGCCGTGCTCCGTCAAGCGCTGCATGAATCGGACGTTTGCGTCATCGCCGATCGCGAGGGCATATACGTGAGGTCGCCGGTTCGCAGCAATGGCCTTCCATGTCTGATCCATCCACTCGGCAACCTTTGCTGGCGCGACGGTTCCCTCCGTCATATCGCCGTCGCTCAGCAATACGATGTAGCTGTCCTGACCCGCTTCCTTAAAAGCAGCTTGAAAAGCGGATTCGATATTCGTTCCGCCACGCAGCTTACTCCCGCGCACAAATTCCAGAGCCCTAGCAACCGCATCGGTTGTAGCAGGCTTTGGTTGCGGCGCAGAAGCCACGGTATCGGAATTGAAAACGAGGACGTTGAAGGCGTCCGTTGGTTTCAGCGATCGCAATACCCCCTCGAGCGCCTGAAAACTTCGCTCGAGTTTGTCCCATTGCATACTGAGCGAGGTATCGAAGAGCACGATGACGGTTCGCGATGCTGTTGTAGCCGATTCATTCACAACTTTCGGGGGCTGAAGGATGCTGGATGCTTCGAAATAGCCGGGTTCGCTCCGGACCCCCGTCCGGTACGGCGTCACATGTGGCGCAGCGTCGTTCGAGAGCGAATATTTGACCTCGAAATCGCGAGTCAGTTCGATGTCCTGCCCTGAAAACGAGCCTGCGATAAGTTGCGGGGTTTGCTTGCTGAGCTTAAGCGGATATGCGCTGCTGACGTTTTGAAAATTCGTGATTGCTTGTGCGCTTCGCACCTCGGTCGAGACCGAGAAGTGGGCGACCACAACAGCAGTTCCCGACGTAGGCTTCAGTGGGAAGACGAAATCGCTCGCCAATTGCGAGACCGGAACACTCTGGCGGTATTCGGTTTCGATCCGTTTGTAACCGTAAGCAGGAATCGGAACGATTTTGACCGTGAATTCGGTCGAGCGCTTTGCCTCGCCCGGCGCAGTGCTCTCCGTCACTTCGCCAGATTCGAGCAGCCCTGGGTCGATCACCTGATTGCGGGCTTGTTCGTACAGCTCGTTCGCGCGCTTGCGCTCTAGAATCACGCCCGGAATACGCGTCAGATCGTCCCAGACCGCAAAATCGGAAACGGCGGCATCACCCGGCAGCGCGAGCGAGTACGTCCCCTCCAGACTTACTGGTTTGTGATTTCGAAAAACTTCTTTCAGAGATACCGTCGCGTGACCGTTCTCGATGACAACGTGAACATCCATGGACTCGACAGACAAGATCGAGCTATCCGGCGCCTGCGATCCGGACGGGATGATAACGCCCGTATCTCCGCAGCACATGCCGGCGCACCACAAGGCCGAGACAAATAGCGAGAGAACTCTCGTCACGGCAGTAAACTGCTCTCCGAGATGCGGACCAGCCCGTTATCGGTTCCTACGTACAAGCGGCCGTCATGTTCATCGAGGGCGGTCACATTCGTCGACGGCAAGCCATCGTGAACGAATTGCCACCGCTCATCACCACGCGGCAGAACCGCGAGACCATGCCCTGCGGTACCGGCGTACAGCGCCCGGGCAGTCGCAAGCAACGCATTCGGATTTATCTCGACGCGACGGCCGGCGAAAGCCGGAAACGTAGTCATGGAACCGCCGCCCTCGAAACGTTCCACGCCCGATCCGTATGTGCCCAAATACAATTTCCCGTCGAAAACCGCGGAGGCAGTAATCCAGTTTTGCCGCAGCGCTGAATTGGCGGTAGTGAAACTTGCCTGAACCAAACTGCTTCTGAGGACCGATAGGCCGCCTAACGTGCCCGCGTACACCGCGCCTCCAAAATCCGCAAGCGTGTACACGTGGTTATTCACTAAACCCTGAAATGCGTAAACGCTCGAGATGGATCCTTCATCGACGAAACTCAGGCCCGCGGGAGTCGCAACGATCATGGATGATTCCCGGCCGTTTTTCGACTGAAACACAACGTCCGTTACATGGCTTGCGATCAGGCCGCTTTCCCGGTTCAACACCTGCCGTAGCGTGCCGCTCGCATCAAACAGCGCCAATCCGTTCGCTGTCGCGATCGCAATCGTGCCGTCTTCCCGTTTCTCCTTGATGCGGTTCACGCAAAACAACACGTCATCTTCGAAATGCACTCGCCGGTTTGGATTCGAAAGCTGAATCAAATCGACGCCGCGATCGAAGTAGCCGATCCATAACCGTCCTCGCGCGTCTTCATGAATCGCCGTAATGTGCGGACTCGCAAGGCTGTCGGCTGGCCACGCGACCAGCCGGGTTCCGCTCGAAACGTCCGAAATCTGCTGCGGACCTACCGCAAGCAGCGTCCCGCCTACTGCGCGAAAGCTGTTATATTTTCCGCCTGCTCGATTCGGGTCGCCAACTGCGGGCGCGGCCTTCTGATCGCCAGCGCAACCGCGATGATTCCCTGATCCACGGTGCCGATCCAAAGCGTCCCGTCGCGTTCGGCCAACGCTTGTGCAAACGCCCCTTCCGCCAACCGGCGGTTCAGTCTGCCGCCCGAGAATTCCACGACGCCGAGCGGGGTTCCGATCCACGCCTTCTCCCCGTGAGCTGCGATCGATAATACCTGCGGATCGGGAAGCTCCGCCGTTAAATGGACGGCCTCGCCGCCGCTCCATCGCCATGCACCGTCCGCGCGTGTTCCAATCCAAATTTGGTCTTCATCGCCGGCTAGAGCGGTGACTTGAGTTTTCGCGAACTGCGGATGAAAGATGCGCAAAGATTTGCCATCACTCAGGTAAAGGCCTGCGGTCGATGTTCCCACCAGAACTTGACCGTTTCGAAGCGGCAACATTGCCGCGACCTTGCGCAAGGGCGGATCTTCCGGCAACATCTGCCGGAACGTGTTGCCGTCGTAAACGACAACTCCCGCCCCGTTTGTCGCAATCCAGAGCTCCGGATTGCCGACTCCTGTTCGCACTGAGACCGACGTGAGCGGATATGCCGGCAATTCCCGCCCGGCATGCCAAACCCGCCTCAGCTCGCCCTCCCTGTATCGAAACAGCGCGGAGCTGCTACATATATATAGATCGCCTCCGAATTGGGCTGCCGACCGGAAATCGGCCGCAGTCAGGACAGGTTCGAAAGCCGAAGAGCTCGGGCGTAAGGTCCGTATCGAAACCTTCACTCTGCCGGACCATGCGGCGACCTGCCTGCCGGCACTCAGCGCGAGATGCACTGCGCGCCAAGTATGCAAACCGAATCCCGCCGCAATCAGCAGCAGCCCGATCAATGAGAATATGACGATTCTCTTCAGGGGACCGCGCAAGACCCGTGGGGGCACGTTGATCCATTATGCAATTCGGCGATGATTCGTGCTCAGGTCGGCATATAGAGGTTCCCATCCTCTTGCTACCGTGAAGCATGCTCCTCAACAGCGATGGCACTGAAGCCCAAGAAGAGGGCGTAGTCGTACCCGAGCTGACCGAAAAGCAGCGCGAAGAAGCCGAAGACCGCACTTCCGTCAGCGCCATCGTCGTCCACGAAGCCATTCGCCACGACGGCGAAGAAGAGCTGAACCGCCCGATGTCGGCGCTCGCTTGGTCCGGACTCGCCGCCGGCTTGTCCATGGGCTTTTCCTTCGTCGCACAGGCCCTCTTTCGCGCGCACATCGCCGGACACGCCCTGGCGACCCCTCCTCGTGAATCTCGGTTATCCGCTCGGCTTCTTAATCGTCATTGTCGGCAGGCAGCAACTCTTTACCGAAAACACGCTCACCGCCATTATTCCCCTGCTCGCCCGACGAAACGTCTCGACGCTGATCAGAGTTGCCAAATTGTGGGCGGTAGTCCTCGTCGCAAATCTCGTCGGTGCGCATCTCTTCGCCTGGGTTGTCGGAAACACTCCGATGTTCAAGTCCGACGTTCAGGCCGCGATGCTCGCGCTCGCGAAACAAGCTGCAGGCGTCACGTTCGGGGCCGCCATCCTGCGTGGAATTTTCGCAGGCTGGCTCATCGCTATGGTGGTTTGGATGCTTGCGGCAGTCGATACGGGCCGCGTCATGATCATCGTGATCCTGACCTATATCGTCGGACTCGGTGGCTTGACCCACATCATCGCCGGTTCCGTCGAAGTGCTCTATCTGCCGATGGTCGGGGCCGCGAGTTGGTTCGCGGTGGCCTGGGGATACATGCTTCCCGACACTCATCGGGAACATCATCGGCGGCGTTTCCCTAACTGCGGCACTCAACCACGCGCAGGTAGTCGCCGGTATGCCGGACCAGAAGCGCACGCGCACGGTGCGAGCCTGAGGGTCTTCAGCAATCGCGTTCCGTCACCAGCTCCACGATCGTTTGCAGAGCTCGTTGAGCGGGCGAATCCGGAAATTGCGCGATCTCCGCGCGCGATTTGTTCGTGAACGCATGTGCCCGGTCGTAAGCCCGCGCCACAGCGCCATGCCGCTCCAGAATCTGCAGAATCCGCATCAGCGGCACCTGCTCATAGCTGCCGTCCGCGATTACCGTTTCCATCGCGCGCCGCTCCTCACCCGATGCGGTCTCGAGCGCGTAAATTAACGGTAGCGTCACTTTGCCTTCGCGCAGATCATTCCCAGCCGGCTTCCCAAGAATCTTGTCCGTCGACGTGAAATCCAGAATGTCGTCCACCAACTGAAACGCCATCCCCAGATTCCACGCGAACTCGCTGAGCTTGGCCTCGACCGCCTCGTCTTCACCCGCCGCGACCGCTGCCAGGGAAGCGCACGCGGAGAACAGGCTCGCCGTCTTACGGTCCACCAATTCCATGTAATCGGCCTCGGTCAGATCCAATCGATGCAGCCGTTCCAGTTGCAGCAGCTCGCCCTCAACCATCATCTGCGTCAGCGAAATCAGAACATCCAATATGTGGAAATTCCGCTCGCGAAGCGCGATCTGGAATGCCTGCATGTACAGCCAATCACCCGCCAGAACCGACGTATGATTTCCCCACACGACATTCGTAGACGGCCTGCCCCGCCGGGTTTTCGCCACATCGATGACGTCGTCGTGCACCAGGGTTGCCGTGTGGATCATCTCTACCACAGCCGCCAACCTCCGCGCGCATTCCCGCTCACGGTCCGTCGTCCGGCCAAATAAGCGATGACATAGCAACAGCAGAGCGGGACGCAGCCGCTTGCCGCCCCCGGCTTGCAGATACTGGTTAATCGTCGTGACCGCTTCTACCGAAGCAACCGACTCGAGCCCGATCTCCCGTTCCACTTCCTCCAGGTCCCCTTGCACCAGCTCGAGCGCTTCACGCGCTGTAAGCGATTGCCGGAGATTGCGAAAAATGTCGATCGCCATCGGACGAAACCTCAGTGTAGCTGGCCCGTTTTTCCATTCTCTGCGACCCTGAACAACCGTTCGAAGGCCGCAGTGGTTTGCGCAGCCAGTTCATGCACCGGAACGCCGCGAACCTCCGCAATCACCTGCGCTGTGTGAGACACATACGAAGGCTCATTCCGTTTTCCTCGGTGCGGCGCCGGCGCAAGATACGGCGCATCGGTCTCGAGCAGCAGGCGATCGGCGGGCGTGATTGCCGCAGCCTCCCGAACCTCTTGCGCTTTCGGAAAAGTAGCCACGCCGCCAAACGCCAGATAGAATCCCAGCTCTAAACATTCGCGCGCCTGATCTCGATTGCCTGTGAAGCAATGCATGACGCACGGCAATCCCTTAGGCGCCCACTCCCGACGCAAGATATCGAGCGTATCCGTCCACGCATCGCGTGTGTGAATCACAACCGGCATCGAAGCAGCAGCGGCGATTTCAAGTTGTGTGAGGAAAACCGGAATCTGCTTCTCCTTCGGAACGCCCCAGTGATAATCGAGTCCGACTTCCCCGATCGCCTTGACTTTCCTGTGCCGCAGCAGTTGCTCGATGTCACGAAATGTTTCTGGACGGGATTTTTCAGCATCGTTCGGATGCACGCCGACAGTGGCGAACACGAATGGATGCGCCTCCGCAAGGCGAATCGCAGCTTCGAGATCCGGCGGCCCATTTCCCGGTCCCGATCGTCAGGATGTACTGGATACCGGCCTCGCGCGCGCGCTCCATTACCGCAGCACGATCATGATCGAATTGAACATCGTCCAGATGGCAATGGGAATCGGCCAGCCGCAAACCGCTTGACATTAAGATATGATCCCTCGGAGGAAAAAGAACGTTTATGGCTTACTACTCCGGCTACAAGCCGCTTTCCACCGCCGCAACCACATCCTAAAACTGTCGCGCGCGCCGAAACCGATCCCCTTGCTGCCCATTCGGCTGGGTTGCCGTGGTACATTTCTGTCCAGCATTGCGATGGAACCGATCACTCTGACCTGGTGGACGTGGCTCATTCTTGGCCTCGTTCTCATGGTCGCCGAACTCCTCCTGCCCACCGGTTTCTTTTTGTTCTTCTTCGGTGTGGGGGCCGTCGTGACGGCGTTCCTCGCTTTGGCCGGCCTCTTGTCCTCTTTTCATGCGCAAGGCCTTGCGTTCATCGTGATCTCGCTGTTCTGCGTGTTTCTGCTCCGCAAACCATTACTTGCCAAGTTTCATTTCCGAAACCGGATCCACTCCGTCGACTCCCTGGTCGGCGAAACCGCAACGGCCCTTGAGGCAATCGCTCCGCAAGCAATCGGAAAAGTCGAGATGCGTGGATCTTCGTGGTCTGCCTTGAACACTGGCTCGGAGATCATTTCCTTGAATGTTCGCTGCCGGGTCGAGAAAGTCGAAGGCCTCACATTACATGTCAGAATCTAAGAGAACCAAATGACCGCAGGCGTTATCGTCATCATCATCCTGATCGTTCTCGCTCTCATCATCCTTGCTAAGACCGCGGTGGTTGTCCCTCAGCAGGCGGCCTTCGTCGTCGAGCGCCTCGGTCGCTACTCCGGCACCTTGCAGGCGGGATTTCATGTCCTGACGCCATTCGTCGATGTGATCCGCTATCGGCACTCACTCAAGGAGACCGCAATCGATATCCCCGAGCAGGTTTGTATTACTCGTGACAACGTGCAGGTCGGGGTGGATGGAGTGCTTTACCTGAAGGTCCTCGACGCCGAGCGCGCCTCGTACGGAATCTCGAACTACACCTTCGCGATCACCCAGCTCTGCCAAACGACTCTGCGCTCCGAAGTCGGAAAGATCGATCTCGACAAGACGTTTGAGGAGCGCGCCCAGATCAACCTGGCCGTCGTTAGCGAGGTCGATAAGGCATCCGAGCCCTGGGGCGTAAAGGTCCTCCGCTACGAAATCAAGAACATCAATCCGCCTCAGGACATTCTTTCCGCCATGGAAAAGCAGATGCGGGCGGAACGAGAGAAGCGGTCCGTCATTCTTACCTCCGAAGGCGTGCGTGACGCGGCCATCAACACCGCCGAAGGTGAAAAGCAGAGGTCCATCAAAGCTTCCGAGGCTGTCCGCCAGCAGCGGATCAACGAAGCTGAGGGCCAGGCGCAAGCGATTCTGTCGATTGCCACTGCTACGGCGGAAGGCATTCGCCGCGTTGCCGAAGCCATTCAGGCTCCTGGAGGTTTCCAGGCCGTCCAGCTTCGTGTTGCCGAGCAGTACATCGCGCAGTTCGGCAATCTCGCAAAAGCTGGTAACACGCTCATAATCCCGACCACTCTCTCCGATGCCGGCTCCTTCATCGCAACCGCGATGAGCGTCATCAAAGCCGGATCGCAGAGCCCATAACACATTCCCGATGATGCCTCGGATTGGGTCAGCACTTTCGCCATGCGATGGCCCAATTGAAATTACGGGATCGGGCTTGGCAGAAGGAACGTGCGAGCAGTACTGGACGAAACCGCTTATGAAAGCGGGCGCGAAATGGTCCGGCTTGGCTCTATCGCTGCCAGATAAACCTGCAGCCACCAAACCCCGTACGTGAAGAACCCTATCTCCCAACATAGAAAACCAATCGAGGCAACGAGACATACATATTCATTCTCCGCACGAAAGCGCGGGCTTAGGCAAAGCAGAGGCGGGGAAATAAAGCATTATTTATTTGGCACTTCGATTACCTCCGGGTGGCTGTCCATGATTACGTCTCTCGGATTCTTTGGCATCTCGATAGGTCTCCTTCTGAACTCTTGCAGTCACCTGAAGGATTCCCTAAACACGCACATGGTCGCCCATGCTGTTTCCACGTGGCGCCATCTTTATTTTTGTGTTGCGCCAGTTTCCTGCTTATGGCCCTCGTGGTAAATGTGCACAGCACGGGGTTTGCGGCCGTTCCGCATACCCTATGGGGCGTTTCGATAAAGATCTGATGATGGATATATTTTCTTAGCGAAAATCGGCGGTCACGGCAGCATTTGTTCCGTATGCCAAGCGAAACTTAACTTTCAGCGTCGCCCGGGGGTTCGCCCAATTCTGAGCTGCGTACGAAACAGCACTCACGAATGGCCGTTTGATTTCACCAGAGTGTTGGATTAGAGCAAAACCGACCCCATGTCACATAGGCAGGCGAGCTAGTAAAGCACCGGTCGCAACCGGAAATTCCCACAGCCCTGCGTCCAGTCATTCGAGTTATTAATCCACCGGCATCCGTTCATCAAAGAAATCCGCCACTCGGGTTGCCGCGGGCGGATCCAGATTGGACAAAACTGCAACCACCGTGTTCGTCTTCGTGTAAACCCGCAGTTCACCATTCATCCCCGGCGCTCCGCCACCGTGCCCGAACCGCTTGCCCTGAGGCTCGCTTGAGACCATCATGCCGAAACCATAGCCGTCGCCCGGACCCATTTCTCCCGCACGCGCTTCGACCGACGTCATCTGCGAAAACAACTCAGGCTTGATCAGTTTCCCGTTCATGAGCGCTTCCGCAAACCGGAACAGATCGCCGACCGTCGAGTATCCTCCGCCCGCCGAGCTCGCGCGCCATGGCAGCGTGTCGGCGTTATTCACCCATGCTCCGTTTTTTCGCATGTAACCCACCGACCGCATTGGAACGCGCTCCGCCTCGGGCAGCGAGCCGGTGTCCTTCATACCTGCCTTCGCGAAAATGTTCTTGCGCACGTAGTCGTAGTAAGACATCCCCGATACTTTTTCCACCACGACCCCGAGCAGCACAAATCCATAGTTCGAATACGACCATTTCGATCCCGGCTCAAATTCCAGCCCTCTCGTTCCGAACAGCTTGATGTAGTCGCTCAGCTCTCGAGTATCGAGCCGGTGCTTCTCGTACTCGGGCGTAAAGATGTCCCCCGTTCCGCCGGTATGCGTCAGCAGATGCCGAATGGTGACCTTCGTGGCCACGTCGTGATTGGGGTAATCGGGCAGATATTTGCCGAGCGGCGCGGAAAGATCGATTTTTCCTTCGCCCACCAATTGCAACACCGCTGTCGCCGTGAACATCTTGTTCATCGATCCGATCCGAAACTGCGTATCCACAGTGTTCGCGACGTGCTTGTCGCGATCCGCCAGCCCGTATGCCTTTTCCACTGCGATTTTTTCGCCGCGCGCGACCAAGATCGTTCCTGAAAACCGATCCTTGCTTGCCAGGTCGCTCGCCTCTGTATCCAGCGCCTTCACCGCCCCATCGAATGTAAGCCGCGCGGGCCCCGGCTGATCAGCCGGCCTCGGCACAATGTTCAGCCCGAGCTGCTTCACAACTGGCGATGCGCCTTCGCTGATTGTCAGTGTCAGCCGTGCATAATTGCTGCCTCCCCGTTCCTTAACCAGCGCTTCGATGTTCAGCGGCTCGCTCTTCTCGATGCGAATCACAGTGAACCCGCCGGTTCGCTCGCGGAAGTTCAGCAACTGGTCGGTGCGATCCTTATGTTCCGGTTCGTATTTGCTCAAGTATTCCGTGATCTTTGTGCGATCACCTGAATTGAAGGCGTCGACCCACGCCCGAAGCACTTCCCCAGCACGAGTGTTTGGGATCGTTTGCCCGGCGCTCGCCCAGCCGGCCAACAGCACAACAAAACCTGCCACAAATCGCATAGATGTATATACGCGCGAGCTTGTTTTTGGTACCGAAACACTAGGCCGCGACACTATTACGATGTCTCATTTCAACCGCGCGCCCACCGCAATTTCTTCGTGGAACCCCGCAAGCACCGGCGCGCCATCCGCTGTGCTCGCTGCCACCACCATGCCCTGCGAAACCAATCCGCGCATTTTACGCGGCGCAAGATTCGCGACTATCACAACCTTCCGCCCAACAAGCTGTTCCGGTTTGTAGGCGCCTGCAATTCCAGCCACAATCGTCCGCGGCTCCGCTTCTCCAATATCCACTTTCAAATGCAGCAATTTGTCCGAGCCCTTCACAGCTTCGGCCGATTTCACCTCGCCAACGCGCAGATCGACCTTCGAAAAATCGTCGATCATGATGGTGCTAGCCCCCGTCTCGGACGCCGCGTCCTCGCGCTTTTCCTCCGGCTTTTTTCCAAGCAGCGCGTCCTGCCTCTTTTTTTCCTCAATTTCGAGCTGTTGCATTTTTTCAATCGCGGGCTTCGCCTCCATTCGCGGGAAAATCGACTGCGCTCTTCCGCACCTCTTGGCCAGCTTCCAGCTTTCCCCAAACCAAATCCGCCCCGCGCAGCGCATCCAGTCGAGTACTCATTCCGAGCTGGGTCCACATCTTCTCCATGAGCGCCGGCATCACCGGATACAGCCACACGCACACAAACCGGACGCTCTCGGCGGCTGTGTATAGAGCCGCGAACAACTCTTGTTCCGCAGCCGCATCCGACTCCCGCCGCTTCGCCAGCTTCCAGGGCGCGCGCTCCACGATGAATTTATCGATCCGCGAGACAAATGCCAGCACCGCTTCGATGCCGCGTGTAAAGTCAAACGCGTCGAAGAATCGCGCCACGTCTTCGCTGGTCCGCATGGCGCTCCCGGCGATCTCGCCGTCACCTTCGGAGGCCGGAATCTTGCCCCCGCAATATTGCTCGATCATGCCCAGCGTCCGGCTCGCCAAATTCCCGATTCCGTTCGCCAGGTCCGCGTTATACCTGTCGATCAGCGCCTCGTAGCTGAAATTCCCGTCTTGCCCGAACGGAATCTCGCGCCACAAAAAATATCGCAGGGCATCGGCTCCCGCTAGTTCGTCGCCCGCCCCCATGACCTGCGCAATCGGCCCTGGACGCACCACGTTCCCGCGCGATTTGCTCATCTTGCTTTCCTGAACCAGCACCCAGCCGTGGGCGAAAACCTTCTTCGGTAGCGGCAACCCGCCCGCCATCAAAAATGCCGGCCAATAGATCGCATGAAAACGTAGAATGTCTTTCCCGATCAGGTGCAGATCCGCGGGCCACAAATTCTCGTTCTCAACCGCGCTCTTATATGAAATCAGCGCATCGAACCACACATAGAAAACATGCTTGCCTTCCACCGGCACTGGAATGCCCCAGTTGATCGTTGTTCGCGTGATGGACAAATCATTCAGTCCCCCGCGCACGAACGCCACCAACTCGTTCCGGCGTGTCTCCGGCTGCACAAATTGCGGTTCCCGCTCGTATAACTCCAGCAGCGGCTGCTCGAATGCCGACAGCTTGAAGAAATAATTCTCTTCCGTAACCGTTTCTGTCGGCCGCCCGCAATCCGGGCACGGATCGCCCGGTTTCGCATCGTTCACGTACAACTCATCGTGGAAACAGTATTGACCCGTGTACGCGCCCTTGTAAATGTAACCATTCCTTTCGCATCGCTCAAACAGGTCACGCACACAAGCGAAGTGCTTCGGATCCGACGTGCGAATAAAGTGATCGAACGAAATGCCGAGCTGCTGCCATTGCCTTACGAACTCGTTCGCAATCGCAGTCGCATATTCTTCCGGGGTCTTTCCGATCGCCCGCGCGGCGCGTTCCACATTTTGCCCGTGCTCGTCGGAACCCGTCGTCAGGACAACCGGTTCGTAACCCTGCTGCTTTTTGAACCGCTTGATCAGGTCGGCGGTAAACGTGCAATAGGCGGTGCCGATGTGCGGCGCCGCGTTCACGTAATAAATCGGCGTCGTGAGGTAATACTTGCCCTTATTCATGTAACCGTCAAGGCTTCAGCGTAGCGCGGAACATCTGGCTCGCCTCGGCCATGACTGTGCGAAGAGGAACCCCCTTCTCGATCGCCACTCTGCGGCAGTCCTCGTATTCAGGCGCAAAGCTGCCTGCCTCCGTATACTTCATCCGAACTGTTCCGTACCGCGTCTCCACTTCGGCCATCTTGCGTGAAAGCACCCGTCGCTTGGCTTCCGTCACCCGCACTCCCAGCGTGGTCGTCTCGGAAAACAAAATTGACACGAGCTCGTCCGCCAGTTCCGGAGTCGCAATCACCGAGATCAGCGTCGCCGACCGGTTCTTCTTCATGAAAATCGGCGTCAGCGTCACATCGAGCGCTCCCGCTTCGAACAGCCGTTCCATCGCATACCCGAGCACTTGTGGAGACGAGTCATCGATGTTCGCCTCGATCACCGAGACGGTCGTCGCTTCCAATGCCGCCTGCCGCGCGCCCACAATCACTCGCAGTACATTAGCCTGCGTTTGAAAATCCTTATCGCCGGCTCCGAACCCTTGACGCTCAACCCGCATCTGCGGCATGGCGCCGAACTCTGTCGCAAGCGTCGCGACCAGCGCCGCGCCCGTCGGTGTGGTCAGTTCCGCCTCCGGCCCGGCCGCATATATAGGATGCTGCTTCAGCAACTCGACCGTAGCGGGCGTTGGCACCGGCAGCAGCCCGTGATCCGTCTGAACCGTCCCGCTCCCGACGTTAATCCGCGAGCACGCCACATCCTTCGCGCCCACGGAATCGAGCGCCACGCACCCGCCCACGACATCCGAAATCGAATCGATCGCGCCCACTTCATGGAAATGTATTCGCTCAACCTCGGTCCCGTGCGACCTCGCCTCTGCCTCGCCGAGCCGCCGAAAAACTGCGATCGCGTTTGTCTTCGCCGGTTCTGGAAACTCGCCGTGACCAATGATCTCCTCGATCTCCGCGAGATGCCGGTGAGCCATCTGCTGCTGGGCTTCAACGGAAAATTTCGATGCGGCAATACCATTCCGCTTCACCTTCTCGATACGGAACGCCGCACCCAGATTCAGACTCTTTAGCGCCGCTTCCACCCCTTTCCACTCAGCCCCTGCGTCCACGAGCGCGCCCACGAACATATCCCCGCTTACCCCGGAAAATGCGTCAAAATAGCAGGTTTTCTCGCCGCTTTCGAGGCCCATCGCTCTAATCAGTGTAACGGCAGCAGCTTCGTCTAAGACGCGGCGCGTTTCGAACGATACGCATAGTAGTGGACGCAGCATGTGGATCCCCGTCTATGCTGCACCCTACGCCTCCGCGGGCTTTCGCATCCTCCCGAGCCTCTTTCCAGCAATGATTCTTCCCGCCACGGTCGCCGGATTATGGGTCCATCAGTTTCCTGCGGCAGTCTTCGGGGCGTTCGTCGTGGCCCTGATCATCGGGTTTCGCCGCTACCGCGATCGTATGGTCCGGTTGGTGCGGCAGAGAAATGAGCTCACGTTGGCCGTAACCCTGCGCACCCGCGAACTCCACCGGGAAAAGGCCATTATCGAGCGCCAAAAAGAAGAAATAGAATTGCTGCTTGAGAAAACCCGGCAAAGCAATCGCCTCAAAGACGAGTTCCTCGCAAACATCAGTCATGAGATCCGCACGCCTCTCCACGGTTTCCTCGCCATGACTGCGTTGGTGCTGACTACGGACCTGAGAGCCGACCAGCGGGAATATCTGGGGCTCGCCGAATCCTCGGCCCATTCCTTACTCGGGCTGTTGAATAATGTTCTCGATTTTTCGAAGATCGATGCAGGTCACCTGACCCTGGAGTCCTTGCCATTTTCGATCCGGGAATGTGTCCATACCGCACTGTGTGCGTTTCCGGTAGCGGCCGCGCAGAAAGGTATTGCATTCTCCTGCAACATAGCTCCCGAAGTCCCCGAAACCATCGAAGGTGATCCGGTGCGCGTTCGTCAGATTCTCACGAACCTCATCGCCAATGCCGTCAAGTTCACCGATCGTGGCTCCGTACGGCTGGAGGTATCCGCCGAACCCGGCGTGTGCATAGAGTTCCGTGTTCAAGACACGGGGATCGGCGTACCGGAAGAGAAGCGCAGCGCAATTTTCGAGCCGTTCCGCCAAGCCGACGGATCGACAACGCGGAAATACGGCGGTACCGGACTGGGCCTTTCGATTTCTTCACGCCTCGCACTCCAGATGGGCGGCGAATTGACGCTCGAGAGCAAAGAAGGCCACGGGAGTACGTTCATCCTCCGCCTGCCCTACCTCGATTCGCTACAGCACTCGGCATTTACTGACGAAAGTCACGCCGCTGCTCTCGCGGAAGTAGTCTGAGGTCAGGCACCACCTACAATCGCCAAAACTTCGCGATTCCCACCGCTGCTACACTACGCCTCATGGCTCTGTCCAACCTGCGTCTTTCGATCCCTGCATTTTCGATTTACTGCGCGCTGTTCGTTGCTGGCTCGACTGCGCTGGCACAAGCTCCTCGAACCCCCGAAGTTCAGAAACAGCTCGACTATACCCGCTCGCACTACACGAAATATGAGTTTCGGATTCCCATGCGTGATCGAACCAAACTATTCACCGTCGTGTACGTTCCGAAAGACCTCTCGCAGCCGTACCCGATCATCATGCAGCGCACGCCGTACTCCGTCGGGCCTTACGGAATTGATAACTACAGGCCCGTGGTCGGCCCCTCGGAGCTGGCCGAGAAAGAAGGTTTCATCTTTGCCTATCAAGATGTCCGAGGACGTTACATGTCGGAGGGAACCTTCATTGATGTGCCGCCCCACAAGACAAAGTTCAACGGGCCTACCGATACCGACGAAAGCACCGACACGTACGACACCATCGATTGGCTGGTGAAGAATGTCCCGAACAACAATGGCCGCGTCGGCATGTGGGGGATTTCGTATCCGGGCTTTTTCGCCGCGTATGCGCTGATGAACGCGCACCCTGCGCTCAAAGCGGTCTCTCCGCAAGCGCCTATGGGCGATGTCGGCAACGGCGACGACGCGTATCACAATGGCGCATTCCACTTGAGCGCTAACTTCGGCTTCTACACATTCTTCAAGCCCCGCGGACCCGAGCCCGAGCGCCCCCCGAAGCAGTTCAATGGCTTCGATTACGACACCAATGATGCATACGATTTCTACCTGCGCATGGGCCCTCTTGCGAACGCGAATGAGCGGTATCTGAAGAACCAGAACGTCTATTGGAACGACATTCTGAAACACCCCGCCTACGACGAATTCTGGCAGTCGCGCGCCCAAGCGCAGTACATGAAGAACGTCACGCCGGCAACGCTGTTTGTCGGTGGTTGGTTCGATGCCGAGGATTTGTCAGGTCCGCTCAAGCTCTTCCGCGCCATCGAGAAGGACGGGCCAAAAGCAGCGAACACGCTCATCATGGGTCCGTGGTGCCACGGCTGCTGGTCGCGTGGACCCGGCGAAACACTGGGTGATCTGAACTTCGCATCGAACACCGGCGAATTCTTCCGCGAACACATCGAGCTGCCCTTCTTCGTTCAGAATCTGAAAGGCAAAGGCGAAGGGCTGAAAACGCCGCCCGATAACCAGATTCCGAAGGCGTGGGTGTTTGAGACGGGCACGAACCAATGGCTCAGGTCTGCGGAGTGGCCGCCGAAGAACGCCTCCGAAAAATCGCTGTATCTCGGCGTAAACGGCACATTGGGCTTCGACGCTGCGGCGACCCAAGCCTCAGACGAGTACGTCAGCGACCCCGCCAAACCAGTGCCCATCCTTTCCGGCATCGGCGAGGGCTTTCCGCGCGACTACATGACCTATGACCAGCGCTTTGCGTCGCGACGGCCCGACGTGCTGGCGTACGAAACCGGCCCGCTCGGTCATGACGTGACAATCGTTGGGCCAATCACACCGATATTGAAGCTCGCGACCAGCGGCACCGATTCGGATTTCATCGTCAAGCTCATTGATGTGTACCCGAACGATTATCCAAACCCTGAGCCGAACCCGGCGCACGTCGAGATGGGCGGATATCAGCAACTGGTGCGCGGGGAGCCGTTCCGCGGCAAGTATCGCAATAATATGGCCAAGCCGGAACCGTTCACGCCTGGAAAGCCGGCGAAAATCGAATTCGTCATGCCCGACGTTTGCCACACATTTCGCACCGGCCACCGCATCATGGTTCAGATCCAGAGCACGTGGTTTCCGCTTGTGGACCGCAACCCGCAACAGTTTCTAAACATTCCGACCGCCAAGGCCTCCGATTTCGTGAAGGCGACCGAGCGCGTCTATTACGGCGGCACGGATGGATCGCTGTTGCGAGTGTTTGTCGTCGAGTAGAAACCGTCAAAAAACTCGCTTTTTGCCTATTCGTATCGCAACGCCACTATCGGATCCACGCGCATCGCCCTGCGCGCCGGAATATAGCACGCCGCGAGCGCTACAAGCGTCAGCAGCACCGTCACGCCTGCGTAGGTCAGCGGATCGGACGCCGTCACGCCAAAGAGCAGCATCGATAGCAATCGCGTTAACGCTAGCGCCGCAGCAATGCCGATCGTCACGCCGGAGAAAATGAGTTTGCCACCCTGGCCAATCACCAGCTTCAAGACGTCGTCTTGCTCTGCGCCGAGCGCCATACGGAGCCCGATCTCGTGCGTCCGTTGCGTGACAAGGTACGACATTACGCCGTAAAGGCCCACGGCCGCAAGCACCAATGCCAGCACCGCGAAGGCCCCCAGCAGAAAAGTCTGCACCGTCGTGCCCTGCATCGTCTCGGCGATCACTTCGTCCATCGTCCGCACGTGATACATCGCGATATTGCCATCGAGATCGCGAAGCTGACTCCGAATCGCGCCGAGCACGCTGTTCGGCGGAACCGCCGTCTTTACGGAGATTGTGCCGCTAATGCCTGAACTAGCGAGAGCCATCGTAAGAGGGAAATATGTTTCCGGGATCGGTTGCTCCCGAATTCCCTCCTGCTTCTCGTCGCCCACGACTCCGATGACAATTCGCCGCGGCCCTCCGCCCGCACTGGTAAAAGCTTTTCCGATGGGATTTTGATTTGGCCAGAAAGTCTTGGCCATTGCTTGATTGATGACCACTCCAAACGAAAGATCGGGTGGAACCTTTACCTTGCTGGGGTCTTTTGCCGATTTGTACAGATCATCCACCTTCAAGCCGACCTCTCCAGCGCGTTGCATCTCTTCCGGCGTAAAATTTCGGCCTGCAAGCAGCGGAATCCCGAAGACACGGAAGTAATCGGGCGTCACGTAATTCATCTCGACGAGCTGGTTCGCCAGGGCCGGATTTGTATTGCCAGGGACGCTCACATATCCATTACTGCCGCCTGCGAGCGCGATTTCCGTGGATGCGGCTGCGGCTACAGCCCCGGGAATCTGGCTGATTCGCGTCATCAGTTGATCAAAAAACTGCCGCTTTTCCCCAAGCGTTTTGTAGCTCGTCTCCGGCAGATTGAGGCGCATGGTCACCACGTTTTCGGGATGCACGCCAATATCGGTGCTGCGCATATGCGCGAAAGTTCGTAGCAAAAGCCCCGCTCCGACCAGCAGCGCGAGCGATACTGCGATTTCGCCAACGATCAGCATGTTGCGTAATGCACGCCCGCTGCCAGTCGCGCCGACGACGGCGGTTGAGCTTGACCTCAACTCTTCGCTCAAATTCAAGCCGGAGGATTGCAGGGCGGGCGCAAGTCCGAACAAAATTCCCACAACCAAGCTCACAGCGATCGTGAATAGCAAGACCGTGATGTCCACGTCCATGGGATTCACCTGCGGGATGCGCGGTAAGCGAGCCGACGCCAGGGCCGACACGCCCCACCACGCGCCGAGCAATCCAAGAGCGGCGCCCCCGATTGAGAGCAGAACGCTTTCCGTCAATAACTGCCGTGCCACGCGCCAGCGCCCCGCGCCGAGGGCCGCGCGCACCGCCATCTCGCGCAACCTGCCACTCGATCGCGCCAGCAAGAGATTGGCGATATTGGCGCATGCGACAAGCAGCACCAGCGCCACCGCTCCCAATAAAATCAGAAGCTCAGGGCCTGAATTCCCGATAAGCGCGTCCTTCAACGGAAACACGAGAGAGTGAATTGCCCAGTCGTCTGGGGTTCGGTGCTGCTTGTTGATCCTCTTGGAGATCGTCAGCAGGTCGGCGCGCGCCTGCTCAATTGTTACGCCCCCCTTCACCCGTCCCAGCGCAGCGGCCCAATGGGTCCCGCGGTCGCGCATGAGTGGTTGGGTCATGTCGAACGGAATCCAGAGATCGGTTGCAGCGGGAAAATTAAACCACGGCGGCATCACGCCGATCACGGTGTAAGACTCGCCGTTCAATTTCGCTTGCTTGCCCAGCGCGCTTGCCTGCCCGCCAAAGTGCCGCTGCCAGGCTCCGTAGCTCAAAATGACGACATGATCTTTCCCGGCCGCGTCTTCGCCTTTCGCAAACGCCCGTCCGGCCAAGGGCTGGACGCCCAGCGTTTGAAAGAAATTCGCTTGCGTGCTGACAATCGCAGCGGCTTCCGGTTGTCCCTGCCCACTCGCGCTGTAAGACATCGTGAAGGGGAAGGAATATAGGCTCATCGATTGGAAGGTCTTGTTCTGCGCCTGCCAATCAAGATAGTCGGCGCCGTCGAGCGGAAAATCCCCCGGCGCGCTTTCGGTCTCGCGAAGAGAAACGAGTTGTCCGGGATCCCGGAACGGCAGCGGCTTTAACAGCACGGAATTGATGACCGAGAAAATCGCCGTGTTCGCTCCAATGCCAAGCGCCAGCGTGATCACCGCAACCGCTGTAAAGCCCGGCGTCTTCGCAAGCATCCGAAGGCTATAGCGCGCATCTTGCAAAAGCGTTCCCATGGGGCACACACCTCGATTGCACGGTGATAATAGGCAGATTCAGTTCCGAAGCGATTTTCCCGCTCAAACCTATAGAGAATTAATCGTTTAGGCAACAGGCCAGCGCAAATACCACGGTCTCAAATGTCCGCTTTCGGGAACACAGCTTCACGGAAACGGACGCGGGCTAATCAATAAACATCGAGATCGTGAGCCGCAACCACTCGCCCGCTTCCCTTACACCAGAAAGTGCAACAATGCGCGCGCTACTGGCCCTCCGGTCCTCCGGGCCTGCCGAGGCCGTACCCTTCGGGACTCCCTTGAACCTCCAAGCCCACAGGAACACGGGCTTCAGAGTTCGCCTACGCCGGAGAGAAAGCGGCCTCTCAGATGTCCGCTTATCCAGAACCCGGCTTCTTGGACCATTTCATCGAGGATGGGTTCGGCACGCGCCGATTGAGCCTTTCCGTTTCGCTTCCGCCAGGACGGGCCAGGGTTCCGGCCCCGCAGTTTACGCACTTTGGACGGAGGGCGTCAGCTCGCGCAGCGACTGCAGGAACCGTGAGAAATTTTGCAGGATTTCCAATTGTGCCTCGCTCACCGGGTCGGGGCTCAATGTGCACCACTTCGTTGCGTATTTTCCTCACGGCGTCTAGCTTCTCAACGAATGCGGCGCGATCGATTCGCAAGCCCAATTTCTCCCAATGACCTGGATTCCCTAATAGGCGTACATACTGTCCCACGGTTAGAGCGAATACGCTTGAGATTCCCGGCCGGAATGACTCGAATCGCAAGCCGTCTTGAGGTCCTCGGCGGTGAAGCTGGATAGCAGAGTTCGAATTTGCTGTTCGATCCGTTGAGCAGAAGGAACGGTTCAGTTTGATCACGGAATTCCAGGCCGAGATCTGAGGCGGTGACAATGCCTGTGATCCTGCGATCGGCGGCTTGCACGAGAACGCAGTCATATCGAGCGATAACCGCTATCGCTTCGAACAACGATCGTTCGGAGCCGATGATTTGGGGCGGCGCCATGACTTCGCGGGCCTCTGTAGATGGGGACCCCAGACACAGCCGGGATCCAATGCTCTCCCAGCTCACAACGCCCTTAACTTCGCGCTCGCCTCGCATGACGGGCAATTGTGAAAACCCGTTCGCAAGCATGAGAGTGATGGCGTGCTCGAGGCTGTCGTTTGGCGCGACAGAAACCGGTTTCTTGTTTGCCGGGTGCAGCTTTCCGATGCGGAAGGTCGGGTCGGTCTTGCCGGCCGGTTCTCTTTTTTGCTCCTCCAGTTTCGCTGGGGAGACTGCAAATTCTATGTCGGCGTCGATCCACACTTCATCGAAGTCTGGAACCGTCTCAATGCCAAGGGCGTCCAATTCGTCCCGTATGATCTGCACAACGTACGAACCCGGCGCTGGGCGTAAAACCTCCGAGAAGTTTTCGAACCGTGATCCGCGGACTCGGCTCGCCTCGTTTCACCGCGTCGGCGATCCTGGCAAGCTCCTTCAGACCCTCGTAATCCTCGATGCCAGGTTCTAAGGCGGACTGTGGGGCTGTTGACATACAGCGAATAAGTTTATCAAGCGGGTACGGTCGCCCGTGACCTGGCATCGCACGAGCACGCTGTCCACGTGTACGGCTTGCGCCCAGGCGACGAGCGGGAACCTGGTCCGGGCGGATCTGGCCAATGTTCTATTTGATCATCAAACCTTGACCCCTCGACTTACGCCGGCTGCGACACTAAATATTCGAATGACGTGTTGAAGCGTCGCCTGGCCAGTACTGTTTCCTGGCCGGTTTCCAGTTCGGGTCCGTCAGGTGTCGTACTTGCCGCAAAGGCTTAAGGAGACGCCACCAAGCAAAGACGTAGGCGAAAACGCCCACTCCACACGACAGAATCAATAAACATCCAGATCGTGAGCCGAAACCACCCGCCCTGTATACTCTCTCTGGACTTCTTTGACTAACCCCTCGTCCGTTGTGCCGTCGAGTAACTGGTGATACATCACTAAGAGCTTCGGCTTCGATTTCAGCGCAATCTGCGCAAGCTCCGAAGACGAAGTATGGAATTCGTGTAAGTATTGAATCCAGCCCGGCTTCGCGTGTTCCACCTCGCCAAGAGAATAGACCTCATGCAGGAACACGTCGCAGTGGTCGCAAGCTCTCGCAAGGGCCGGAGTTGGCGAGCAGTCACCCGAAATCACAATCGACCGGTCCGGCGTGTCGATTCTGTACCCGAAGGCCTGGGCCCAGGAGCCGTGATGCACCGGAATCGCAGTCACCTCAAACCCACCTTCTCGAAAGATCACGCCCGGTTCCACTTCGTGTACCGTTACGCGGTATCCGGTAGCATTGGCGTGCTCCAGCCCATGAACGCGCACATCAACGTCTTGCTGCCAGGCGGCTTCAATGTGCTCGGCCATCGCTTTGGTTCCCTTCGGACCATAGATGTCTAGCGGCTCCTTGCGGCCCAGTACCCAAGGCGAGAAAATCAGATCCGGCAATCCCACCGTGTGGTCGGAATGGAGGTGCGTGAGAAACACGCGATTCAGTTTGGGTGCTTCGAGTGCGGCAATGTTGTATCGCTTCGCAGCCGCTACGGCACGTCGCACCACGCCCGGACCGCTATCGAACAGATATGCTCTGTCTTGATATATGACCGCGACCGCAGGACCCGATCGTTCTGGATCTGCGCGTGGCGTGCCCGTGCCGAGCATCACTACCTGAGTTGCCGCAAGCGCGCTGGCACACGTCAGCATTGCTGTCAGCAACGGTTTCAACGCAAAAGTCAAAGACGCCTTAATGACTCTTAAACGGACTGGCGCCACCGATATGCTGCGTCAGATTGACCGCGAGTGCCAGGTGAGCTTTAATCGTCGGCAGCCATTTCCGCGCCACCTCTTTCAAAGGCGGATCGGCTCCGTTGTCAACCTCAGTCTGAAATACCGTCATCATTGCGAGATGGCCGCCGATCTGCTGTAACGCGTAGGCTTGATCGAAATCCGGTGAGCTGACCGCTTGCAGACGCCGCAGCGTCAGCTGGTCGAGTACCGCGAGCCGCGGAACCCGAGTGCTAAGCCCCAGCAGCGCGCCCAGTGCCGGCCGCATCTCGTTCATGAGCCCCTCATGCTCGGCGATCATTTTGCTTGCAAAGGCCTTGATCTCATCCGCGCTGCCCCGCTCGACCGCCAATCGCGCAAATTCGAGCTCCGCGTTGTTGCCTTCCGTTGCCGCGATCGCGAACATGTGATCGACACTCGCTGATTCTGTCTGTTTCATTGGTGCAGGCGATGCCGGAACCGGTGCGCGATTCTCTTTCATCGGCGCTTGCGCGGGGGGAGCGCCTGCCTGCGCCAAAAACAGAGCTCCCAATACGAACACCGATGCCGCGGTCATGCGGGCAATTCCTTCGCGCTTGGAAAACCGTGCTGCCGCCGCCCGACACCCGCGTCGTACAGCTTCGTCGCTTTGTAATTCTCGAGCCTTCCGTCGCCCGCCATCGCCTTCACCCGGCCCTCCAGCGCCGCCATTTCGGTCCCGCTCAATGGAGTGAAGTTCTCCACCACCGCCAGATTCTGCCGGAACACATCGTACGAGTCGATTCCGCTCACCGTCGTCAAAATGCCCGGAACGCTCATCGCATATCGCAGCAGTTCCTGCGGAGTTGCCACGCCGCGTTTGATCGGCTCGCCTCCGCCGCCCATGGACTTCATCCCGATCGGCATGATTCCCTGCCGCTGCGCCTCTGGAATCACTCGTCCCTGAAAGCTGCGGTAGTGTTTATCGAACGGATTTAGCGGCATTTGCACTGTATCGAACGGGTAATGGTGCGAAAGCATCTTCAAATGAATGTCCGGATCTTTGTGGCCCGTAAATCCGACGAACCGGACCTTGCCCTGCTGTTTCGCCTGTGTCAATGCTTCAACCGCTCCATCGCGCGCGAAGTGCAGATCCGGATCGTTATCGTAGATCACCTCATGAATCTGCCACAGGTCCAGATGGTCCGTCTGCAGGCGCCTCAGCGAGTCCTCCAACATCCCCATCGCAACGTCTCGCTTTCGCCCGTGAGAGCACACTTTTGTCATCACGAACGCCTGATCTCGCTTTCCTTTGAGCGCACGTCCCAGGATCTCCTCGCTCTTTCCGTCGTGGTATTCCCACGCGTTATCGAAGAAATTGATTCCGTGCTCGAGCGCTTCCGAAACGATCCGCCCCGCTTCCGATTCATCCGAAATGTCGCCCAGCGATGAGCCACCGATGCCAATAATCGAAACCGAAACGCCTTTGAGCTCGCGATGCGGTAACGCCATGTTGTTATCTCCTCCTCAGGCGTGGGCGCCTTCCATCGGTTGCTCATGCATCTGGCGCGTCACCACGTCGTCATATCGCAGGGACGTTTTATATATTTCGAAGCGCCCGTCTCCGGCGACCGGCTGCACCGCAGCCACAACCTGTTCCATCTCCTCCCGGCTCATTGGCTGGAACGCTTTTGCGATCGCCAGATTCTGCCGCAACACCGCCGTCGACTCCATTCCTGTGATCGTAGTCGTCACGCCCGGAACACTCATCGCATATCGCAGCGCCTGCTGCGGTGTGAGCTTCACCTCCGCGTGATGGAATGGAGCTCCATCGCCGTTCAGCGGCTTCATCCCCAGCACAGCAATCCCCCGCTGCAGTGCTTCCGGCAGGACCACCTGCTGAAAACTCCGAAACTGCGCATCGAAAGCATTGATTGGAAACTGCACCGAATCCCACGGGTATCCCAGATCAATCATTTGTTTGTGAATGCGCGGATCTTTGTGCCCGGTGAACCCTGCGTAGCGCGTTTTCCCCTGTCGCTTCGCCTTCTCTAGTGCTTCGAGTACTCCGCCTTTCCGATACGCCAGCTCCGGATCATTGTCGTACACCACCGCATGCACTTGCCACAAATCGAGATGGTCAGTCCCCAAGCGTCCCAGCGATTCCTCAAGCATCTGCATCGCCACCGACGCATCCCGTCCATGCGTACAAACCTTGGTCATCAAGAATACTTTGTCCCGATAGCCGGCTTGGAGCGCCTTCCCCATCCACTCTTCCGAGCGATGGTTGTTGTACTCCCAGGCGTTGTCGCAGAACGTAATCCCGTTATCCACGGCTTCGTGAAGAATTGCTATTGCCTCATCCACTGAAGACGCGTTCCCAAGGTGATGCCCGCCGATCCCAAGCGCGGAGACTTGGTCCGGATGCCGGCCGAATTTGCGTTTCGGAATTGACCCTTCCTGTGCCGCCGGAGCCGTGTGCTGCTGTCCTGCAAGCGGCAATCCGCTCACCGCCAGAGCGGCGGAGTAAACAGCGGTCTGATTGATAAAACGCCTGCGCGAACAGTTATCTTCGGGCATATAAAGGGCTAAATGGTCTTACATTCGACTGAGATGAACCCCGAAGTCCGCACCTAGAAAAATTCCCCATCCCCGATTTCGTGCGCTGGCGCGGGTGCAGCAATTGCGCTAGCACTCAGGTTTCTGATCGAGCGGCCACGCTGACGAGCAGCCGGAATGCCCGCATTTGGGACCACTTGCGTCGCAACCGAACGCACGTCCGATAGTGCTGTCGAAACAACTCGCTCGGGCTCAGCGATTTGGGTACGGCCCAGCGCGTGCATACGCCATTGTTTATGTTGCAGGACGTGCGTTATGCCGTGCGCACTCTTCTAAAATCCCGCGGGTTCGCTCTCATCGCGATCCTGGCCATTGCGCTCGCTCTCGGCGCAAATACTGCCATTTTCACGATCGTGAATTCCGTGTTGCTGGAGCCCTTCTCCTATCGCAACCCCAACCGGCTGGTGACCATCTCGGAGCGCCTGCCAAAAGTTACCCCTAAGCCGATTCCCGTTTGCGCGCCGGATGTTTTAGATTTCGAGCGTTTCACTCACACGTTGCAATCGCTCGCCGCTTTCCAGGGGGTTCAATTCAACCTCTCAGGAGCGAATGCCCCGCGACGCATCAACGCCGCCCGCGTCTCCGCTGCACTGTTCCCGATGCTCGGCGTCTCCGCCTATTAAAGGACGCACATTCACTCACGCCGAGGACCGGCCCGGAGTGCGGATTGCAGTCCTAAGTTACGGCTTGTGGCAATCGCAGTTCGGCGGCGCTCCGGGAATCATCGGGAAAACCATTCGGCTCGACGGCGAACCCTATGACATCGCCGGCGTGATGCCGCGCGACTTCGTTTTCCCGCCGCCAGGAACGCCGGACTTCGGCCCCGCTCCGGAGCTCTGGATCCCTATGGCTTTCACAGCGCAGGAATTGGCCGACGTCGTGGACGATTTCAACTATGGTGTTATTGCCCGCCTCAAGCCCGGCGTCACTCTGCGCGCGGCGTCAGCCGACGTGACGAACGCCGCTAAGATCATCGAGCGCAAATATCCGCAAGCCTATCGCAATGGCTTGACTCTCGAAACGCGTTACCATCCCGCTCGCCGAATCCGTTAGCGGACCCGTACGCCCGTTACTCCTCGCCGCGCTCGGCGCAGTCGGTTTCATGCTGCTGATCGCCTGCGCCAATATGGCGAATCTTCTGCTGGGCCGCGCATCGGCACGCAAACATGAGTTCGCCGTGCGCGCCGCCATCGGCGCCAGCCGTAAGCGTCTTCTGCGGCAAGTGCTTACGGAAGGCGTTTTGATCTCGGTGCTCGGCGGCATCGTCGGAGTTGCGCTCGCATTCTGGGGCCTCGACGCGCTCGTCGCCGCTCTTCCGGCGAATATTCCACGCCCGGCCCACGTCTCGATCGACGCTCGAGTTCTCGGCTTTTCCGCTCTTCTTTGTGTGCTCACTGGACTGGCCTTCGGCAGCATCCCCGCCCTTACCGCCGCGCGCAGCAATGTTTCCGATGCGCTGAATCGAAGCGGAACGCGCGGCACCGCCGCTGCCCGAGAGCGCCGCTGGCAAAACCTGCTTGTGGTCTCCGAAATTGCGCTGTCGCTCGTTTTGCTTGTCGGCGCGAGTCTCATGATCCGCAGCTATCTCGATACCCTTCGCGCCGACCCCGGCTTTCAGCCCGAGCGCGTTCTGTCATTCTCCATCGCTCTGCCTCAGGCGCAATACAAAACGCCAGCTCAGCTCCGCACGTTTTATTCCGAGCTCGTGCCTCGCCTCCAGCGTATTCCCGGTGTTGCCGATGTCGGCCTCGGCACATCCATCCCACTCGGAGGAGAATCCTGGAACCGCACCTTCATTCCTGAAGGCTGGGATGCGCGTAAAGGATCGATTCCGCTGGCTGGTAACACGCCCGTCGAGCAGCAGTATTTTCAAGCGCTCGGCATTCGCCTCATCGCGGGACGATATCTCGACGCAACCGACCGGCCATCGTCGCCTCAAGTGATCGTCGTAAATGAGACTCTAGCGAAACGATACTGGCCTCTTCGAGGTGCGGTCGGCAAGCGGGTTCGCTTCGGCGGTCTGGATGATAAAGGGCCCTGGGCCACTATCGTAGGCGTCGTAGCGGACGCCAAGGAGAAACGTCTTGATCTCCCAGCCGACTTCCACGTCTACATGCCTCTCGCGCAATTGCCTGACGATAATGCGGATGCCGCGCGGAGTATGAACGTTGTTCTCCGAGGCGCAGTTGAGCCAAGCGCGTTGGAATCCGCTGCTCGGATCGCCGTCGCTTCGCTCGATCGCAACTTGCCTTTGGCCGATCTCCGCACCATGACTGAAGCCGTAAATGAGGCGATGAAGCCGCGCCGCTTCAGCACCACGCTTCTCGCCGTATCCTCGGGGCTCGCGCTATTCCTCGCCGTGCTCGGTATCTATGGAGTCGTTGCGCTCTCGGTCGCGCAGCGCACCCGCGAAATCGGGATTCGCATGGCGCTCGGCGCAGTTCCCGGCCTCGTCTTCCGCCAGGTGTTGCGTCGAAGCTCTTCTACTCGCCATCGCCGGGCTCGGGATCGGCGTCGCCGCTTCGTTCCTTCTCACGCGATATCTGGCGACCTTGCTCTACAACGTCAAGCCCACAGATCCCGTCAGCTTCGTCCTCGCCGCTCTGGCTCTCGGCGCCACCGCCCTTGCTGCCACATACTTCCCAGCCGCTCGGGCCATGCGCGTCGATCCTATGCAAGCTTTGCGCAACGAATAAGCGCCTGCAGCCACACCGCCGAGCCTGCATGTCCTAACGTTTCCGATTGATACACTAAAAATTCGCGTCCTTTGTTACACGCGCCTCGCCCTCTCGGCCGGGAACTACAAACAAAACGCATCTCATCCTCGGAAGGAGTTCTGTTAGTTTCGATGAAATATATTTTTACGTCCGAATCCGTCACCGAAGGCCACCCCGATAAGGTTGCCGATCAGGTCTCAGACGCAGTTCTCGACGCCGTTCTCGCGGACGACCCTCGTGGCCGTGTGGCCTGCGAAACCCTCGTCACTACCGGTATCTGCATCGTTGCCGGTGAGATCACGACCAAGACTTATGTCGACGTCCCCAAGCTGGTACGCGGAGTGATCAACAGCATCGGCTACACTGACGCGGCGTTTGGATTTGATTGCAAGACCTGCGGCGTGGTGAATATGATCCAGTCCCAATCTCCCGATATCGCGATGGGCGTCGATACCGGCGGGGCAGGCGACCAGGGCCTGATGTTCGGCTTCGCGTGTGATGAAACGCCAGAGTTCATGCCGCTGCCGATCATGATGGCCCACAAACTCGTCCGCCGCTTGAGCGAAGCGCGCCGCGAAGGCGAGTTGCCTTATCTTCGTCCGGACGGCAAGAGCCAGGTCAGCGTCGAGTACGTCGACGGCAGACCCAAGCGCATCGACGCTGTTGTTATCTCAACCCAGCACGATGAAGATGTGACTACGGACCAGATCCGGGCCGACGTCAAAAAGATGATCATCGACCAAGTGATTCCCTCGAAGATGGTCGATTCACAAACCAAGTTCCATATCAATCCGACCGGACGGTTCGTCATCGGCGGCCCTCACGGAGACACTGGCCTTACGGGCCGCAAGATCATCGTCGATACCTACGGCGGCATGGGCCGGCACGGTGGCGGCGCTTTCTCGGGCAAAGACCCGACCAAAGTTGATCGTTCGGCCTGCTACATGGCCCGATATATTGCGAAGAACATCGTTGCTTCGGGTCTCGCATCGAAAGTGGAAGTGCAATTCGCCTACGCCATCGGTGTCGCCGAACCGGTTTCGGTCAGCGTGAATACCTTCGGAACAGGCAAAATCGAGGATCAACGCTTCGCCGAGCTGATTCGGGAGAATTTTTCGCTCACCCCAGCCGGCATGATCGATCACTTGGAGCTTCGCCGCCCGATTTACCGGAAAACCGCGGCTTTCGGCCACTTTGGCCGCACCGAAGAGACCTTTAGCTGGGAAGTAACCGATAAAGTCGAACCTTTGCGCGAAGCCGCTCAATTGACAGCGGTGGTTTGAACAGTGTCGACAGTTACGGACTGCAAGCGGTCGCTCGAAATCGAGATCCCGCTTGACGAAGTGGAGCGTGCGAGGGAGCGTGCTACGAACTCCATCAAGCAGCGCGCCCGCCTGCCCGGATTTCGTCCCGGCAAAGCTCCCCCAAACTTGATCCAATCCCGGTTTCAAGGCGAGATCCGCAGTGAGATTCTCGACGCCTTGCTGCCCCAGGCGTTTCGTGCTCGCGTGGAAAAGGACGATCTCAAAGTTGTGGGCACGCCCGAACATCACCGACCTCCATTTCGAGCCCGGCCAGCCGATACGCTTCAAAGCCGATTTCGAAATTGCCCCCGAATTTGAGTTGGGAGAATACCGCGGATTGTCTGCTAAGTACGAGGAGCCCGCGGTTACGGAGGAAGAGGTTGCCGAGCGTCTCGAATCCTTGCGCGAGAGCAAAGCCGAATACGTCAACCTCGATCCGCGTCCGATCGAAAACGGCGATTACGTCCTGGTGCATTTGAAATCCCTTTCGGGTCTCGCTGAGCCGATCGATCAAGATGTCCAAATTCATGTGGGCGGGGAAGACACGCTGCCGGCCTTTAACGAGAGCCTCATCGGCGCAAACCCTGACGATGTGAAAGACATCTCCGTTACCTATCCCGACGAATACGCGCAGGAAAAACTCGCAGGGAAAACCGTCAAATTTGAGCTCACGCCCAAGACCATCCGCAAGAAAGAACTGCCGGCACTCGATGACGAATTCGCTCGCGATCTGGGCGACTATCAGAATCTCGATGAGCTGAAAGAAACGGTAAAGAAATCCATCTTCCATCAAAAACAATACGTGGCCCAGCAAGCGGCAAAGGAAGAACTGATCGATCAACTCGTCGCATCAAGTGATTTCCCGGTTCCCGAGGCGTACATCGACAGGCAGATCGAGAATCAGGTCCGGGCGCAGCTCCACGAGCTTCTGGGGCATGGTGTCGATCCCGAAGCCATGAAGAAGCTCGATTGGCAAAAGGTGAAAGAGGCGCAGCGCGACAAAGCCGTCCGGAGCGTGAAAGCTTCTCTCCTGCTCGAAAAGATTTCGGAACGCGAAGCCATCCACGCCACGCAGGATGAAGTGGATCGCGAGGTTCAGCGCATCGCGCGTCAGGAGCGCGAAGCCGTAGCGGTCACCCGCGCCCGTCTCGAGAAAGAAGGCGCTCTGGCCCGCATCGCCGCCCAGATCCAGACCGAAAAGGCCATTCACTTCCTGTTTGAACAGGCCCAAAAGCACGCGTGATCTCGCCGAGGGCGTCTGTCTACTGTCCTTCTCGGATTCCGAAATTCAGACCGCGCTCCGGCGAAGCTCAAACAGGGATCAATCGATTCGTAACGCAGTGACCGGATCGATGCTGCTGGCGCGGAGAGCAGGAATGAAAGCAGCTACCGTAGCACACATCGCTAACATAAACGCGGTTGCCGCCAGAATAACGGATCGTATGTTTTGACACCGTACAGGAGATCGGCTAAGACGCGTCCGGCACCGAGTGCGGCCGCGATGCCGATGATCAAAGCAATCCCCATCTGCTGCAATGCACCGCCCAAAATCAGCCTAATTACGGTGGAGCGAGTTGCCCCGAGCGCCGTGCGTATCCCGATTTCGCTCGTTCGGCGCACCGCGGAATATGCGGTCACACCGTACAAACCCACGGACGCAAGTGCAAGGGCCAAGAGGCCGAATAGTTCGGCTAGTTGAGCGATGAGCCACTCATGCCGCAACAAACCGCGTAGCTGTTCCTCCATGGTCATCACGTTGACAAGTGTCAGGTAGGGGTCGACCGCGGCGAGCGTCCGATGAATTTGTGAGGTCAGAGATGACGGGTGGCATCCTGACCTCCGGTGGCTTCTGACTAGATGCCGCCCTACGCGCAAAGCGCAGTAAGCACTGTTGTTTGAAGCCTAACCGACTCTTATGGATGGAACTCAACCAGAGACATTCATCGTCCTTTGATCTTTGCTAATAGGAGGCACAGCCGCGTGTCGAGGCAGCGGGTCGAAACACGTCGTTGCAGATTGTTACGAAGCAGGTGCAGTCAGATCCGCAGGCAGGAGTGTTTCCGTAAAGGATGCGTAATCGGCATGTACTCACCGAAGCGCGAGCAACTCTCCAGACTACGGACAATCCGGAAACAACGTTGTGCGCAAATCACGATTTGTGCACGGCATTCAAACGCGCGTGATGCGACGTGCAGAACATATGTGCAAAAAACAAGGCCCCAGCATCACACCGGCAGCCCTAGAAAGCCAAATATCCACCGCCGTGCTTCGGCTTGCGCTGCTTCAGCCGCGAGTTTAAGGGCGGCCTTGCCCGATGTTTTGCCCAGCTCCTTGAGCCAGTTCGCCGTCCGAATTCCCAACCCGAGCTGCAGGGCGCCCTTTGCGTCGGCGTCGAGCGATGCCTTCAGCTCTCTTACGGCAGCAGGCGTAACGCCCAGTCTACTGCTCAGCGCGTCGGAAAGCGCCCCCCAATCTCCCTGACGAATTTCAATGCTTCCGACCTGGGCGAAATCGTGCGAAGCAATCACGTTTGTGCCGCCGTAGATGTTGTTGATCACAGTCTGGTCGACTCTCTCCTTGGTTAGTTCGGTCGGGTCATCATGCACTTCTCCCAATTCGCCCTTGAGTTCGAGCGCCAGCCGCAGAATTCTCGTTTTGATGGTGTCGATAAGCCCAACCAGGACGGAGCCTGGGACCTCCAGCCACGCGCGATTCAGCGCATACTGTCCTTGAAAGAAGGTCTTCTGATACAGCACGGTGAGATTTGCTGGCCACTCGAAAACCATCTTCGAGTCCGCCGCTACACCTTCATAAGCCGCTATCGGTTGGGCTAGCGTCGCTTCCTCTGCCCAGTGCCTGTGCTCTTCCTTCAGCGCAACCGCCGGTATCGGCTGACCGTCGATGTATACGCCTGCCGGACCCAGGAAAAGACCTTTCGCATGAGCAACCGTTTTCCGATATTCAGGAATCTCTGCCGGTTCGCCTTGATACCCGTCAAGCTCGCTTTGCGCCCAAACCTGAAGCCGGTCGTTGCGCAGCATATGAGCAAGAACCAGGCATTTTCGCAATAAAGTGGAAACGGACGCCGATTCATTCGAGGCGAGCGTAATGATTTCATCTATCAGCTTCATACCGCATTGCAACGCTCACCTTCTCGCAAGCGTTGAGCATTAGCCGCGGCAACTACCTTTACCGAGCTAGCAACTGTTATGTGACCTCCGCGAACGGGATACACACGCTGCCCCTCTCGGCAAGCAAGCGCACTCGTTTTTGAAGAAATTCGGTTAAACTTATTGCCCCGTTCAGAATCATCAGCAGGTCATGACCATTCATAACGAAGAAGGAAGGAGCTTTCCCCTTCGTAATTGCGTGCAGGGCCGCTGTGCTTATACCGTTGAGCGCTATGAACACTCCACGCGTAAATGTCGACTTACCTTCAATCTTTCCCCGGAATACCAATAAATCGGCCTCTGGCAGCGGATGTTGCTCCCATTTGGACTCAACGAGATAAATTTCCCCATCCAGCACAAATGACCCGTCTATCTGCTCTCCCTCGATGCGAAACGGCTCACGCGGTTGAAGTTCAAATAACTTAAAAAGCCTATTTAACAAGTCTTCTAGGGCGAATCCGGCCTTTCTTCGGTCTGGCTCCGCCGCCAAGGTGAGAAACTCATTCCTCAACACTTGAAGCGCTTTAGACCGGTGAGACTCTGCCCCTTTGGCATCTGCAGCCTGGCGAATGGAAGCGACGGAAGCTTCGCCCAAAAGCCTGCATGCGATGCCGCGGCACTCTTCTTTTAAGATCGCTGATGCTTGCGGACTGAGCAGTTCGTAGCTGTCATCTAGCATTTCCCGCATGAGCGTGCCGACGGTTTTGTTGTCTTCCTTGAGCCAGAATGCTCGAAGCCGGTTGGCCTTGGACCCACTGCCACACTCGTACCGTGTGTCATAGATTTCGCGGTCCGTACAGTCTCGTATAAATTCTGCGAATGTTTTGTTGGAAAAGTTCAGGACATAACCACTGTCCATTCCCAGGAGCTTTTCGAGCTTCCGCTTTTCCAGAGCAGTCAGGTCGGACATTTCTTGTCAAATCCCTACCTTTTCATACTCGCTGATGGAGGCCACACCCGCGCGCCGGTCGTAAAGCTGCATCGTACGAGTGTCGGAGTAGTTCGCCATCTCTCGAGCTTTCGTCAGAGAGGAGCCTTCGCTTTTGAGGTAATCGGTGATGCCGGTGGTGCGCAAGCTGTGATTGCCGACTTTGGTTTTGATTCCAGCCTTGCGCGCGCGGCTCGGTGATCTTGTAGGCGTCCTTCTGCACCATGCGGCGCTGGATTCCCGTAGCGCGTCCCGCCGTGCGGAACAGCGGCCCGTCTTTATCATCGGTAATACCGAGGAAGCACCACGCAGCTTTCTCGCCTGCATGCGCGATGATCGCGGGCAGCTCCGGACGGTAAGCGTAGGGGATAATTTCGCTATTCATACGCGCGTTCCTTTCTACTTTTTCGCGTTGCCGACTTTCTTCTTAGTGGTTGCCCTTGGTAGGTGCTTCGCTCTTTCAGATAAAATTCGTTTCAGAAGTTTCTCGGCGGCCCCTCACCCGCAGGATAAGGGACTCAATGAAATTCGATCGCGCCTTCGCATCATCCGCCCATTCGCTCGTTGACATTTGCAACAGCGGAAGGAAAAACATGGGTGGCGGGGTAGGCTGGCGCGGATTGCGAAAAACAAGGTTATCTACAACGCCAATGATTTGATGCTCGCGGCTCTGTTCCACGCTGCCGAGCCCAAATCGTTTATCCATCGGATTTTCGTTTGGGAAGAACTGATCCGCGAAGGCTTGGTTCACGACGGCTACATGCGTGGAATTGGGTAAATCCCGGTCATCGAAAAGGCGTCCACGCATGAGGCGCCCCAATAGTTTCGAAGAAACTGGGCTAACACTATCCCACACCGAAGAAACATGTGGGTTGGGTGTTCTTGCAGAGTCACCCCCGATTGCTAGTTATCTCCCGACATGGGGCTATAGAGTCCAAGCGCCGCATTGTGCACGCCGAAAATTTGCCGTATACGGATACGCATTCCGGACCGCCAGAGTTCGGGCGTTATGTGGGATACTGCTCTCGCCTGTGATTGCCGGGCAGGGAAGCTGGCCTTAACTGCTCATCCCCAGCCGCGTTCCTCGCAATCAAAATTGAAATTGCAAACGCGCATTCACGCTGCGCGTAATGCCCACCGCCGTTCCCGAGAATAAACCGGCAAAATCGAGCACGTTCACTTCGTTCGTTAGATTCGTCCCGTCAATCTGAAAGCGGATCGGAAGGCTATCGCTCTGCCGCAGCAACACCCCCAGCGAGGCATTCAGGGATCCTAGCGGCCGCGGGCGAAAATTCCCGAAGTTCACTCGATCGACAATCGCCTGGCCGTATTGCTGAGCAGCGTCCTCATATGTGCCCTGAAAGTCGATGGGAAGGCCGCTATCGTAGCTGCCTCCGATCGCTGCCCAGACCCGCGAAGTGATGTCGTATCGAAAACGTGCCCGCACGGTATTTCGCTGGTCCTGCGAAACCGGAAAGACGTTACCGTTCGCGCTGATAGCCTGCGCCGCGTCATCTCCAATGAACAGCCCGCCCGTAACCGGAAAATATCCGTTCCCACGCAGGTTCGTATAGCTGGCGTATCCGGAGAACGGCCCCCAGTGTGCAATCTCGAGCTTCGCCTCGGCTCCATAAATGTTCGCGAGTGCAAACGCAATTGGAAAGCTCACCCCTGTGTTCAGCAGAAGATCGTCATCGGGAAAGTTGTGGTATCTGCGCCAGAAAAAGTTGCCGCTGAAACTGATCTTGCCGAAAAAAGCCCGGGAGAACCCCGCTTGATAGTAGTTCCCGCGAGCCGGCTGCAGCGGCAATCGCAGGACCTGATCACTCAAGCTGGTCACAGCCGGAGAACTCGCGATCAGAATGTTCTCGAATGCCGGCGTTTGAAAAATTCGGTCGTAAGAGGCGCGCAGCACCATTTTTGTCCATGGCCAATAGACAGCGATTCCCGCCCTCGGGCTCCAGCCAACCTGATTTACCAGCAAGTCGTAGTGATCGAAACGAATGCCCCCGCTCAACGTGAGATTCTTCCAATGCATCTCATCCTGCCCGAACACTCCCTGCTCTCGGTCCAGCGCATGACCGTAGAAGCGGAACGATGGCGGCGTATCGGGGTCGAACTGTTCGGGATCCGTGATGAGGTAATTCAATGATTCCTGAATCGATGCATAATCGGACTCAACCCCGGTTTTAAGCTCATGCCTGCCGGCGTGAACTGAAATCGTGCCTTTTACATATTGTTCGTGATACCCGCGGTCCTGGCCGGCAATCATGGGAGTCGATAAATCGTTCGACCACAAACCGGCCGTGATATCGCGCGTCATGGCGCGCAAATTGCCGAGTACATTTGCCGAAAAGATGTGCTGGTACGAGAATTGAGCGGCGGTCTCGAAATTGTCTCGATCCTGCCGCTGCCCCGTTGCTTGCTGGGTGATCTCGTTCGGTACTAGAAATCTGGATTGCTCGCGCCGAAGAACGATTCCGATCCGGTCTCGATCGCTGAGGTCGCCTTCATACTGCGCCATGAAATCGACAAGGGTACCGTGATTTGTGTAGTTCTGAAGCACGGGCGGATCCAGATACCGGTCCGTTGTGTTTGCTGACCCACTGATGGTGAACGTGTTTTTCCCCCACCCATACTGCCCTTCGAGATAGGCACCCGCAGTATCGAAACTGCCGCCCGACAGTACGGCACTGCCATGAAATCCCGGGCGCGTATCTCGCTGGGTTTCCATTTCAATCACGCCGCCCATCTTTCTGCCGTACTCCGCGGGAAACCCGGCCGTGTAAACGCTCATCTCCTGAACGCTGTTGACATCGAAATCCGGAACGAAAGCTACGGATCGGTTCTCTGTGAGCGGAAGTCCGTCCACGACATATTGCGTCTGGTACTCCTCCGCTCTGGGATGCAGAATGCCGTTGGCTTCAAACAGCCACCCGGGCTCCTGATTCACCAGTTCGGCCACCGATCGACCCGGCTGAGCGGCCAGGCGGCCCTGAAGTGTGGTGTTTCCGATTCGATTCACGGAACTGACATCGCCGGGATTCACAAGAGTGCTGTCGCTGTCAACGTTTACTGTCGTTTTCAGTGCCCCCATCCCCAGCGATATGGTCATCTCCGTCGGAATCGCCGAATGAACGTCAACCAACTGCGCTGCCGGTGCGAATCCCGTATGGCTCACCTTCACGGTGTAGCGCCCAAATGGTAAACGCTTCACGGTAATGCGGCCTTGCGCGTCCGTGGCAAACTCCCGCACGTACTGGTTCGCTTCGCTGACCAGCTCCGCATCCCCCCGTATCGGAAGACCGCTCGGGTCCTTTACACTAATTCGTAATTCGCCTGTATCCGCCTGAGCGAAAAGGAGTCCCGCCAGCGCTAGGAGAGAAGCCAGTCGGAACACTCTCCGGCAGCTCCTGTTCTTGCCCGATAACTGTGCACGAAACTCCATTCTCCCCCGTCAAGTACCGCCTACAACCCTTGAGTTTTCTTAACCCAAAGTGGAATAGTGTTGTTATACTGATGTTGAATCAATCTCTAAAAGGGCAAGGGCTCTCTTGATCTTTTCCTACCTGGGAGAACCAGCTTGAAGCGCGCCGGAACTGACGAATCCCTTCGCTGTTCGTTTTGCCACAAAAGCCAAGATGTTGTCGGCAAGCTGATTTCGTCTCCCAGCGATTACCCCCGAGCGTATATCTGCGATGAATGCATTGCCGTTTGCAACTCGATCATAGAAGACGATCGCCACGAACAGACCTATGGCGGACCCGGGAAACTGCCGCGCCCTCTGGAATTGAAGGAATATCTCGATCAGTATGTGATCGGCCAGGATTCTACGAAGAAGAAGCTCGCTGTCGCCGTTTACAACCACTACAAGCGCATCCAGATGAACAAGCAGCGCGGCAGTGAGGTCGAGCTCTCAAAATCGAACATTCTCCTGATCGGCCCTACCGGCACCGGAAAAACCCTGTTAGCTCAGACTCTTGCGCGCATCCTCGACGTTCCGTTCGCCATCGTGGACGCTACGACGCTCACTGAGGCCGGTTACGTAGGCGAAGATGTGGAGAACATCATTCTTCGGCTTCTTCAAAACGCCGATTGGGACGTCCCACGGGCCCAGACTGGCATCATATATATAGACGAAATCGATAAAATTGGCCGCAAAGATGAGAATCCGTCCATCACACGCGACGTCTCTGGTGAAGGTGTTCAGCAAGCGCTGCTGAAGATTTTGGAAGGCACGATCGCCAACGTTCCTCCCCAAGGTGGGCGAAAACATCCACATCAGGAATTTACGCCCGTAGACACCACCAATATTCTGTTCATCTGTGGCGGCGCATTTATCGGTCTGGAAAAGGTCATTGCGAGGCGAGTGGGTACAAAGTCCATCGGATTTGTCGCGCCTGATGAAAAAGATGCGGGCCGTCGTGGCGCGAATGCCCCGAGGCGTGACGTGGATTTATTGATTCAATGTCAGCCAGTCGATTTGATCAAATACGGCTTCATTCCCGAGTTCATCGGCCGCATGCCCGTCAGTGCTGTGCTGGAGGATCTCTCCAAGGAGGCTTTGGTTCAGATCCTCACAAAGCCGAAAAATGCGATTATCCGCCAATATCAGAAGCTGTTTGAGTTTGAGAATGTTAAGCTCAGATTTAGCGAGGACGCCCTGGATGCCGTTGCGCAACTGGCGATGGAACGCAAGGTGGGCGCGCGCGGTCTACGCATGATCCTGGAAGATCTGATGCTGGACCTGATGTACTATCTCCCAACCTTCAAAAAGGTTCGCGAGTTCCTGGTAACAAAAGAGATGGTCCTGTCGCAAAAAATCAACATGGCGGTGCTCGAGAAAGCGGGCTGAGGCTCCGCTCCCAGAGAGTTTTCGACCGGGCAGCTTCCTAATCTGTAAGCTGCTGATTCTCCCCTCCTGCATCCCTCGGCAATCTTCCTAGAAAGACGAAATGGTAACTACGAAAGACAAAACCGATACAAAGCGGCTACCCATGATGCCCATTCGGGACGTGGTGATCTTCCCGTACATGATGACTCCGTTTGTCGTAGGGCGCGAGTCGAGTGTCCGCGCGCTCGAAGAGGCGCTCCTGGGCGACAAGAAGATTTTTCTGGCAACCCAGCACGATGCCTCGGTGGACGAGCCCAGGCCTGACGAAATTTACTCGGTCGGAACGGTTGCGAACATCGTGCAAAGCCTGAAGCAACCCGACGGAAATATCAAAGTTCTGGTCGAGGGAGTGGAGCGCGGCAAAGTCGTTTCGGTAAGCGAAGAGGAAGGTTATTTCCGCGCCGTCGTCAAAACAGCCAGTTTCAAAGTGGAGCAGGGAAGCCAACTCGAAGCGCTGACCAGCCGGGTCACGAATCTGTTCGAGCAGTACGTAAAGCTCAGCCAAAATCTCAACTACGAGACCATGATCGCGGCTATCCGCGTTGACGATCCCGGCAAGCTCGCCGACACCGTGGGAGCGAATCTGCAGCTCACCATCGAAGAAAAACAGGAATTGCTGGAAATCTTCGATCCCATTGACCGGCTCACCCGTGTCGCCGACCTGCTTGACATTGAGATCGAAAAATTAAACGTCGATCGCACCATACAAGGCCGCGTTAAGCGCCAGATGGAGCGCGCTCAAAAAGAGTACTACCTCAACGAAAAGATCAAGGCCATCCAAAAGGAGCTCGGGCGCGGGGAAAAGAGCGAATTCGACGAGCTGAAGAAAAAAATCGACGCCGCTGGGATGACCAAGGACGCGCATGAAAAAGCGGTCGCCGAGCTGAAGCGCCTCGAAGGCATGCCGCCCATGTCCGCGGAATCCACCGTCTCCCGCAATTACCTCGATTGGCTGCTCGCTGTCCCCTGGAAAAAGCGCAGCAAGGAAATCCGGGACCTGCGGCACGCGCGCACGGTTCTCGAAGGGGATCATTACGGCCTTGAAAAGATCAAGGAGCGCATCCTGGAGTTTCTTTCCGTTCGCCGCCTGGTCCAGAATCCCAAAGGGTCGATTCTGTGCTTTGTCGGAGCGCCCGGAGTCGGTAAGACGTCGCTCGGTATGTCGATTGCGAAGGCCACTGGACGCAAGTTCGTCCGGCTTTCGCTCGGCGGGGTGCGGGATGAAGCTGAGATTCGTGGGCACCGCCGGACGTATATCGGCGCGCTGCCTGGACAAGTCATCCAGATGATGAAAAAGGCCGGAACCAGAAATCCGGTCGTCATGCTTGATGAAGTCGACAAGATGTCGATGGATTTTCGCGGGGATCCTTCCTCCGCGCTCCTCGAAGTGCTCGATCCGGAACAGAATTACATGTTCATGGATCACTATCTCGATGTCGAGTACGATCTCAGAGAAGTATTTTTTATCGCCACCGCCAACGTGCTCCACACGATTCCGCCGGCTTTGCAGGACCGCATGGAGGTCATACGGCTCTCCGGCTATACCGAGCTGGAAAAGCTCGAAATCGCCAAGCGCTTCCTCGTTCTGAAGCAGCGAAAAGACACGGGCGTCTCGGAAGAACAGGTGGAGTTTAAAGACGAAGGGCTGCAAACCATCATTCAGTCCTACACCCGCGAGGCAGGCGTTCGAAATCTCGAGCGCGAAATCGGAAATCTCTGCCGCAAGGTCGCTCGCAAGGTGGTCGAAGCACAAGCGCCCGTAAGCGAAGAAACCGACGGAGCTTCAGCCGAACCGGTCGGAGCCGCAGGCGAGGCCATCGAAGAGGCGCCTATTCCGGAAAAACGGACTCGCAAGGGTAAGAAATCGGCGAAGACGGAAGAAGCGCCTCTGATCCCGATCGAAAAAATCGTGATAACTCCTCAGACGGTGGCTGAGTTCTTAGGACCGGCGCGCTTTCGCGACCGCGATCTCGACAAATGCAACGAAATCGGCGCCACAACCGGACTGGCCTGGACCGAGGTCGGCGGCTCTATACTCACGACGGAAGCTACCGTGATGGAAGGCCGTGGCAAGATGATGACCACCGGAAAGCTGGGCGACGTGATGCAGGAATCCGCCCAGGCAGCTATGAGCTACATTCGTTCCCGGGCGCAATATCTCGGGCTGCCGAAGGACTTCTATCGTCATCTCGATATCCACGTCCACGTGCCCGAGGGTGCCATCCCGAAGGACGGACCTTCTGCCGGAATCACTCTTGCAACCAGCATTTGCAGCGCGCTCACGGGTATTCCGGTCCGCTGCGATCTCGCAATGACCGGTGAGATCACCGTGCGCGGCCGGGTACTGCCCATCGGCGGCCTGAAGGAAAAATTGCTTGCTGCGCATCGGCACGGAATTTTCCACGTTGTCCTTCCAAAAGACAACGAAAAGGATTTGGTGGATATCCCGGAAAATATCCGCAAGGATATGAACCTGAATTTCGTTTCTTCCATGGACGAAGTTCTCAAGCTTTCGTTGGAGCGGGAAATCGTGGCTCTGCCGCTCGCGCCGGCGGCAACTGCGGCGGAACTGGCGGGAAGGCCGGAAGATAATCTGACGCATTAGCTTCTTGCCTCAAGCATTCGGCATGTGAAGTTTGGATAAACTCGTGGTGGGAACCGAAGCAGCACCAAGCCTGATCGTCAGTGCGGCGCAGGCCCAGCAATTCCCGCTCGAGGCGAATGTACGGAAGCCCGTGGAATTCGCGTTCCTGGGCCGAAGTAACGTGGGCAAATCGAGCCTCCTGAATCGGCTCGCAAGCCGTCCGGGATTGGCTTTTACGAGCGCCCGCCCGGGATGCACACAGTTGGTGAACTTCTTCCGGATCGATGAAGACATTTATTTCGTCGATCTCCCGGGATATGGTTATGCGCACGTCTCCAGGGAAGAGCGCGCAGGCTGGAAGAAGCTGATTGAAAGTTACCTGCTGGAGCGGCAAAATCTAGCGTTGTCGTTCCTGCTGCTTGATGCCAGGCGCGGATGGATGGATATGGACCTGGAGCTTAAGGCCTGGCTTGAGTTCCACAATCGTCGATACCAGGTGGTAGTCACCAAGATCGACAAACTGAAAAGTAATCAAGTGAAAAACGGACTGGCGGCGATCGCCAAGGAATTGCAAGATCAGCAGCCCGTGCCGTTCTCGGCCCAAGATGGCCGGGGAGTGAGGGAAATTTGGCAAATCATCTCGAAGATCAAGAACACGCAGTAGTAGCCCCCGCGGCTTCCCCCGAAGGCAAGACCTCCGAACCGGAATCCGGCACAACGGCCTCCGCTGCCGAAGCGAGCGACGCTGCCGGTGGCGAGAGGAACGATGCGCCGGAATCCCGGCCCAGCGAATCCAAAGTAAACGGTCCGCGCCAGGATAAAGCTCCGGCAACCCGCGCGCGGCCGGCGAGCGACGTGAAATCCGCGGAAGGAAGGCCGAATGGCCGTCCTGCCGAGGCGCGCCCTGCCGCAGAACCAGCTAAGCGTCCGCCTGCTGAATCGAACGCGCAACCACCGGCGCAGCAGCAGCCCCAAAGCCAGCCGGCACAAACACAGCCTCCGCAAACCCTGCAGCAACACCGCCGCGGACGCCATTCCATCGGCAATACCGGCGCTCAGGCGCAACGTAATGGAGCCACCACTCTCGATCTTGTCGAGCTGAAGGATATGAGTATCCAAGCACTGAACCAGATCGCCAAGGATCTCGGTGTCCCCGGTGCTGCGGGACTGCGCAAGCAAGAACTCATTTTCAAGATTCTGCAAACGCAAGCCGAAAAGAGCGGGCTCATCTTCTCCGAAGGCGTTCTCGAATGCCTGCCCGACGGCTTCGGCTTCCTCCGCGCGCCCGAATACAACTATTTGCCCGGTCCCGACGACGTCTATGTCTCGCCGTCTCAGATCCGGCGATTCGATCTTCGCACTGGCGACACCGTTTCCGGTCAGATTCGGCCGCCCAAAGAGGGCGAGCGCTATTTTGCCCTGATCAAAGTAGACGCGATTAACTTCGAGCCGCCGGAAGAATCGCGCAACAAGATCTTCTTCGATAACCTGACGCCCCTTTACCCGGATGAGCGAGTGAAGCTTGAAACCGCGAAAGATAACTTCTCCGGTCGCGTCATGGATCTCCTCACGCCTCTTGGCAAAGGACAGCGCGGCTTGATTGTCGCTCCTCCGCGAACGGGAAAAACGATGTTGCTCCAAAGCATCGCGAACTCCGTTACCACCAATCACCCCGATGTGAACCTGATCGTGCTGTTGATCGACGAGCGCCCGGAAGAAGTTACCGATATGCAGCGATCCGTGCGCGGCGAGGTCATCAGCTCCACTTTCGATGAGCCGGCTTCCCGGCACGTGCAAGTAGCCGAGATGGTCATCGAAAAAGCCAAGCGTCTCATCGAGCACAAACGCGATGTCGTCATCTTGCTCGATTCCATCACCCGCCTCGCGCGCGCCTACAACACCGTCGTGCCTCCATCGGGGAAGGTTCTGTCGGGCGGCGTGGATTCGAACGCGTTGCAGCGGCCGAAGCGGTTTTTCGGGGCGGCGCGCAACATCGAAGAAGGTGGGTCGTTGACGATCGTGGCCACTGCTCTGGTCGACACGGGAAGCCGCATGGACGACGTAATCTTCGAAGAGTTCAAAGGCACCGGCAACATGGAAATCCATCTGGATCGAAAGCTTGTCGATAAGCGCGTGTTCCCGGCCATTGATATCAACAAGAGCGGCACGCGAAAAGAAGAGCTGCTCATGCCTCGTGAAGAGCTCAACCGTGTGTGGATCCTGCGCAAGGTTCTGAATCCGCTTTCGCCCGTCGAATCCATGGAGCTTTTGCTCGATAAGCTGGGCAAAACGCGCTCGAACGCCGAGTTTCTCGCCGCTATGAACGGCTGACCTTCCGTCGCTTCCACGCCGGTAAATGGGTCGCATTCGAATTCTCTCCGACGCCGTCGCCAACAAGATCGCGGCTGGGGAGGTGGTGGAGCGGCCCGCGTCCGTTGTCAAAGAGCTGTTGGAGAATGCGCTCGATGCGGGAGCGTCCGACATTCGGATCGACACGGAAAACGCCGGCCGCCGCCTCATTCGCGTTCAGGATGACGGCTACGGGATGCTGCGCGATGACGCCCTGCTTGCTTTTGAGAGGCACGCCACCAGCAAGCTGAGCGATGTGAAAGACCTGCTTGCGATCGCGACGCTCGGCTTCCGCGGCGAAGCCCTCCCTTCCATCGCATCCGTAAGCCGGTTGCTGCTTGAGACTCGCTCGGCGCGAAGAGCAGACCGGAACAGCCGTCGAGATTGCGGGCGGAAAGTTGCTGCGCTGCGATGAGCTGGCACGCCGCGTCGGCACGACGATCTCGGTCCGTGATCTGTTCTTCAATGTGCCTGCCCGCAAGAAATTCTTGCGGTCCGATCAGACGGAGCTCGCGCACATCGGATCGCTCGTTACGCATTACAGCCTCGCGCACGCGGAAAAGCGCTTTGAGCTCTATCACGATGGCCGGGAGTTGCTGAACGTGACCCCAGTTGCGACGCCGCGCGAGCGCGCATTCCAGATCTTCGGCGCCGAAATCGTAAACGAACTGATCGATCTCGGCCCCAAGCTGCTCGAGTTGCGGCTGCCGCCGCCGTACGTTCCTCCCCAGTGCGCGTCCGTCCGAACAGCAGACGGAACCGGAGGTTTTGCCGCTCGCCCTCGAGGGGCTGGTCTCCGCGCCACAGGTCCAGAAATTAAATCGCAATTCTGTTTTTCTGTTTGTGAACGGCCGGCTGATTCGGGACAAGGTCCTTCTCCATGCGATTACGGCGGCGTATCACAATCTTCTGCCGGCGGGCTGCTATCCTTTCGCCCTGCTTTTTGTGAACTGCGATCCGGGTGAGGTCGACGTCAATGTCCATCCATCGAAAACTGAAGTTCGGTTCCGGCATGGCTCCGCTGTTCACGACTTTGTTCGCGATGCGATTCGAGAAGCACTGATGGAGAGCCGTCCCGCATCGAGCATGCCCTTGCCGCATTCGCCTATTGCCGTGCCCGCCGGATCGCCTGCCTTGCAGCCCGTCGCGGCCTTCCGTTCTCGGAATTCTCGGCTCGGATGCAGAGTGTATCGGAAGAGCCTCGCGTTTGCGGTTGAGCCGGAGCCCGTCGAAATGCCCGAAATGCCGGAAGTAACATTCAGCGCGCCGCAGCGGGCCTCGACGATCGAGAACACTCCCGTCATCAGCCCGCGGGCTTCGGTCGGGCGCGTGCCCGATACGCACGTCGCTCTAGGCGAGCTTCCGGTCGATTGGGAACGCGTCGACAGCCTCGCCGCGCTGCCGGACCTGCGCCCCCTCGGCCAGCTCCATGACAGTTTCATCGTGGGTGCCGGGCGCGATGGTCTCTGGATCATAGATCAGCACGTCGCGCACGAACGGATTTTATTCGAGCGTGTCTTGCGCGCGCGGGCAGCGGGAACCCTCGAGATGCAGCAGCTTCTCATGCCGCTTGTTTTGCAGCTCACCGCCGGTCAACAATTCGAATATGCGCGAATCGCCGATGAGCTGAATGCGCATGGCTTTGAAACGGAGCCGTTCGGCCACCGCACCATTGCTGTGAAAGCCGCGCCCGCCGATGTAGGTGCGGGCGACGTTGAGAGAATTATCTTCGAGATTCTCGAGATCGCGGAAAGCGAGCTGCGGTCCGCCTCGCTCGATGAAATCAGGCGCAACCTATGCGCGACCATTGCCTGCCGGGCCGCGATCAAAATCAATACCAAGCTCGAGCCGAAGAAAATCGAATGGCTGCTACGCGCGCTCGCCGCGTGCGATTACCCTATGACTTGTCCGCACGGCCGCCCTATCGCGCTTCGTTACAGCACGAAAGATATCCTGAAAAGCTTTCACCGCATCTAGCGCGGCTCTACTCCCACTCGATTGTTCCCGGCGGCTTGTGCGTGAGATCGTAAAACACCGCTGCGATTTCAGGCAGGTCAAGAAGCTGAGCCGTCAGCCGTTTCAGCATTTCCGGTTCCATCAAAACGACATCTGCCGTCATGCCGTCAACGGAATTGACTGGCCTGAGGACAATGGATTCGCGCGCCTGCTCTATGCCGAGCGGCACTAAAATTACCGGAAACTGCCATACCTCGTCTTCAAAGCCGGTCTCCAGGCACAACGCGCGGACGATCGCATCCGCTTCCCGCAGCAAATCGAGCCGTCGCTCGGTAATCGTCGCCGCAAATCCTCTCATCGCGGAAAGCGCTACTTTCCCGCCGCATAACGCCGTTACGCGATTGATGTCCCTGCGGCGATTCGTCAGCGCGGGAGCTGTTTTCTCGATGTCCTCCCGCGACGGTGCGTTCGCAAGCGACAGAACTCCGCGATAGCTCCGCGAATCGCCCTGCACGCCGACGGACCGCACGGGCAGCAAAAAGCCATCTTCGGTTTCCGTAACGCCCGCCTCCTCGCCGGAACAGAGGCAGCGAATTGCCAGACCGGGGCCGGGAAATGGATGCCGCGCCAAAAATTTTTCGGGAACGCCCAGCTCGCGTCCGATTTTCCGCACCTCGTCCTTATACAAGGAGGTGAGCGGCTCAACAATTCGACCCGAATCGATCAGCGCCTGAATACCGGCCACGCGGTTGTGATGCGTCTTGATCACATCCGCCTTCGCACTGCCTCCCGATTCGATCGTGTCCGGATAAATCGTACCCTGACCAAGAATCCAGTGTCCGTCGAGGAAATGCTCGCCTTTCAGAATGCGTTCTTGAACTCTGACGAACTGTTCGCCAATGGCGCGCCTTTTCTCCTCGGGATCGCAAATGCCGCTGGAGAGCGGCCAGAAACTCTTGCTTTGCGTCCTCGACGAGAAAATTTACCGCCCCCAATTCGTGAAAACCTTCGCGCACGAATTCCGTTTCGCCCTTGCGCATCAGCCCCGTGTCCACATAAATGCCGCATACCCGCTCGGGACCCAAAGCTCTGAGACAAAGCGTGTACGCTACCGTAGAGTCCACACCGCCACTGCTGAAGAAGAAGACGTTTCGATCCTTCACAACGCGGCGAATCTCCTCTTCGATCAGCGGCACGCGCTCGGAGATGTCCCAATCGACCGCCGCCCCGCAAACACCGAAGACGAAGTTGGTAAGTATCTGCGCGCCCGCATGAGTGTGCGCCACCTCGGGATGAAATTGAACGCCGAAGATTTTTCGCCGCTGATCGGACATCGCCGCTATCCCCGACGTCTCTGTGGAAGCGGTCACTTCGAAACCGGGAGGCGCCGACGAGACCGTGTCCCGATGATTCATCCAGATTTGCGATCCCTCCAATGCCGTTCCACAGGGGATCCGTACGCTCGACGCTCAGGTGCGCGATTCCGTACTCGCCGGCGTCGCCCTTCTGAACTTTCCCTCCCAGGTGATGCGCCACGAGTTGATGGCCGTAGCAGATTCCGAGCACCGGAAGCCCAGCTTTCAGAATTTGTGGATCGATGTCCGGACTGCCTCGCTCGTAGACGCTTGCCGGGCCCCCGGAAATGATGATGCCCTTCCGCGGGCGAAGTTGGCTAGCCGGTGTTTCGCTCGGCTCCACGTCCGCGTAAACGCCCAATTCCCGCACTTTTCGAGCAATCAAATGCGTGTACTGTCCTCCGGTGTCGAGGACGGTAATCTGCGGCGTCGGGGTGCTCTGTTCTACGCTTGAGCTGATCCTGCCGGGTTGTGATGACAAAACTGTGACTTAGCCGGCCGGCTTAACGGCTTGCCGTCTGCTTTTCGAATCGAGCCTTGGATTCCGCAAGCAAGTTGGCCGCCTTCGGCATCGCGTCCATCGCCTTGCTGGTTTCCGGATCTTGTTCCACCAAAATCTTCTGCGAATCCTCGTAGCTGAATGCTGTGACGTACAGTTCAGCGCGCAATTGGTCGCGCAGCCAGCCATGATCGCGCGTCCAATCGGCTTCGGTGAACTGCACGCCCTGTTTCATCAGGTAATCGTGCAAGTCGTTCAGCACCGCCTCGTCTGGAACCCAGCCGTTTGGCAGTTTTGTTTCGTGATTCCCGAAGTAATACGCGGAAAAATTGAAAAAGCTGTTCTTGCGCAAGACCGCCAGTTCAAAGGCATCCAGCTTTGGCGTTTGATACTTTTCGTCAGGAGTAATTCCACCACCGCCGTACACCACTCGCCCCAAATCCGTCTGTTTCACATCTCTCGGGTCCTTCACCGAGGTGTGTCTCTCGTAGTAATAATCGAGGAACGAAATGTTCGAATAATCGCGCTGGATCAGGCGTCCGCTCGGCGTGTAGTAATGCTGCGTCGTCAGCGCAAGACCCGTGTTGTCGCTCAACGGATAAACCGTTTGAACCAATCCCTTGCCGAATGTGGTGTCGCCCAGAATCCATGCCCGATCGTGATCCTGCAGCGCGCCCGCCACGATCTCTGCAGCCGAAGCCGAATATCGATCCACCAGCACCACCATCGGATAGCTTTCTCCGTACTGGCTGCCCTTTGCCAGATATGGCTTCTCGGAGTACGCCCGTCCTTTGTGCGAAACCACCACTTGCCCGCGATCCAGCCAGTGGCCCGCCACCGCGACGCCCTCCTGCAACAATCCACCCGGATTGCCACGCAGGTCGAGGATCAAGCCCTTGATATTCCGTTCGCCCAGCGTTTTCAAATCATCCTCGACCTCCTTACTCGTGGTCTCGGTGAATGATCCAATTCGCATGTAGGCGATGCCGGGCTTCACCCAGAACGCCATGTCCACGCTGTTTCGAGGAATCTCGGCGCGAACGAGATCGAAGGCGATCGGTTTCGTGCTGCCTTCGCGCGTCACAACCACCTGAACGCTGGTCCCCTTTGGACCCTTAAGCATCGTGGCCACTTCGGTGGTGCTCAAATTGTCCACGCGCTTGTTGTTTACTTCAACCAGAAGATCGCCCGGCCGGAGCCCGGCTTTATACGCCGGCGAGCCTCCGAACGGATGCACCACCATCGGCTTTCCGGTCCGAGGCTGCGGTCCGATCATCATTCCAATCCCGAAATAGGCTCCGTGCTGCTCCTCCCGCAAACTCGCGAATTCTTTTGGATCGAAAAAATTTGAGTGCGGGTCGAGCGTCCGCAACATGCCCGGAATGGCACCCTTATAGATCGCCTTGTCCGACGACAATTTGTCGGCATAGTTCTGCTCTACCAGGTCATAGACCTTGGTGAACGAATCAATGCCCGATCGCAAATCTTCGTCTGATGGGGGTGTCTTCTGCGAGGCCGCTGCTACCGGCTGCGCGTCAGGCGCAAACATGCCGCCCAACAAGGCGGATGCGAGAACAAACAGGGGGACGAAAAGAAAATAACGCCGGCGAGCCGACACTTCTACCTCCAGGGGTCTGCTTTCAGTATAGACGTTGTGCGTGAGTCACAAGCGCACAGGGCGTTTGGTGCCCGTTGTGCGCTTGTAATCAGCACACGGCGTTTGGTGCCTGTTGTGCGCGTTAATCCTTCGCTCGGATCAGACTGCCGCCCGCATTCGCCTCGCGCCGGATCCTTCAGAGCGAGCGTTCTTTTTCGGCGCGTCGTCCAGCCGCTTCACTTGGTCGCTCATGCACACCAGAAACATCGGCTGCCTCGCGTTCTTCAGCACGTCGATGATTCGATCCTGTTGATCTTCGAGATAAATCGACTTCCCGTCCGTCAACAAGTGGAGCTTGCCATCCGCCGCAAGAACCTCGGCCAGCCGCCGCCCCATCTCACGTTGCAGGAAGCGCAGCACCCGGCGGATCTTTTGGAGCGAAAATCCCTTGCGCCGGAGTTCTGCGATCACTGTGATCTCGATCACCTGTTCGGGTAAGTAAATGCGCTTGTGCCCTTCGTGGCGGGGAGATACAACCTTGCGCTCGTCCCACCATTGAAGTTGCCTGAGGCTGACCTGGGCGATTTTCGCAACATCGGTACTCGTGTATGTCGGCTGCCCTGCGTTTAAATCAGGACGAACCTTCCGTGTTTTGAACATAACGCCCCACTTCCGTTTCTAGAGAATCGACCGGCTCACCAAATTGTACAAGAAGCGCTGGCAGAGTCAAGCGCGCCTCCAAAACCAGTGCTACCCGCCTCCTACAAACTCCACGATCTCGAGTTCGGAATCGTTTGGCACCACTGTGGCTTTCCAATCCCGTCTGCGCACGATGGACTTGTTCAGCTCCACCGCGACCGTATCGGCGCTGATCCCCAATTCCTCGAGCAGCGTCGCGATGGATTGATCGGCCGCCACTTCCTTGCGTTCGCCATTGATGGAGACTGTGATCGGTTCGGGTTCCATACGCGGCCCTCGAATACTCGGTCATTATACGAAGTCCGGCAGTCCTTCCGCTGGGTAGTGTCCTAGAGTTGCGTTGATGGTCTAATCTTGATTGCGCAACCGGTACGACTCAAGTTCCGCGTCGGTAAGATCTTCGGACGGAGCTAGCTTGTAGTGCTTTTCTGCTTCGACCTTCGGCAAATCGCCCGTCGCCTGTTCGAACGAAAATAGGGCAATCACATTGTCAGCCATAAACTGCGCCGCAATCGGTTTGCAGATCAAGTTCGGGAATTTCTCCTGGCACATCGCCATATCCTGCTCGACTTGAACGATGCCGAGTTTGTCTTTTCCGCCTTTTGCCTGGACGGGGTAGACGTATTGGGCGCCGCGTTGATCCACGCCGACGTAAACCTCGTCGGTTTCGGTCTGCCCCATGCCCTCAACAGTAGTTCTCAGATGGTTTTGCAGCGAATAGCAGGTTGTTCGGGTGAAGATGTCGATGAGGCGGCTGTGGCGAATAATTGCCAGTAGCGCCTGTTCGTCGCTTAGGGCATATCGCAAAATGATCTGCGGTGTCGCGTCGGGAACCTTTGTCACCGTCAATTGTTCGTTAGGAACTATCGGAGCGAGCGCGACCGAGGCGAACTTGTACTTGGCCCTTCCCATTCCTCGGATGATCCACGTTTCGCCCTTCGCAGCTTTCTTTGCGATGCTCTCTGGTAGGTTTTTGCGATACCTGAACGAGTAGACGACATCCCCGACATTTTTTAGGCACCGCGATATTTAGTAGCTCGGCGTGCGATGCAATGTCCGAACGATCGAATTCGACCTGGTTTGTACCCTTCGTGTATTTCTCGTTGAAGATGGACTCGATGATCCGGGAGTAGGCGTTTGCCGTTTTGCGTTCGGACTTTGTTCCCGTTGTCTGCGCAGAGCGTCCTGACTTACGCAAATCTTGTTCCTCGAAACATCCCGGCTTCGATTTCTTCCTGCTTCCGCTTCTTAGCCCCGCTCTTTCGATCACGCCGACTGATCGGCACCGCAATACCGAAGTGCGCCGCTGCGTCCGACATGTCCATTCCTATCAGCGTCGGGTCGCCCAGAGGAAGGATTCGCGTAGGGGCTTGAGGAACAATGCCGAGTGCGGACATGATCGAGTTTCCGATTGCGCGTGCCAACGGCGGGGGTACGGCGTTTCCGATCTGGCGTGCGCCGTGCCATTTGGTCGCGTGGAAACGAAACCAGTCGGGGAATCCGTGCAGGCGAGCCATCTCGCGCACCGTGATGCAACGCGGTGCGGAATAGTGTATCGGTCGCGGACTCGTGAATGCGCCGCGCGCGGAATCCGTACCGGCACGGAGCGTGTTGCAGACATCGTCTGCAGAAAGCTTAAAGAACCGGGAAATCGGCTCCATCGCTCCCGGAGGCGTCTCCAGAAATCTCCGTCGCGAAATCGCCGTGTGGTGCGTACGCAGGCTAGAGGTCAGCAGACGTCGGGCGCCAATGGCGCCGATAGCCGAAGTGCCAGTCGGCAGAGTCTTCGCAGCGCAGCGCCCCGGCATATGGGGAGCGATCACCCCAATTATCGATAGCAACCTCGTCGCGAATCGTAAAAGTTCCTCGAAGTCCTCGGCCTCGGGCAAGTCCGCCAGCGCATCGCGGCAAGTGGGTCCAGTAGCCAGAAGGGAACGGCTGCGGGCGCTTTTCGGCGGCAGGCAGGTCGCATCGGGATAGAGGGGTAAAAACAGTCCCGCTTTTGCGCCCATGAGAATCAGGCGTTCGCGGTGCTGAGGAACTCCGTACTCCGCTGCGTCGAGCACCTCCCATGGCAGGCGCACGCTATAGCCGCACTTCCCGAACGCCTCGATCAGCTCTTCTAAGAACTTCTTGTGCTTGCCTACCGTTAGCCCTTTTACGTTCTCGAAAACGAAATAGGACGCATTCAATTCCGCGACTAGCCTCACGAACTCCCGGACCAACCCGTTGCGCGGATCGTCCAACGCGCGTTGGCCGATGAGCGAAAATCCCTGGCAGGGGGCACCACCGAAAACGACGGCGATTTCTTCGCTTCCGATACCGGCCGTACTCCGTATGGACTCGGCAGACAGTCCTGCGACGGATCGGGATATCACCATACAATTCGGAAAATTGAACTCGTGCGCGGCGGCGTGTATAGGATCTATTTCGACCGCAGCAACGATGTCGAAACCTGCCTGCTCGAAGCCGAGAGTCAGTCCGCCGACTCCCGCAAATAGATCGATCCCCAACGGACGCATCATGCGGAGGCTGACTTAGCTTCGGCCACGAAACCGGCCAAAGTCCTCCGTAACGATTCGAGGTCTTTGGTCTGGCACTGCCAGACGGTTAGCACCTTCCATCCATCGGACTGCAAGGCGATCCTATTTTGCTCGTCACGGCGCCGATTGCGGTCGAGTTTTTCTACCCAGAAGTCCTGCTTGGATTTAGGCGGACGCCCAATCTTGCATCCATGTGCGTGCCAAAAGCAGCCATGAACGAAAATCGCCTTCCGCGAGGACGGGAACACAATGTCCGGTTTGCCGGGCAGGTGTTTGGCGTGCAATCGGTAGCGGAATCCCATGGAGTATAGAAGGCGACGGGTGGCCATCTCCGGTGCCGTATCCACCGAACGTATCCGTGACATGAGAGCGCTTCGACTCTCTGCGCTGCGGTTATCCAATTCTGATCTATTCTCTCATCGCAAGCAGAACTTGCGGATTCTGCTTCCGTCTCCTGGATCCAGCACTCTGCAGTAAGCGCGTTCGGGCGGTCTCGCGATACATCTCCTCGATCGTGTCGCCGCGCGACTTTAGGACGCTACCTTCCGCTGATACTCTGGTTACAGCAGTTTCATGCCGACGACGTACGCTGAGACGTATTTCCCAGTCCTGATACAAATCCTGATCGCGATCGGTGTCGCCGCTGCCATGATCGGTGCATCCGCGCTGCTCGGGCGGCGCCTGCGCGACCCGATAAAGTCCACTCCCTACGAATCCGGCATGACGCCCGTCGGCGACGCACGCCAGCGCTTCACTGTGAAGTTTTACCTCGTCGCGATGGTCTTCATCCTGTTTGATATCGAAGCGATTTTTCTGTACCCCTGGGCGGTTGTCTATCGAGAGCTGAAATGGTTCGCGTTTTTCGAGATGCTGCTGTTCATCGTTCTCGTTCTATGCGGGTTTTTCTACATCTGGAAGAAAGGTGTACTCGATTGGTCCGCCGACGAGCAGCGCGAGCGCCGGCGGGAGGATCAACGTGCTGCCTGAAACAGTCGAAGATCCGATGGCGGTAGAAATTGACCAGCAGCTTCCAGGCTCCATCCTCGACGCGAAAATCGCCCGCCAGGAACACACGTTCACCATCGCGGCGCAGCGGATCGCACCCGTTTGCACGTTGCTGAAGCAATGGGGATTTGAGCAACTCAGCGGGGTAACTGGCGTCGATTGGTGGCCGCAGGAACCTCGCTTCGAACTTGTGTATTTTCTGAATTCTCTGCGCTCCAGAAAACGCTTGCGCCTCACTGTCCGGCTTGCGGAAAACGAGGAAATCGATTCGGTTTGCTCCGTGTGGCGTGGCGCAAACTGGTATGAGCGCGAAGTCTTCGATCTGTTCGGCATCCGCTTTCGGAACCATCCGAACCTGGAGCGCATTCTCATGCCGGCCGACTGGGAAGGCCACCCGCTGCGCAAAGATTATCCAGTGCACGGGCACAAGTACTCCTATCAGGATGAGTAAGTTGTTTGGGAACACCAGCCCGAGGGCGGTGGCGCGCGGAATCGAATGGCAATAGAAGGTCATTCCACAGTCGCATCTCTCGACCCCGAGCACGAGCTCGGGATTGCGGACCCGTCGGGTCTCGAATTAGGCGACGGCAAACCAGCCGGACGACGGCAGATGACCCTCAACATGGGCCCGCAGCACCCGTCCACCCACGGCGTGCTGCGCGTCGTTCTGGAGCTCGATGGCGAGATGATCGTATCCGCCCGGCCGGAGATCGGCTATCTACATACCGGCATCGAGAAAGAGTTCGAAGTCAAGAAATATCAGCAAGGCGTGACGCTCACCGATCGCGTCGATTACCTCGCGAATCTTTCGAACAATCTCTGCTATGCGCTCGCCGTAGAACGCCTGCTCGATCTCGAGATTCCACCCGCAAGCGCAATGGATGCGCGTCATGCTGGTTGAGCTCACGCGTATTGCCAGCCATCTCATATGGCTCGGCACCCATGCCCTCGACATCGGTGCGATGACCGTGTACTTCTACTGTTTCCGCGAACGCGAAGAGGTCCTGAAGATCTTCGAAATGTTTTCGGGCCAGCGGATGATGACCAGTTACATCCGGATCGGCGGTCTCGCGCTCGAACCGCCGCGCGGCTGGCACAAGGCAGTGTCGAAGGTCGTCGAGAGTGTCGCGAAGGGCATAGACGAGTACCAGAATTTGTTGACCTCGAACCCTATCTGGCTGAACCGCACGAAGGGCGTCGGAATGCTGCCTGTCGACGTGATGATCGACCTGGGCGTTACGGGCCCGATGCTGCGCGCAGCGGGAGTGAAGGTCGATGTGCGAAAGGATTGCCCGCACTCGAGCTATGAGCTCTTCGACTTCGAAGTTCCTGTGCGCACCGCAAATGACGTATATGCCCGATTCGAAGTGCGGATGGAAGAGATGCGCCAGAGCGTGCGTATCGTTCGGCAGGCCCTCGAGGGCATGCCCTCCGGCCCCTGGCAAGCCGATGCTCCGCACGTTGTCCTCCCGGATCGGGAGAAAATGAAAACCCAAATGGAGGCGCTCATCTATCACTTCAAAATCGTGACGGAAGGCTTTCGCGTGCCGGCCGGCTCTGTCTACCAGGTCGTGGAATCCCCTCGCGGCGAATTGGGTTATTACGTGGTGAGCGATGGTACCGCCAACCCGCATCGGGTGTTCATGCGAACTCCCAGCTTCGGCAATCTGCAGTCCCTCGGCGCCATGCTCGAAGGGATTCTTATCGCGGATTGCGTTGCGGTCATGGGAAGCATGGATTTCGTGCTGGGGGATGTGGACCGCTAGAGTATGACGTTTTCCCCCGCGCTCGAAGAGAGATTCCAGAAACTCTTAACCATCTATCCGCCCGGTCGACAGCGTTCCGCGGTCGTACCGATGCTTCTCTACGCGCAGGACGAAATCGGCTACGTCTCCCAAGAGCTGATTGAAGAGGTGGCGCGCCGGTGTGGCATCACACCGCTTCAGGTCGATGAAGTGATCGGCTATTATTCCATGCTTCACCGCAAGCCGCTTGGAAAGTACCACGTTCAGGTGTGCACGAACATCTGTTGCCAGGCGATCGGAGGCGAGGAGCTGTACGAGCACGCCACACGAACTCTCGGAATCGGAAACAAGCAGACCACTCCTGACGGCCTGATTTCGCTCGAAGAGGTGGAATGCATTGGCGCTTGTTCCTGGGCGCCTGCCATCCAGATCAATTACGATTTCCACCATCACGTCACCCCCGAGCGCTTCGATCAGTTGATGCAGGACGTGCGCGAAGGCAATTACCGGGAAGCTTCTTAGAGACGCATGCGCTACAACGAACCGAGCCCACTGGAAGTCAAAATCGTCTCCTATCGATTCGATCTTCCGAACTCGACTTCCATCGACACCTATCTTGCGAACGACGGGTATGCCGCCATTCAGAAGGCGTTAGGGATGACGGGTGCCGCGATCATTGACGAGCTCAAGGCATCCTCGTTACGCGGCCGCGGTGGCGCTGGTTTCCCCACTGGCATGAAGTGGAGTTTCGTCCCGACCAACACCGGCAAGCCAAGCTATATCATCTGCAACTCGGACGAGAGCGAGCCCGGCACTTGCAAAGACCGTCTGCTGATGGAGAACGATCCGCACCAGATGATCGAAGGCATGATGATCGCGGGATGGACCGTGAAATCGAACAAAGGGTATATTTTCATCCGTGGCGAATACCGGTACTTGATCGAAATCGTCGATCGCGCGCTCGCAGAGGCGTACGCGCGCGGCTATCTCGGCAAGAACATCCTCGGCTCGGGATGGGATTTCGATGTGTACACTCACACCGGCGCGGGAGCTTACGAGTGCGGTGAAGAATCGGCGCTGCTTGAATCGCTCGAGGGCAAGCGCGGTATTCCACGTTTGAAGCCGCCCTTTCCCGCAGTCGTCGGAGCGTTTCAATCCCCGACGATTTTGAACAATTGCGAAACATTCTCCGCGGTTCCCTGGATTATCCGAAACGGCGGGCCGGCATTTGCCGAGCTCGGCACCCCCAAAAATGGTGGAACGCGCCTGATGTGCGTTTCCGGTCACGTGAACAAACCGGGTGTCTTCGAGCTGCCGCTTGGCTTTCCCCTGATGCGTCTGATCAATGACGTGTGCGGCGGCATGCGAAACGGCAAGAAGTTGAAGGCTGTGATTCCAGGCGGCTCGTCCTCGCCCGTGCTCAAAGCCGAAGAGTGCGATATTCCCCTCGATTTCGATTCCCTCGCGAAGGCCAAGACCATGGCCGGATCGGGCGGCATTCTTGTGCTCGATGAGGACACCGACATGGTGGCTGTCGCGCTTCGAACCATCAAGTTTTACGCTCACGAAAGCTGCGGCTGGTGCATCCCTTGTCGCGAAGGAACCACTTGGCTCAAAAAAATCCTAACCAGATATCACAACGGCGGCGGACGCCCCAGCGACATTCAAACCATCGCTGATTTAGCGAACAATATGTTGGGCCGAACCTTCTGTGCTCTTGGGGATGCGGCTGCCATGCCCACCGCCGCGTTCGTCACGAAATTCCGAGACGAGTTTGAAGCGTACTTACTGAACCACGACCGTAAGGAACTGGTCTCTGTTGAGCTCCTCCATGCCTGATCTCGTCAATCTCACGATCGATGGCCGCGCGATACAAGCGGCTCCCGGCACTCTGCTTATCAATGCCGCCAAGCAGGCGGGCATCGACGTTCCTTCCTTTTGTTACTACGACGGTATGGCGCTTCAAGGCGCTTGCCGCATGTGTCTCGTCGAAGTAGAGAAAACGCCAAAACTGCAAACGGCATGTACATTGCCCGTCGCCGAAGGCATGGTCGTGCATAACGATTCACCCCAGGTTCGAGAAGCCCGGAAAGGAATGCTCGAATTTCTCCTCACAAACCATCCTCTCGATTGCCCGGTTTGCGACAAAGGCGGTGAATGCGAGCTGCAGGACATGGTGTTCCGATACGGCGCCGGCGAGAGCCGGTTCATCGAAAACAAGCTCCATGTAGACGAAAAGCAGTGGTCGCCCATCGTCTTTTATGATGCGCCGCGCTGCATTCTCTGCTATCGCTGCGTTCGGGTTTGCGGCGAAGCGCTCGGTGTGAATGCGCTGGGTGTCGGAAATCGGGGCGTGACGTCCGAGATCGTTCCTAACCGGGGCGATCATCTGGAATGCGACGAGTGCGGCGCCTGCATCGACATCTGCCCCGTCGGCGCGCTCACCAGCGGCACGTACCGCTATAAGACGCGTCCCTGGGAGATGGAGCACGTCGGCACCATCTGCACCCATTGTTCGAACGGTTGCAAAACCACCCTCGGAGTTCGAAACGGCGCGATTATTCGTGCCAACAATCGTGACCGCTCGGGCATCAACGGCGAGTTTTTGTGCGTAAAGGGACGATACGCGTTCGATTTCACCGAGCATCCCGATCGCTTGACCGCCCCTCTTGTTCGAATCGGCGATGAGTTTAAGGCAGTCTCCTGGGCCCAGGCCCTGACGACCGTCGCGAAACGATTTGCGGACATCAAATCTCGCAACGGCAAATTTGGGGTGATCGGCTCGAACCACACAACGAACGAAGAGAATTACCTTCTGCAAAAATTTGCGCGGCAGATATTGCAAACCTCGAATATCGATCATCACCGCACCGGAGACGTCGCAGCGCTGATCGCGGCCTTGAATGGCAGAACCGATGCTCTGGCGACGACATCCGATCTATACAACCGGAAAGCCGCGCTCATCATCGGGGCCGATCTTGCCCAGGAACAGCCGTTCCTCGCCTGGCAACTCCGCTCGAATTGGCGCCATCATAAAGCGCATGTGTACGCCATCACGCCCGGCCCGGTCCGGGAGGACGCCTACGCGACAACCGCCCGCGCGGAGCCTGGGCGCGAGTTCGACGTCCTCGAATCCATGCGCGAGCGCCTTTCACAGGAACCCGAGCTGGTCATCTTGTTCGGAGATTCAATCAAAGGCACGGCCATTCACCGGCTCGTCGCCTTTGGCGATTCGTTGAATATCCCCGTCAAGTACGTTTGTCTTGTCGATTACTCGAATTCACGTGGCGCGTCGGACATGGGTTTATTGCCGGATCTGCTTCCCGGGTACCGCAGCGTTCGCGAGTCGGGGCTCGAAGCAGGAATGAGCTACGACGAGATTTTGAGCGCCACGGATCTCGATGCGCTGTGGGTTATCGGCGCGAATCCGCTCTCGCGAATGAATCTCGCCGGCGGCGAATGCTTTCGTGGTCGTGCAGGATCTGTTTCTCACCGAAACAGCCCGCCGCGCCGATGTCGTTCTTCCCGCCGCGTCCGCATACGAAAAAAACGGCACGGTTACGAACGTGTGCGGCGAAGTGCAAAAAGTGAGCCGCGGCGCAAAGCCCATGGGTCCGAAACCGGATCTCGAGATCATTGCACTCTTGTCGAAGGAAATGGGTGCAGACCTTCGCCCCGCAACCGCACAATCGGTGTTTCAGGAGATCCGGCGATCCGTCCGCGGCTACGATGTCCCCTTGCCGGTGATTGAAACCGGCGGCGCAGCATCAACTGCTCCGGCGAACGGCGATCGCGGTACCGAACGCGGGATGAATGGAACGGACTCGGTTCGGTCCGCCCGTAACACGTTGTTCACCTCGGGAACGCTGGGCCGGTACTCGAACATGCTCCATTCGTTACTGGAATTTCCCGGTGAGCTGTATCGTCGATCCGCGGAAAAAACCAATCGTTCGCGAAGGCAGCGTTCAAGTCGAAACCGGCAAGTAAGTCATGAACTTTTTTGTCGTCAGCCTTATCAAGATCGTCATTGTTTTCGGCATTTTGATGACCACGCTCGCCTATCTTCAGTGGATCGAGCGAAAAGTGCTGGCGCACATTCAGGCCCGGACCGGACCCTTACGCGTCGGGCCGCACGGCCTGATGCAGCCGATGGCGGATGTGTTCAAGCTGCTCACGAAAGAGGACCTCTTACCGCCTTACGTCAACAAGTTCTTCTATCTGCTGGCGCCGTTTCTTGCCGTCTCGCTTGCCCTGATCTCCATTTCCATCATTCCGTTCGGGCCCGAGGTCGATGTTTTCGGCGTCCGCACGTACATGCAGATCAGCAATTTGAATGTGGGGATTCTGTTCGTCCTCGCCATCGCTGCTGTCAGCGTATACGGCGTCGCCTTGGCAGGTTGGTCGTCCAACAATAAATACGCGCTGCTGGGCGGCCTTCGCAGTAGCGCGCAGATGATCAGCTACGAGTTACCCCTCACTCTGGTGATCGTCTCTCCCTTGCTGCTTGCGAATCATCTGAGCTTTCGAGCCATTTCCGACAGCCAAGCCGGCTACTATCTCGGCTTCATCCCCCGCTGGAACATCTTCCAGATGCCGTTCCCGCAAATCTTCGGCTTCATCATTTTCTTGATCGCGGGTTTCGCCGAGACGAATCGCCTTCCTTTCGACCTTCCGGAAGCCGAAAGCGAGTTGGTCGCAGGCTTCCACACCGAATACAGCAGCATGAAATTCGCCTGCTTCTTCATGTCCGAATACGCGAACATGGTCACCATCTCCTGCGTCGCCACGCTGCTCTTTCTCGGCGGCTGGCATCCGCTTTTTCCGGCGCCGTACTCCAGTTGGGTCCCGACTGCGGTGTTCGTGCTCGTTGCCATTCTCTGCTTCTACATGGCTATCGAAGCACCGCGAAAGCACGATCGCGCAACATTTCCCGTTTTCGGCCTGGCCGCGCTCATCGCAGCCGTCTTATTCGCCATTCCTGTCCTTCAGACTGTGCTGATTCCCGCATTCTGGTTCGCCAGCAAGGTGGGCCTTCTGCTGTTTACTTTTATTTGGGTGCGCGGCACGCTGCCGCGTTTCCGATACGATCAACTGATGCACTTCGCCTGGACGGTTCTGTTTCCGTGCGCGCTCGCAAACCTGCTTCTGACCGCCCTGCTCGTGGCCATCTTTTGAAGCACTGGGCGGGCCAGCTAGTGCCGCCTTGGCCGCGTTGGGAGCCTTCGGCATTGTCTCTGTCGTGACACCTCCTTCGTTTCGGACTGATCCACGACCGCACGCTCCATTCACGCAGGGACATCCATTCGTCGCCACATACCGCTGCGATACGACGGATCCAGCGGCACCAATAATTGCTGGAACGATCTATCGCGATGCCTACGGGCGCACCCGGATTGATTACCATTTCTCCAACGGGCCGGCCCTTGCTGTCATCGAGAACTGGGACGGCGACGGGCAGACGCCCGCCATCGAAGGCAACCGCGTCCCGGCTCGTGGCGCGGTTATCTTCCTTGACCTGCTGGGAAAGACTGCTATGCGAGAAGATGGCATCGTGCCCTGGTCTGAAGGCTGGGGATTCGCGAACGCCGGGCGGCCTTTTTGCACCAACGAGCAGAAAACAATATTGGGGATCGCCTGTGAACGAGTGACTTTCGCTGGCCGTGATGGCGCAGACGAAGGCGATGCCTGGATTTCTCGACCCCTCGGAATTCTGATACAGGACAACGAGGTAAAGGCACGCTGGCGAAAGACGTGGAAGGTCACCAAGATAGAACTTCGCGAACCGGACGAGCACCTCTTCCAAATCCCGACGGACTTCCAGGAAGTTCAGGACTTCAAATGACCGGCGCACTGATCGCCATGTTATCCGTCGGTCTCCCTACCGCCCACTACTTCGCGCACCCGCAAATTTCCGAACCCGGCCCCCCAACTCCACCTCATCACAACTTTCTAGAGACACCGATTCCCCTCTCCTTCCTTCTACTTACGCGCTGATCACCCGACCCGCAACGCAGCCGCCCGTTATCATGCCTTAATCCGAGCCGGAAGCGAAAAGCGACCTTGACCGCTTTTTCAAATTGGGTTCGAATGGCAAAATCGCCTCATTTCGGAATTCAGGAGCTCGTTTGGAAAATTCGCCTCGTTCCCAATTTCATCCGGCATAACTACGTTTAGTAGCGAGTGATAGCACAGTGAACGAGCCTGGAAGATTTGAACACTGCTGAATCGGCCCAAACCTGAGAGGAAATCGAGTGCGATCAAATAAACGTATGAGAATTGGATTCATCGGCCTCGGCAAGATGGGCTCGGGCATGGCTCACAATCTGTTGGCAGCCGGGCACACGCTAAGCGTCTATAATCGAACTCGCGAGAAAGCGGAGGCGCTGGCTGGAGAGGGCGCGCAGATCGCGGATTCGCCCGCCGACGCGTGTCGGGAGGCCGAAGCCGTGTTTACGATGCTTTCCGACGATCACGCCGTCGCGGAAATCGTGTTCGGCGATCGCGGCATTGCCTCGGCGCTCAAGCCAGGCGCTGCTCATATATCGAGCACCACCATCAGCACCGCTTTTGCGCGTCAGCTCGCGAAAGAACACGGGAAACGGAAACAGGTGTTCATAACGGCTGCCGTTTTCGGTCGTCCAGAAGCTGCCGAGAACCGGAAGCTGATTGTAGTAGCTGCGGGTGAAGAGTCAGCCGTGGAACGGTTTCAGCCGCTGTTCGATGCCATCGGCCGCCGGACGTTCCAGGCAGGTTCGGAGCCCTGGCGAGCAAATGCCATCAAGCTGTGCGGAAACTTCATGATCGCCAGCGTGCTCGAAACCTTCGGCCAAGCGGGGTCGGCAGCGGGACCGGGGCAAACACTTTTGTGGCGGTTACGTTAATCAAGGGATCGTGTGACGCGACCGTGTCGGCCGGTAATCTCGCCACCTACCCCAATCCCAACACGGCGAACGCCTCCTGGAATTGCTCCGACGAGGTGCTATTAATCGACAGCACCGGTCAGAACAACACGACGGGAGGCGTCACAGACTACTGCCCAGCTTGCGGCTCCGGCTTTAACAACACAAACGGCCACATCGACCGTTACAGCGCCTCGCAGGCCTGTACTGCGCATACTCTCATCGATTACGGAAACTATTACGCGATAAGGCTTCGATGAACATGAGGCACTGCCCTTCGGCAACTATCGCGGCAGTGTTGCTTGCTGCGTCGTCCGGAGCGATTCTCCCGGGCCAGACGGAGCAGGGCTCCGCGCTGCTATGCGGGGAGCTATCCACTGTGGGTCCTCCGGCCAATATCCGCGTCGCGTCGAATGCAAGCGACGGAGTGTCCTATGTACGCTTCGACGTCCAGGGCACAACGAGGACACTGACGCTGCGCGGCGTTGAGCAAGTACGGAGCATCTGTCCGGTCCCAGGGCGCAAAATCGTTATTTTCGGTGCTCTGACGGACGGCGCTTCTGACGCATATGAACTTGCGCTTGCTAACTCGGAAGACGGCACGCTGATGGATTCCTGGGACGCTTACACGCCCGTCATGTCCCCTGACCAACGGTGGGTGGTCTTGCGCAAGTTTTATCCGCCGCAAACTGCGCTGACCGTGTCCGAAGAATATCTCCTGTATCCCCTGTGGAGAATTGAAACAGCGGAGCGAGCTCCGCAAGACCAGAACGCGGAGCCGCCATCGATGGCAATCGTTGTCTATCCCCTCGGCCAAACGAACACTTTCATGAGCAATATCGGGGTCTCCGCCGATCAGGCGCACGTGTTTCGGTCACGGTCTTTCTTCTGGTCGGAAGATAGCCGCGCCGTATTGTTTGCCGATGGCATCCGGGGATCACTGAGCGCGGTGCTCGTCGAGCCCAACCACGGCAAGAGTGCCAGGGCCCTCGTCTACCCTCTATCGGCCGAAGATGTTTGCGGGTCGCCGAATTCCGGCACATCTGCGGCAACGCTTGCCGAGGCAAGCGTGGGGTCCGAACAAAACGGCGGGACACGTGAGATCAAGATGAAGTTCGAGAGCTCCTCCGCCGCTTGCAAACCGAAGACCTTGGTTGTCCGCACTTCCGATTTCCGGGAGCCAAAACCCGAGCTCCACCCCGTCCGGAAACGGACGCCCTCGACGCCCGCCCGCCAGTAATAACGCAGTTACCAGACCTAGTGCAACGGACGTGCCCCGTCCGCCGTGTCCGGCGAAATGGGAGCCAAAACCGCAGGAAATATTCGTGTCCTACCGGATCGTCGAGCCGAATTGGGACTACCCAGCTCGAGATCCGCAACAACGTAACGTGGCGGGAGGTGACCATCACGCCGGTCCTCAGAACCGCCGCTGACGCTCCGGCGACGTGGTCCCAGTCGCGACCAGTTTCGACGCCACTGGCCGATACGGCTTGCAGACGCCGTTTTCAGAAGGCCTTGCCGGTCTCTGGATGGGCAGCATGTGGCACGTCGATTGTCGCCGCAATTCGCTGATCGTCACGGGCAACGGAGGGACCGAGCCCACGCGCGCCGCCATCACACTGTTCTACAACAAAGGAAAGGGCTCTTATACGATCGAAAAGCTGCTCGAACCCGGCGAACAGATCTGGGCTGACGTAGGCGAGATCATCCGCAACCAAATCCCGGACAAGGACGGAAAAACGATCCCTCCCGACACGATGATGGGATCTTACGAATTGCGCGATCCGGACCATCCCGCCGCAGGCTATCTCTATGAAGGCAAGCTGGTGATCGATAAGACGTGGTGCCATGGATACTACGGCTGCGCTACCTGCTGCGGCACCGAAGAGACCGAAGTGCTGCCGAACCCTATCGCCGGGCCACCGAATACGGGAGGGCAGAACTACTTCTGGGCGAAGAGCGCCTGCACCCGGCGGCAGCTGGCAAAACGTCTCCGACGGCGCCAGATTTTTCTATAAGGAGCCAACACAATGCGTGCAATATCTCCCTTCCTGCTGCTCTGGCTGGCCGCGGCGGCAACTGGATCTTCGTATAACGGCCCCGGTGAAACCCCTCCACTGGCTCGGCCGGCACGGCGTCCTATTGACCCACGACGGGCTCGTCGCGGCTCTGAAGAATCCGGACGTCCTCATACGGCGATTCGCAGCCCAACAGCTCTCTGAGATCAACGACGACAAAGATGCGATACCCGCTATTCGGGACGCCGCTGCGCGGGACCCCAAGTTCGCGAATCGCTTGTACATGGCTTACGATTTGGCTCGTCTAGGAGACGCCTCCGGCGCGGACTCCCTGAAGGCAGCCTGCTCCGATGTCTCCGTTGGGATCTACGATCGGCTCCAGGCAGCCGACGAGATGCTTTATCTGCACAGTGATGTCTGCTTCCCCGATGTTCTCTCAATTCTTCGATCGAGCACCGATGCAGGAGCGGTCGTTCAGGCTCTCGAGTTCTGCTCCAACGCTAAGCACCAGCTTGAGGATGAGGGGAACCAAAACACCCCTCCCGACAAACAGCGCGACCGGCTGGTCCTCGAGCTGGTTGCCAAGCGCGTCAGTGACCCCGATGGTTCCGTGCGTTTCATTGCCGGCGATGCTCTGGCCAGGCTGGGAGACAGCTCACAGGCCTACATCCTCGAAGATGCCATTTCTCGGGAAACGAACGAGGGGATGAGGCGATCATTGGAGGAGGATCTGGAGATCCTCTTGAAAAAGCCCCCGGCGAATTGACGTGTACCGCTCGCCCGGGGTCGTCGCCTGAAGAGGCAACGCCGGACGGAAGGAAACCAGCGCAGCCGCGCCTCGTCCACGGCGTCACAGTCCTCGCTGAATGCCGGTTCCCCTCCCGCTGCTTCTACTTACGCCCCGATCACCCGATCCCCGCAACGCAGCCGCCCGTTATCATGCCTTAATCCGAGCCGGAAGCGTAAAGCGACCTGGAACGCTTTTTTCAAATTGGGTTCGAATGGCAAAATCGCCTGATTTCGGAATTCGGCAGTTCGTTGGAAATTGGCTTCGTTCCCAATTTCATCCGGCATAACTACGTTTAGTAGCGAGTGACAGAACAGTGAAACGAGCCTGGAAGATTTGAACACTGCTGAATCGGCCCAAACCTGAGAGGAAATCGAGTGCTATCAAATAAACGTATGAGAATTGGATTCATCGGCCTCGGCAAGATGGGCTCGGGCATGGCTCACAATCTGTTGCGAGCCGGGCACACGCTAAGCGTCTATAATCGAACTCGCGAGAAAGCGGAGGCGCTGGCTGGAGAGGGCGCGCAGATCGCGGATTCGCCCGCCGACGCGTGTCGGGAGGCCGAAGCCGTGTTTACGATGCTTTCCGACGATCACGCCGTCGCGGAAATCGTGTTCGGCGATCGCGGCATTGCCTCGGCGCTCAAACCAGGCGCTGCTCATATATCGAGCAGCACCATCAGCACCGCTTTTGCGCGTCAGCTCGCGAAAGAACACGGGAAACGGAAACAGGTGTTCATGACGGCTGCCGTTTTCGGTCGCCCAGAAGCTGCCGAGAACCGGAAGCTGATTGTAGTAGCTGCGGGTGAAGAGTCAGCCGTGGAGCGGTTTCAGCCGCTGTTCGATGCCATCGGCCGCCGGACGTTTCAGGCAGGTTCGGAGCCCTGGCGAGCAAATGCCATCAAGCTCTGCGGAAACTTCATGATCGCCAGCATGCTGGAAACCTTCAGCGAGGTGCTCGCCACCATGCGCAAATCCGGGGTCGATCATCATCTGTTTCTTGACGTCATGAATGAGCTATTCGCATCACCGGTCTATAAGAACTACGGACAAACGATCTCAGATGAGAAATTCGAGCCGGGATTCGCCTTGAAGCTGGGTCTCAAGGACGTGCGCCAGGCGATCGAAGCAGCGGAGGAAGTGGCCGTGTCCATGCCGTTTGCCAGCGTGGTTCGAGATCACCTGGTTTCGGCCATCGCGCATGGCCAGGAAAATCTCGATTGGTCGAGCATCGCGCTGGTCGTTGCTCGAAGTGCTGGTCTGGAAACGACCGAGGAATCGAAGGCCGCGCACGGCTAGCGATATCCATTCGAGCGGCGCGTCACCACCCAGTGAGCCAGCCCTGGCTCCAGCGCCAAGTCCGGCTCCAACTCGTCACAACGCTCTTGAGACGCCGATTCTCCTATCCTTGCTTCTACTTACGCGCCGATCTCAGGTCCCGTAACGCAGGGTTCCGCTACTATGCCTTCGTACCAGGGCTCCTCGGAATTGGGTTTGAATGGCAAAATTGCCTCATTTTGGAATTCGGTCGTTCGTTTCGCAAAATTGGCTTCGTTCGGTAATTTCACCCGGCAGAACCGTAACTGGGCCATGAGAACATAACCCTTTAGCGACGCCACCCATGGATTCCGTCCTCTTCATCATCTGTGCCGTCGTCGCGGTCAGTTGCGCGTTCAACCTGGTTATCCAGAAGCATCCCATTTCGAGCGCGCTCTCGCTGATCGGCGTAATGGCTTCGCTTGCCGTCCTCTACCTGCTGCTCGGCGCGGAGTTCATCGCGATGGCTCAGATGATCGTTTACGGCGGCGCCGTCATGGTGCTCTTTATTTTCGTCATCATGCTTCTGAATGCGGGATCGGAAAAAGCGAGCACCAAATCTTTGTTTGCGCAGATCGCCGGGCTTCCGCTGCTGCTTGCCTTCCTCGCCGTGATGGCATTCTTCATCCAGGCGTTCTTGCCGCCTTCACGCGCCGTTCGCTTCGGAACCTGGGTCGGCGGCACAACCAAGGCCATCGGCGAGATGCTGTTCACCACCTATCTTCTGCCCTTCGAAGTCATTTCCATCTTGATCCTCATCGCCATCCTGGGCGCGGTTGTGCTCGCCCGGAAGGAGATCGACTGATTTGCACATCGCGCCTGTTCCTTTGTCCTGGTATTTGGCGCTTGAGCGCTGTGCTCTTCGCAATCGGTGTCGCCGGGTTTCTATATCGCAAGAGCGTCATCACTGTCTTTCTTTCGCTCGAGCTCATGCTGAATGCAGTGAACCTCACGTTCGTTGCTTTCTCCTATCAGCTCCAGCAAATCAGCGGTCACATCTACGCATTTTTTGTCATGGTGGTCGCCGCTGCCGAAGCCGCTGTCGGCCTGGCCATTATCCTCACCATCTTCAAGAATCGCGGCACCCTCCAAATCGACGAAATCGACACCATGAAGCTCTAACGCGATCCGCATGAATCTTTGGCTGATTCCTTTTTTCCCGCTGATCGGATTCGTCGTAAACGGCGTGTTTGGAAAGCGCCTCTCAAGAGCCTTGGTCAACCTCATCGCGGTTGGCTCGGTCGCGGTCTCGTTCGCGTATGTCGTGTTCGTCCTGGCGAAACTGTACCCAATACCAACCGCCTATTCGGAACATTACTTCACGTGGATCCAGAGCGGATTTCTTCACGTCGGATTCGACTTCACCGTTGACCGCCTCACCTCCGTAATGCTTTTGGTCATCACCGGTGTCGGACTCTTGATCCACATCTACGCAACCGGCTACATGGCGCACGAGGGCGGCTATTACAGGTTCTTCAGCTACTTCAATCTGTTCATGTTTTTCATGCTGCTGCTCGTGCTGGCCGCGAATCTGCTTCTTCTGTTTGTCGGCTGGGAAGGCGTGGGTCTGTGCAGCTATCTCCTGGTCGGCTTTTATTTCGGAGAGGACTTCGCCAGCCGCGCCGGAAACAAAGCTTTCATCGTCAACCGCATCGGAGATTTTGGATTTTCGCTGGGAATGCTGCTCACTATCGTCGTGTTCAAGACCTTCGATTTCGGGCAGATCGCCGCGCGCGTTGCGGCAATGCCGGTCGAAACAACGGTAGGCGTGCTTACCGCCATCACGCTCCTGCTGTTCGTCGGAGCAACCGGCAAATCGGCGCAGTTTCCGCTCTATGTGTGGCTGCCCGATGCCATGGCCGGCCCCACCCCCGTCTCCGCGTTGATTCACGCCGCAACCATGGTCACCGCGGGCGTGTATATGGTCGCTCGCCTTTCGTTTCTCTACGACCACACGCCATTGGCGATGAAAGTTGTGGCGGTTATCGGCCTGTTCACGGCGATCTTCGCGGCGAGCATCGGAATTACGCAAAACGACATCAAGCGCGTGTTCGCCTATTCCACCGTTTCGCAGCTCGGCTACATGTTTCTCGGCCTCGGGCTGGGCGCGTACTCGGCCGGCATTTTCCATCTGATGACCCACGCGTTTTTCAAGGCGCTGCTGTTCCTCGGAGCGGGCTCCGTGATTCACGCGCTCTCCGGCGAGCAGGATCTCCGCCATATGGGCGGCCTTCGCAAGAGCATGCCCATCACGTTCATCACTCTGGGCGTCGCCAGTCTCGCGATCTCCGGGTTTCCGTTCTTTTCCGGGTTCTTCAGCAAGGACGCGATCCTTTCGGCGGCGTACGCGCATGCGCCGTGGATGTTCTGGGTTGGCGCTTTCACCGCCGGCATGACGGCGTTCTATGTGTTTCGCGCGTATTTTCTCGCATTTTTCGGAACCTATCGCGGTCGCCGATCTCCAAGTGACCCCTCACGTCGCTCTTCCGCACGAATCGCCCCCAACGCATGACGCTGCCCCTCATTGTCCTCGCCGTGCTTGCATTCGGCGGCGGCTACATCGACGTTCCGCATTGGCTTTCTCCCGCCTTCCCGCTGAGAGAACATGAAAACCTGGCTGCCATGCTCATCTCCGCATCGCTCGGGATTATTGGAATTCTCCTCGCAGCCTACCTATACGTGATTCGCCCGGCGCTCCCCGAACGGCTCAAGACCAGCGCAGGCCCTCTCTACACGCTTGTTGCGAACAAGTATTACGTCGACGAGATTTACTTCGGCTTAATCGTCAGGCCGATCACCGCGATGTCTCGCATCCTCTGGACGGGCGTTGATGAAAGCGTGATCGATGCGGCCGGTGTCAATGGGTTGGGGCGCGTTGTCGCGGGCTGGGGAGGAATCCTGCGTCACTTTCAATCCGGAAGCATCCGCAACTACGCCACCTGGGTTCTGGCCGGATCCTTGCTCGTGATCTTCATCATCACTTTGGTTGGAGCCGCGAGATGAACGTGCTCGCCCTCACTCTCGCCTTCCCGATCATTGGCTTCGTAATCCTTCTTTTCACTCCCCGCCAATCGAGAGCGTCCTATTGGGTTGCGCTCGCCGCTTCTGTCGCGGCGTTCCTCGCCTCGCTTGGATTAATCGGTCCGGCGCTCGCAAATCCTGGGCAGTTTACATCCAGCGTGAGCTCGCTTTGGATCGATAGCCCGGGAATTCAGGTCCGCTTTCACCTCGGCATCGACGGCATCAACCTCTGGCTGATTCTGCTCACCACCCTCCTTCTGCCCATTGCGGTCTGGATCTCGGAAAACATGATTCAGGATCGGCGCAAAACCTTCTTCGCCCTGCTTCTGCTCTTCGAGTTCGGCATCGTCGGCGTGTTCTCCGCGCTCGATCTGTTCGTGTTCTACGTCTTTTGGGAAGTCGCTTTGGTGCCGATGTACCTGATGGTCGGTATTTGGGGAAGCGCGCGCCGTGGCCCCGCAGCGGTCAAGTTTTTCGTCTACACGATGCTTGGCTCCGTGCTCATGCTGGCGTCCATCATCTACCTTCACAGCCAAACCGGCACGTTCGATTACGTCGAGATTCTGAACGCACTCGGATCCGGTCGCGTCACTTTGTCCCATGCGCAGGAGATTTCCCTTTTTCTGGGCTTCTTCGCGGCCTTCGCCGTGAAAGTGCCCATTGTTCCCTTCCACACCTGGTTGCCCAATACCTATACTGAAGCGCCTGTCCCAGCCACCTTTCTCCTCGCGGCGGTGATGTCGAAAATGGGAGCTTATGGGCTGTTGCGCTACTGTGTCCCGATTTTCCCCACCGGCTCTCACGATTCCGCAGGCTGGGTCGCAGTCCTCGCAATTCTCGGCATTATTTATGGTGCGCTGCTTGCCCTCATACAAACCAACATCAAGCGATTGATCGCATACGCGTCGATCAGCCATTTAGGGTTCGTTGTGCTGGGCATCTTCACGTTCACCCAGCAAGGCGCTGACGGAGCCGTGTATCAGATGATTGCGCACGGAGTCTCCACCGGGGCGCTTTTCCTTCTCGCCGGTTACCTCGAAAAACGGCGAGGCTCCATGCAAATCGCCGATTTCGGCGGCTTCGCAACGTCCATGCCCGGATTGGCAACTGCGTTCATGATCGCCATGCTCGCGAGTATCGGATTGCCAACTCTGTGCAACTTCATCGGGGAATACCTGGTGCTTCAGGGCGCCGCGCTTGTAAAGTTCTCCTGGGCCGCTTGGGCCGCCATCGGCGTGATTCTTTCGGCGGCTTACATGCTCTGGATGTATCAACGCACGTTTTTCGGCAAAGCAAGCGAGCTCGAACGCCTCGATACTCGATCTGACCCGCCGCGAATGGGTTCCGCTCGTTCCGCTCCTCGCTCTCATGATTTGGCTCGGCACCTATACACAATCCTTCATGCCGCCCATCACGTCGGCCACTGCACGCACACTCGACCAAAACAGAATCAACGATCAATTCAGAGTTCAACTCGCGCGCCCGGAGAGCCGGGACATCGCGGCGGCTATCTCAAATGCTCATTGATTATCTGCCGCACGCCGTCGATTACCTTCGCTTTCTGCCCGAAATCGTTCTCAGTGTTTTCGGCGTCGCGATCATGATACTCGAGGCCATCGCGCCATCGAACGCGAGAAAGGCGTCTTTCGGCCTCCTCTCTCTTATCGGAATCGTCCTTGCGTACATCGCGAACATGTACGCTGTCAGAAATCCCGGCCCGGCATTTCAGAACATGATTACGGTCGACGGATTTGGCGTGTTCTTCCGTGGCCTCGTCCTGATAGTCGGATTCTTGTGCATCTTGGCGTCCTTGAGCTATCTGGACCGCGAACACGCGCAAAGCGGCGAATATTACGCCCTGATTCTCTTCTCGCTGATCGGCCAATGCCTGCTCGCAACCGCTGCCGACCTCATCATCGTCTTTATCGGCCTGGAGATCTCGTCCATTGCGACATACGTTCTCGCTGGATTTTTCCGCGACGATCGCCGCAACAACGAGGCCGCGCTGAAGTACTTTTTGCTCGGCTCGTTTGCCACGGCATTTCTGCTCTACGGCATCGCTTGGACTTACGGTCTCGCACACTCCACCAACCTCGATGAAATCCATCGCGTGTTGGCGGATGAGATATCCGGGCGTTCGGGTGTCTTGGCTGCAGTTGCCGCCGGATTGATCTTCGTGGGGTTGGGGTTCAAAGTTTCCGTCGCTCCCTTTCAGGTCTGGACCCCCGACGTTTATCAGGGCGCTGCTTCCCCGATCAGCGCCTTCATGTCGGCCGGCCCGAAAGCTGCGGCCTTCGCTGTTTTCTTTCGGGTGTTCATGACATCTTTCGGGCCTCTGAGCGATCGCTGGATCCAGCTCGTCTGGATTTGCGCCCTGCTGACCATGTTCATCGGAAACTTTGCCGCGCTTCGGCAGACGAACGTTAAGCGCTTGCTGGGGTACAGCTCCATTGCACATGCAGGCTATGTGCTGGTCGCCTTAACCGCCGATTCGGCGATCGGTATGGCCGCGGGCATGTTCTATCTGGCGTCCTACGCCTTGATGAACATCGGAGCCTTTGCCGTGATCGGCTACGTCGCCGCTCGCAGCGAAAAATACGTGCGGATCGAGGATCTTTCGGGACTCGGCCGCCGCGAGCCCGCCATCGCGGGTCTGCTCGCTATTTTTATCTTTTCGCTCATCGGCGTTCCTTTGACCGGTGGCTTCTTCGCGAAGTTTTACGTCTTCCAAGCCGCGCTCCAATCGCATCTCGTGTGGCTGACCATCCTCGGGCTCGTCAACAGCGCAATTGCCGCGTATTATTACCTGAAAATCCTCGTCGCCGTCTACATGCGCGAACCCGGCGAAGCAACCGCCCAGCTTGCCCCTCCCGCTGCCGGGCTCCGGCTCGCCATCTGGATGAGCGCCATCGGAACGCTGATCCTCGGAATCTTTCCCTCCACGATCCTGTCTTTCGCCTCAATATCGGCATCGGCCTTGAGGTAGTTGAACAATCGTTCGTCAATTTACATCCGAAACAAGCGTCTGACAAAGGAGGACAACAATCATATGAAAGCTGCGTTTCTGATCGGACGCCTGGTCTTCGGCGGATTTTTTCTCTACAGCGGCATCAACCACATCAAGCAATTTCACGGCGTGTCGCAATATGCTGGCGCAAAGAACGTCCCGGAACCCGAAAAAGCGGTCGCTCTATCCACCGCGCTACTCCTGCTCGGCGGCGGCAGCATCATCTCCGGCACCCTGCCCAAAATCGGCACGGCCGCGATCATCGCATTCCTTGCGGGCGTCTCGCCTTTTATGCACGATTTCTGGACGATTCACGATCCGCACAAAAAACAGGCCGAGATGATCAATTTCAGCAAGAATATGGCGCTTCTGGGCGCAGCCGTCGCGCTGCTGGGCGTCCACGAGCCCTGGCCCGCCAGCCTCCCCATCGGGGGCTGATCGCGCATCAGAAGTAGCGCGTCAACTCCGTGATTCGCTCGATCCGCAAGAGGCGCGGATGCCCGGCCGGAACGGTTTCCCGTTCCAGTGACCAAGTTCGTGGATGCGGCACGTAGACGGCGCTCAGCCCGGCCTCGAGCGCCGGATTCACGTCCGACTTCGGAGAGTTCCCGATCATCCAGGCCTTCGCGCGGTCGAAGCCGCGCTGCCGCGCCAGCTCTTCATATGCCGGGACGTTCTTCTCTTTCACGATCGCAGTGTGATGAAAATAATCCGCCAGCCCGGAGCGATCGATTTTCATTTTTTGTTCGTCAAGATCGCCCTTTGTAAACATGGTCAGCTCGTGACGCTCGGCAAGCTGCGCAAGCGTCTCGGCCACACCTTCCAGCAACTCGATGGGTTTATTCAAAATCTCGTGCACGAAATTTTCGATTGTCTCGCGATCCGCATCTGAAAAGCCCCGCTCGGCAACGTGTTCAAAGCACGCCGTAAGATTCCTGGCATAACTTTTCGCTCCATACCCGTGCAGGATGGTGTTTGCTTTTTCGATCTCGTCCAGCACCCCGCGAATCTGCTGGGGCGTCATCGAGGAATGAGACAGGTACTCGCAAAAACTATCGAACGCCTGCTCAAAATAGATGTTGTTCTCCCAGAGCGTGTCGTCAGCATCGAAGATCAGGTGCTGGCGTCGCATCTGCTGTCTTAAAGCCCGGGAATGTGCTTGAGGTGCCCGTTTCGGGGCGCGACCCGCTTGGCCAGCGCCACTTGCTCCCGCTCGGCGATGTAGTCGGGCAGCATCGAAACCAGAAACTCCAGCCTTCCGTCTCTGAGCGGAGTGACAGCACCGTCTGCCTCTTGTCAGGATCGGGAATGAACTGCGCCAATTGAAAGCTCACCTGCGGATTTTCCAATTTCGGTTCGATGATCACTTCCGGTTTCTCGATGTCCCGCAGCTTTTGATACGCGGCAAAGGCTTTCTTGCGCAACTGCTCCGATACCGTATCAGCTTCATCGTCGTTGAAGAATTCGACGGCCGCGCGCAGGTATGGCTTCTCCTCATCCACCGACATGATTTGAAACCGCCGCTGTCCAACCGCGACCAGATCCATCCGGCCGTCAGGATAGCGCTGCAGCACGCGATCCACTCTCGCCGTGCATCCGACGTTCACGATTCCGTCGTCTTTCACCAACACCACCCCAAACTCGCCCCGGGCAGGAATAATATCGCCCATCATTTCCTTGTATCGTTCTTCAAAGATGTGCAGCGGCAGAGGGGTTGCCGGAAGCAGGACGATGGACAGCGGAAACAAAGGCAATAGCTCCTTCGCCATGTAACTATTATCGTGCTGGCGGAGATATACTGGTGGCCGAAATGGCGCTCTTGCTCTACGCGTGAATCGCACGTTGGCCCATGACCCTGAAGCTGAAGCGCACCCCCGGACTTTACCTGGTCGGATTTATGGGTTGTGGAAAGACCACCGTCGGACGCGCCCTGGCGGAAGAGATCGGCTGGTGTTTCATTGACATCGACGCCGATATCGAAGCGCAAGAGCGAAAGACGATCTCGGAAATTTTTGGTGAGCGTACAGAGGCGGGTTTCCGCGATCTCGAGACTCAGATGATCCGCTCGCGTGTCGCGCGCATCGAATGTGGAATGCCGTGTGTCGTTGCGCTCGGTGGCGGGGCTTTCGTGCAGCCCGGAAATTGGGACTTGATCGAGAACAATGGCGTTACGGTGTGGCTCGACTGCTCGCTCGAAACAGTTCGGGCGCACCTCTCGGGAACTACGCATCGGCCTTTGGCGCTGAATGGGAATCATCTCGCGCAGTTATTTGAGGACCGCCGCCGGTCTTACGCCCGAGCCGATTTTCGAGTTGACGCCGATTGCCCCGATGCCTCAAGTACCGTACGAAAAATCCTGCAGCTTCCCATTTTCTGAACACACGTGCATTCGCGACAGTTGAAACTTCGCCGGCACGCGTTGACCATTTTTGAAGCCGCCCTGTCGGCCGCCAATGCCGCCGCGGCGGTTCGAAATCACCTCAGGATCCGGGCGGGCCACCTCACAGCCGGGCAGATCCGTCTTCGCCTCATCGATTTCGATCGGATCTTCATGATCGCCGCAGGAAAAGCCGCCCCGGAGATGGCTTCCGCGATGAAAACCATCGTCGGCGCTCGTCTGAGCGGCGGCTTCGTGATCGCAAAACGTGGGCATGTTGCCTTTCAGCTCCCCGGGCTCGAAGTCATCGAGGCCGGCCATCCCATCCCTGATCGCGCGGGACTTGACGCGTCGCGCCGCGTGGAGCATCTGCTGAGAGATCTGAACGCTCGTGATCTCGTCCTTCTGGCGATTTCAGGAGGCGCATCCTCGCTGCTCCCCGCCCCGGCCGCGCCCGTTTCGCTCGAAGCGAAGCAGATCACCACCGACCTTCTCCTGCGCGCCGGCGCCAACATCTCCGAGCTGAATGCGGTGCGCAAACACCTCTCAACGCTTAAGGGCGGCCAGCTTGCTGCGCTTGCTTATCCTGCTACCGTTCTCGCGCTGCTGCTCTCGGATGTGATCGGCGATCGTCTGGATGTCATCGGTTCCGGGCCGGCTGCGCCCGATTCGTCAACCTTCCACGATGCGCTTGCCGTGCTCGGAAAATTCAATCTCCTCGATGCCGTGCCGCTCGTTGTGCGGCAGCGGCTCGAACAAGGCGCAAAGGGCACCATCCGTGAAACGCCGAAACCCGGCGACCCCCTGTTTCAGCACGTCCACAATGTCGTGATCGGCAGCAACCGCCTAGCGTTAGACGCGGCGGCCAAGAAAGCCAAAGTGCTCGGATTTCGTCCTCTCATGCTCTCGAGTACGATGCAGGGCGAGACGCGTGAAATTGCGCGCGCCCATGCGGAGATCTTGCGGGAAGTGACAAGCTCCGGCCATCCAATAACTCCCCCCGCATGCATCTTGTCGGGCGGGGAAACCACCGTCACGGTGCGCGGAAAGGGCACCGGCGGCCGCAATCAGGAGTTCGCCCTGGCGGCGGCGTTGGCCATCGAAGGTCTCGAGAACGTCCTCGTTTTGAGCGCTGGAACGGATGGCACCGATGGGCCCACCGACGCCGCAGGCGCACTGTCGACCGGCGCAACCGTCAGCCGCGCGACCAAGCTGGGCTTCGATCCAGCCGCAGCTCTCCGCGACAACAATTCGTATCCGCTGTTCAATGCCCTCGGCGACTTGATCCGAACCGGCCCCACCGGCACAAACGTGATGGACGTCCACCTGTTACTCGCCGTTTGAGTGGGCATCGCGCTCAAAAAAACTCAGCGAGTTTTCGCCCTGCTTCAGTACGCGCGTCTTCCTTAGCGCCGCGTAGGCATCCTCCAGAATTATGCGGGACGTGTGCTGGGCGATTACCAGTGGGCAGCCCGCGCTTGAGAGCGCGCGCATCGAGTCGTCATATTCCTTTGTCGCATCGTAAGGTGGATCGAGGAACGCGACATCACAGGCGTATCGCGCCGCAACCGCCGCCGCTTTCCCCTGAACCACCGTCGCAGCGTCCGCAATCCCGAGCGAAGATAGGTTCGCGCGCAGCACCGCCAGCGCCCGCTTATTCGACTCGATCAGAATCACGCGCTTCGCCCCGCGACTGAGCGCCTCAATTCCCACGGCGCCTGTTCCGGCGTAGGCATCCAGGAACACCGCGCCTTCAATACGTGGCGCTAGAACATTGAAAAGCGCTTCACGCAGCCGATCCGGCGTCGGTCGCACGGCCATTCCGGGAACACTCCTCAGCGTGCGGCTCCGAAGCCATCCCCCAATGACTCTCACGCTTCAACCCACTTGCACAAAGCCGTACCTGCGCTGCCAGTTTTCCTGGATGTAACGAACCGCTTGGCGCATTTCCCCCGTGTTGGAGCTCTGTTCCACGAATCGCAGCGCTTCCGCGCGAGCCATCTCCAGAATGTCGCTGTCCCGAACTAAGTCCGCAAACCGCAGCCCCGGGATGCCGGATTGCCTTGTTCCGAAGAACTCTCCCGGGCCGCGCAGCTTCATATCCATTTCGGCAATGTGGAATCCGTCGTTTGAGTCGACCAACGCCCGTATTCGCTCGCGAGCCACATCGTTCAGCTTGCCTGTCACGAGAATGCAGTAACTCTGGTGTTGCGCACGCCCTACCCGGCCTCGCAACTGATGCATTTGCGCCAAGCCAAAACGCTCCGCTTGCTCAATCAACATCACAGTGGCGTTCGGCACGTCCACGCCCACCTCGATCACGGAAGTGGAAACCAGGATTTTCGTTTTGCCGGATTGAAAACTCCGCATCACGGCCTCCTTCTCATCCGCCGGCAGTTTCCCATGAAGCAGCCCCACCTCCAATGAGGGAAACACCTCGCGCATCAAATGTTCGTACATGGTCTGCGCCGCTTTCACTGCCGAGGTTTCCGATTCCTCGATCACCGGATATACAACGTAGGCCTGGTGACCCGCTTTTACCTCTTGCGCCAGGAAACTGTAGGTGCCCTCAACGGCTGCTTCCTCGACATGTTTCGTAATCACCGGCTTGCGGCCCGGAGGCAGCTCATCAATTGTGGACACGTCCAGATCGCCGTACATCGTCAGCGCTAGCGTCCGCGGGATCGGCGTCGCGGTCATGACCAAAATATCCGGTTGCGCGCCTTTCTCGAATAATTTCAGCCGTTGCACAACACCGAACCGATGTTGCTCGTCTACGATCGCCAGTCCCAATTTCGAGAACTCTACATCTTCTTGCACCAGCGCGTGAGTGCCGATCACGACGTTTGCCAATCCAGCGGCGATCAGCTTCTTGATCTGTTGTTTTTCGCGCGCTGTTGCGGAGCCGGTCAGCGTCACCACTACATATCCAAGCCGTTGCATCAGCCGTTCGAAATATCGGTAATGCTGCGCGACTAAAATTTCAGTCGGCGCAAGCACGGCCACCTGATAGCCGTTCTCCATTGCAATAACGGCCGCCTCGGCCGCAACCACTGTTTTGCCGCTGCCCACATCGCCCTGCAGCAGCCGGTTCATGGGGTGAGGCCGCTTCATGTCGTCCGCAATCTCCTGCGTCACTCTGCGCTGAGCGCGTGTCGGCTTAAACGGGAGCATCTGCTTGATCCGTTCGCGTGCCCGCTCTGTTACCTCGAATGCGATTCCGTCCGCCGCCCGGGCCTTCGTCTTTTTCAAAAGCAACCCGCACTCCAGCCAGAAAAATTCATCGAAGATCAATCGCACCTGTGCAGGGCTGCGAAACGCGTTCAGCAATCCGGCATCGGCGTCGGGCCCGGGACTGTGTACTTCGCGAATCGCCGAAGCAAGATCCGGAAGTCCCGTGCGCTCCCGCACACTTTCAGGAAGAGCGTCGTCCGGAAGCGCCGCCTGCTTCAGGATTCGGTCCAGCAACACCCGGAAAACGCGCGTCGAAACTTTCGCCGCCGCTTCATAAACCGCGACAATGCGGCCGGTATGCAGGCTCTCCTCATCCTCTTCGCCGGAGCTGAGAATCTCTAATTCCGGCTGCACCATCATGCGGTGCCCGGTCGCATGATCCAGCTCCACCTTCCCGAACAAAGCTACGACTGTTCCCGGGACCAGGCTGTCGGCGTAGCGCTCGCCATGGAACCAGCGCGCGCGTAATTTCGCCTTGCTCCCATCGCCCAGCGTGGCCTCAAAGAAGGAAAGCGACCCACGGCGAAAGCTGGAAAGCTTCGCTGCAACCACTTGCGCCATCACCGCAGCCTTTTCGCCCGGCGCAAGTTCCGCAATCGTCTTTACGTTTCGGCGATCCTCGTAGCGAAATGGCGGGTAATACAGAAGGTCCCAGACGGTCTCGAGTCCCTTCGCGGCAAGCATTTCGCCGCGCGCTGGTCCAATCCCTTTTACGTACTGGAGCGGTGTCGAGAGGTCCAAGCCCTTAGGCTAACGTTCGAAGCGCTCGTGCCAGAGCCGTCGTCCGAATTCGCTTTGCGCACCGTAATCGTTCCGCGGTCCGTGATGAGGCTCAAATCCGGGCCTGATCCGATGCTGCCTTGCAATCGCGCGCCGCGGCCTTCCGCGCGCTCCTTCAGAGCGTCTCCGAATTCGTTTTCGATTTCGCCGTGATCGGTTGCTGCCGTCAGCGCGAACGCTGCCGATTCCGGAAGCGCCAGCTCGATGTTTCCCGACCTGGTGTGTACAATCATTTTGCCCAACGGCAAATGGTCCGGTTTCAGATCGACGTCACCCTTTTCCACCACCATCTCGAGCGCGTCTGTGAATCCGTTGAGCGTAACGTCGGTCGATCTCGTCGTTAACTTCACGGGTCCTACCACGTCTTCCATGCTCAAGCTGCCGCGGTCAAGCCTGATTTCGCCGGTCACTTTTTGCACATCCAGCTCGGTTCGCAAATTCTCGATCCGAACAGGCTTCGCGATTTCCCTGAGCGTAACCGCGCCCCCATACTCGCCGTTGATCGTCACCTGTCCGGCGATCGTTTCCAGGTCCACATCCGTACCGTGCCCCCGCAAATCGATCGCGCCTTTGACATTCGTGCAACGGATCGCGTCGCTGTGCCGGGTATCGACCCGCACGTTCCCGCTGACATTTTCAACATGCACGCCCGCGTTGTCGCTGCTGAGATCCACGTCGCCGTCAATCGATGCAACGTCGAAATCGCCGGCGATCCCCGTCACTTCGACACTCGCACCCTTGGGAACGGAGATCTCGAGATCGCTTGTAATCCGCGCTCGCGTGTTGCTCTTGTCCTGGTTGCAGCGAATCGTCAGGGTGTCGCCCTGAACCGTCATCTCCACGGGCGTTTGGCCGTTGGCTCGATCGGCTTCGCCTTCGTCGAACGACTGTATGGTCTTATGGCCCCCCACCAGCACGTCCGAGCCGTCCGTACCGGCAATCTTCGCGTCGCCTCGAAAACTTTCAATCACAACATGAGGAGTCTTGCCCGCCGCCTTCTGAATTGCTGGGATCGAATATTCATGGCCCTCGCCGAACGCTTCCACACTCTCGTCGAACCCGGCCCGGCGCCACCAGTTATCGGGACGCCGCACTTCGTATGTGCTCCAACCCACACAGCAAATCAAAATAACCAGCACCCATCCGCCGCCGGAAATCCCATTCGTCGGGAGCGGCCGGCCGCGTATCGCCCGTACCGAAATATCCACAATCAGCAGAGCGCCCCACAAAACCAGAAGAAAGGGCCAGTCGCGGGCTACGAAATCCCACACCCGGAATCCCGGCGAAATGGTGTGCAGCAAAAACAGCACACCAACGACGATCAGAACCAGCGGTCCTGCTACCGTGCCGCGCGGTCTCATTGGACAGGCCCTCCGGGGACAGGCCCTCCGGCCATCGGAGCTGGCGGAGTGGGCACAAACATCCGCTCGATCAGCTTCATAAGCCCGATCACGATCAGAATCAGAGGCCAGCTTTTATAGAACGGCAGAATGCCGGCCTGATGAATCGCGAACAAGACACCGATCACAATCAGCAAGACCGGTCCGCGAATTGCCTGAACGTACAGCGCGGCCCTACTGTTCATGGCTGGTCCCGACCGCATTGCTTCCCCGGGGCCCGGTTCTGTGCGCTGGTGGCCCGCTCATTCGGCTATACAGCATCAACGCGCCGATCACGATCAGGATCACGGGCCAAAACCGGCCGATCTCGCGAAATTCCACCAAATGCAGCGTGTCCAAAAGAAACAGCACGCCAATAGCGATCAAAATAATCGGCCCGACCGGAGTGCGGCCGGAACCGCCGCGCAGCACAACCAAGCTTGACCACTCGTCCACCGGCACTCCCATCAGGCGCTTTTTCGCCGTGTGGTACGCCTCGAACGGCATATAGAAGTAAAAAGCTGCGAGCACGATCCCGAGAAGTGGTGCCCCGGCCGTTTCGTCAACGCCGTTCAGCATCGCGATCAGCAGACCGAAGATCAGCGCGTGGACCAGCCCTTTCACATATTGACCGTTGTAGATCGCTCCGACCCCGGGAATGAGGCCCAGCAGAAACGCCAATCCCGGAGAGGTTTGGACTGGCATCGCCGCCATCGCTGGCGGGGGCTGGACATAGGGATTCGAAGCAGCCGGATTCGGAGCCGCGCCCGCTTGGGCTTGGCCTTGGTAAGCAGTCATCGGAAAATGCTCCTGGCAATAGATAGTTCCGTCCGCGGGTCTTTGGCACGCGGCACAAAGCGGTTTCCCGCAGCTTCGGCAGTAGGCGACCGCCGGTATATCAGGATGGAAATAGCAGTTCATTTTTTGTTGTCCTTCTCGTTCGGTGTCGCCGTGCCCGGTTCCGCCTCTCCGTGACGTTGCGCAATTCGCGCCTGCGGGCTGGCAGCTTGCCGTCCCCGCTTTTGCGACGCTTCCTGCTGCGCCTCAAGATCTTTGATTCGGGTCTCAATCTCATATACGAGACGAACGTTCTGGTAGTTCTTCACGGCGCGGTCTTTCACGCGAATAATCTTGTCTTCGAGATTTTCCCAAACGTGCACCGGGCTCAGGTCCGCCGCTTGAATCCGTTGCACGCGAAAACCGGTGCACCGCTCGAGCATCGAAAACGAGAGGATCGTCATCGCCATCCCCATGACGAAACGGGGCTGCAGGATCGGCCGGAGCCACGAGTTCGTTAGGCGGCTCAGCCAACCGGGTCGGTCGAGCGGCCCGCGCGCGCGGCCCTGCGGCGTTTGATACGCGATGCGCGTCACCAGCTCGGGCCGCGGCTCCACTGGCTTAATTCGCTTCAGAAACGCTACCGCGCCGGTCACATCGCGCATAAATTCGCGGCATGCGACGCACGCCTGGGCGTGCTGTTCCAGCGCAGCACGCTCCGGGTGGCCTAACTTGCCATCCACGTAGTCCGTTAACTGGCTCTCGAATTCCGCGCAGTTCATTTCTATCAACGCTTCGGTCCCTACACCGTCACCTTGTTCCGTCTCAACACCCGGGCCAGTTCCGCCCGTCCCCGGTTGAGCCTCGACTTCACCGTTCCTTCCGGCACTTCCAATACTCGCGCAATTTCTCGATATTCGAGCTCCTCGACGTCTCGCAAAATTACCGTTTCCCTCAACTCGGGCGACAATTCCTGCAGGCCGGCTTGCAGCAGCTCTCCCGCTTCTCGCCCCGCCAGCAGGCCGTCCGTACGCGCGTGCGCCGCCGTCCTCTCCTCCAGCACTTTATCGTCAACCGCATCCGTCAGCCGGGCGTTCCGGGTCCTTCGATAGTGATCCACTAACAAATTCCGGGTCAGCCTCGTCATCCACACCAGCAACGAGCCTTCGCCCGCCCGAAACGATCCCAGCGTTTTGAAGATCCGCAGAAAAACCTCCTGCGTGAGATCCTCCGCTTCGCTTTCGCTATTCGTAAACCGATAGCAGAGCGAGAACACACGCCGGGTGTACGTTTTTACGAACTCGTCCCAAGCGGCCTGCTCCCCCGAAAGGCAGCGCTCCACCAGATTCGCGTCAGCGTTCAACGGCCGAGCTATCTCCTTCGCCCAGGGAAATGGTACCGAAATCTGTGCAATCGCTACAGCCGCCATTCACTTAAAGAAACGAATTCCGGCCCCATTAAGTTCAACCCGGTCCCTGAAGCTTCGCCGTTCCCCAGCCACGAGAACCGCGCTCCCCCGCAAGCGGTAAGATCGGCTGTGACTTGCCCGTTTTGCGGCCATAAGGAAGACCGCGTCATCGACTCGCGCGAGAGCAAAGAAGGCGATTCCATCCGCCGCCGCCGCCAGTGCGTGGCCTGCGAGCGCCGCTTCACCACCTATGAGCACTGCGACGAAGTCCCCTACATGGTGGTCAAGAAGGACGGCCGGCGCGAGAAGTTCGACCGCCAGAAGGTCTTGAATGGCGTGTTGCGCGCCTGTGAGAAGCGGCCCATCAGCATGGGAAAGCTGGCCGAGCTGGTCAACGAGATCGAATCCACCCTGCTCGAAAGCACTGACCGGGAAATTCCGACCACCCTGATCGGGGAGCGCCTCATGGACCGTCTGCGAGCTCTGGATAAGATTGCTTACGTAAGATTCGCCTCCGTGTACCGGGATTTCCAGGACCTCGAAGAATTCTTGAGCGAGCTGAAAAACGTTATGATGCTCCGAAAAGTCTAATAGAAAGAGGGCCGGTTCGTGGGAAGGGTTTTCCGGTTATCTTTTTTGTAACCAATCACTTTGCCGAACATCTTCCTAATAGGGTGTTAATTTCCAGCCAGAAACCGAGTATAATAAGTGCGCGCAAACAACTGCATCCCTGGCACTTGCAGGCCGCTCCTGGGCCGACGGAGCGAAGGACTACCCCATAACTGGCTTGAACAGTATTCCTGGAGCCGCATGTCTCGATTAGAGTGCGGTGACTTCTCCCCTTTTCCGATAAGAGCATCGGGTGGTGCTCTGCGGATCGGCAAGGGGTTTTAGGTGTTACGGGTAGAGGTGGGACGTAAGGTGGACCAATTCGAAGATCAATACGCCGATAGTCATGAGCCGCTAGGCCTCCCGTTCGACGAAGATGCGAATTTCTTCCACCCGGAAGAGGTTCAGGACGAGGACTTCCACGGCGCGCAGCACGTCGAAGAGTCGATTTATACCGACGACCCGGTACGCGTGTATTTGCGTGAGATGGGGTCGGTGCCGCTGCTGACGCGCGAGGGGGAAGTCACCCTGGCCCGCAAGATGGAACGCGGCAAGCTGCGCATGCAAAAGGCGATCAGCCGCTCTCCGCTCATTCAAGCCACGGTAGGCGAATTTGCCGAGCTCATCCGAAAAGGCGCCGAAGACATCGACAGTTATGTCGATCTGGGCCCTTCCGATATCGAAGAAGGTAGTGCGGCCGATCTCAAGCGCCGCAACGATATTGCAGAGTTGTTTCTGGCCTATCTTGCGGCATCCAAGAAACTACAGCAGACCATTGATAAGCACGCCGCGGTGCCGGCCGGAAACAAGCGGCTGCGCAAGCGCTGGGCGGGCAAAATTGTCCGCGCGAAGGTTGAGGTATCCCGGGCTCTGAGGGGCATTCCGTTCAATCTGGCGCGCTGGAAAGAATTTGTTCGCGCCATCGAAAAAACCGCCGACGAGATGGCGGTTTGGGACGCCGATATCCGGCGTCTCGAGCCCCGAAATTCGGTGAGCGCCCAGGCTCGCGTGAAAGAGCTGAAACGCGATCTCAAGAAACTGGAAGGGGAAGCGGGCGCAGCCCTCCCCGACCTGAAATACAGCCTGTCGATTATCCGTCACGGCGAGCTCGAAGCCGAGCGCGCCAAGAAAGATCTCGTCGAAGCCAACCTCCGCTTGGTCGTTTCCGTCGCCAAGAAGTATGTGAACCGCGGTCTGCACCTGCTCGATCTGATCCAGGAAGGCAATATCGGGCTTATGCGTGCGGCCGACAAGTTCGAATACCGCCGCGGCTACAAGTTCTCGACTTACGCGACGTGGTGGATCCGGCAAGCGATCACCCGCGCCATCGCGGACCAGTCCCGCACGATTCGCATTCCCGTTCATATGAACGAGAGTATGAACAAGTTCCTGCGCGCCACCCGCGAGCTTGAAAAAGAGCTGGGGCGCGTGCCGACGAACGACGAGATCAGCCGGCGCATGGATATCCCGGTTGAAAAAGTCCAAAAACTGAAGACGATTTCACGCGATCCGGTCTCGCTCGAAACGCCGGTAGGCCGCGATGGCGAGTCTGCGCTCGGCGATCTCATCGAGGATCGCTGGGTGGGGTCGCCGGTCGATGCGGTCATCGATTCGAACGTGCGTGACGAGACCGCCAATATCCTCAAAACGCTTTCTCCGAAAGAGGAGAAAGTGATCCGCCTGCGCTTCGGAATCGGCTGCGAGCGCGAGCACACGCTCGAAGAGATCGGCCAGGAGTTCGACGTCACGCGCGAGCGTATCCGTCAGATCGAAGCCAAAGCTCTGCGCCAACTCCGCTCCCCCGAGCGCGCCCGCCATCTCCGCGCCCTCTTAGCCGCCCGGTAAACACATCTTGCCCTGATTCCGGTTCTACCGTGTAGGGACGGATCTGTCCGCGCGCGGCGGTGCCTTGAGGGGGACATGCCCACGGGGCCGTCGACCTCTTTCGCCATCCACCTATTGGAATCCTGAGCCCGTCTTTCTCCCAAATTGCATAGGCCTACCCAGCCAAGCCGCTGATTTTTCATTGGCTTACAAGTGTTTCTAATATGGCCGATAAGTTGCTCTTAACGACAAGTCAGTTACTTTCAGGGGGAGAAAGAATGAAATCGTTACGACTACAGTTCGGGATCTTGATCGCGCTTTTCGCGCTTTTCGCGATCCCTTCGTTCGCGCAGCTCACCAGCGGCAACATCACGGGAGCGGTCTTTGACGCATCCGGAGCCGCTGTGCCAAATGCTACTGTGATCGCCCACAACGACGCGACCGGGGTCGAGAACACGGCCACGTCCACGGCCGCCGGTGATTACCGGTTTGAAAATCTGCCGGTCGGGACGTATACGATCACCGTCAATGCGTCTGGGTTCACAAAGGCTGAAATTAAAGGCGTGAACGTTGAGCTAAACGTCACGGTCACAAGAAACGTCACGCTGCAGGTCGGCCAGGCGGCAACAACGGTTGAAGTAGCGGAGTCTGCGGTCGCAATCGACACGACGACCGCGCAGATTCAGACCACGTTTGAAACGAAGCAGATCACCGATCTTCCAACCACTGCGACCGGCTCGGGCGTTCTGAACTTGTCGCTTCTCTCGCCTGGCGTTTCGACCAGCGGCACGGTGGGTGCTGGCACCGGTCCCTCCGTTGGGGGGCAGCGTCCGCGCAACAACAACTTTACCGTTGAAGGAATCGATAACAACAGCGGCGCCGTCACGGGACCGCTCGTCGGGATTCCTAACGATGCCGTCGCGGAATTTACTCTGCTTCAGAACCAGTACTCGCCTGATTTCGGCCACTCCTCGGGAGGTCAGTTCAATCAGGTCGTGAAAAGCGGAACGAACGAATTTCACGGTTCCCTCTACGAGTACTTCCAGAATCGGGATCTGAACGCGATTGACACGCTCGCCCGAGCCCAGCAGTCGCCGGTACTTAGTCCGCGGTACGACAATAACCGGTTCGGCGGAACCTTCGGCGGTCCGATCAAGCGCAATAAGCTGTTCTTCTTTGTCAATTACGAATACAATCCGGTCGGTCAGGCGGCGCTCCCGGGTATTGCTTATGCCCCGACCGCTGCCGGTTATGCCACCATCGCAGCGAATCCTGGTGTAAATCAGACGAATTTATCGATCCTGAAGCAGTATCTGGGAGTCGCACCGGCGGCGGCGCCGCCCTCAGTTGGCTATCCGCTTTTAGGCACTCGGGCCCAGGGAGCACAGTACGCCCTCGCCACGCCTTCCGGAACACCGATTCAAATCGGTCAGATCTCCTTTATTGGGCCGAATTACACAAATAACGAAAATGCGGTCGCTTCGGTGGACTACAACATGTCCGAGAATGATTCGCTCCGCGTGAGATTCGTCCTTAATCGAACTGGTGGAGTCAATACAGGCGCGCAGCTGCCTGTCTTCTACACGATCGTCCCTGTCAATGATTACCTGATTACCCTCTCGGAATACCACAATTTCACCCCCAACGTGGTCAACGAGCTCCGTCTCGGCTACAACCGCAACTCACAGACCGAGGGAGCGGGCGATTTCAAGTTCCCGGGCCTCGACCAATTCCCCAATCTGGTGTTCGGGGATCTGGGTGGCGTGCAGCTCGGTCCAAACGGCAATTTCCCGCAGTTCGGGTATCAGAATACGTATCAGCTCAACGACAACGTCACGATGACCAAGGGCGCGCACAGCTTCAAGTTTGGATTCGATGGAATCCGGCTCATTAATCCGCAGAGCTTCACCCAGCGCTCGCGCGGCGATTATGAGTACACTTACACGAGCGATTATCTGCTTGACTTTACTCCCGATTTCGCTCAACGCTCGGCGGGCAATCCCATCTATTGGGGCAATCGCTACCTCTTTGGCTGGTACGGTAACGACAGCTGGAAGATCCGCCCGAACCTGACGGTGAATCTCGGACTCCGCTACGAGTACCAGACGGTTCCCGCAGGTGAAAAAGAGCAGGCGCTGAATTCGATTTCCAGTGTGCCGGGCTTGATCACCTTTGGCTCGCCGCAGGCGCAGGGCGACAATTTCATGCCCCGCATCGGCATCGCCTATTCTCCCGGCAGCAGCGGAAAAACCTCCATCCGTGCGGGATTCGGCATCAACTACGACGTTCTGTATGACAACCTTGGTCTGCTCACCTTGCCGCCCCAGTTATCGACCACCCAGGACGCCTCCGGAAACGGGCTGCCTAACTTCCTGGCGAGTGGAGGCCTGCCGCCCACGGGACCATCCGCGAGCTTTACCCCGGCTCAAGCTCGCGCGGCGACTGCCGGATTCGTTCCGCCCCGTGAGCCGGCCCAAATCCTATCAGTGGAACTTCGGCCTCCAGCACGAATTCGGCGGAAACTATGTCTTCGAGACGCGTTACCTGGGTACTCGCGGCACGGATCTCGATATTCAGGATCAACTCAACGCTCAACCGGTCGTAAACGCATCGAATGCTCTGCCGGTCTTTTGGACCATGCCGAGTGCTGCCACCATCAATTCCCTAACCAATACGCTTGCCAATTTAACGGCGGCATATGACGCTCAGGGCGACTACGTGCCGGCATACTACGGTGCGGGATTTCACCCGGGCCCTGGCGGACACGCCAAGATCACCGCTTATATGCCCTATGGCAATTCCGTTTATCATGGTTGGGCGAATCAATTGACCCGCCGCTTCAATAATGGCCTGCAATTCATCGGTTCGTACACCTGGAGTCATGCGATCGACGACTCGACCGCGGATGTCTTCTCCACCGTCACAACGCCAAGGCGTCCGGAGGACTCGCAGAATCTGAGGATCGATCGTTCAAGCTCCGCTCTCGATCACCGGCAGCGGCTCAGCTTCCAGCTGCTGTATGATGTGCCGTTCTTTAAGCACTCCAACTGGTTCCTGAAGGGGTTTGCGAGCGGTTGGGAACTTGCGCCCATCTACACCTATCAAACCGGAACGCTTTGGACTCCGCAGAGCGGTGTTGATTCCAACTTGAACGGCGATCACTGGCCGGATCGAACCATTGTGAATCCGAACGGCGGAGATCCGAGCATGGGTTCTACAGTTACGCCGCTAACGAATTCCGCCGGCCAGACAGTTGGCTACGTGGTCGACAATCCAGCCGCCGCCTATGCGCAAGCCCCGCGTGGAACGCTTTCAAACGGCGGCCGTAACACCGAGCATTTCAACCCTATCAATGACATCGATGTGACGGCGGCGAAGCGCGTCTATTTCACGGAGCGCATGTCGATTCAATTTTCGGCGCGCATGTTTAACGTCTTGAATCATCCGCAGTATGCCGGCGGTTTTCTCAATGACGTGGCACCCATCGGATACACCGGCGGCAACGCTCTGCTCTTCACACAACCGCAATCGCCTTTCTTTAACCAGTTGGGCCAAGTGTTCTCCAGCAATCCTCGCAGTATGGTCCTTGCGCTGAAGTTCATCTTCTAAAACACGTACTAGGGTTGATCAACAAAAAAGGGAGCCCTCCGGCTCCCTTTTTGCTTTATTTGGTCAGCCTGCGCTCCACTTCGCTGATGCGTTCTTCAGCCGACCCCCAGTTCGGCGCGGCGATATCGACAAATGTAGAAGCTGTGGGGCGTGAGGGCATGCCCGACCGCGCCCAGCGTCCGGGCTTCCGACCAATCCGCCTCTTAGAATCCGAGGCCGCTAGTTCTCCCGAATTCCGTAGGCGAAATGATTGGCATCGCCGCGTTTCCACTAATTTAGGAGCGCCTCAGCGGTGGTCCTTAAATTGCTTTTATCCGTTATCAGTATTCAGTCCGCTGAGGGAGATGACATGCGATTTTGGAAAACACAGCTTGGAATTTTGATCGCCCTACTGGGGATCACCGGCCTGATCTGGGCACAAGCCGAAACCGGGCAGATCACAGGCACAGTCACGGATCCGACGGGAGCGATTGTTGCGAATGCAACTGTAAAGGTCGTCAGCACGAGCACCGGCGCGGAGCGCACAACGACCAGCTCGGGTAGCGGCGATTATGCAGTTGCGAACCTTTTGCCCGGCGAGTACACAGTTACAGTCTCGTCCGAGGGCTTTACAACCTTCCAGCAGAAAGTGATCGTAGCCGTGGGCACCAAAGTCGGGCTAGATGTGAAGCTTCAAGTGGGTCAGACCGGCACAGTCGTGCAAGTGACGGAGTCGGCGGTCAAAGTGAACACCGAGACGCAGACGCTGAGCACGGTTGTTGACACACAGCAGCTTGTCGAGCTTCCCACCCTGACCCGCAACCCGTACGCTTTGGTGGCAATTTCGGGCAACGTTTCGGACGCGGGAGCGGGCGGCCGAGGCGTCATGGGCTTTGCGATCAACGGGCAGCGGCAGGCATCGACGAATGTGCTTCTCGACGGCGCCGCAAATAATGACGAGTTTACTGCGAGCGTGGGACAAGCCGTTCCTCTGGATTCCGTTCAAGAGTTCAGCATTTTGACGAATAATTTTACGGCAGAATTTGGCCGCGCGAGCGGCGGCGTGGTGAACCTGGTGACCAAGTCCGGCAGCAACGACTTCCACGGGACAGCTTACGAATTCAATCGGGTCTCGGACCTGGCGGCGAACAGCTTCGATAACAACGCCCATGGCCTTCCGAAGAACGTATTCACACGCAACCAATTTGGTTACTCGTTTGGCGGCCCAATTAAAAAGGACAAGCTATTTTTCTTTACCAGCACCGAGTGGATCCGCATTCGCAGCGTCTTGACTTCGACCGCTTTAGTCCCCACACCACAGCTTCTGGCCGCCAGCGCGCCGAACACCCAGGCCTTTTTCTCGGCGTTTGGTGCTCTCAAGCCTAGCGCGACTACGCTGCAAACCTTAAGCGTTAACCAATTCGCTGCGCAGGGCGTCGACATATGCGGCACTTCGGCGCGTTGCTTGGCGTTCAACCCCAATACGCCGCTGTTTTCGCAGATAGCATACAATGTAGCGGGCGATGCCGGCGGCGGCTTGCCGGACAACGAATATCAGACCGTTGCCCGCGTCGACTATAACTACAGCGATCGGACGCAGATGTACTTCCGTTACGCGCTCCAAAGCGTAGTGAACCCTCCTGGAACCGTTTCCAGCAGCGCTTATGTTGGGTTCGATTCCGCGAACACGAATTTCAATAACAATGCCCTCCTTTCCGTGATTCATACCTTCAGCCCCTCGTTTGTGTCCCAATCGAAGGCGGTGTTCAATCGGTTGAATCAGCAGCAGCCGTTCGGCGCTCAGCCGGCAGTTCCAACGCTTTACACAAACCCGACAGGCGCAACGACCTTGCTGGGCAGCAACATCCTCTTCCCGGGTTACGATCCATCGACACCGGGTAGCGGAATCCCCTTCGGCGGTCCGCAGAATTTCGTCCAGCTCTATCAGGACCTGAGCTGGACTCATGGGAAACATGAATTTCGGTTTGGCGGCAGCTTCGATTATGAGCGAGATAATCGCACCTTCGGCGCCTATGAAACCGCTGGCGAATACTTGAGCTCCGGGTCACTCGGAACGGCCGTCAGTAACTTTTTAACGGGCCAGTTATACCGGCAACAGGTGGCGATTTACCCGCAAGGGCAATTCCCGGGAGGAACGGTGACGCTTCCCGTAGGACCGCCGAACTTCAGCCGCAGCAACCGCTACGACGAAGGCGCGGTTTACGCGCAAGACTCCTGGAAGATCAAACCTCGCTTCACCCTGAACATCGGCGTTCGCTGGGAGCACTTCGGCGTGCAGCATAACAAGAACCCCAAGCTCGATTCCAACTTCTTCGACCCGGCGAATCAGATCGACACCCCTCTTGGAATTCGCGACGGCCAGATCTTCCTTTCGCCGAATAGTCCAATCGGCGGCGGCCTGTGGAGGCCCGACTATCACGACTTCGCTCCCCGTCTCGGTTTCGCTTGGGACCTGACGGGAGATGGAAGGACATCTCTTCGCGCCGGATATGGAATCGGTTATGAGCGGAACTTCGGAAACGTAACATTCAACATGATCCAGAACCCGCCCAATTACGAAACCGTCCAAATAAACCAATCGCAATTTGGCTTCGTTCCGATCACGACGAATAATTTCGGCATCTTGGGCACGGGTCCCGGTACCTTCCCGCTGCCGCCTGCCTCTATCCGGAACGTCGATCCGAACATCCGCACAGCATACGCGCACACCTGGGACGTCTCCCTAGAGCATCAACTCACGAAGAACCTTCTTATTGGAGCCGATTATGCAGGCTCCCGAGGAGTGCATCTCTATGATATTCAGGTCCTCAACCGTTTCGGCTACGGTAACGTGTTCCTTGGCGATCCGTGCAGCTTCGCCGCCGGAGACTGCATCAGTACCCTGAACACCCAATACACCGGCATAAATCGGCGCGGAGATAAGGGATTCTCGAACTACAATGCGCTCAATCTCAAGGCCGTGGCGCGGAACTTTAGCAACATCGGACTTACTTTCACGGCGAACTACACGTGGTCTCACGCGATGGATAACCTGAGCAGCACGTTTTCCGACGCGGACTCCTTCTCCAACAATAATGGGCAGTTTTTAGTCGGCTATCTGGATCCCTATGCTCCTCAACTCGATAAAGGGAACTCGGATTTCGACATCCGGCATCGAGTTTCGTTCAGCGCCGTCTGGGACGTTCCTTTCTTCAAGGGCAAAGGCCTGTTCAATGCGATTTTGGGTGGCTGGACAATCGCGCCTCTTTTCACGGCGCGAACCGGATCTCCCTATTCAATCTTCGACTGTTCGAACGCGTTCAACTTCTGCACGCGTGGCGGATTTACAGCTCCCATCCCGGTGAATGGCGTCAGCAATCCGGCCAGCGTAGGCGTAAACACCTTTAACTACCTTCCTCTCCCGGCAGGATCGATCGACCACTACGTGAATCCAACTTTCTTGTATTCCGACCTTCCGCCGTTCCCTGCCGATATCTCGGGTCGCAATACGTTCCGCGCGCCGGGCGTTTGGGATATGGACCTGGGCGTGTACAAGTCCTTCGCCCTTACGGAGCGGTTCAAGCTCCAGCTTCGCGGCGAGGCTTACGACCTTTTCAACCACTCGAACCTGTACGTAATCGGAACGTCCGCGGACGATTCCTCGACATCGTTTATCCCAGCGTGCCGCGGCGGTTGCAACGGCGTCATCAATGATCGCCGCAACATCCAGCTTGCGCTTAAGTTGATTTTCTGATTCGCTTCGCCTTCACCCGACACCCGAAAAAAGGGAGCCTTCGGGCTCCCCTTTTTTAACTCCCCTCGTATTCCTGGCTCGGCTTATTTGGTCAGCCTGCGCTCCACTTCGCTGATGCGTTCTTCGGCGGTCGCGAGCCGGACATCAAACCTGTGTACGAGCAAGCCCATTGACACGCACAGGCTGCTTTATCCCATTGCTGTAAGAAAACTGTTCAGATCTGCTGCTTCGATATCCGGCTTTCCCGGAGCGACGTTGTTTAGCTTGCCGGCGCGCATCCACTTTTCCAAGGTGTCCACCAGGCCAAACAGATGATCGAACGAATCGATGAAGAACAATAATGGCTGGAAATGGTTCACCTCAAAAACCTGGTTGATGATCCATTCCAGTTGCAGGGGATAGCGTTGCACCTCTGGCGAGTCAATCGCGTGTTCGATCTCGCCGAAAGAACTGAGCAAGCCACTCCCGTAAACCTTTAAGCCGTCTCGGCCGCGCATCAATCCGAACTCGATTGTGAACCAGAAGAAGCGCGCCATTGCGCGCAGGATCCCGGTCAGCGCACCCTCGCGCTGGGCCTGGTCGCGGACCCCCGAGAGCAGCTCCACAGCTATATGAGCGCATCCGCCAAACCGTACCAGGGTCTCGGCGAATTGCCTGTCCGTGTGCATCGGCACATGCCCCGCGATGTCGTGAAAAATATCCGGCTCAGGCAAGTAATCCAGCCTGTCCGAACCTCGGATCGTGATTGTGGTTGGGAATTCGCGGTTACCCAGGCAATCGAAGAAATGTGTAACAGGCACATAGCCTGATACGGCTCTCGCCTGGAATCCGGTCAGCGGCTTTAGAAAGCGGTTAACGTCGTCCAATCGCGCCACGCGTGTTGGGTCGAGGCGAAGTAAGTCGAGACCCTCCAGGAAATGCTGGTTTGCATAGCGCTCCCACCGTGGAATCATGCGTTCATATAGGCGCTGCCACGCGTGATGGTTTTCGTCCGAGTACAGCTCGTAGGGCTGGTGGATATAGAGCTGACCTTGCGCCCGCGCTTCCTCGATGAACGCAGCTTTGGTCGTTGTCAATCCTGCCGCAAGCGCGGCGGGTTCGGCCATTCCAAATGTTAACAGGTGATACGCGAAACACGGTTAGCTGTGCTGCAATGCCGTCTCGAATTCCGCCAGCGGCTTGGTATTCAAAACGTCCGCGGCTTCCAGCCATCCGCGGCGCGCGGTGATCACCCCGAATCGCATATTGTGCAGATGCTGGGTGCGGTGAGCATCGGTTGAAATCGTAAACTTGCAGCCCTTCCGCTTGGCCGCCCGAACCAGATGGCTCGGTATGTCGAGCCGTTCCGGACTGGCGTTGATTTCGAACGCAACCCCGCGTTCGGCGGCTCTTGCGGCGACCCGGTCGAAATCGAACGCATACGATTCGCGATGCAACAGAATCCGTCCGGTCGCGTGCCCCAAAACTCGAAGCGATGGCGATTCCAGTGCGCGTAGCAAGCGATCCGTCATCTCTGCGGGTTCAAGATTCATATACCCGTGCACGCTTCCAATCACCAGGTCCAACTCCGCCAATGCATCTTCCGCCAGATCCATCGCGCCGTCGCGGAGAATATCGCATTCGAGTCCCGAGAACACCCGCAGCGGCAAGCCGTCCCGATTGAGTTCGCGAATTTCGGCCGCGAACTCGATTACTCGTTGCTCGTCCAGTCCGTTCGACATCGCCAGAGCCTTCGAATGGTCGGTAATGGCGATGTATTGGTATCCAAGTGCGGCAGCGGCATCGGCCATCTCCCGCACGGAAGCCCGGCCGTCAGTCGCGGTGGTATGCATGTGCAGATCGCCGCGCATATCGTTAAGCTCGATCAACGTCGGTAACGTTCCGGCCTGCGCCGCCTCCAGCTCTCCCGAGTTTTCGCGCAGCTCCGGCGGAATCCAGGCATAGCCGAGGCGCTCGTAGACCGCTTCTTCGCTGTCTCCTGTCACCAGCTCGTTGCCTTCGATCGTGAACAACCCGTATTCGTTTAGGGTGAGACCTTGCTTGACGGCATTCGTTCGAAGAGCCACATTGTGGTCCTTGCTGCCCGTGAAGTACTGCAAGCCCGCGCCGAAATTTTCCGCGCTGAGTGCGCGCACGTCCACCTGCAATCGCTCCAGCCCGAACGTCACGCTCGCTTTATTTGCGCCTTGGCCCAGAATTTCTTGCGTCTTGGGATGGCGCACCAGATGAGTAAGCGCCGAAGCCGAGCCCGGGCCGGTGACCAGGATATCGAGATCCCCGATGGTTTCGCGTCCTCGCCGCAAGCTCCCCGCCGCTTCGATTTTTTCGATTCCCGGGAGCGCCGCGAATTCCGCGGTAAGCTCGTCCACCGTGCGCTTCCCAAAACTCAGCAAAAAGCGGCCGGCGCTTTTTCGATACGCTTCAATCGACCGCAGAACTTTCTCTTCGAGCTTTGCGCCCATGCGGGGCAAGTCGCGCAGCTTGTGCTCCCGGCAGATTCGCTCCAGGTCATCGACTGTTCTGACGTTGTGATGCTCGTACAAGAGCGCGATGCTTTTTGGTCCCAGGCCTTGAATCTTCAGAAGCTCGAGCGCCGACGCCGGGTATCGCGCCAGCATCTGATCCCGACGGTCGAAGGAGCCACGCTCGCAGATTTCCGCGAGAACCGCAGCCAACCCTTTGCCGATGCCCGCTATTTCCGTAACCTTCCGATCCGGATTGCAAACGATATCGGCCACGCGCTCGGGGTAACTCGAAATCACCGATGCGGCGTTGCGGTAACTGCGAATCCGAAACCCGTCCTCGCCCGCTACTTCCATCAAGTCGGCGGTCTCGGCGAGCAGCCGAGCCATTTCCCTGTTCTCCATGCCGCTACGAGGCTGCTTTTCGCGAACTCCCCGTTTCGGCGGGCGCCGAAGGCTCTACATGGACCAGCACATCCGCCACCCAGCCGAGCGCATCGTTGATCGCGAATCGGACCCGAGTGGCAATCTCGTGAGATTCGCGAACCGTCATCTCGGGATCGACTTCGAGGTGCAGATCTACGTGATACTTCAATCCGGTCCGGCGCGCGAAGCACTTCTCAATTCCGCGCGCCCCGGGAACGCTCAGCGCCACCCCTCGAATCTGGCTCATTTTGGATGCATCGGGCATCGTGTCGACGAGTTGACCGACAGTCCTGAGAAGCACTCGCACCGACAGAAAGGCGATGATGATGCCGATGAGAATCGCTCCGATATGGTCGGCGGTTGCGAAGCGGGCAGGGCTGAGAAGCGTCAGCCCAATGGCAATAAGAGCGACAAACGTCGACACCAGATCTGTGATGTCATGCCACCCATCGGCCTCGAGCCCGGTACTGCGAATTCTGCGCGCGACGCGAAACTTCGTTCCGGCGAGAGCGAATTTTACAAATACAGCACCGATCAGCGGATATAGCGCGTAAACTTTGATGGCGCTGGGTTCGCCGAGCGCCGTGAAGCCGTGCCACGCAATCGCGGCTCCCGTGAGCAGAAGCAGCGCGCCCACTGCTAAACCGGCCAGCGTCTCATAGCGGCCATGCCCGTAAGGGTGCTCGTAATCGGGAGGCTTGCTTGCCAGCCATAACCCCGCGTACACGATCCCGGAGGACAGCACATCGCCGCCAGCTTCAAAGCCGTCCGACACCAGTGCCGCCGACCCCGATTTGAATCCGATGAGCAGCTTAATGGCGGCGAGCAGAATCGCCGGCGGCGATACTTACCAGCGCGATCCGCCGACCGACTAGATCTTCTCGATCCGTTGCCGCGATCTGGAATACCTGCTGTGATTCGGCGCGGTCCGATCCGGCAGTCATGCTGTTCCGAGGATATCGCGCATCCGGTGCCTTTTTCTGCTCCTTGCGTGTGCAAGAACCGTGGGGCAGTTCACAGTAGAACCGGGCAACGCCGCCCGGTTTCGAGGGGGCTTGAAACAAGCGTTACGAATGAAAATCAAACTTTCGAGCGCTGCGAAAAGCGAAATAAGGCAAAAAATGGAAAAGCTCGCGCAGAATATTCAAGAGGGGTTCCTAAACAACGCCCGAAAAGACAAAATGTTCCTCACGATTTATCTGATGAGTGGGGTAAAGCTGTCGGGTCGCATCAAGAGTTTCGACAAGTACTCAGTGGTGCTCGAAACCAACAATCAGGAGCAGTTGATCTTCAAACACGCGATCTCAACGGTCGTGATTTCAAAGCCAGCCCACGGATCGGCATGGCACGCTGCAACCGCAGTGACAACACCGGGAACGCCGCCCCCGCTTTCGCCGGAGGAACCCCTTGAAAACTCGTAGTACGCTCTCTTTGGTACTCGCTGGACCTCGCTGAGTAGTGAAACTTCGTTTCATTTCGGTTACTCTGCCCTTAGCGTTGATGGGAGGCGATGGGCACCTTTGAAGCGCGCGCTCTCTCGGACTTCTTAGGCTCACTGCCGACTTTGCTCGCAGTGATTCTCGCTTGGATATACCTAGGCATCCGCATATCCGAAACTGCCCGCCGCGAGGCTGACGTGACCCGGGATCTTACGCAGCAGCTGCAAGAGATGCGCGAACTCTTGCGGAGCGAGATCCTCCGCGTGGAAGAAGTGGTCGATTCGCGTCTGAGACGCTTGGAAGAGAGCTGAGTGCCGCTCTGAAGTCCGCCATCGAAATGGAGCGCGCCTTCAGCGTCACACCGCGTGCAAACGGACAAAGAACTCACTCTTGTTGTCGGACTCGAGCTTACCGGCCGCAATCAAACTGTGGCCCGAAACGCGATCCCACCACAGGACGCCGAGGAATCGCTCCAAGAGCTTGCGGCGCTTGCCGGAAGCGCGGGTGCAACAGTTGTGGATCGAATTCTTCAAGCGCGTCCCTTCGGCCGATCGAGCAACGCTCGTGGGCTCGGGAAAAGTCGACGAGATCCGCTCGCGCATCGAGGGCGATTCCATCAACACCGTGATCTTCGATCGGGAACTCACTCCCACGCAGTTGCGGAATCTCGAGCGGCGGCTCGAGACGAAGGTGCTCGATCGAACGCAGCTCATTCTGGATATCTTCGCGAGGCGTGCGCGTACCCGAGAGGGTCAGCTTCAGGTGGAGCTCGCGCAATTGAATTATTTGCTGCCGCGATTGGCCGGACGCGGCATAGAAATGTCGCGGCTGGGAGGCGGCATCGGCACGCGCGGCCCTGGCGAAACGAAGCTCGAGACGGATCGGCGCCGGATCGGAAAGCGCATCGCGAAACTCAGGTCCGATATCGAGCGAGTTCGCAACGCGCGGGGGGTTCAGCGCTCGCAGCGTCAGGCGGTGCCGCTCTCGACCGTGAGCCTCGTGGGCTACACAAACGCGGGAAAGTCCACCTTATTTAACCGGCTAACCGGCGCGGGCGTATTGGCGGATGCGCGAATGTTCGCCACGCTCGATCCCACGGTCCGCCAAATTCGCCTGCCTTCGCAGCGGCGCGTGCTGCTCAGCGATACCGTCGGTTTCATTCGCAATCTGCCGACGACGCTGGTGGAAGCGTTCCGCGCGACTCTTAGAGGAAGTGACGGCGGCGGTGCTGCTGCTTCACGTGGTGGACGCGAGTTCGCCGGTCGCAGCCGAGCAGACGGCTCATGTGCAAAAAGTGCTTACGGAAATCGGAGCGGACACGACCAAGCAGATTCTGGTCTTGAATAAGGCCGACAAGATGCCAGAGCCGGCGCGGGTGGGTCCGCAACCTGCCGTGACAGTCTCGGCTCTGACCGGCGCCGGTATACCGGAACTGCTGCAGATGATCGACACCGAGCTGGTCCAGGATCCCGTCGGCCGGCATCGCTTTCGGTTCCCGCTCGCCGAAGGCCGCGCGTTGCATCTACTGCACGACCGCGCTGCGGTTATCTCCAAGCGCTACGGCGACGAGTGGTGCGAAATCGTAGCCGACGTCCCGGAATCCATTCGCCAAAGATTAGCCGAATTCGCGATCGAATAAGCGCTGCCGCGCAAGTGATCTGCGGTTCCTACCACCATGCCACGGACGGCTTCCGCCATAAGGCGGGTCATCGATTCATTTCGGCGCGCTGCGTAGATGCGGAAACGGCGTAACAGCGGCTCAGGCAGGCTCAAAGTGACGTTTTTGTTTACCACTCTATTCAGTGTTCCACAGAAATATGTGAGTCTGTCGCTTTCCGAGCCCGCCAAGGCGGAGTTTGGCCGATCCCTCCGCATGAGTATCGCGGTCTCCATTCCGAAGAGAGGTTAGCGACGGTCTAAAAGAAGAAGCATCGGAGCCTCCTCACAGCTCTACCGGGCCGCGCCCCGCTTGCGCTGCGGGCCTTTCTCTTCTGCGTCCCTGGATCCGTTTACGACAATGTTCATCAGCGACGTATGAACCTCCAGTCCGCCGCCGTTGTAATGAATGAAACCCAGCCTCCGAAATTTGTTCATAAAGGAGCTGACCCTTGACCTTGTAGTGCCCACCATTTCGGCGAGCGTTTCCTGGCTGACCTTCGGAAGGATCAATTCGGAGCGCCCTTCTTTGCCGAAATTGGCTAACAGCAAAAGAATTCTCGCCAGCCGTTTCTCGCTCGAGTTGAAAAGCTGGTCCACCAGATCTTCCTCGACTCGCATGTTCCGGGAGAGTAGGTAACTGATAAACAGTTCAGAGAAGCTGGGCTCGTCGTGAATGACACGGACGATTGCGCTCTTTTCCAATCGCAAAACTGAGGACGTACTGAGAGCCGCTGCAGTGGCCATGCGAACGGATTGACCGGCTAGCGATCCTTCACCAAAAAAGGTCTTTGGGCGCACAATGGCCACGACTGCTTCTTTGCCGAAATCCGAAACGACAACGAGCTTTACCGTACCCTTCTGCAGGTAAAACACACTGTCCGCCGGATCCCCTTGCGCGAAGATGACCTCGTCTTTCGAGAACTCTAAGATGCTCCTGCCCGCCCCTGTTCTCGTTAAGAAGAATTGCGGATCGAAGACTGGTGCGGGTTGAGCCTTCATCAAAATACCCCTCGCTGAAGTGCAGTGCATTCCATAATACACTTCGTTTTCAATAAATCCGTGAAAAGCGAATGAGTGAGCAATATTGAACAGACAACAGGAGGGTAAGCCGATATTCTCACTCCTGAGATAACCGGTACAAGTACGCGGAACGAGCAGGATAACCGTTGGGAAACTATGACGAACCTTCTTGCTGTTCTGGTTTTTGGGGCATTATTCGGTGTATCTCGGCGCGATGAATGCGGCGGGTTGCCGCTGGATCTCTTCACGTCGGGCTCGGCTCGACGGCTGCCGGTTGAGCCGGGAGTGCCGGGCGCGGTCGGAGCATCGCGGGTTTTGGCAGGCCGGTATTAGTCGTAATAACTGTCGTAATAACTTCGGATCCAGGAGGAACTATGAATCAGAAATCAAGTCGTTTGTTTTGCCTCACGCTGATCGCCATCACGGCTTACGCGCAACACACGGTAACTACACCCGGAGGCACCGTCAATATCGTGCCGAAGTACTCGGGTACGAGCAGCATTATCGATTCGGCGATTTTCGAGAACGGGGGGAAAGTGGGCATCGGAACCACCGCGCCGCTTTCAACTTTGGAGGTGACGAAGACCCAAACCGCCACTTCGGGCAGCATAGTGAACACGTATCTGTTTAGTGTTGCCAATCCTTCGGGTACAAGTACGGCGAACTACTCGGGACTGAATGTCGGGATGGAAACGAAAGTCGGCAATCACAACAACATCAGTTATTCGCTTTTGGGCGGGGGCTTCTTCGTGGACCACTACGGAACCGGCACGTTGGGTTCCGCCATAGGAATCGAAGGTTGGCCCGCGAATCTCAGCACGGGAACCATCAGCGACGCTTACGGCGCGTATCTAAAGGTGCAGAATGCATCCACCGGTACGATCACGTAATGGCTATGGCGCTCGTGTTGCTGCCCCGGTAAACAGCGGAGGCGGCCATTTCAACAACTTCTACGGTATTTACATCGAGACGCCCGACTGCTGCAACCACCAACTTTTCTCTGTATTCAGCCGGCGGAACAAACTACTTTCGCGGGGAAAGTCGGCATCGGCACGACAGCGCCAGCCTCGCCGCTGACGGTCAATGGCATCATTCATTCCACCAGCGGCGGGATCAAATTCCCGGACGGCACCACGCAAGCCACTGCGGAGCTGCAAGGGCCTGCCGGACCTCAGGGACCGAAAGGCCCTCAGGGGCCGAAAGGACCTGCCGGACCGCCTCTCAGCCTGCCGTTCTCGGGCACTACAAACTCGAGCGCTGCGGCATTTTCCATCACGAACACCCTCGGCGTGGCAATCGCGGCGTTCGGCGGTGACAACGGCAGCTCTGCGGGAAGCATTGCCTTCAAAGGCACGGGTGGGGACGCTTTAGGTACTGGTCTGGGTGGGGATGCGGGATATTTCACCGGTGGCGCGGCCGATCAGCCGGAATCGTTGGGCGGAGATGGCGTCGATGCGTTCGGGGGAAGCGCCTTCGATATGAGTGCAAGTGGGGGCAACGGTATCGTCGTTGTCGGGGGCGGCGGTGGTGGCTCTCCCGACGCATTTGGCGGTGACGGCATTATCGCTACCGCCGGAAGTGGGGGGAATAACGGGCTCGCCGGGCAGTTCAACGGCGACGTCCAGGTTACCGGCACGCTGTCGAAGGGCGCAGGTTCGTTCAAGATCGACCATCCGCTCGATCCGGCAAACAAGTATCTGTATCACTCGTTCGTCGAATCGCCCGACATGATGAACATTTACAACGGCAACGTGGTCACCGACGGTCGCGGATCGGCGACGATCACTCTTCCCGACTGGTTCGAAGCGCTAAACCGCGATTTCCGCTACCAACTCACAGTCATCGGCCAATTCGCGCAAGCCATCGTCGCGACCGAAATCCACAATGACGAATTCACCATCCGCACCGACAAACCCGGCGTCAAAGTCTCCTGGCAAGTCACGGGAATCCGCCAAGATGCCTATGCCAATGCGCATCGTATTCCGGTCGAGCAGGATAAGCCGGAGAAGGAGCGCGACCATTACCTTCATCCCGAGCTCTTCGGTCACTCGGATGAGGACAGCGTGTTCGCGGCACAGCGCCCGCAGCTCTTCAAACAGATCCAACAGCACCGCGCCGCGCAGGCACACAATTAGCCACGAGTCCTAACCATCGACTTACGGTGCCACCCCGCGTGGTATCCTGCCACGTGGGGGCGGAAACCGCCTCATCCTACCTTCTGCTCCCGCGAGTCGTGACTCTCCCTCAGCCATTTGAAAGAAATGGATTTTGATAATCCGCAGGCCATTGCCGAGCTGATCGACCACACGCTGCTCAAACCCGAAGCAACGCGGGATGATGTTCTGCGAACGTGCGCAGAAGCTCGTGAATTCGGGTTCGTGTCGGTGTGTATTCATCCGTGCTGGGTGAAGATCGCCGCTGCGGAGCTTGCAAATTCCAAGGTTCGCGTGGGAACCGTCGTTGGTTTTCCGCTGGGCGCGAACGCGAGTCCGGTCAAAGTTGCGGAAGCGAATCTGGCGCTCGCCGAAGGAGCGCGCGAGATCGACATGGTCCAGAATATCGGCGCGTTGCGTTCCGGAGATCTCGATTTTGTCCGCCAAGAGATCGCAAATCTCGCCAAGCTTGCACACGATCACGGCGCGATTCTAAAAGTAATTCTCGAGACGTGCTTGCTTACCGATGAGCAAAAAATCACCTCATGTGGTCTCGCCACGGAAGCCGGCGCGGATTTCGTAAAAACATCCACCGGTTTCGCGGCTTCTGGCGCCACCATTGAGGACGTCCGGCTCATGCGGCGCACGGTCGGCGAGTCCTTGGGCGTGAAAGCCTCGGGCGGCGTGCGAACCCTGGATGCCGTGCGAGCGATGGTCGCGGCGGGAGCAAATCGCATCGGCACAAGCTCGGGACTCAGCATCCTTGCAGAGCTGCGATCCGGCCACAACCTGCGCGCGCCCGCTTCTGCGAGCTACTGATGGCGGTAGCCCGCAAGAATCCGGTGCGATTCCAGGAACGCGCCGATCTTCTCGATTTCTTATTGGAAGTCAGTAGTGTCACGGCCGAAACACTTGATCTCGACCGCCTGCTTGCGAACGTGGCCGAAATCGTGAAAGACGTGATCCCGTACGATCTGTTCGCGATTCTCCTTTATAACGAGCGCACGCGATCGCTCCGGATGCGGTACTCCATCGGCCATCGCGATGAGATCGCGAAAAATCTGAGCATCCGCCTGGGCGAGGGGATCACGGGTTCGGCTGCCGCGGAACGGAAACCCATGCTGGTGCGGGACGTGCGCAGTGATCCGCGATACCTGAACGCTATGGACCTTGTACGGGCTGAGCTCGCCGTTCCCATGCTCGTGCGCGGCAAGATCGCCGGAGTCATCGACCTGCAATCGACGCGCCTGAACGCCTTTTCCGATGAAGATCGCGCGCTCCTCGCCTTGATTGCCAGCCGCGTAGGCGTTGCCATCGATAATGCTCGCCTGTATCGCCGAGTGGACCGCCAGAACCGGACACTGCGGGTGCTGGCGCACGTGTCCCAAGAGTTCAGCTCAATCCTCGACATCGACGAGCTGCTTACCAAAGTTGCGCTTACGGTCCACGCATTCGTCAATTTCGACGCGTTCAGCATATTTCTCGTCGATGAGGAGCGAAAGGTGCTGCGTTGCCGGTTCAGCCAGCGCTACGACGAGAAGAACACCGTGGACATCCTGGAATTCGGCCAGGGAATTACGGGCGCCGCTGCTGAGTCGCGGCAGCCCATACGCGTTGCGGACGTCAGTCAAGATCCCCGATACATCGCCTGGCGGCCCGACATTCGCTCTGAAGTCGCTATCCCCCTGGTTCTTCGCGATCGCGTCGTCGGCGTGATGGATCTTGAAAGCATTCGATACGGATTTTTCACCGAGGATCATGTCCGCGCCCTGAGTCTGCTCGCTCCTCAAATCGCGACCTCCGCCGAAAATGCCCGTCTCTATGAAGAGCTGGCGCAGCGCGAAAAGCGCATGCAAGAGGATCTCGACGCGGCCTATAAGCTTCAGTCCGTTCTGATTCCGCGCACCATCCCTGAAATCGCCGGACTCGAAGTAGGCATCAAGACCAGGCCGGCGCGCGAAATCAGCGGCGATCTCTACGATTTCTTCGAGCATGGCGACGAGTACGCCCTCATCGCCTTTGGCGACGTGAGTGGCAAAGGAGCAGCGGCCGCGCTCTATGGGGCGCTCGTCTCCGGTCTCCTGCGCATTCTTGCTCCTAGGCGGCGCAGCCCCTCGCAGCTCATGAAGTCATTGAACGACATTCTGCTGGAGCGAAGAGTGGACGCGCAGTATGCAACATTATCTTTGCTGCTCTGGAACGCTCGTCACCGCACTCTCTCGATCACCAGCGCCGGAACGATGCCGCCGCTCATCTGCCGCGATGGCGCGATCGTCGAGACGGACGTCGCCGGAGTTCCCATCGGTCTCCTTGAGGATCAGGAGTACGATCAAACAGTGTTGACGGTCCAGCCAAACGATACCGTCCTTCTGTATTCCGACGGCATCGAAGATCAGCTCACGCAAGAACCGGCCATTCTCGCGCAATTACACGATCCATCGAAACAGGACGAAGACTACGGGCGCGAGCGGTTGGAACGGTTTCTGCGCTCAAATTGCAATGAGCCGCCGCAGCAGCTTCTAGAAACGCTCTTCAACGACCTGGACGCGTTTCGAGGCGCAACGCCTCTTACTGACGATCAGACAGCGGTCGCTCTGCGTGTGCTCTAGCCTGAGAGGGAATGCTTTATGACGGCGAATTCTTTTACCGTGAGGGAGCACTTACCTGTGAAGGCGTAAATCTCGCTTCAGTAGCCGAATCGCACGGCACTCCAGCTTACGTCTACTCGAAACGGGCGTTGCTCAATCGGTACCGAGCATATGAACATGGGCTCCAAGGCATTCCTCACCGGGTCTGCTTTTCCGTTAAAGCCAATTCGAATCTCGCAGTGCTCGGAGTTCTCGCGCGGGAAGGCGCGGCATTCGATATCGTTTCCGGTGGTGAGCTGTTCCGGGTTCTAGCCGCAGGAGCCGACGCCGGTTCCGTCGTTTTTTCGGGTGTCGGCAAATCGAAAGCCGAGATTCAATTCGCTCTCGAGAAATCGATTCACAGCTTTAACTGCGAATCTGAACATGAGATCGAGCGGATTTCCGAGATGGCCGCTGCGCTCGGCCGCACAGCCTCGATTGCGATCCGCGTCAATCCTGACGTCGACGCGCTCACGCACCCGTATATATCTACCGGCTTGCGCCAACACAAGTTCGGCGTTGATATCGCGGAAGCCGGGGAGATCTACAAGCGCGCTGCTGCGCTACCCGGCATCGCACTCGAAGGAGTGAGTTGCCACATCGGTTCGCAGATCCTTGAAATGGATCCGCTGCTCGAAGCTGCAGATCGCGCGCTGGAGCTGGTTGGGCTTTTGCGCCGGCAGGGACTTCCCATCCGTTACATCGATCTCGGCGGAGGGCTTGGTGTCCGGTATCACCAAAGTGATCGAAGCGTCGCGATCGAGGGATTCATTCGGCGATTACGCGAGAAAATCGAGCGGCTCGATCTGATGCTCCTGCTCGAGCCAGGCCGCTCGATTGCGGCCGAAGCCGGCGTCCTGCTCACGCGTGTGCTCTCCGTCAAGCGAAATGGCGACAAGATGTTTGTGATTGTCGATGCGGCCATGAACGATTTGCTTCGTCCGGCCCTGTATCACGCTTATCACGAGATTATTCCTGTCGTTGAGAAAGACAAACGCGAACGAATCCAGGCGGATATCGTAGGCCCGGTATGCGAAACCGGCGATGTGTTTGCGCGGGACCTCGAAGTGCCGCTGCCGAGACCAGGCGATCTATTCGCGTTTCTCACAGCCGGCGCTTACGGTTTTGTGCTCGCGTCGAACTACAACTCGCGCCCTCGGCCATGCGAGGTGCTCATCGACGACGAAACCATCCACATCGCGCGTGAGCGCGAGGAATATGACGACCTGATTCGCGGTGAGCGGCCGTTCGTTGTGGATACTAAATAGAAATGACCGCGTCGACCGCTGTTTCCGTACAGGGCCTGCACAAAACATACGGCAGTTTTGAAGCGGTGCGCGGGATCGATCTCGATGTCGCGACTGGGGAGGTTTTTGGTCTCTTGGGGCCAAATGGGGCGGGGAAGACGACGACTATCGAGATTTTAGAGGGTTTGCGGACGCGCAGCTCTGGAACCGTATCCGTGCTGGGCTTCGACCCAGGCGTTCGAAGCAACGAAATCAAGGATCGCATTGGCGTGTGCCTGCAGGCGACGAACTTGCCGGACAAGATGAAGGTTCACGAAGCACTCGAGCTCTTCGATGCGTTTTACACACGGCATACCGATCGCGACGCGCTTCTGAAGCGTCTTCAGCTCTGGGATAAGAAAGATGCGCTTTATAAATCCCTCTCGGGCGGACAGAAGCAGCGTCTCGCGTTATCGCTAGCATTGTTGAACGATCCGGCGCTGCTGTTTTTGGACGAGCCGACCACCGGACTCGACCCGCAGGTGCGTCATGAAATTCATGGCGTGATTCAGGAGCTGAAGGAAAACCGGCGCACGATTCTGATCACCACGCACTACATCGAGGAAGCCGAGCGCCTTTGCGACCGCGTGGCGATCATGGATGCGGGCAAGATCATCGAGCTGGGCACGCCGCGCGAGATTCAGCAGCGCGTGCTCGGCCACAGCGCGGTTGAGGTCACGACCGACCAGCCGCTGGCCGTTGACCAGATGCCGGACGGCCTGCGAAATGAGAAGCACGTGACGCGCGACGACGGCCGCACGCTCTCGATGCAGACCGACTCGCCCGCGGCAATGATCGTCGAGCTCGTGAAATGGATCGATGGGCAGGGCATTCGGCTGATAGATATTCACCTGACGCGGCCTACGCTCGAAGACGTTTTCATTGAACTTACCGGAAAGAAGCTACGCGAATAACATGAGGCCCTACATTGCCCAGACCCGAAGCAATCTGCGGTTAATGGGACGCGACCGCTCCGTTCTGTTTTTCAGCTACATGTTCCCACTGGTTTTTTTCTTTATCTTTGCCCAGACGTTCGAAGCGAAGCAGAGCGCGGCCGCGACGAATCAGGTAATCGCGATGGTTCTGGTGATCGGCATTCTGGGCGCCGGCTTTTTTGGAGCGGGCATGCGCGCGATCCAGGACCGCGAGACCAATGTCTTGCGCCGGTTCAAAGTCGCGCCCATCGGCCCGGCCCCAATCATTGTGGCCTCGCTCATCTCGGGCCTGGTAGCGTTCCTGCCATCTTTGTTTCTGTTCATCTTCTTCGGGAAACTTATTTACCGGGCTCCGATTCCGCAGCACCTGATATCGCTGATTATTTTTGTCTGTATCGGCGCGCTCGCCTTTCGAGCTCTGGGGATGATCATCGCAGCCACGGTGAATTCCGCACAAGAAGGCGGCATCCTGGTGCAAATCCTGTATCTCCCGATGCTGTTTCTGAGCGGCGCTACCTTCCCTATTAGCATCATGCCGATCTGGCTGCAGAAAATCGCCCAATTCATGCCCGCAACCTATCTGTTTCAGGGCATCCAATCCATCCTGATCGGCAGTGAAAGTATCTTGGCGAACATGACTTCGGTCATTGGCCTGCTGATCACCTTGGTGGTGGCCGTGTTTGTCGGCACGAAGCTGTTTCGGTGGGAAAAGGAAGAGAAGATCGGAAATCGCGCGAAGCTGTGGATTCTGGCTGTGCTCGCGCCGTTTGTCGTTATGGGGGTCTATCAGGCGCGAACCGAGAGCGACATCCAGAAGGCCAAGATTTTAACCCGGAACGCAATGCGTAATCGCACGGTGCTTTTCCAGAACGCGAAAATTTTCGTGGGCGACGGAAGAGTGATCGACAATGGCGCCGTGCTGGTAAAGAACGGCAAAATAGCCGAGGTTTTCGACCACGCGCCCCAGGATACAAAGCGCCTCGACGCAGACGTGGTGGACGCGTCGGGGAAAACGCTCATCCCTGGCCTTATCGACATGCACGTTCACATTGGCGGCCCTGGCGGTTTGTATGAAGACGCTTCGAAATATGCCGACCCGAATGCGCAGAAGCGCCGCCTCGCTGCGTATTTATACAGCGGTGTTACCGCGGTGCGAAGCGTGGGCGATTTTCTAAACGAGTCGCTAAAGCTGCGGAGCGAAATCGAAAGCGGCGAGTACCTGGGTGCGCAGTTCTTCGCTTGCGGTCCCCTCTTCACTGCCGAAGGAGGCCACCCCACGGAGCTGATTCAGAACTTCCCGCAATCCATGCGGAAGACGGCCGAAGAGCAGTTCGTGCGCTTGCCCAAATCGGCGGCTGAGGCTCGCGCGCAAGTTGATGCTCTCAAAACCGCCGGAGTCGATTGCATTAAGGCTGTGCTCGAGGCCGGTACCGCGGGCTTCGGCCTGTTTAACCGCCTAGACACCGGCATCTATGATGCAGTCATCGCGGAAGCGATCAAGGATAATCTTCCTTCGGCGACGCACACAGGGAACTCGGCTGACGTCAAGGATGCTGTGGATGCGGGCACCAATAGCGTGGAGCACGGTTCGATGACCGACCTCATTCCAGATGCGACGTTCGCCGAGATGAAAGAGAAGGGCATCGCTTACGACCCGACGCTCAGCGTGTTTCACGCCCAAGCAGATATACAGAACGGGAAACCTGGATCTGCTCAATCGCTCGCTCGTCCAACAGGTGGGACCGGCAGACCTGCTCGCCTCAACACGCAAGCTGCTTCAAAAAGAAAAACCGGCAGCAACGCCCGAGCAGATGAAACCTTTTCTCGATCGGCTGAACCAAAACCTGCTTAGCGCGTATCATACCGGCGTGCTGCTGATCACCGGCAGCGACGCTGGAAATACGCTCGTGATTCACGGGCCGACGGTTCAGGAGGAGATGGAGCTTTGGGTCCGCGCCGGCATTCCCGCCACAGTCGCCTTGCAAGCCGCAACCTACAACGCCGCGAAAATATTGCGCTCACAGGATCGAATCGGCTCGATTCAACCAGGGCGCGATGCCACGCTCGTGCTCCTCGATGGCGACCCGCTCCAGGACATCTCGAATACCGAGCGCATCGCCATCGTGATGTTCCGTGGCGAGCGCGTGGACCGAACCGAGCTCTTCAAACAGGAACCGTAGCGCGGGCACGCCCGGGCCTCTACGTATCACAAGAACGTCTTGAATTCGATGACATCGCCGTCCTCAATGACGTAGTTCTTGCCTTCTGTTCGAAGTTTCCCGAGCTCGCGCGCGCGAGCAAACGAACCGGCTGCGATCAGGTCACCGTAAGAAATGCACTCCGCCGAGATGAGACTCTTTTCGAAATCGGAGTGAATCACGCCCGCCGCCTGCGGAGCTTTGTCGCCCGCGTGAATCGTCCACGCACGCGTCTCTTTTTCGCCGGTCGTGAGGAATGTGCGCAGACCCAGCAAGTGATATGCTTCGCGAATCAGGTTACTCGTGCCGGTGTCCGCCACGCCCAAGCCATCCAGATATTCCCGGCGCTCTTGAGGCGACAGCGCGACGAGCTCGGATTCGATTTCAGCCGAGACAATCACTGCTCCCGTATCGTGATGCTCCTTCACATACGCGCGAACCTGCTGGACGTACTTGTTGCTATTTGCGGACGCCAAATCGTCTTCCGCAACATTGCACGCGAACAACGTCGGCTTCGCGGTCAGCAGAAAGAATTGCTTCACCGCGGCCTTTTCTTCCGGCGTGAGGTCGAGAGTAACAATCGTTTTTCCAGAGTTCAGGTGAGTCTCCAGGCGCCCCAGCAGCTCCACTTCCGCAAGGGCGCGCTTATCGCCGCTCTTGGCAGTTTTCTGTTGCTTTGCCTTCCTCTTCTCGACAGATTCCAAATCCGCCAAAACCAGCTCGGTGTTGACAATCTCGATATCGCGGATGGGATCGACCGTGTCCATGACGTTTTCGATATTTGAGTGTTCGAAACATCGGACCACTTGGATAATCGCATCCACCTCGCGAATGTAGCCGAGGAACTGATTGCCCAATCCTTCACCTTTGCTCGCGCCTTGTACCAGCCCGGCAATATCGACGAATTCGAAAGTGGCGGGCACAATCTTCTGAGACGTGCTCATCTTCGCGAGCACTTGCAAACGGTCGTCCGGCACAGATACTACCCCGGTATTCGCCTCGCGTGTTGAGAACCGGTAATTGGCCGTCATCGCTTTTCGCGTCTGAGTGACAGCGTTAAATACAGTGCTTTTCCCGACATTCGGCAATCCTACGATGCCTGCTCGCAACATGCACACCCATCTTCGCGTACAGACGATATCTTTCGTCTGCGATGCAATGATGAAATGTGCAGTTCGCGGAGGACTTGGAACGCGTTTTACCGCACGATCTACCCCATCGCGACTCGGCTGATCGAGAAAGCAGAGCAGCATTTGCACCTCATCGCCGCAGCGAACGAATCCATGAATCTGACGCGGATCACCTGCCCCCGCGAAGCTGCCATTAAGCACGTTTACGATTCCGTTGTTCCGTGGCGCCACTTCAGCGAGGCCCGGCGAGTTCTGGATGCGGGTAGCGGTGCGGGTTTTCCAGGCATCCCGCTTTCGATTGTGTTACCCCAAATCCGGTTCACGCTTGCGGAATCCACTCAGAAGAAAGCGCGCTTCCTCGATTCCACCATTGAGTCACTCGAACTCCCGAATGTGCATGTGACCGCGCAGCGCGCCGAAGAACGTGCGGCGGCGGGCCGTCCGGATATTATCACTGCTCGCGCGCTTGCTCCGGTTCATCGCATCATCGAGGTGTTCGGTAGGGAGCTGAAGCGAGGCGCGCGGCTCATGCTCTACAAGGGTCCCGACACCGAAAAAGAGCTTCGAGAGGCAAATCACAACGGCGTTAAAGCCGCAGTGGTCTGCCGCTACGAGCTTCCGGACGACCTCGGCTCGCGAACTTTGGTCGAAATCCGCGCTCAGGTTTTCAGGAAACGCACCGACTGATACGCGAGCACGATCCAGCCCACGATAAACGCGAGCCCTCCAAGTGGAGTGATCGCGCCCAAAGCTCGTATTCCCGAAATGGCGAGCGCATAGAGGCTGCCGGAGAATAGGACGATACCGGCTAGGAACAGCACGCCCACCCATTTTTGGCCTGAGATGCTGATTGCGTTGGTGCGAGCGAGCAGTGCAACCAGCAGGATCCCGAGGGCGTGAATGAAATGGTAGAACACTGCCTTCTCATATACCGACATCGAATATGCATCCAGCCGGGCCTTCAACCCATGCGCCCCGAATGCACCGAACGCGACGGCGAGCGCCATCAATACGGCTCCGGCGGCGGTCCAGTTCATGACGAGGCCTTCTCGAGCGGAAGTCCGGAGGGTTCGATCGCGCGCCAGCCTCCGTCGAGCGAAATGACATTGGAATACCCCATTTTCTGCAGATTGTCGGCGGCGAGCGCGGAACGGAACCCGCCCCCACAGTAGAGCACCAGCTTCGTCTGCTTATCGGGAAACGTTTTCTCAATATCGCGCTCAATGATTCCCTTGCTCAGATGAATCGCGCCGGCGGCATGCGCCGTATTCCAATCGTGCTCTTCGCGGACGTCAACGAGCTGGCCCGCTTCGCCGCGCTCGCGGAGGCGCTTGTACTCGTTAATGTCGATCTCGCGGATTCGTCGTTTCGCGTCGTTCACAAGAGCCAGAAAACTTTCGCTGTGGTGTGGGGCGGGTGCGCTCATGATGCTGTACTTTTATACGCCTACTTTATCCGATGAATCTGAGCTCCGGCTGCGGCCAGTTTGGTTTCGAGGCGCTCATAACCGCGATCCACGTGATAGATGCGATGAATGGTCGATTCGCCTTGGGCGGCTAGGGACGCGAGCACCAACGATGCTCCGCCGCGCAGATCCGATGCGATCACTTGCGCGCCCATCAAACTGCTGCCTGTTCCCGCTACAATCGCCTGTCGATTCTGGATACGAATGCTCGCGCCCATGCGCGACAGCTCGGAAGCATGCATGAACCGGTTCTCGAAAATGGTTTCCGTGATGATGCTGGCGCCCTCCGCGAGGGTCATCCACGCCATGTATTGCGCCTGAAGGTCCGTGGCGAATCCGGGATACTCTTCAGTGATTACGTCTGTAGCTTTCGGCGTTCGCGAGCACCGGACGCGCAACGCTCCGGCGGCTGCCTCCTCAATTTCGGCTCCCGCGAGCCGCATTTTGATAGCGAGTGCCGCAACATGCTCCGGAATCAGGCGAGAGATGATCGCATCACCGCGCGTCATCGCCGTGGCGAGCATGAGCGTACCTGCTTCGATTCGATCCGGAATGATGGAGTGCTCGGCTCCGTGCAGGCGTTCGACGCCTTGAACGCGAATGACAGATGTGCCCGCGCCCTCAATGCGGCCGCCCATTTTCACCAGCAGATCAGCGAGATCCTTTACCTCGGGTTCGCGCGCCGCATTTCGCAGAACGGTCTCGCCGCGAGCAAGCACTGCGGCCATCAACACGTCCTCCGTGCCGGTAACGGTGATGCGGTCGAAGTGAATGGGGCCGCCACGAAGCCCGCCGGGCGCCTGCGCCTCGACGTAGCCGTGCGAGGTCACAATGTTGGCCCCTAACTGCTCGAGTGCCGAAACGTGAAGGTTGATGGGGCGTGCGCCGATTGCGCACCCTCCGGGCATTGAGACGCGGGCTCGCCCGGTGCGTGCCACTAGTGGCCCCAGCACCAGGCTTGAAGCGCGCATGGTTTTGACCACGTCATACGGCGCCTCCGGGCGGTCGAGGAATTTTGCATGAACGCAGATCTTCTGCTCATGAGGCGAGACGCGCGCGCCGGTATAGCTCAGCAGCTTCTGCATCGTCGCGATGTCCTTAACGCGCGGGATGCGATCGAGCGCCACCGGTTCGTCAGTTAGCAGGCAAGCTGCTAGAGCGGGCAGAGCAGCATTCTTCGACCCGCCGACGGGGAGTTCGCCGTGCAAGGGAGTGCCGCCGATAATCCTAAGCTTGTCCATGAGACATCGCGCGCCGGCGAGCCCTTGAGCACGTCAACTTGCGAGCGCGGCTCGTAGACGTCCTTTAGCAGATGAAAGTTTCGACTCGGCTGCTTCGCGAGAGAGGTTCAGTTTCGACATGAGAACGGCGACCCGCACCGAGCCGGCCTGCTCCAGCAGCCGAGATGCTTCGTCATAAGTCACATTCGCGACGGTGGCGATGATCCGGCGGGCGCGGTCGGTCAGCTTGCTGTTCGTGGGCTGCACGTTGACCATCAGATTCCCGTAAACGTAACCAAGCCGGATCATGACAGCCGTGCTGAGCATGTTCAGCACGAGCTTCGTGGCCGTGCCGGCGCGCATCCTCGTCGAGCCCGCGACAATCTCCGGGCCTGCAACTGGCGTGATCGCGATCTCCGATCCCTTGGCCAGCTCCGAGCCGGGCGTGCAACTCAGGCCGATCGTGAGAGCGCCCACCGATCGGGCGTACGCGATGCCTCCCAGCACGTAAGGCGTCCGCCCGCTCGCGGCGATTCCGACTAAAGCATCTCGAGCGCCGAAATCATGAGTGGACAGATCCCGCCGCGCCTGCTCCGGATCGTCTTCCGCCTTTTCAGCTGAGCGGCGGAGCGCAGCATCCCCACCCGCAATCAGCCCCTGCACCAACTCTGGCGGCGTGTTGAAAGTCGGGGGGCATTCGGACGCATCAAGCACTCCTAGTCGCCCGGACGTACCCGCGCCCAGGTAAAACAGCCTCCCTCCGGTTTCGAGACACGCGACAATGCGGTCAACCGCGCGGGCGATACTCGGAATTTCCAAGCCAACGGCGCGTGGAATCTCCTGATCAGCCGCATTGATCACCTGAAGGATTTCTGCCGTCGGCAGCGCGTCGATGGCACTGGAAGCTGGGTGGAGAGCCTCGGTAACGAGGGCCTCTGTGGAGTTATCGGCAGACCACGGAGCCCGATGGTCTGCACCACCTCTGGTGACCAAGAACTCCTAGGCGCTGAAGGAGCTGCCGCAGCCGCAAGTGGATTTCACATGCGGATTCGAGAACTTAAACCCGGAACCTTCGAGCGTTTCGACGTAGTCCACTTCGGCGCCGTCCAGGTAGAGCATGCTCGCTTGATCGATAAACACCTTGAGGTCGCCGAAACTGTACGTTTTGTCCAGCATATTCGGCGTGTTCTCGAACGCCATCGAATAGCTGAAGCCGGAGCAGCCGCCGCCCACGACGGCGATGCGCAACCCGGCTGGCTTTGGTTCCTGCATGTTCAAGATTTCACTGACCTTTGTCACAGCAGTATCGGTTAGCTGAATCATCCCAATCTCCTCGTTCGCTGTCGCTATATACTCAGTCTACAACTAAGTTGGCGCAATTTATACGGATAAAGCTCTTGAGATAATAGATGTGGCTGCCGCGGCCAGCGACTCCGAATTCCTGTAACCCTCTGAAATCGCGGCGCGTCCGCAGGTGTATGAACGCGTCTATCGCGACTCTTCCATACCCGGTTTCGGCGGGCGAGCGGCCGCGAGCGAAGGCGAAGTTGGATCATCGGAACAGCGAAGAAGCGGCCCTAGTTCGGCGCGTGCAGGCTCGGGACGAGCTTGCCTTTCGCGAGATCGTCGACCGCTATCAGACCAAGGTGTTTTCGATCATCTACGGAATTTTGCGCAATCGGAACGACGCTGAGGATATTGCGCAACAGGTTTTTGCAAAAATATATTTCTCCATCAAGAGTTTCGATTTCCGCAGCTCGCTTCTCACCTGGATCTACAAGATCACGGTGAATGAGTGCTACGATTACCTGCGCAAGAAGAGGGTGCGGAAGCTGGTTTATGAAAGCGATTTCTCGGGAGACGAGTCGCTGCGGATGGAAAACTCCGAACCGGGGACAGATCAGACGCCGGGGATCGATCAGCGGCTCGCGCAACACGATCTGATTTTGAAGCTGTTGTCGAAGATTTCGGAAGAGGACAGGTCACTCATCCTATTGAAGGAAGTCGATGGGCATTCTGTTGAAGAGTTGTCTCAAATGACCGGGATGAATGAAAATACGATCAAGGTTAAGCTATTTCGGGCGCGTCAAAAGCTCGTCAAAGCTGCGCATCGGCTGAGCAAAGGGCCGCTGGTACCGCCCGCGAAGTGAGTCGTTTTTCGAATGGATGTGGAGCGGGCAAAGATCCGCGATAGCAGTTTTTTTCGAGGGGAACAACATGCACTGGAGCGTTCGTGACAAGTTGGAAGCGTTGCTTACGCCGGAACGATGGCCGAAAGAAAGTCAGGAAATACGAGACCATTTATCGTCTTGCGAAAGCTGTCTGGCTGAGCTGAACTCAATGAAGGAGCAAGCCGCGGCCTTGCGCTCGCTGCGCGCCCCCGAGAATGTGGAGCCCGCTCCAGGCTTTTACGCTCGTGTTCTGCAACGGATTGAAGAGCGCGCCAAAGACTCCATTTGGGGAGTCTTTCTCTACTCTCAGTTTGCGCGACGTCTCGTCTATGCATCTCTCACCCTGACTCTGGTGCTTGGCGCTTACGTCATCTCCGAGGAAGCTCTCGACGGGCACCTGGGCGGGAGAAGCGTCACGGCTCGACGTATAGCAGTGGTTGGCGACCAGGCGCAGCAACGGGACGCAGTGCTGGCCAATTTCATCACGTCTGAATGAACGGTTGAAGGAGGCGTCCCATAGCTACTTCTCCTACAACACGCCCGCGCGGTCCGCTGCGCTCAGGCGAGCCGGCCTGGGCGAATCCGAAGGTGCTCGCGATTATTGCCCTCATTTTTTTGTGCGGCGCAGCCGTGGGATCGGCATTGACCCGCGGTTACCTGCACTCTATAGTATTTCGACAAACGCAGGGAGCCGCCATCGACGCCGCCCGCCGCGTTGGGCTTGACCGGATCCGAGTGGAGCTGAATCTCACGCCCGAGCAGGAACAGGCCGTGATGAAAGAATTGGACGATTACGCGAAGTACTATCAGAACATTGAGGAGGAACGCGAGGACGTCGCGGAACACGGCCGGCAGCGGATCCTTAGTGTCCTAAACGATCAGCAGAAAAAGCGGTTTACTGAAATCTTCGGCCAGCCCCGCGCCGACCTCACACATCCTTCTTCTCGTTAGCGGCAGCTTTGGCTTTGCACTTCTTATCGAGCGCTTCCAGCAGGCGCGATTGAATGGCGGGAGGAACCGCCTGCGGCTCCATCCCCTTGAACACCTTTAGCGTCTTCTCTGTCGTGTCGTACACAACCCAGCAGTTCGGGCACTTGGTCACATGCTGCTGGAGCTCGGTACGAAGCTGCGAATCCAGCTTCTCGTCGAGAAAATCGTTCAGTTCTTCCAGGAATTGCTTACAAGTAAGCAAACGCGTCGTCCCCCTTACGCCTGAATTGGCGCGTCAGCTTTTCCCGAAGCTGTAATCTTGCTCTCAGTAAGCGGCTTTTCACGGCAGAGATAGACAAGTCCAAGGCTTCGGCAGTCTCTTCGATTGACAACTCTTCGATGTCTCTCAGGATGAAAACGGTGCGATATGCGGGTTTGAGGCTCTGAACGGCTTCATCCAAAATCTTCGCCAATTCTTCCCTCGAGTATGTTTCTTCGGGGTTCTGGTCCCAAACCGCGATCTCGCGCGGTACTTCGTCTTCCCCGGTGTCGATCGGCTCATCGAGAGGAACCGTGCGATCCGAGCGGCGCTTCCGCAACTTCATCAGTGCTTCGTTAACCGCGATCCGGACCAGCCAGGTGTAGAACTTCGAGTTTCCCTGGAAACTGTCCAAATGAGAGTAGGCCTTCAGGAATGTCTCTTGAAGCACGTCCTCAGCATCGTCATCGTTCTGGGTAATTTGCTTCGCCATGCGAAAGATGCGGCGGTCATAGTGCGTCACCAGTTCCGTGAAGGCAGCCACATCCCCGGCTTTGGCCCGCATTACGAGTGCAGTTTCGTCAAAACTTGGTCCTATGGTCGAGGTACTCACGCGCGAAGTATCCTCAGTCTAGCAATCGAAACGGGCCGGCGATTGGGCGTCCATATAATGGAGTGAGCGAAGCCATGGGCGATCTCAAGAAGAAGCTGCAAGATGAGATCTCCGCCCTCGAATACGAGCTTCGAAACGAGCTACCGAAGGAAATCCTTAAAGCGCGTGCGCACGGCGATTTGAGCGAGAATGCCGAGTATCATGCAGCCAAAGAGCGTCAGGCGTGGGTAAACGCGCGGTTGGGACACTTGCAAGCGAGGCTGCGCGATTTTTCGATGGTAGATTTTTCGAAGATTCCGCGCGACCGGGTGGGGCTGGGATCGCAAGTGGTGGTGCTCGATGTCAACAAAGACGAAGAGCTTACATATAATCTCGTAACGAGCGAAGAGGCCGACGTGGCGAACGGGAAAATCTCGACAAGCTCACCCATTGGACGAGGGTTGCTCGGCAAGCAGGTGGGAGACACTGCGAAAATTCAAACTCCCGACGGAGCGAGAGAGATGGAGATTCTGAGCCTCGCGACGATTCATGATCTCTCCGGGTCAGAGGAGGCGGCTAAGAACGACGTATGACGTACACCCGCGCGATAGGCTTGGCGGCGAACACGATCATCAAACTGGTGGTGCGTGGCTCTGGCGCTTTCGAGGATTCACCCAAACGTACTCACGTTTTTGGGTCTGCTGATCAATATGGCGGCGGCCACGTTTCTCGCGGTAGGAAGGTTCCGGACGGCGGGCTTGATCATTATCTTCGCCGGACTCTTCGATATGGTGGATGGCCGCGTGGCTCGCGAAACGAACCGTGTTACGCGGTTCGGCGCGTTTTTCGATTCCGTGCTCGACCGCTATTCGGATTTGGCTCTGTTGGTCGGTTTACTCGTGTATTACGGGACGATTAACCGGCCCTCCTACGTGGTGCTCACGGCAATCGTTATGGGCGCGTCGGTCATGGTGAGCTATACCAGAACTCGCGCCGAGAACATCATTCCGGCGTGCAAGGTGGGATTTCTTGAACGACCGGAGCGCACTGTTCTGCTGATCATAGGCGCGCTGTTCGACCGAATGGCGCCGGTGCTATGGGTAATTGCTGTCCTCGGTAACTTAACGGTCGTGCATCGGATGATGTTTACGTACCAGGAAGCAAAACGGCTCGAGGACGCTCAACTTCGCGCCAGGTCCGTTTCCGCCTCGTCGGGCACGCGCGTCAACTGATCTTGCGGCGCGCCGTTTTCGAGTAAAACAACCGCAAACGCGATCGCGGCGGTGTGGGTCAGGGACAGGGAGATGGAATCGACCCCCATGGCGTCCGCAACCTGACGCGCTGTTCCACTGAGACGCAAGGTGGGGCGTCCAGAGGGCTGGTTAACGACCTCGAAATCCTTCCACGTGACGCCCCTACGCCATCCCGTGCCGATCGCTTTCATGCCAGCTTCTTTGGCTGCAAATCTGGCGGCGAACCGCTCGGCCGCGTTCACCCGTCTCGCGGCATAGCTGCGCTCCGTCTCCGTATAGATGCGGCGCAAAAAGCGCTCGCCGTAACGGGCGATGCTTTGACGGATGCGATCCACCTCCGTCACATCTGTACCTACGCCGAGAATCATACGGCGGCGCGGATCTGAGCCGGCTCTCTACTGCTGGCTTTTTCGAAACGCAGCCCAGCGCTTCTTTTGCGCTGCGGCGATTCTCTTGCGCGCTTCGGCGCTCAACGGGCGTCTCTTCCTCGCCTTTCCGGACCCGCCGCTGGTTTCGGTCCGGGTCGTCCCGCTCGAGGGGCGCCCTCGCGTCATCATCCTTCGCACTTCGCCGATCTGTTCGTCTAACTTCTGCCGCTGCGCCTCGAGTCCCTGAAGAGCTGCTTCCAGGATATGTCGATGCGGTGCCGTCGCCTGTTTTGGCATATATATACTTAGTAACACATTTTTTGTCTGCTGACGCAGAAGTTACGGCTCTGAGTAGCACATGAGTGTCACAGGGCCGTCATTTACTAGGTGTACTTGCATCTGCGCTTGAAAAACGCCAGTATGTACCGGTATCCCGGAATCCCGGCAAAGTGACACAAAATGGTTATAGAGCTGCTCGGCCAGTTCGCGTCCGGCAGCCTCCGAATAGGAGGGCCGGTTGCCTCTGGAGGTATCCCCGTAAAGCGTAAATTGTGAGACGATAAGTAGTTCGCCCGATACTTCGTGCAAGCTTTGGTTCATCTTGCCTTGCTCGTCCGGAAAGACCCGCAGATGCGTGATTTTTCTCGCGAGGTCCGCAGCTCGTGGGCGAGTATCATCGTGCCGCACCGCGAGAAATACGAGAAGCCCTCTGCCAATCTGTCCGGTTACCGCTTCGCCTACAATGACCTTGGCTTCGGAAACTCTCTGAACCAATGCCCGCATCCAATTGAAATGATATAGTTGTTGCGGGCGGCGCTTACCGGAGCCGCTTTTCCCGTACGGGCGCGTAGCTCAATTGGCAGAGCAAGTGACTCTTAATCACTAGGTTGCAGGTTCGATTCCTGCCGCGCTCACCAGAATCTCGTGTTCCGGTCATCCTGCGCAGTTGGTCAAGCGACTCAGTCTCTACCGAGCGATCTCGCGGCATTCAAGGCTAAGATCCGACTGCGACAGATTTCGTTCTTATGTCGTCGTATCCCATTCACTCGCTTTTATTCCGTAATCCCTTCGAATCCGGCAAGCACGCCTCGGTATTCGTTTTTATCAGCCTGAAACGCCGCCCCTCCTTCTTGCTGGTCCAGTAAGCCATGAAATGCTACTTGGTTTCGTCAGCCATAAGCCCCAAGCCGATGGAGCTTCGAGTATCGCGAGTCGATGAACGTCCGGTGCCCTAGCTAATTCGTAACGCAGACGTGTAATGACGATATCTCGATCCGAATCTGATCGCAATAGCTTCATGCCGTCCCGTCTTGAGCGTTGGACGTCGTAAGTGACCTTGACCTCCATCACCGCGGCGAAACGCATTGTCACGAATCAGTAATCAAAGCGCGCAAAAGTACGCTCCCGCTGAAGTGCGACTCTAAAGAATCCACATCGGGCGACACCGTTGTTTTCTATTTGCGAAAAATCCTGCATCGCGGCGACGCTCGCGCCTACGCTCCCCGCTGAGTCGGCCAGCGCTTCTGTAAATACGACCGCAGCCGCAGAATCGCCTGCGATTTCAGTTGCGAAATTCGAGATTCGTGCAGATCCACAATCTTCGCGATCTCGCGAAGCGTCATCTCTTCGAAATAGTAAAGACTGAGGACCGTCTTTTCCACTGCCGGCATCTTCTCGATCGCTTCCGCAAGCAGAGCTTCCAATTGCGCGCGCTCTACAATCTGCGATGGCCAATGCTCGTCGGAATCGGCCAGATAGCGCAGCAAGTCGCATCCATCCTCTTCCGTTCCGGCATTCTCCAGACTTCCCAGTGTCAAGCCCCGAATTTCCGAAAGCCAATCTTGATACTGTTCAATCGTCAGCTTAAGCTGAACGGCGATTTCTTCTTCCGTGGGGACACGGTGATGCTCTTGTTCCAACACCGCAATAGCGCTTTCAATCATCTTGGCCCGCCTGCGTTGCTGGCGCGGCGCCCAATCGAGCCCCCGAAGGCTGTCCAGAATCGCGCCACGGATCTTGTATTCGGCATACGTCTTCAATTTGACTTCGTGCTTCGCATCGTACCGGTCAATGGCCGCGATCAGGCCGATGACTCCTGTTGAGATCAAATCCTCCAGGCTCACCGAAACCGGCAATCTTTCGTGAATACGCCTGGCGATTAGCTTCACTTGGGGCAAGTGCTCCAGAATAAGCTGCTCTCGCTTCTCGGGCGACAGAGTTGATGCGGTCTCTTGAATGTGTGGTTGTTCGCGTACGGTCATACGTGCTCTTTGGGTTTGTTGCGCTAACGCCTACCTCAACATTCGGTAGTTATTACGTAAAACTTGAGGCCACGCCGGGCATGCAACCCTTATGCGGCTAAGGCGCCCCTTCCAACTGCTTCGCCGGTTAAACTAATGGATAGAAACCGCGATGAGCTCGGTTTTGCCCTAGGAGGATGGACATGAGGACACCTGATTCAGATACTTCCGAGGAAAAGCGCGAGCCTCCGTCCCCGAAGCGCCCCACCCAGCCCAATCCGCGAGTAGAGAAGCTTCGGAAGCAATATCGCAACGGAACCTATCAGGTGGATGCGGCGAAGGTCAGCGCCAAAATCATCGACGAACATCTGGAGAAGTAACCGAATCTCTCCGCGGCCAGCCATGAGAACCCGTCCGGGCCGGCAGCGAATCCAACGCCGCAAGTAGCCGCCGCTTCGCGGATCGAGGCTAAGACGCGTTCTTGGAATTCGGCCTCAAACCACTCGAGATCCCCGTGACGGCGAGCAATCTCGAAAGCCGCGGTTCGCGTCGTCGCGCCTCGGGGTTTCGTGGCGCGAATGTGCAGCGGATCGCCGATCAAGCTCTTGCCCGACGCTTCGGCAGCGATCTGCGCCAGGCGTTTCGGGTCGCAAGGCAGCAGCGGCGCGAGGACCGCATATACCTCCAGACCGGCGGACCGTAAGCGCCGCATCGCCGCCAGCCGATCATCGATCGATTCACAATGCGGTTCGTACCGCCTCCGAATGTCTTCGCGATCCGTTGTGATGGAAAAGCCGATCCGCAGGTTCGTCACCCGCGCGATCTCTTCGAGCAGACGGATGTCTCGGAGGACAAGGGTGCCTCGCGTCTGAATGACGAAGACATCCGGAGGATGATGTAACACTGCTTCAAGAATTCCGGGCATCAACGGATGCTCGCGCTCGGCGGGTTGATAGGGATCCACGAGAGGCGAGCAGTAAATCACCTGCCCCGGTCGGAGCGCGCGCGCCGCCAGTTCGGCTGCGTTGGTTTTCAGGGTCGTGAACTGGCCCCACCGCTTTGCGTCTTCCCCTTGTAAGCCGCCGTAGACCCCCATGGTTGGCACATAACAATAGGAGCACCCGTAGGTGCAGTTTCGTGCGGGACTAAGTGAGTGCGAGAAACCCGCTTCCGCGAGAAAACCGGAAGTCGGCGTGAGGATGCTGCTTGCGGTGGTTTCGCGAACCTGCCACACAGACCAGTTTCGCGCGACTCCTCTCCGCCGCGGGTATCTCGCCAGAAATTGTCTCCCCGCAATAATGAACTGTGAGGCATCGATGATTGCTCCCATCCCATCGGCACGAGAGCTATTCGACATCCCCGCGGATGTCACCTATCTGAATTGCGCGAACATGGCGCCGCGCCTGCGTGCCGTTACCGATTCCGGCATGCGCACCGTCCGTTCCACAGCAACTCCATGGAAATTGTCCTGGTTCGCTGATTCCGAAGAGCTGAGAACGCTTGCCGCTCGCGTGATGGGCACGTCCAGCGACGGTGTTGCTCTCGTTCCGGCCGCGAGCTACGGGATCGCGGTTGCGGCAAAGAACCTGCCGCTCTCCGCAGGGCAAAACATCGTGACTCTTGACCAGCAGTTCCCTTCAAATGTTTACTCCTGGCGAGAACTCGCGAGGAAACGAGGCGGCCACGTTATGCAGGTGAAGCGCCAGTCTGGAGAAAACTGGACTCAAGCCGTTATTCGCTCGATTGACGAGAACACCGCCATCGTCGCCGTGCCCCAATGCCATTGGACGGACGGAAGCAAACTCGATCTGCAAGAAGTCGGTGAGGGTGCGCGTGGGGTGGGCGCGGCCTTTGTCATTGACGCGAGTCAGTCACTCGGAGCGAGCGTGCTCGACCTTGATAAAATCCAGCCGGACTTTCTGACCGCGGTCGGATATAAGTGGTTGCTCGGACCTTATGGGCTTAGTTATCTCTACGTAGCGCCAAAATGGAGGGAATCAGGCGTTCCGCTGGAACAGTCATGGATGACGCGTGCAGGAAGCGAAGATTTCGCGAGTCTCGTAGACTATATCGACGAGTACCGCCCAGGTTCGCGCCGCTTCGATATGGGTCAGTTTCCTCAATTCCTGCTCACCCCGATGGCAATTACAGCAATGCAACAGATTCTCTCTTGGGGCGTTGCGCGCATCGAGCAGACGCTCTCTGTGCTCACCGCCAAGGTGGCGGAGTTGGCGTCTGACGCTGGTTACTCCGTGCTTCCGGCATCGCGAAAGATGCGCGCACATGATTGGACTTCGGCACGCGGACGGCATTCCCGCCGAGCTCCCGAAAATCCTCAAAGAAGCGAACGTTCTTGTCAGTATTCGAGGAGATTCCATTCGCATCTCTCCTCACCTCTGCAACGATCTGAACGACATCGAACGCCTCTTCGAGGTCTTGCGCACAGTCTCCCGCGGCTCTGTCCGTGTTCCGGTCTAAGTCTATTTGCCCGACGCAGCCGAGCTCGTGTTCCCGGTCCAGCCCCGTCCTCGCAACGGTTTTCCAGCTTTGGCGCCCGTCAGTTTGCCGTCTTCGTATTCCAGTTGCCCATTCACGAAGACGTACTTCACTCCTACGGAAAGTTGAGCGGGGTTCGTGTATGTCGCGCGGTCGGCGATCGTCGCGGGATCGAAGATCGTGATGTCGGCGAAGTAGCCCGGCTGCAGAAGTCCGCGATCGATCAGGCCTTCGCGCTGCGCCGGGAGAGAGGTCATTTTGCGGATCCCTTGTTCCAGCGGCATCAGATGCTCGTCCCGAACATAGTGGCCGAGGAAGCGGGGCATGGCTCCGAAAGCGCGCGGATGCGTGTGGGGCTCGAAAAGCGGTCCATCCAGCGAAAGCTCACCGGCATCCAGGCACAGGCTAACCCAGGGCTGCTTCAGCCCATATTTGAGGTCTTCTTCCGAAGCGATGAAGTAGAGCGCTCCGGTTTCCGCCTTATCGGCAATGACGAAATCCATCAGAGCATCGAGCGGTTGCTTTTTCTCATCGGCCGCGATGCGGTCCAGCGTCATGCCGTCATATTTCTTTAAATCGGCATTCTGCACACCCGAAATCATGACGCCCTTCGCGCCCCCACTCTCGAGATATAGGTTTTCCCAGTTTGCGTGCTCGGTGGCCATTTCGCTTTTGATGCGCTTCCGAATCTCGGGATCGTGAAGACGCTCCAGCAGCTTGGATACACCGCCGTCGGCGACCCACGGCGGAAGGCTGGACGCAAGCGCGGTACCGCCCGCGACATATGGATACATGTCCGCCGTGACATCCTGTCCGCGATCGCGCGCCCTTTGAATGATGCCGACGATCTTCGGCATCGATCCCCAGCGTGCTGCGCCGATGACCTTTAAATGAAAGATTTCGACAGGAAGATGCGCCTCGCGGCCGATCGTAAGAGCTTCGTCGAGCGCCTGCAGTTCGGATGTGCCTTCGCTTCTCATATGCGAGGCATAAATGCCGCCGTATTGAGAAGAGACTTTCGCCAGCTCAATCAGCTCTCCGGTTTTCGCATAGTGGCCGGGCGGATAAATGAGCGCTGTCGAGACGCCCATGGCGCCGTCTTGCATCGCTTGAGCCACCAGCGTCTTCATTTGTTCGAGCTCGGCGGAAGTGGGCGCGCGATCCACATCGCCAAGCACGGCTTCGCGAACTTGCGCAGCGCCGACATAGGTGCCTAAATTGAGCGGAGTCCCGGATTGCTCGAGACGCCTGAAGTATTGATCGAGCGTGGTCCAGTCGGCCTTCACCTTGAAATGCGCCAGCATGCGCCGGGATTCGGCGAGCGTTGCCGGCGTTTGGGGCGCGATAGAGCCGCCTTCGCCGGTGATCTCGGTCGTGATCCCTTGCGAGAGCTTGCTGAGCGCGCGATTGTCGATGAGCAGAGCGAGCTCGGATTGCCCAAGCATGTCAATGAACCCCGGCGCGACCACCAGCCCCGTAGCGTCGATGGTTCGCTTTGCGGTTGCGTTTTTCAGGTCGCCGATCGCGGCGACGCGATCGTTGCGGATACCGATGTCGCCCGAAACCCACGGATTTCCAGCGCCATCGATGATCTTGCCGTTCTTGATAATGACGTCGTAATCGCCGCCGGCATTCCCGGCGGAAGCGGGACTGGGAGCTGCCTCATACGCTGCGCTGGCGATTTCGCCGACCGCTTCACCGGCAATTTTTGAGATTGCATCCGGATCGTCGAGCGGAACGGAAACATTGTTCACATACGCGGCGAAAATCAGGTGCTGCCCGTTCGCGGTCTCCATGTATCCGGCCAGGCCTTTGCCGGTAACCAGCAGATTCTTGTTCAGCGCGTCGTATGCGCCGAAGGTTCCTGTCTTCGCGCGAACGTGTCCGGCAGCCGGAGAATTCACCTGTATTTTGGCGAGGGTGCCGTCTTTTCCAAGGATCGGGAGAGCGCGGTTGAAGTCACTGAAATCCTTCTGCTTGGACATGAACAGCAAATAGCGCACCATGAAGTCCGGCGTGAAATATGCGTTGCCTCCGGCCCCGTCGGATTGCGATGCGGCGGTGAGATCGAGACCGGCTTTGGCGAGAAAATCGTGCTCGACATCGAAACCGGCTTGGTCAACATCCGTGGTCTTCTTTGCGACGAGCGCGCCCAGCACATACGGCATCGAACTGGCGTGCAGATTTTGGCTGACTTTCAGCGTCACTTTCACTTCTTCGCTGAACGGTGGCGAGACATGCTCCGCGACGACGTTGCCGGGCACGTAATCCGCGGCGAGCGCCTTGAAATCGGCCTTTTCGGATGGCGGCGCGACTGTCGCCGAAACGCCGAATTCCTTGAGAGCCTCTTCGAAAAGGATCGCGGCAAAGCGCGTGGGCTCGGGAACTCGATAGGAGACCATCTGCGGAGAGCCGCCGAGAGGCAGGGTTCCTGTGAACGTGACGGAACGCGTTCCGTCGGGGCGAAGCGTGTCGTTCTTGTAATTCGTGTCGGCTTTTGACCCGGCTTTGCCGGTTGTCGCTTTATTGATGATTTGGACGTAAGACGTCTGCGGTGCAATCTGAAGATTCAGGGGCGCGCCCTCACTTGCCCCCGGTGAGGCGATCACGTCTATCACGTTGTCGTTCACCACAATCGGCGAAATGACAACGCCGCTGCCCAGCTCGCGCTCTCCTTCGGGAAAAAGCGTCGCATCAATCCAGATGTGCCCTTTGACTTTCTTGATCCCCTTGGATGCAATTTGCTGGGCGAGCTCCTTCAATACGACCGCGCGGTCGCCTTTCAATCCCTTGCTGTCCGCGCCACCATAAGAATGATCCTCATCTTCGAAGGCCAGCGTACCGTCCGGCTGAATGCGATTTGACAAATCGGGATCTCCGCTCGCTACGAGAACGAGGTCGCCCTCCAATCGTCCCGCCTTTCACCGGTCCGGTGCGATAAACGCGCGTATGGAAGCGGTAATCCGCGCCCAGAAGTTGAAGCGCGGTCCCTTCAGTCAGGAGCTTGGTCGTCGAGCCGGGCACGAACAGCTCCTTTTGATGGAGAGCGTAAACCGTAGCTCCGGTATCGAGCGAATAGAATTCGATTCCAAACCGGGAGTGGGCGAATTCCGGGCGCGCCATGATGGCATCGATTCGTTGCTCGAGAGGGGGGAAGCTGGCTGTGCGCATATCAGAGCGGGCGAGAGCGCCAGAAATGCGCCCAGTAAGAATCGGAAAATACTAGATTCAATGTTCATAAATCGTTTTTGCATGCCGCCGCCAAATCACATATGCCGGCGCGCCAACCAGCACAATCGCAAGGCCCACGGCGGCGCGGCCAGGCTGTGTGGCGATCGTGTTTGCGACCAGCGCTGCCGCGGCCAAGATGAAAATTGCAGGGGTTACCGGATACCCAGGCACTTTGTACGGGCGCTCGGCATCGGGATTGCGCTTGCGGTAAACGAATACGCTCGGCGGCGGCGAGAGCATAGAAAATCCAGCCGATGAAAATGACGTACGTGAGCAGTTGTTCAAATGTTCCGCTGGCGGCGAGAATCGCCGCCCAGGTCGCGGCCGCAATTACTGCGAACGCAGGAGTGCCGAAGCGCGGGTGGACCTCCGACAGCCGTTTGAAAAACAGCCCGTCTTTCGACATCGCGTAATATACTCGCGGAGCCGTGAGAATGTTGGAATTGGCCGCACTGAAAATAGAGACCAGAATGGTTAACGCTACGAGCTTGGCTGCAAGCGGGCTGATCACCAAAGAAACTGCGCTTGCCGCTACCCGGTTGGAACCGGCTACGCCTTTCGGCCCGAGGGCGGCCAGGTATCCGAAATTGGCAAACAGGTAAATACCGATCAGCGCCACCGATCCGGCCAGAAATGCTAGTGGAAAATTCCGCTGTGGATTAATGGTCTCGCCGGCGCTGAACGTGGCGTACTGCCATCCTTCATAGGCCCAAAGCACGCTGATCATTGCAAGTCCAAAGCCGGATGCATACGTGCCCGGGCTCAAATGTTGCGCAGCAGCAGGACTCGCGGCGAAGCTGTTCCCCAGCCACAGCAGAGCCGCCCCCATCAATAGAATTGCGAACACCTTGATTGCGGTTGTCACGTTCTGCAGAGCGGCGCCCGCTCGCGTGCCGCGCACGTTGACCACTGCGATGATGGCGATCATGAGAACGGAAACCAGCTTTGCCATTACCGGAGTGAGCGGAAAGAATTCTGCGAGGTAGGCGCTGAAAGCTACAGCCAAAGTCGCAATTGTTCCGGCGCTGATGACGAAGAACAGCGTCCACCCGAATAGAAATGCCGGAAGCGGGCCAAAACAATCGCGGATATATATGTAAAGACCACCCGCCTGAGGCTTCATCGCGCTCAGCTCGCCGTACGTCAGTGCACCCAAGAGTGAAAGAACGCCGCCCGTGAGCCACACTGCCATCGCGAGGGGAACCGAATTGCCAACCGGGCGCAGCACTGCACCGGGAACCAGAAAAATCCCCGATCCGATGACTGCTCCAACAATCAGCAAAACAAGATCGCGAAATCCCAGGACGCGGGAGAGTTGGCCCAGACCTGAATCGCGCGGTTTGGCCAAGTACGTCTTCATCGTTTCAGCCGTAGCAGGCGGGCGGATCCCGGTTTCCTTACCGGTCTACCCACCGGTTCCGGCCTAAACACCCTAATAATTCAAATTGAAATTGAGGACTCCCCAGTAGAGCAGTATCCACGCGAAACCAATGCACGCAAAGCGCGACGAGTGTAGCCGATAATCTGCCCCAAAATTGCCGCCCGCGTGGGCCAATGGGGGCCGTTGTCTCAGTGGCCCCCGAGTATGCCGGCGCAGTGCGCCACACCAACGCCGCATTGTAGATGGCAACAATCGCGCCAACAATCGCAAGGATTCCGAGGATCTGGAGAAGATGAATCCATTTGTCCAAAGACCCGTTAACAGCCGTGATGTCGCCGGCCTTTGAGAACACCCAAACAAAGCCGCCAGCCATCACCAAGTCGATCAGACAAACGATGCGCGTCAATAGCCGTAACCGCCGTTCGCGCGCACCCAGTTCGAGACGGTAACGATAATGGCTTCGAACGAGCGCCGCAATCGGCCATAGCAAAACGGCCAGAAGTATCAAACCCAGGCTGGTGAACAAAACCACATGGTTGAACGGCTTCGATTCGAGCAGCCCCACTTTCTGGAAGACCATGAAAGGAAAATCGATACCTGCAGTCGTCCGCCCGTCATAGCCTTTGTAAAAGGCCATCTTGTCCTGTCCGTCGACATTCTGATACACTCCCGGCGCAATTTCACGGAACTTCATTGGTGCGCCATTGAAGCCCTCGAGATCCGGAATGCTGATCGTGTTATCGGAGTTAGCCGTGACCTTTGGCTCGCCGACCATTGACGTGATGAACAGGAGATTGCCTTGGATCCGGCGGCTCACCATGTAGTAACCCGCGTCGCGCTTGGCGTCCGAGGCGGACGACGCGATCGCAGGCGGCGTCGGAACGTTATAGGGGAAGTAACGGTCCAAGAAATAATCCCACAGCGCTCCGCGGTTATTAAAGTGCCCGGTACCGGCGCTGTTGTAGGACACAAAAAAGCCAAGATTTTGGTCTTGCATCAGATGCAAATCGCTGTGGAAATACTCTGTGTCTCCGCCGTGACCAATGATGCGATGCCCATTGCGGCTTTCCTCATAAAACCCGAGGCACATTGCGGGCAGTGCATCGCCGGCGGGAAGCGCCTGCCGCGTATGCATCATCTGAACGGTCTCGGGTTTCAGAATGCGTGCCCCGTTGTACTCGCCGCCCTGGAGGTGCGCCATCATGAAGTGCGTTATGTCCATCGCGGAAACCGCGCTGCTCCCTGCGGGCCAGGGCTGTATGACTTCAAACTCCTTTGCAGGGTCCGAAGCTTTCTGGTAGCCGTCCGACATCAACGGTCTCAGATTCGGCGGCAGTGGCTGGTCGAAGGTCGTATGATGCATGTCGAGCGGGTTGAAGATGTGGTTCGCAACGTATTCGTCGAATGGCTCGCCCGATACCCGCTGGACGATGTAGCCCGCAAGCGTGGCGCCGTAATTTGAGTACGCGGGGGTCGTGCCCGGCGGAAATATGCGCGCGGGCATGTGGTCGATCAGGTAGTCGTGTAAGGGCACGAGTTTCTTCGGATCGCTCAGCCACATCGCCTTGATCGTCTCGCTGAAGCCGGGTGTATGCGTCATGATGTTACGCATCGTGATAGGTTTGCCGAACTTCGGGGGGATTTTGAAATCCAGGTAATCGTTAACGTCCCGATCGAGATCGAGTTTGCCTTGTTCTACCTGCTGCATCACCGCGGTCCAGGTAAACAATTTCGAGATGGAGCCGGGCCGAAAGAGCGTGTCCGTTGGAGACACCGGCTTCTTCGTTTTCACGTCCGCGTAGCCGTAACCTTTGGCGAAGATCACCTTGCCGTCTTTGACGATTGAAATCACTGCGCCGGCAATATCGCCGCGCGCCAGCGACAGCGGCATCAGCCCGTCGAGGAACGATTCGATATCCGCAGCCTCGAGAGGATGCGCACCCACTGGCGCGGTCGCCTGAACCTTCGGCTCGGGCTCGGGCTTGGGAACAAGCGGCCCTTGCTTCACAGTTTGGGAAGCCGCGGCAAGCGGAATAGCAAGTGTCGCGATCAGTAGACGGGCGTGCGCGGCGAAGTCGCCGTTACGAGTGGACATAAAAGATTGCAGGAAACAGAGTAACAGATTGTGCGCCAAGCGTGAGGTTCATAGCAAGAGCTTCAGCGCCGGCCCGTAACTCAGACCCGGCAGGAGAGTGTGCATCAAATGTTGCACGCTCGTCAAGGAAAACCTCTATTTCATCTTGACCGCCCTGAAATCGTCGCCAATCGAGATCTCGGGCTGACCTGCGGCGGTTTTCGTGAATCGAATATCCGGCATTCCTTTCTCGAGCGAAAAGAATTCGTCCCGCGAAGCGGGATACAGTTCGAATTCGTTTCCCATCACGGTGGCCAGCAAATGGTCCTGCGCGCTGACGATTTTAAGAGTCGTGCCGTCCGCAGCTCGGTACTGTCCCGTCAAAGATTCAAGAACTGCTTTATCCAAATGGACTGCTGTTCGTTCTTCGGGGTGGTAATCAGGCCATCCATATTCGGCGGCGACGCTGTACGCAATCTCCTGAGCGAGCCGAATGCCGTTATCTGAGTTCGCCATCACCACAACGCCCTTGCCGCCTTCCATCGTGCAAAGCAGGAACGCCTGAAACCCTTCGTCCGCGCCGTTGTGCCCAAATCGCTCCGCTTGGCCTTTGCCCTCCAGGAAAAAGCCCAGCCCGTCGTCGTCTTTTTCGCGTGTCAACATCGTGTTCACAGACGCTTGGGTGAGCACTCGATTCGAATGCCCTTCGCGCGATTTCTGAATTTCAATGCCGAACCGTGCCAAATCAGATGCCGTTGTCCACAGTCCCGCAGCAGCCATTTCCGGATAGGTATGATAATGGCCCGGTATGGGCTTTCCGTCTGCGTCATACCCGGTAGCTGCGGACTGGCGATCGCGCTCCGGCAAGGGCTGTTCATAGGTGCTATGGTCCATGCCTATTTTGCTGAGCACCGTTTGCTGCAACAGCGCCGGGAACGTCATGCCAGTGACATCGGTCATCAATAATTGCACGATCGTATATCCGCCGCCCGAGTACCGGAAGCGGCTGCCCGGCACGAAATCCACGCGAACCGCCGGCGTATTCGCAGGTTTGGCGCCATCGAGTACCTGCACAACAGAAGGCACCGGCGCGCCCGCTGCGTAACCAGGGAATCCATGCACCGTCAGACCCGCCGAGTGGCTCAGAAGCCGCCGCAAGGTGACCTTCTGTTCCTTCGTAAACTCGTTTTCCGGAACCTGCCACGATTTCAACTGTGCGTTTACATTTGTGTCGAGATGCAGCCGGCCTTGTTCCACCAGACGCATGGCCGCGACCGCCGCCACGGATTTGCTGATCGATCCTGCCTGAAAGAGAGTGTCAACCGTAACGGCGCGATTTGTTCCGCTCTCTGCTGCCCCATAGCCCTTCGCCCACGCGATTCCGTAATTGTCGATCACCGCGACGCTGGCGCCGGGGACGCGATAGTGGCTCATCCGGTCCGCGATGGATTTCTTCGTCGCTGGACGGCCGTTCAACAAAACCGCGGATACTAACCCATTCTCGACGCGCGTTGATCCTGGCGTCATCACCCGTGCTGCTTCCCCCTGCCGCAAGCAGCGGAAGGAGAGCGCACAAAACAACGCAGTAACCGAACTTTGATACGGCTCGTCGCTGACCCTGGCAAAGCACCATTTGCTCCTTCATTGCCGCCGCTTAACGCGAGATCGCTGGCATCGCAGCAGGCGTGCTACGCCTTAACGCCAGCAGCTCTGCGATCGCGCGGCACGCGTCCGCCATTTCCGTAAATTCCGCGGGATCGAGCGACTGATATCCGTCCGATAACGCGTGCTCGGGAGCGGGATGCACTTCAACCATCAAACCCGAAGCGCCCGCCGCAATCGACGCGAGCGCCATGGGGATCACTTTATCGCGCTTTCCTGTCCCATGGCTCGGGTCGACGATGATCGGCAGATGACTGACGCTCTGCACTGCGGGCACCACACTCAAGTCCAGCGTGTTGCGTGTGTGATCCGCAAAGGTGCGCACGCCTCGCTCGCACAGGATGACGTTGTAATTGCCTTCCGACAGAATGTACTCCGCCGCCATCAGGAACTCTTCAACGGTTGACGACATGCCGCGCTTCAGGAGCACCGGTTTCCGCGAGCGCCCCGCGCGCCGCAGCAACGAAAAATTCTGCATGTTGCGCGCGCCAATCTGGACGCAATCCGCATAGCGTTCCACTAAATCGAACGTCTCGACATCGATCGCTTCCGTTACTACGCCCAAGCCGGTTTCCTCGCGGGCTTCGGAAAGATACTGCAATCCCTCTTCCGCCAAGCCTTGGAAGCTGTACGGCGATGTGCGCGGCTTGTATGCGCCTCCTCTCAGCAGCGCGCCCCCCGCCGCTTTCACTATGCGCGCTGTTTCGAGGATCTGAGCCCTGCTTTCGACCGAGCACGGACCTCCGCACAGCACAATTTCTTCCCCCCCGATCGCGACCCCCTTCACCTTTACGGTGGTGTTGCCGGGTTTCGTCTCGCGGCTGACTAGTTTGTACGGCTTCGAGACGCGAATCGCCTCGGCCACGCCGGGAAGATGCTCGAACTCGGCTGGATCCACCGGACCTCTGTTTCCAGTGATGCCGATGGCCGTACGCTGCTCCCCCGGAATAATGTGCGGCTTGTAACCGAGCGCTTCGATACGTTCGCAGACACGGGCGATCTCAACCGGGCCGGCCAGCGCCTTCATTACGACAAGCAAAGTGGAGGAACCTCTCGCCTTAGCGTAGCGAAAACGCATACAGTGCGATTAACGAAGTGCGGTGGTTCACAATGATCTTTTAGTGCAAGGCCTCGATATGGCTGCTTTGCCCGCTCAAAGGACACTTCAGTGATCGAATGAGTAGCGGAAGTGTGTCGCATCTCCCGTTTCGGAATTTCGTCCACCTGACGCAGGCCGAGGCCTACACCTTGATGCACCGGATGCTCTCCGGCGAGATGAGCACGGACGGCATCGCGGAAGTACTCGGCTTCCTGCGTCACAAAGGCGAAACTGTCGCGGAGCTCGTCGGGTTTGCCAGCGCCATTAGAGAAATGAGCGAGCCGGTCGATCTCGATCAGTCAAGCGATCCCGTGCTCGACACGTGCGGGACGGGAGGTGATGGCACGAATTCATTCAACGTATCAACGGCTGCGGCATTTGTGGTCGCGGGTGCCGGCGTGCGTGTCGCGAAACATGGGAATCGCAGGATCTCGAGCCAATGCGGCAGCGCCGATCTTCTCGAAGCCCTGGGCATTCCCGTCAGCATCTCCGCGCAGGAGGCGGTCCAATGCATTCGTGAGATCGGTCTGGGCTTTTTGTACGCGCCCCTGCTCCACCCGGCTGTCAAGCACGCCCAGGAAGCACGGCTGCGATTGAAAGGCCACACAGTTTTCAACCTGCTCGGGCCATTGACGAATCCTGTGGGAGCACGCATCCAGGTCATCGGTGCGTTCTCCGTGCGAGTGGCTGAAATTCTCGCTCACGCCTCCGCCAGGCTGGGCACGGAGCGCGCCTTTGTCGTGCATGGCGCTGATGGATTTGATGAAATCAGCACCACCGGATTGACGACCGTCTTCCAGGTCGAAGATCAGCGGGTTCAAAAGGGGCAATGGTCGCCTGCGGATTTCGGCATCCCGCAATCAAACGTCGAGGATCTGAAGGGCGGTGATCCGGAGACCAACGCCGGAATCGTGCGATCCATTCTGAGCGGCGTTCCCGGGCCGCACCGTGATATCGTCGTCGTCAATGCCGCGGCGGCGCTGTTTATCGCGGGCAAAGCGAGCGATTTGAAGACCGCCGTAGCCATGGCTGCTGAATCGATCGACAGCGGCGCTGCAGAGAGCAAACTGGATCAACTTCTTCAGTTCACCGGACACTTCCGCCGTGAAGTCGTTTGAAGTACGGGAATTCGGAATCGACAACCTGGCGCTCGCGGATCGCGATCGGCCAAAGCCTGGTACTTATGAAGTTCTGGTGCGGCTCACGGCCGCATCGCTGAATTATCGCGACTATCTGGTTGTCCAAGGCGCGTACAGTCCCAAGCTGAAGCGGCCGATGGTGCCGGTTTCGGACGGCGCGGGCCTGGTCGAGGATGTCGGGCCGGGTGTCACTCGCTTCAAGAAGGGTGACCGGGTCGTCGCATGTTTTATGCAAGGCTGGGTGGACGGCCCTCCCACCCGCGAGAACACCGCTTCCGCTCTAGGCGGCGGTATCGACGGCGTACTCCGCGAGTTCGCAGTGTTCGCGGACAACGGCCTTCTCCCAACCCCGGCCTCGCTGACCGATGAGGAAGCGGCAACGCTGCCCTGCGCCGGTGTAACCGCCTGGCACGCGCTTCTGGAGCACACGCCCTCCCATCCCGGCGACACGGTTCTCATCCAGGGAACCGGCGGGGTTTCCATCTTTGCCCTTCAATTTGCCAATGCGGCCGGGTTGCGTGCGATTGTCACGTCCAGCACCGAGCGCAAGATCGCTCGCGCGCGGGAGCTGGGCGCCGACGCCACCATCAACTACAAAAGCACCCCGGAGTGGCAGGAAGAAGCCCGGAAGTTGACCTGCGGAGTCGGAGTTGATCACGTGATCGAAGTCGGCGGCGGCGATACGATGCCACGATCGCTGCGTGCCGTCCGCATGCACGGGACCATCAGTGTCATTGGCGTCCTGAGCGGCGCCGCGCCTACTGTGAGCCCCGTTCCCATACTCATGAACAGCACTCGCATCCAGGGCATTTACGTGGGGTCGCGGGCCATGTTCGAGCGCATGAATCGCGCCATCGAGTTCCACCGGATCAAACCCGTAATCGATAAGGTCTTCCCCTGGACCGAGATCAAACAAGCGCTGCGCTACATGGAATCGCAGCAGCACGTCGGTAAGATCTGCCTTCGCTTCTGATGCGCCTCACTCAAACGGAGCATCTTCTTCCTGCGCGTGGAGCTCTGCACCCGCAAACATGCGTGTACTTATTGATGTAAGCTAGCTTTATGCGATCCGTCGGGCCGTTGCGCTGCTTCGCCAGGATCAGTTCCGCAACCCCTTTTAAGCTCTCCTTTTCTGGGTGATACATCTCTTCGCGAAAAATGAACGCCACTAGGTCCGCGTCCTGCTCGATGCTTCCCGATTCGCGCAAATCGCTCAGCATGGGGCGATGATCGCCCGGCCGGGTCTCGGGAGCCCGGCTGAGCTGAGATAGAACCAGGAAAGGAACGCGCAGCTCTTTCGACATTAGCTTCATGCCGCGGGACAGGGAGCTGATCTCCTGGACGCGATTCTCGAAACGGCCGCGTCCCTGCATGAGTTGCAGGTAGTCGATCACCACCAGTCCAAGATCCTGCTCCGCTTGCAGCCTGCGCAACTTGGAATGCACATCCATAAGATTCGTGCCCGCCGAGTCGTCGATAAATAGCGGGGATTCTACCAGCCGGTACAGCGCCTCTTGCAACCTGCGCCGCTCCTCGCTGTTCAGATATCCGGCGCGAAACTTCTGCTGATCGACGCGAGCCGAAGCGCACACGAACCGCGTGAGCAGCGACTCCTTCGACATCTCAAGCGAGAAGATCGCCACCGCCTTCGGGTTGGTCTTGTTGGTGGCCACGTGCTGGGCAATGTTCAGCGCGAGCGCGGTCTTTCCCATTGACGGACGCCCCGCCAGGATGAACAGCTCGCCCTCGCGAAGGCCGCCCGTCAATTCATCGAATCTCACGAAGCCCGTGCTGATGCCTTTGATCCGCTGGCTCGGGTCGAGGAATGCGTTGATGCCGCCGTCGTATTCGGTAATGATTTGCGCTGGGCTGGCGAGAGAGCTCTTCGATTGAATATCGCCGAGCTTCATGAACGTGTCTTCGACAGCGCCCAGGATTTGTTTCGCGTCTTCTTCGGAGATGAGGCAGCGGTTAATCGTATCGTGCGAGACGTTGATGATCCGGCGCAATAACGATTTCTCTTTGACGATCGAAACGTAGCTCTCGAGGTTGTGCAGCGCCGGCAAGCCGTCATCGAGCGAAACCAGATAACTGAGGCCGTCTACCGACTGAAGCTGGCCCAGTCTCATCAGCTCATTGGCCAGAGTCACGCGGTCAATCTTCTCACCCCGCTCCTGCAGATCACCCATCCGCAGGAAAATACGCTTGTGCTTTTCCAGACTGAAATCATCCGCAGTAAGAGAGCCGGCAACTTGCAGAAATGCCGTATCGCTGCTCATAATTGCTCCGAGCACGAACCGCTCGGCGTCAAGGTTCACTGGCAGTGATTGGTCGATGCTGACATCGCGAACCGTCATACAAGGGACCCGTCCACCGTACCGCTACCCGGCACCCTGACTCAAGCGAAATTCCGCGTGCCGAAAGAAATTCCTTAGGAATCCCCGCAACGCACGCCGGTGCCGATACAGGTGCGCGCTCCGATTGCTTCCACACCGGTTTTCCACAAATGTTCCTCACTACATTTTCCCTCACAATTGTTTTTTCATCAATTTGAATTGACCGCGGCAGCCGATTCGAGAGCGATGAGCCTTGCTAAACTGGCATCGCTCGCTGGGAAAAAGCACGCTTGAGAGCTGAACCCGTTTGGGGCTGAATTTCCCGGTGATTTTGTTGGAGGATCGTTCTGGCCAGTAACTCCGTAAGCTCGGTCGCAGAGATCAAACCCAGCGAGGCGAAGCACGGGCCTACGCCTCGAGCTGTCGTCCGGGAGATGGCTATCTGCCCGCCGCCCCAATCCGGACGTCGCACCAAGCTTCGGCTCGACTCGAACGAGAACACGGTCGGCGGTCCGCCCTATGTGCTCGACTTCCTTAAGCGATACCTAACAGCCGCCGATCTCAGCATGTATCCCGAGTACGATCACGCGCTCGAAGATCTCGCAGTCCACTTCTCGGTTGATCAGGACGAGCTGACTCTCACCAACGGCGCGGATGAGGCGGTCCGGCTCCTGATCGCCACCTATGTAGATCCGGGCGACGAGGTGTTGCTGTTGCGCCCTTCGGACGCAATCTACAGATTCCACGCTCAATTGGCGGGTACGTGTCTCGAGGAAGTCGAATACGGAACCCAAAGCTTCGCGTTTCCGGCCGAAGAGTTACTTGCGCGAATCACCGGCTCGACACGGTTGGTTTTGATTGCGAATCCTAACAGTCCGACCGGCACCGGAACCACGGCTGGCGTAATCGAGGAGGTTCTCGCCAAGGCCTCGAATGCCGCGGTGCTTGTCGACGAAGCGTATTACGAATTCAGCGGCATCACTGTTTTGCCAAGAATCAGGACCTATCCGAACTTGTTCGTGAGTCGCACGTTTTCGACCGCGTATGGTTTGGCGGCCATGCGATGCGCCTGCCTTTTCTCGCACGCTGCCAGCATCGCGCACGTTCGCAAGGTGCAATCCCCATTCAGCGTCAACGGCTTGGCCGCTATGGCCGCCCGGATCGCCGTCCAGGACCGCAAGTTCATTGAAGATTACGTTCTGGAAGTCCTCACCGCGCGCGAGCTGCTCTATGTAGGTCTGGAACGGCTGAAAATCCCGTACGTCAGGACGCAGGCGAATTTTGTCTTATTCGACGCGGGTGATCGCGTCATCGAAATCACGGAAGAACTGAAGAGCCGAGGCATATTAGTTCGGGATTGCAGTTGCGAAATCCCCGGGTATGTTCGTGTCACGCTGGGGACACGCGATCAGATTCAACAGTTTCTGAACGAGGTCGAGCAGATTTGGTGATCTCTCGTCGGCCACCCGATGTTCTGGTGTTCGACATGGACGGTGTGCTGGTCGAAGTGATGGCATCCTACCGCGAGGCGATTCGGGAAACCGTACGGCATTTTACCGGTGCAACCGTTTCTCACGACGAGATTCAGGATTTCAAGAACGCGGGCGGGTGGAATAACGACTGGATACTATCTCATCGGCTAATCGCCGATCGTGGAATCGCCGTCGAGTATTCGGATGTGGTTGACTATTTCAATCGAGTGTTCTTTGGAGAAGAGGGTGACGGTCTCATCCAGCAGGAGCGCTGGATGCCGGAACAAGGGTTTCTCGAGAAGCTTGCCGAGCGGGCCTCGCTCGCCATTTTCACTGGACGGGCCAAGTTTGAAGCGGATGCCACGCTTGGGCGTCATGCGTCCGGCATCCAATTTCACCCGCTGATCACGGATGAATCTGTGGCGAATCCGAAACCAGCGCCGGACGGGCTCGAGCTCATCAGAAACGAGTACCCGAATAAGAACATCTGGTACTTGGGGGACACAGTCGACGACGCGCGCAGCGCAAGCGCAGCGGGTGTACCCTTCATCGGCGTATCAACGACAGAAAATCCGCGGCACGCCGAGATTGCCGCTATTCTGCGGGAGGAAGGGGCGTTTGCCGTCATCCAGCATGTTCACGAGCTGGATGGGCTGATTCACGCGGCGGAAAATGGCAGAGTACACAGGAGCGCTGATCAATGAAAACTGGAACAATCCGAAGCCGTGCGATGGGGGCGGCTTTCACTATCGGGGCGATACTGCTCGTTACCGGGAGCGCGCTGCGTTCTGACGACTCCGATGTCAAGAACGTGATCACCGGGAAGGCGGCATTCGATGATTACCGCACCGAAACCCCCGGCGCATTCCGGAAGATAACAGTCGGGGATCTGCCGGAGCCGTATGCAACGCAAGGTGTCGAGAATGGCCCGACTCTCGTTGCAAAGCCGGCGAACGCTTGGCCGAAAGCGCCGCCCGGATTCAAAGTGAATTTGTACGCGGATCAAATACCGGAGCCGCGTGAAATCCGAGCCGCCCCCAACGGGGATCTCTTCGTCGCCATGAGCTACGCAGGGGAGATCGATGTCTTTCGCGGCGTCACGAAAGACGGCAAGTCGCAACAGAAATCGACCTTCGCCACCGGATTGAAAAACCCCTTCGGGATTGCGTTCTATCCTCTCGGCGCTAATCCGCAATGGATGTATGTCGGGAACACGAACTCGGTGGTTCGGTTCCCGTATAAGAGCGGAGACCTGAAAGCTGCCGGGCCGCCGGAAACCGTCATAGCGTCACTGCCGCCGGGTGGCGGCCATTGGACCCGCGACCTCGCGTTTTCGCTCGATGGAACGAAGCTCTTCGTTGCCGTCGGCTCCGGGTCAAACGTTGACGACCCGGATACGCATCCTAGAGAGTTTCATCGCGCGAATATCTTGGAGTTCACCCTCGACGGCAAGTTCGTCAAGATCTACGCATCGGGCATTCGCAACCCTGTGGGAATTGCCGTAAATCCCACGACCGGGCAATTGTGGTGCTCCGTTAACGAGCGCGATATGCTGGGCGACAATCTCGTTCCCGACTACATCACCTCCGTGAAAGAGGGCGGATTCTACGGATGGCCCTGGTTCTACATGGGTGGCCATCAGGATCCCAGGCTCGCCGGCAAACATCCCGAACTAAAGGACAAAGTGATTACGCCCGATGTGCTGCTGCAGCCTCATAACGCCTCGCTCGAAATGATGTTTTATCAAGGAAATCAATTCCCGAAGCAGTACAAAGGCGACATCTTTGCCGGGGAGCATGGTTCGTGGAACAAATCGGTTCGTGCGGGCTACGAGGTCGTGCGCGTGCCTCTCGCCGATGGCAAATCGAACGGAGTGTACGAGGATTTTCTGACAGGTTTCGTCACTCCCGACGGTCAAGTTTGGGGCCGCCCCGTAGGCGTGGCGCCTGCGCCAGACGGATCTCTGCTGGTCACCGACGACGGTTCGAAGTCGATTTGGCGGGTGAGCTACGTAGGGAAGTGACTCATCCCGCATCGCTCCTGAGACTGTGCTCGGTGTGCTTGGCGGCATTCGCGGTTCCGAACTTCAACGCTCCGCGGACGATCGAAACAATACCTCCTGTTCGTGACCTCCGCGCCATTCGTATCGTCAGTTGGAATATCGATCGAGGCACGCATCTCGACGAGATCGGTTCGGAGTTGGCGCGCGAGCCTGCGGATCTTTACTTGTTACAGGAAGTCGATTGGGGAACCAAACGCACGGGGCAGGCCGACATCGGCGCGGAACTCGCAAAACGGCTGCATTCCAATCTCGTCTACGGCATCGAGTTCGAAGAGTTGAGCCAGGAATCGGGGCGGCAGGCGTTTATTGGGCAAGCGACGCTTACCCGCTTGCCTGTGCGGCGATCCCGCATTCTGCGGTTTCGCAAGCAGTCGACATTTTGGCAGCCGCACGGCTGGATTCCGTCTGGGCTGCCGCTATTTCAGCGGCGGCTCGGTAGCCGAATCGCGCTGGTGACGGATCTTGAATTCCGAGGCCGCCTGCTGGTGGTCTACAACGTCCATCTCGAAAGCCGCAGCGTCGGTTATATTCAAGCGGATCAGATCGAGGAGATCATGGACGATCTGACGCAGTATCCGCGGAACACCGCTGTAATTCTCGGCGGCGACCTGAACTCGAAATATTTCCCCTCGATGTTCCTCAAGCGGCTGGAGCGCCACGGATTTCACAGCTCGACCGGCGAGCGGGTCGAGCGCACCGCGAGCATAATGGCTCTCGATTGGATCTTCGCTCGCGGCCCTGTCGAGCTCGAACATGGAGCGGTGCGGCGAGATTTCCCGGGTTCGGACCACTATCCGGTGTTCGCGGAATTGGCTGCCGAATGATCCATCTCGTGCTTAGTTCACACGTGAATGGTTTATACTTAAACTAATCTCCCGTGGCAGAACGCTCCTTCAAAAAAGAAGTCAAAAAGCTACATCTCAGAGATGGCGACGAGTTCCGCGGCGAAGGAATCCTAGCCGTCACGAAGGCGCTTCTGCAATCCGGCGTCTCGTATGTGGGTGGTTATCAAGGCGCGCCGATCTCGCACCTCATGGATGTTTTGTCCGACGCGAGCGACGCGCTTGCAGAGCTCGGCGTCCATTTCGAGCACAGTGCCTCGGAGGCGACCGCCGCGGCGATGTTGGCAGCCTCGGTCAATTACCCGTTGCGCGGTGCGATCGCATTCAAATCAACGGTCGGCACCAATGTTGCGTCTGACGCGCTGGCAAATCTGGCTTCGGGAGGCGTAACAGGGGGAGCGCTCGTCATCGTTGGCGAAGATTATGGCGAGGGCTCCAGCATCATGCAGGAGCGGTCGCACGCATTCGCGATGAAATCGCAGATGTGGCTCCTCGACCCTCGGCCCAACTTGCCATCCATTGTTGCCGCGGTCGAAAATGCCTTCGATCTGTCCGAAGCGAGCCATACGCCGGTGATGCTGGAACTGCGCATCCGCGCCTGTCATCTCTATGGCCGATTCATCGCCAAAAACAACGTGCGCCCGAGCTTCACGCTCAAGGATGCCATTGAAAATCCGAGGCGGGATGTCAGCCGCATCGTCTTGCCTCCCGCGAGCTTTCTCCATGAGCGCGAAAAGATCGCTGAGCGTTGGCCAACCGCCCAGCAATTCATTCAGGCGCGCGGTCTCAACGAGTTTTTCGCCGAAGATGCAGCCGATTTCGGCATCATTCTGCAAGGTGGGATGTACAACACCACCGTCCGCGCGCTCAACTTACTCGGCCTGGCGGACCCATTCGGCGACACGCGAATCCCGCTCTACGTCCTGAACGTTACTTATCCCCTGATCGAAGCCGAAGTTGAGCGATTTTGCACAGGAAAGCGCGCCGTGCTCGTGATCGAGGAGGGACAGCCGGATTTTATCGAGCAGAACCTACACGCCATTCTGCGTCGCGCGGATCTGCAAACGAAGATTCACGGCAAGGATCTCTTCTCGATGGCAGGCGAGTACACAGCCGAGCTCGTCACCAAAGGTGTTCTGAGGTTCATCGAGCAATATCGCGCCAGCTTGATCTCGCCGGATCATCTGCCCGCTGTTGTGCACCCTCCCGGTCCGAAATCTCCGGCGCAGGACATCGCCGCTCAGGTACACGCGCGGCCGCCATCATTCTGCACTGGCTGTCCCGAGCGGCCCATCTTCACCGCAATGAAGCTGGTAGAACGCGAGCTGGGTCCACATCATGTCAGTTGCGACATCGGCTGCCATTTGTTTTCGATTCTGCCGCCTTTCAATCTCGGTGGAACAACCATGGGTTATGGCCTCGGCTGGGCGGGCGCTGCAGCCTTCAATACGAATGAAACCAATCGCCGGACCATCAGCGTGATGGGCGATGGAGGGTTCTGGCATAACGGCTTGACGAGCGGCGTGGGTAACGCAGTCTTCAATCGCAGCGACAACGTCCTGGTGGTCATCGACAACAGTTACACGGCCGCGACTGGCGGGCAGGACATTCTTTCCTCTCAAGCCACAAATCCGGCTCGAACCACCAAGTTGTCGATCGCCGACGCAGTCCGCGGCGTCGGTGTCAAGTGGGTGCGCACGATCACTCGCACGTACGACGTTGCCCGGATGCGCGACACTCTGCGCGAAGCACTGACGACGAAAGAAAAGGGCCCGAAAGTGATCGTCGCGCAAAGCGAGTGCACTTTGAACAAACAGCGCCGGCTGAAACCGCAGCAGGAGAAGCTCGCACGAGAGGGCCGGCGCACCGTGCGCGAGAAATTCGGCGTCGATCCCGATACCTGCACGGGCGACCATTCCTGTATTCGGCTGTCCGGCTGCCCTTCGCTGACCATTGCTCCGAATCCCGATCCACTGCGCGTTGATCCTGTTGCCACTGTGCTCAACAGTTGCGTGGGATGCGGGTTGTGCGGCGAAGTGGCTCACGCGGCGGCGCTCTGTCCATCCTTTTATCGCGCCGGCATCATCTCGAATCCGAGCGCGTGGGATACGTTCAAAGCCGCCTTCCGCCGGCCGGTCATTCAATTCCTGCAGCGGCGTGTCGATCGCCGGCTCTCCCAAAGCACGGCGGCCTGATTCGAAATGCCGGTCGGTACACGACACTCATCGAAGCGGCCGAAGCCGTTCAACCCGCTCTCCGTGCTCAAGCCGATCACGGTGGCGATCGTCGCGATGGGAGGCGAAGGGGGAGGCGTGCTCGCCGATTGGATTGTCGATCTCGCGGAGCACGCCGGATATTACGCGCAAATGACATCCGTCCCGGGTGTCGCGCAGCGCACGGGATCCACGATCTACTATCTGGAGTTGTTTCCCGAGGCGCCGATCCACGCTAGCGGGAAAACAGCCGGTGCTGGCGTTCATGCCGGTTCCCGGCGAGCTCGACGTGGTGATTGCGTCCGAGTTGATGGAGGCGGCACGCGCGGTCCAGCGCGGCTTCGTCACCCCGGATCGAACGGTTTTGATCGCTTCCACGCACCGCGTTTTCTCCATGCACGAGCGAACCGCGATGGGTGACGAGCGCGTCGAAACAGAAAAGCTCATCGCAGCCGCGCACGACGCAGCGAAGCTTTTTGTCCAGGGTGATTTTGGACATATCGCGGAGGAGCAGGGAAGCGTCATCAGCGCGGTGCTGTTCGGCGCTCTCGCAGGAAGCGGCACACTGCCATTTACACGCGAGCAGTTCGAGGCTGCGATTCGGCGAGGCGATGTCGGCGTTGAATCGAGTTTGCGAGCGTTCTCGGTGGGTTTCGCCGTTTCCCGATTGCTCCACGCACAGAACCTGCGACCATCAGGGAGCGATTTGCCGCACGACGTTCACGACATCTTCTCACGTCGCCATCCCGCGCCTTACCGAATATCAAGACCAGCGCTATGCCGCTGAATACCTCCACCGCCTTCGTCCGATAGAGGAGCTCGATGCGCAGTATGGCTCCGGAAGTTACATCCTCCTGCGGGAAACTGCGCGATACCTGGCGCTCTGGATGACGTATGAGGACGCCATCCGTGTCGCCGATTTGAAGATCCGGCGCACGCGATTCGACCGCGTCCGTCAGGAAGCTCGCGCCGATTCGAACCAGATTGTCGAAATACACGAATACCTGCACCCCGGCATCGAGGAGATCACAGACATGTTGCCCTCCGGCCTCGGACGTTGGGTACTGACGACCGGGTGGGCGAAACGCCTCCTCGAGCGGTTTACGCGAAAGGGGCGCATCGTAACCACGACATCCCTCACCGGCTTTCTGCAGCTCTATGGGTTAGCGGCCCTTCGAATCTGGCGGCGCAGATCTCTTCGGTTTCAAAGGGAGCGCGAGGTGATGGATCAATGGCTTGCGCAACTGCTCGAGATCGGCCGGTCGGATTATGCACTCGCGGCCGAATTGGCTCAGTGCCCCCGCCTGCTCAAAGGTTATGGTGAAACGCATCGCCTGGGAACCCGCAATTTCGAGGCGATCATGAGTTCCGTCCCGCATCTGCGCGGCAAATCGGATGCCGCCGGATGTGTGAAAAAGCTGCGCGAAGCCGCACTCGCCGATGATTCAGGCGCGAAACTGACGGAAGCTTTGCGTGAGGTCGGTGCATGAGGGTCGTGTGTATCGGCGGCGGTCCCGCAGGCCTATACTTCTCGATTCTTGCGAAGAAAGCCAATCCATCCTGGGATATCACAGTCGTCGAGCGCAATCGTGCCGACAACACGTTCGGATGGGGCGTCGTATTTTCCGACAAAACGATGGACGGCTTCGAAACCGCGGACCGCGAGACCCATGCCGCAATCACTGGCGCTTTCCGTCATTGGGACGAAATCGACGTTTTCTTTAAGGGACACAAGCTCACTTCCAGCGGCCACGGATTCTGCGGTATTGGCCGTATGAAGCTGCTCCAGATCCTTCAAGCGCGCGCAGCCGCTCTGGGCGTCCATCTGATCTTTGAAACCGAAGTGGCCGATCCGGATGAATATGCCCGCGAGTTCGATCTGGTGATCGCCTCCGATGGCGTATCGTCCGTCACCCGGCGCAAGTACGAAGATATTTTCAAGCCCGATATTCAAGTTCGCCAGAACCGGTTCATCTGGCTCGGCAGCGAGAAGAAACTCGACGCATTTACTTTCGATTTCAAAGCGACCGAATGGGGCTGGTTTAACCTCCACGCCTATCGATTCGACCACGATTGGTCAACATTCATCGTTGAAACCACCGAGCGGAACTGGGTGCGCGCGGGTCTCGACGCGATGGACGCGAAACAATCCATCGCCTTTTGCGAGACGCTTTTTTCGGATCGCTTGGATGGTCATCGGCTCATTTCGAACGCCCGACATCTCCGCGGCTCTGCAGTTTGGCTCAAGTTCCAGCGCGTGTTGTGCGAGAAGTGGTCCCACAAGAACATCGTCCTGATCGGTGACGCTGCTCACACGGCCCACTTCAGCATCGGGTCCGGAACCAAGCTCGCAATGGAGGATGCGATGGCGTTGGCCCGCATTCTCACGACCCAACACGAAGATATTCCCGCTGCGCTCGCGCAGTATCAGGAGGTACGGGAGATCGAAGCGCTAAAGCTGCAAAGCGCAGCTCGCAACCGGATGGAATGGTTCGAGCAGGTCGAGCGTTATGTGCACCTCGAGCCCGAGCAGTTCGCCTACAGTCTGCTTACCGGCAGCCAGCGCATCGGCCACGAAAATCTCAAAGTACGCGATGCACAATACGTTGAAGGCATCGAGAAATGGTTCGCCGCAAAGAGCGGCGTGTGTCATCCGGTCCCGCCGATGTTTACGCCTTTTGCGGTGCGCGGGCTGGCTCTGAAAAACCGGGTCATCGTTTCCCCGATGGCGACCTATTCGGCCGAAAACGGCGTCCCGAACGATCTGCATCTAGTCCATTTAGGCGCGCGTGCGATGGGTGGCGCGGCCATGGTGGTTACCGAAATGACCTGTGTCTCACCCGATGCTCGGATTACGCCCGCTTGCCCCGGCATGTGGAACGACGAGCAGCAGACGGCTTGGAAGCGGATTGTCGATTACGTCCACACCTACACGAACGCCAAAATTGCGTTTCAGTTGGGCCACGCCGGGCGCAAGGGATCCACGCGCCGAGCTTGGGAGGGCATAGATCAGCCGCTCGAAACCGGAAATTGGCCGCTCGTTTCGGCTTCGCCGCTTCCCTACATCGAGGGGCTGTCGCAAATACCTCGAGAAGCCACTCCGAGCGACATGGATCGCGTGGAAGCCGATTTCCTGGCCGCCACGCGCCGGGCCATCGCGGCAGGTTTTGATTGGCTCGAGTTTCACTGCGCGCACGGCTATTTCATGTCGAGCTTTATTTCTCCGCTTACAAATCGGCGTTCGGATGAATACGGCGGTTCACTCGAGAATCGCTGCCGGTATCCGCTTCGCGTATTCCGAGCGATGCGCGCGGTCTGGCCCGCCGACAAGCCGATGAGTGTTCGCATCTCCGCGCATGACTGGGTTCCCGGTGGCCTCTCGCCTGAGGATGCCGTCCAAGTGGCCCGATTTTTCAAAGAAGCCGGTGCCGATGTCATCGACTGCTCCTCCGGCCAGGTGAGTAAGCTCGAGCGGCCGCTGTACGGCCGCATGTTCCAGGTTCCGCTCTCCGATCGAATTCGCAACGAAGTGGGTGTTCCTACAATCGCGGTGGGCAATATCTTCGAAGGCGATCATGTGAACACCATCATCGCTGCCGGACGTGCCGACCTGTGTGCCGTGGCACGGGCGCATCTTGCCGATCCGGCCTGGACTCTGCACCAAGCCGCCAAGCAAGGCTACTCCGATATCTGGTGGCCGCAGCAATACCTCAACGGCAAACAGCAACTAGAGCGAAACATCGCCCGCGAAGCGCAGCTCCGGCTCCAGGTATGACGGCACCTTCGCAACTGCTGGCGGGGAAGCATGCTCTTGTCACGGGCGGAACACGCGGCATCGGAGCAGCCGTCGCACAGCTTTTGCTGGCTCACGGCGCGCAAGTAACGGTGGTCGCACGCAGCGCGCAAACGCCGGCCCCCGAGATGATTCCGGCCGATATCTCCGATCCCGACGCCGTGAGTCGCGCGTTTCATCGAGCCCAGGAGCGCTCTGGGCCCGTTCATATTCTCGTGAACAACGCTGGCGAGGCCGCCTCCGCGCCGTTTCTTAAAGTAGGCCGTGAGCTCTGGCGCAGGATCATGGCGGTCAACTTGGATGGAACATTCCACTGCACGCAGGCGGCTCTGCCCGGGATGCTGAATGCCGGTTGGGGGCGCATCGTTAACGTAGCGAGCACCGCCGGCCTCATTGGTTACAAGTACATCACCGCGTACTGCGCCGCGAAACACGGTGTGGTGGGCCTCACCCGCGCGCTTGCGATCGAGGTCGCCACCAAGGGCATAACGGTGAACGCAGTTTGCCCCGGCTATACCGAGACCGATATGGTGGATCGAGCCGTTCAGAACATAGTCGCGAAGACAGGCCGCACAGCCGAACAGGCGAGGACGGATCTGGTATCCCGCAACCCGCAGGGACGATTTGTGCAGCCCGCCGAAGTGGCAAACGCTGTTGCATGGTTGTGTCTCCCAGGCAGTGAAGCGATTACCGGCCAGACGATCGCCGTTGCCGGGGGCGAGGTGATATGAGAGCCAGGCCACAGGCGTCTGTAGTGATTCCGGCTCCAAGCTGGAACCGCTCTGCCGTTGCGGAAACACTTGTCGATCTCGAAACGCGCACCACTACGGATGACCATCAGGCACTGCGATTGTGGCTACGGCTGCTCTCCTGCACCGTCCGGATCGAAAATCATGTGCGCGCCTGTTTGCGCCAGCAATTCGACACAACGCTGCCGCGCTTCGATCTCATGGCTCAGCTCGACCGTCACCCGGATGGACTTCGCATGCACGAGCTGTCGAAGCGAATGATGGTGACCCGCGGCAATATTACCGGGATCACCGATCAGCTTGAGCGCGAGGGTCTGGTAGTGCGCTCGTTTGACCCGACGGATCGCCGGGCCGTCGCCGTGAAGCTCACGCAAAGGGGCCTGAAGCGTTTCCGCGAAATGGCTGCAGGTCATGAGCGGTGGGTCGCCGAGCTGCTCGACGGCCTTTCTCCGGAAGAAAAACGCACGGTGTTCGGCTTGCTTCGGAAGCTCAAGAATCACATCGATAAAGTTGCGCGCGTGCCGGATTGGAAAGCATGATGCGTTACCGGGCCGGAGAGCCGCATCAAATGCCGGGTAACCGCACGTCCCTCGCAGCTTACGCAAGCACCCATTTTCGATACGCCGTAGACGGCACGGTCGCGACCATCACTCTGAACAGGCCGGAGCGAAAAAATCCGCTGACATTCGAGTCGTATGCCGAGCTTCGCGACCTGTTTCGCGCGATGGCGTACGCCAGCGACGTTAAAGCTGTTGTCATCACGGGCGCTGGAGAAAACTTTTGCTCAGGCGGTGACGTGCACGACATCATCGAGCCGCTGACCAGGCTCGATACGCCCGGTCTCTTGGCGTTCACTCGCATGACGGGCGATGTCGTCAAAGCCATGCGGGCCTGCCCACAGCCGATCATTGCGAGCGTCGATGGCGTGTGTGCCGGGGCGGGTGCGCTTCTCGCCCTTGCGTCCGATATACGGCTTGGCACGTCCCGCAGCAAGGTCGCGTTCCTGTTTTCGCGTGTTGGATTGGCTGGATGCGATATGGGCGCCTGTGCGCTGCTGCCCCGCGTCGTCGGCCAAGGCCGTGCCGCCGAGCTGCTCTACACGGGGCGCAGCATCAATGGCGACGAAGCGGAACGCTGGGGATTTTTCAATCGCCTCTGTGCGCCGGAAACGCTGCTCGCCGAATCGAAGGCGCTCGCGGCGGAGCTCGCCGAAGGTCCCACATTCGCTCACGGCATGACGAAACGCATGTTGCATCAGGAGTGGAACATGGGCATCGACGAGGCGATCGAGGCCGAAGCTCAGGCCCAGGCCCTCTGCATGGCAACCAACGACTTTCACCGCGCCTACCACGCCTTTGCGGAAAAACGAAAGCCGTTGTTTGAGGGGGACTGATGCCGGGCGCTGGAACGGATCTGGAGTGCCCGTTTTTTGAACCTCATCATCGTGTGCTGGGCTCGACGCTCGACGCCTGGGCTAGCGATCACTTGAGCGCGGCGGCCGAAGACGACGTCGACAACGCAGTGCCGTGGCATAGTCCGCCAGCTTGGCACGGGAGGCTGGCTGAAGCACGGAATCGGTGGAACTCGTTTCGGAGCGTACGCAGATACCATCGACACTCGCGCGCTGTGCATCATACGCGAAACGCTTGCGCGACACTCTGGTCTCGCGGATTTCGTCTTCGCGATGCAGGGGCTTGGCTCCGGCGCGATTACGCTCTTCGGAAACGACAGCCAAAAGAGGCGGTATCTCGTTCCCGTTGGCGAAGGATCCGCGATTGCGGCATTCGCTCTCTCGGAGCCCGAGGCAGGATCCGATGTCGCAGCGCTCGAGTGCGAAGCGCGATCCGAAGGCGATACGTATGTTCTGAACGGCGAAAAGACGTGGATCTCTAATGGCGGAATCGCCGATTTTTGTGTCCTTTTCGCGCGCACCGGCGAAGCCCCGGCTTCCCGTGGCATTACAGCTTTCATCGTGGATTCCGGAACTCCCGGATTCGAAGTCGCGGAACGCATTCAGGTGATTGCGCCTCACCCGCTTGCCCGCCTCAAATTCACGAATTGCCGCATTTCCTCCAGCCAGCGAATCGGCGAACCAGGACAAGGATTCAAAGTAGCGATGGCGACGCTCGATGTTTTCCGGACATCCGTAGCCGCGGCGGCGCTCGGCTTCGCTCGCCGGGCCTTGCAGGAGAGTCTGAGGCGCGCGACATCGCGCAAGTTGTTTGGCCAGGCACTCGCGGATTTTCAGATCACTCAGGCCAAGCTTGCCGAGATGGCGACCAGCATTGATGCAGCGGCTCTGCTGACTTACCGCGCGGCTTGGCTGCGCGATCAGGGCCGCCGGATCAGCGTCGAAGCCGCGATGGCCAAAATGACCGCGACCGAAACCGCGCAACGCGTGATCGACGCCGCTGTCCAGATTTTCGGGGCTCGCGGTGTAGTTCGCGATGAACCCGTCGAACGCCTGTACCGCGAAATCCGCCCTTTGCGTATCTACGAAGGCGCGACAGAAGTACAGCAGCTCATCATCGCCCGCGGCATCATCCGTGCGTTTCAGAACAGCGAGGCGCGCACGTAATGGCCGCTCTTTCCGAGTCGGTCACGCCGTCCGGGCGTCCGTACCGTGGAAACGTCGTGGTCCGGTTTGGGGATTGCGATCCCGCCGGCATCGTCTTCTATCCGCGATACGCCGAAATGTTCAACAATCTCGTCGAAGACTGGTGCCGCGATGAGCTTGGCTTGTCGTTTTCCGAGATTCACCGCAAGCGTGGTTGGGGATTACCGGCCGTTCATCTCGAAATCGACTACAAAGCCCCGAGCTTCTTAGGTGACGTGCTCTCCGCCGCGTTGTGGGTGCGCCGTATCGGAAACAGCAGCATTCACCTGGAAATCGTGCTTTCGGACGGCGAGGGCCGCGAACGTGTGCAGGGACGGCTTATTCTGGTCCTCACCGATGCTGCGTGCCGCCATGCCGTGCCGATACCGGATGATCTGCGCGGTCGCATCGCTGCCTTTCGGGAGGGTGGCAAATGAGAACGCTGCAGCCGCCGCATTGGCCGCGTCCCAGAGGATACGCGAACGGCGTCGTCACAAGCGGGCGCACCGTCTTCGTCAGCGGCATGGTGGGTTGGAATGCAGAAGGAAAATTCGTATCGCCTGATTTCGTGGACCAGGTGCGCCAAGCTCTGGCAAACGTAATTGCCGTGTTGGCGGAAGCGAACGCAAAACCCGAGCATGTTGTCCGCATGAATTGGTTCGTTATCGACAAAAACGAATATCTCGGCGCGCACAAAGAAATCGGCGCGGTGTACCGCGAGATTATGGGCCGCCACTATCCCGCGATGACCGCGGTTGAGGTCGCCGGCTTGATTGAAAACGAGGCCCGCGTCGAAATCGAAGTCACTGCGGTAATCCCGGAATGAAAATTATGGACCGTCAACACATTTATTCGATTCTGAACGGCGAAGGCACTCTCGATTACGAGATCTACCTGAACACGCGTCAGCTTTTATCCTGCCAAAAGGAATGCTGCGATTTCTGCAATCCTGACGAGCTGCAGTTCCAAATCGTTCACCAAGTGGAAGAGCTCTGGATGAAGCTGATCAGTTATACGCTGCTCGATATCGATGAGTACCTGCAGCAAGAGAACACGAATCGAGTCCTCACACTTTTCCGGCGAGTGCACCTGACCGTACGCCTCATGACCGAGCAGCTTGGATTGCTGGAGACCATGTCGCCGAAGGAATATCAGCAGATTCGTCTGCAGCTAGGCCATGGCAGCGGCCAGGAGTCGCCTGGATTCCGGGTTCTTATGAAAATACCGCAGCCGCTGTGGCAGTCTTTCGAAAAGCACTATCTCGAAAACCACGGCCTCAGTGTCGAGAAAATCTACGATTCCGAATACACTCATTCAGACGCGTATGTTGTCGCGGAAGCACTCGCCGAGTTCGATGAGTTGTTCCAAAAATTCCGATACCATCACTTGCAACTGATTCATCGATCGATCGGCCTCGGAGCGAAATCTCTCAAGGGACGGTCTGTCGAGCTATTGGAGAACGGCTTGCGCGTTCAGTTCTTCCCCGAGCTCTGGGAAATCCGTAATAAGATGACCGACTCCTGGGGTCACGAGTACGGAGTCGTTCGAGACTCAATCGGCGGACACTGACCGCTTCAGGCGCGAACGAAAAGATCCAGATGATCTTTGAGCGCCTCCAGGGTCTGCTCGACTTCGTCCATCGTGTTGTAAAAGTGAAACGCAAACCGTACGCCATCGAGGCGCGGTGACACGACAATGCGCCTGCGCGAGAGTTTCTCTACAGTTTGCATGGCGTCGCGCGATTGCAGGACTACCAGTGGCCCAACCGAGTCGGCCGGCGTCTTTACAGCGATTCCTAACCGGTGCACTCCACGTAAGAAAGCGGTCGTTAAAGTCTCAATCTGCTCGGCAATTTTTTCCAAACCGACATCCGACAGCAGTTTCAGCGCGGGAAGTCGCCGCATAGATGTTCGGAATCGGCGGCGATCCTCCTTCAAACCGGCGCGCGCACGGCGCAGGATCCAGTGACTTCGGGTTAAACGCAAATGCTTCTCGTTGCGCCAGCCAGCTTGTTACTGGCGGATTGAGCTGTTCCGCCACTCCCTTGCGCACGTACAGAAATGCCAGTCCTGGAGGTCCCAGCAGATATTTCAACGTTCCCGTCACATAGAAATCGACGTCCAGAGCTTTGACGTCGATCGGCCTGGTACCGCAATCCTGATAGCCGTCGAGGAACACCAGTGCGCCGTGATCGTGCGCAATCGTGGTGATCCGCTCGACATCCGAACGGAACCCATTCACGAACGAAACATGCGTCAACGGAACAATTTGTGTTCGCTCGTCGATCGCTTGCTCATACGCTTCAACCGGAATCCGGTTCTTGATGCCGCTCAGGAATTCAACCCGCGCTCCGCGCGATTGTTGGGCCAGCCAGATCTGTCCCATGGTTGGGAATTCGAACTCACCCATTACCACTTTGTCTCGCGTTCGAAATCCAGAGGCGCTTGCGATCGGATTAATACCGGCCGAAGCGCTGGTAACCACTGCGATCTCATCCGGTTCGGCGTGGATGAACCGCGCGAACTCCGTTCGTATCGATTCGTACTTCCCGATCCACTCGTCCCAGGGCGCCGTCGAAGATTTCCAGCTTGCCAGGTATTCCCGCATCCCTGCCTCAACTACGTCCGACAGCGCGCCCTGCGAGCAGTTGTACAGGTAAATTTGATCGCGAAGAATCGGGAAGCGTTCGCGCAGATCTCTCAAGCTATCCTTCACCACGGCAGGTTCGGTTCGCATAATCATCAACATCCACGTTACACTTGAGTTGGAATTGATTCGATGAAGAACCTACTGTTCTCCGTTGCGGCTCTCGGGGCGTTGGCGATCGGATCGCGTGCCGCCGATACGCCGAATGGCATCCGAAAAGCTCCCGAACTCGCGTTTTCGCTCCCCGGCCAGGGCGACAAACTGCTGAGCCAGTACCGCGGCAAGGTCGTCGGTCTGGAGTTTATTCTCACGACTTGCGTTCACTGCCAAGCCGCGTCTCACGTGATGTCCAAATTTCAGCAGGAATACGGCAGCCGCGGGTTTCAGGCGCTCGATCTTGCGATTAACGCCCTCGACAACGGCGGGAACACGCAATCGGCCACCCAGATCGTCAACAACTTCATCCAACAATTCCAGGTTGCGTTCCCCGTGGGCTGGGTCCCGCGCGACGAGATGATGTCGTTCATGGGCTTCAGCATGGCGGAGCGAATGGTTGTGCCTCAGATCGTGCTGATTGATCGAAAGGGGTTCATTCATTACCAGACTCCGCCTCTGGGCGACCCCGATTCGATGAAGCCCGAAGTTCTCCAGCAGCGTATCGAAGAGTTACTCGCGCTCGGCAACCCCAGCTCTCATCGCGCCTCTAAGGCGGCCAGACCCGCCGCCGGGCGCGGACGGTAGCGCCTGCTGTAACTGGCGAGCACTTTCGAAGACAGCAGAGTTCCTATAATTTTCTCCAATTCTTAATGCTTGCGGCGGCGCCCTCGATCGCGTGCTCGATTTTTCGCAATACGTACGGACCCAAATCGTCCTCGAATTCAACCATTTTCGTTCGATCTTTGCTTTTTATGGTTATTCGAATTGTCTGTTGATCGGTGAGGCCAGAATCATAAGTGGCCTGAAGGCCGTTCGTAGGGAATTCCTCAGCTACCGAGAATGCGTAATCAAGATCCTCCTTCGAGACTGTCCCTTCGTACCTGCCCCGCATTTCGGTAAATGCTGCTCCGTCGTAGATAACCCGACCATTTCGATTCAGCACAATTGTAAAAGCGGGACACGAACCGAAACAGCCGGTCATCTGCAGAATCAACTGTTCAGGCGGATATGATTTCCCTCCCAGGCAACCTGCTAGGAGAATCAAAACGGCGCCGAGCATTGCCAAGACGGGTGCATTCTTAATTCGAGTGCTGCGCTTGCAAACTGACTCAGGTCCGAACAGTGCTTCAGCAGAAGATGTGCCGCCTCGAGGGAGCTGTCCACGACTCCGGATCATCAGAAGTGAAATCGGTAGCGGATCTGCGCGTAGATCTGCCGCGGATCGGCGTAATGCGTCCCACCAAACGTGAAGCTGTTGTCCAGCAGAAACCTTCTGTTCGTCAGGTTCAGAGCGGTAACGGAAACGGTAAATCGCTCTGCAAACGACTTGCCGATCGAGAGGTCAAACGTCGTATGCGCTTGCAGGTGTCCAGGATACGGCAATGAACCATCCGTGAACCCGGAGCCGTAATAAAGGTTCCCGCCTGCGATCGTCCGGTACGGCAAATTGAAATTGAACCCGGCGTGCAGCGTGTGACGCTGGTCATGATCGAGCAGAAAATAGCCGCTGCCGGGCGGTGAAAAATCTGTCAGTCCGCCACTAACCGCGCCAGCCCCCTCGGCATGCGCATACGCGTATGCAAGATAAACCTCTCCGCGATGAAACAGTTGAGGGGAGCGCATGGCGAATTCCCATCCATACAGCCGCGCATGGTCCACCGTGAGAGGAAAAAATACGTTCGAGTTGCCGATCGCATTGTGGTCGAAGTAGTTGTGGGCCCGCTGATGATAGTTATTGATATCGAAAGACCAGCCGCGCACTGGGATTGACAAACCAAATTGATGTTCTTGATCGCGTTCACCGCGAAGAGGGATGAACCCGAAGCCTTGGGATACCGCAAAATCCAGCAGAGGCCCACTGACGGTGGAGAGCGGGGGCGCTTGATAGTACTCTCCCCAGAATCCCCGAAAAACCCAGTGGAGATAAGGAATGCGGGCGGAGCCGCCCAGGCGCGGATCGGCCGCATTTTCTGAGATCGATCCGGCAAAGTGCGTCAATCGAGCTCCACCGATGAGCGTTAGCCAGGATGATGCTTTATATTGGTCTTCCAGAAATACCGATTCGAGCTGCCCTGTCGCCGTATCCGTTTGCTGGACAAAATTCCCCGATCCGTCATTTGCGATCAGCCGGACGAACTGATCGTCATGTTGCCCAAAACCATAGACGCCGGCCACGAAATTGTGCCGCTTCGTGACCGCCGAGATTGTGCTTTGAGCGCCCGCATATTGCGAGTCGCGATGCTGAGTTGTGCTCACGGGCGTATCGGTGGGGTCTCCGTCGTAGTTGGCGCGATTGAAATGGTAGAAAGGCGAGACTGTGAAGAGAATATCGGGTGCAAATGTGTGTACCCAGGAAAAACTCAGCACCGCATCCCGCTCGCGCTCGATATCCCGGATACCCGCTGCTTCCGCCGCCGGATCGTTCGGAATCTGATAATCGTCGCGACGGAGAGTTGTGATGAATCGAAGCTGATCATTTGGATCGCGATTGTAGATGAGTGTCGTCATTCCGCCAACCCCCCAGACGCGATCATGCAGAATATCCGGTCCCGGAGTGGATAAGCCATAGTCGCTGCGATTCCCGTTCAAGCTTGCGAAATAAGCGAATTTTTCCGTATGGCTTCCGAAATTGATTTGGTCGTTTGTCTGATTGAAGGATCCGTATGTCGCGTAAAACTCCCCTTCGCTGTTGTACTCAAAGCCCGTACGGGGTGCAACGTTGAAAACGCCGTAGCTCCGATCACCATACACAGACGAGTAGCCGCCGCGTTCGGCCTCCAAATAATCGATATCTTTCGGGTCGATCTGGGGCCCAACGTTGCTTGCGATGTTGGTGTTTGGGATCGAAACGCCATCGATCGCCCAAGTCACCTGATGCCCGCCCCGGATATGTAGTTGGTCATGAGTCATCCAGGCGCCCGGCACGTAATCGGTGATCATGTTCATGCTGTTACTGAGATCTGCGCCAGGTGTTTCGCGAATCTCGGCGCGGCTCACGACGGTGGTGGGCGTCATCGTGTCCGGGTTCGGTGCCAATGACGTGTCTTCTACGTTGACAACTTGCGTTGTTTTGCCAATTAGTAATCGAAAGTGCAGTACAGGCGCTTCTCGGGAGGAAACGACAACTTTTTGTGCAGACGGTTGAAAGCCGTCTCGCGTGACGGTAACTTCGTATTCGCCGATCGGGACTGTCACCATCTTGAAAGCACCGTTTGCATCGGTCACGACCGTCTGCTTATAGTCCGAGTCGGTCGACTTGACGGTCACAAGAGCACCCGCTATAGGCCGGTGATCCGGATCGTGAACAATTCCCCGAATGGAACTGAAAACCACGGCCCAGCTAAAAGAATTCAGCGTGAGTATCAGAGCGGATATGGAAAGGCAAGTCTTGAGCTGCTTCATGATGGGCGCAAGGGTGATGCTGCGCCGCATGAAAGCATGAGTGTAGCGCAAAGGCCTGGAATTCGATCCTCCGCAGGTCTGAGTACACTGGGCGAAGGGAAAGCAGACTTTCATGGCTTCAGCAAAAGGCGCGGACTTGGGCCCGCTCTCTCCAGAGGACCGGAGAGAAGAGGCTTATCAGCTAAGAATTCGGACTGCCGCTTATTACCGTGAACACCGGATTCCGGTTCACGAAAACAACGGTGACGAACAGAGATACAAAAACCATAACTTTTACGCAAACTACACGAAAGGTTTGCCGCACGACAGCCACGGCGAGGTGGACCCAAACGCATATAAGGCTCTGCTGCACGCGCTCGAGACTGGAGTGCCTGAAGACTTTGAGGCGATCCCGATCGGTACCAGCACAAATTTCATCGGCTTTACTGACCCGCAATCGGGGCTCGCATTCGATCTGGAAGGCATCGATTCGCACCAGTTGGCGCTTCCACCCTGTTTTGCCTTCAACAGCGCAGACGCGATCGGTGAAATCGCCGAGAACTATTGGCTTGCATTGTGCCGTGATGTGCCGTTCAGCCAGTTCGACTCTGACCCCACGATCGCCGCTGCCGTCTCGGATCTAAACAATTTCACGGCTTTCCACGGGCCTGTCGACTCAAGCACCAACAAGGTGACGGCGCGAACGGTGTTTCGGGGTAACACCCCTGAAGATCTCATCGGCCCTTACCTTTCTCAGTTCCTAATTACTGATATTCCATACGGCTCGCAAAAGACACCAGCCAGAGTGGCGTTCGCTGTTCCGAAGGCGAACTTCATGCTGAACGAAGCGGATTACTTGGCAGTCGAAAACGGACAAAAACCGACGGTCGTCCCACTGCCGGTTGCCAGTGCACGCATCATCCACTCGGGCCGCGACCTCGGAAATTATGTCCACATCGACGAATTATTCCAGGCGTATCTCAACGCGTGTCTCCTGATGATCACTCCGAAGGCGCGTGGCGGCTTCGAGGTTCCGATCAGTGAAGGGAATCCGTACTCCAATAGCAAAACGCAGGTGGGCTTCGGAACCCTGGGAGAGCCGAACTTCAAAACAATGGTCGCCGAGGTGGCTACCCGGGCGCTGAAGGCCGTTTGGTTTCAGAAATGGTACGTTCACCGCAGGCTTCGTCCGGAGGTGTTCGGCGCGCGCCTGCACTGGCATTTCGCGAACGGACGTTCATATGACTTTCATTCGAAGGAATTGGCGACGCTACGCAATGGCGTACTAAACAGGCCTGAAATACAGGCTTCTTTTTACTTCTTGCCCATGGCTTTTCCCGAAGGCAGTCCCACTCATCCGGCGTATGGGGCAGGTCACGCAACAGTGGCCGGGGCGTGCGTCACTGTTCTCAAAGCGTTGTTCCAGGAAGACAAGAATTTCATCGATCTCGGGATCACACCCATGCAGCCGAACAGTGATGGCACGGATCTTGTACCCTATACAGGCGGAGATGCCGCCCAGATGACGATTCGCGGCGAGCTTAACAAACTTGCGGCAAACATCGCCCTGGCCAGAAACTTCGCTGGTGTCCATTGGCGCTCCGATTTTACGGAATCGGTAAAGCTTGGCGAACAAGTAGCGCTTTGGTTTCTAACTGATTACGTTCAAACCTATAACGAGCGCGTGAGTTTTAATTTCACTCGTTTCGACGGAACAACAGTAACCATTCAGAATGAATTCTCTTCGCGCCGAAAGGTGCGATCCGAGTGAACGGGCGCGTGTTATGGGCGTACTCAGCCGCATTGGCGTAGCAATTGATTCAGAGCTCTTAGCGCGCTTTGACCGCTTCATCGCTAAACAAGGCTATACGAACCGCTCGGAAGCATTTCGCGACCTGATTCGCGATCGCTTGGTCAGCGCCGCGGTCGAGTTTCCTGAGGCGTTTGTTGTTGGAACCGTGACGTTGATTTACGACCATCACTCTCGCCTGTTGCCGGAAAAATTGGCCGATCTGCAACATGCGCATCACGCGCTGATCATCTCTACCACCCACGCCCATTTGGATCACGATACCTGTTTGGAGGTAATCGTTGTCAAAGGTGAATCGAAGCGGGTGAATAAACTCGCAGATTTGCTGATCGGCGTAAAGGGCGTTCAACACGGGCGATTAGTCCTCACGTCGCCCAAAGCGTATTTGTCAGAATCCGCCTGAAACCGCTGCATTGGCCCTTAAGAGCCTCGGAAGCCGGGGAGTGGTGAAGCGAAACCGGCGTCCGAGGATCATCTTCACGATCAAATGGTCCGTCGATCGTGTCATGCCCACCCCCACTCCGAAGTTCAGCTCCCAATTCGGTCCGAAATCAAAATCGAGAGCCGGGAAAACCTGCTGTTGCTGCTGATAGAGCGGGTCGAATCCAGTGATGTCGCCCGTATCGCCATAATACTCAATACCCGCCGCAATGCGGCGGTTGAGCTGATAACTTACTTTCACATTGGGAGAGAATGTTACACCTTGACTCACGCCCGGTCCATGCCAGGATCTTTCGAGCGCCGGGTTAAAGGCGAGATACCAGGGACCTATCTGTTTGTCGATGATTGGGCGAATTTCCCACGTCCAGGTATCAGCAGAGAAGACACGCCGCTGATACCCGATCTCAGTGGAGAGACTTACGCCGACCGGCCATTTCCAACTGGGTGGTACGCGAACCCGCGGCCGAATATGATCTCCTACCCACTGATAGCCTTGGCCCGGCCCGACGCTCGTGAAGATATAAAAGCCGGTTTCAAACCAGCTTGTCCAGCCTTGAGTGATTTCGATCGTTTCATGCTCCTGGTGATTTGTCGGATAAGTGCCGTCTTGCGTGACTTTGCTGCCTTCAACGGTGTAGTTGCTGTGCAGTTCAACCATCGTGAGGCCTGCCGGGACGGTGTCGGACGCATACACCTGAATTTCATAGTTGCCTTGCGCCCGAAGCAAGGGGCAACAAAATCCGCTTAGGAAAAGCAGAACAGTTACGGGCACCGATCGTGCGTACGATGAGCACAACCTCATAACATGTCCGAGAGAGGCTGTATCTTGTGTTGCTCGTGTACGACGTGCTGGCACGGTGGTCACATTCAGAGCCCTCCAGAGGGCAGGGTTGCGGCCGCGCGGGCGCTGCTCATTCTGGCTCAGAATCTTCGTCGCGATCGAGCTGAGGTGGACCTGCAGCCTCGGCCTGAGCGGCAAGCTCTTCATCCGAAAGTGGGGTCTCGAGTGCCACGCGCGCCTGCTCAGCGAAAGCAGCTGGCACGCGTAGCTCGAAATATCCCAGCCCACCGGCTCCCATCGCCGCCAGTGTGTACTCGTCCGCGAAAAATGAAGGTATCCCACCACTCTCCAGGAACGATTGCGCGACCCGGGTGTCTTCCGCGGATGTGAATTCAGCGATCGTGACCAGTTCGGGATCGTTCCCGAAGTGTCGGTTCATGGTCGCGGCCCCGCGCTCATCAGCAGAAGCAGAATCACGCTCAAGGCCACGGGTTGCAATCTCGCCGTCGTAGTAGAGCCTCGCAGAATCGACGAGGTCGTCTCTAGATATGGCGATCAGCGCCTCATCGGACAGGTTCGAGAAATGTTTTCGGAATTCCGCTGGATCGATGTCCACATTACCTCTTTGTAGGACTTTTATACCACTCATCGAGGAATGCCTCGTGCGCAGGGTATACTCGCATGAGATCAATGGCAAATGAGCGACATTGCGCCTATGTCGACCGGAGCGGTGCACGGATTTCTTCATCGCCCCGAAAACACCAGAGGTGACGGGCTCGTTTTAGCTCACGGTGCCGGCTCGAACTGTCAGGCTCCGCTTCTGATCGCGATTGCGAACGCGTTCACAGCGGCGGGGCTGTGGGTTTTACGTTGCGATCTGCCGTTCCGGCAACGAAAACGATTTGGACCGCCTTCTCCGGCGGACGCGGCCCAAGATCGAGCGGGATTAGCGGAAGCCGTTCGCGAGCTGCGCGCGCGGGCGCCTGGAGCAATTGCTCTCGGCGGTCATTCGTACGGTGGACGGCAAGCGAGTCATGCTGGCTGCGGAACAGCCGGACCTTGCGAGAGGGCTCTTGCTGTTCTCGTATCCTTTGCACCCACCGGGGAAACCAGAGTCACTTAGGACGGGTCACTTTCCCGCTTTGCGGACTGGCGCAATGTTCATTCAGGGCACAAAGGATCCGTTTGGGTCTATTGAGGAACTCCAGGATGCGATAAAGCTGATTCCAGCGCCTACATCACTCGTGACAATCGAAGGCGCGAGGCATGATTTACTCAGAGGCAGGTTCGATTTCGCGCGGCTGGTCGTCGGTCCGTTTCTTCAGTTCGCGCAAAATCACTTGACGCACAAAGCGGCCAGACTTACGTGATAGTCGCTGTCATTGAACTGTGCGCGCCCGATTCGGCCAAACTCGATGTACGAGAAGTAAGGCTGTCAGCGAACTTCTCGAGACTCTCTTGAGTGAAAAAATTGACGTGAGTTGCTTCCAGCAGATGCCAAGGTACACTGCCATGACGGGATCCTAGCGGGATCGCGCTTGCGTCGGGAACAGTGAAAAGCACCTTTTCGGATGGCAAGCCGCGCAATATCTTTAACAGCCGCCGAGTAATCAGGAATGTGCTCCAGCACTTCGGAGCAGACTACGGATCGAAAGCGCCCATCTGGAAACGGCGATGGAAAACTTCCATCATAGAGGGTAATCCAGTGCCACCGATCGGCAGGAATCGATGTTCTGATTACGTCAGATTCCAATTCCAGGCCGTAGGCCTCAATTCCCGCTTTTTGCAGCTCGTCGATAAGAACGCCACGGCCGCAACCGAAATCGAGCGTTGGTCCGTTTAACTCCTTTGCGAGCTTCACGATTTCTGGGTGAATCACTACATTGGGCGGTCCCGAGCCGTAAATGTTACCGCGGTGAACAACCTCGTTGGAATGTAATAAAAAGCCGTAATGCGGATTGAAAAACGTTACGTGTAACTCAAACTTCAGGGATTCACCTGTTGCCAGCCCCAAGGTAAGAACCGCGTCGTTCTTCTCAATCATCGGTTCCCGAATCAGGTAATTTAATTCGAGGCCGGTTTGCGATAACAGGACGCCTGAAGCAGCGCTCACGTCGGCACGAGGGAACCTGAAGTACCGCAATAACGGGATGGCTGCTCCATCAACGGAAATAGACGGTGCCTGTTGCGGATCGAAAACGGTTCTTAACCAGCCCAGGACCCGGATGAGACCACAGGGATCAATCTTTACGCAATCAATAAAGCCACCGGGAATGGGGCGACCCACAGGGAACGCGGCGCCCTGCAACTCGGGCGCTAAGCGGCGCGCTATGGCTCTGCAGACTCGCGCTGCTGCTGAACGCACTTCAGTGAACATTGATCTTGTTCACGCTGGCGGACGGCTCGCCCTATACACAACCAGTCCCGCAATAAGGACGAGAGCCGATTGCGACAGAACGCTGATTTCGAAAGTTAAGGCGCTGCGAGTGCCGGGAGGCGGAACAAACAATAACCCGAGCGCCAAAAGCGTGGTCGCCAAGCCCGCGAGAGAAACCGGCCATTGACTTTTCGGTTCCAGGAAACTGCGGCCCGATCCTTTATAAGCTTTCAGCTTTAGCGGAATCACGAACAAATATAGATACGGAATAAAGTAAGTCAAGATAGTAAGATTCACCATAACGTCGTAGGAATCCGCAACTGAGCCGACAGAAGGACCGAGCTTGAGAAACAGGCTGATGAGCAAAACTAGAGAAGCAATCGCAGCCTGAACATTCAGCGCCACATATGGCGTCCGATATCGAGGATGGAGTCTGCTTAACGGCTTCGGCATGCGTTCATCCACAGCCGCTGCATACGGGACTCTGGCGGAGCAGGCAATCCAGGAGCTTGTGGTAGCGAGACTAGCGATGCCGAGAAGTAGAAACACGAGGTTATAAGTCACTTGGGAGTGTGTAGCCAGGGCGACTGCATCGCCGATTGCGGTGCGCTCCGCAATGCGATCGCTGGGTATGACGGAAAGAATCGCCGCGGAGCCGCCGATGTAAATGGCGGTGATCACAAAACTCGCAATAACGATGCCAAGCGTGATGGAGCGTTTCGGCGAGCGAATTTCCTGGCTGACTAAGCCGGCGATCTCGACTCCGGAGAACGCGAAACACATGCTCGACCAGAGGGCGAGATTCGAGAGGGAGCCACCGCGAGGAATGAGATTTGGGAAACGGAAGGACGTAGCGGATCTGCCATGGGCGAAGGCAAGCGCGCCTGCGACGAACAACAGCGCCGCGGGAATCCAAATCCCCAGCGTGCCGATATTCTGCACCCACTTGGCGATATCAAACCCTAATATATTTATGGCTGTAAGGCCCCAAAGGCATAGCAGAACGAAGGCGATGGTGAAGGCGCGGCTTTCATTCAAGTAGGACCAGTGCTCGCCGCCGAGCGCCAGAAAGTTACTCTGCGCGAATAGTAAGTAGTTCGGAAAATAGAAGACATTGGTCAACCAGAGGCACCAACCGCAACAGAATGCGTGGCGTGGTCCGAAAGCGTGGCGCACCCACATGTACAAGCCACCCTGCTCCGGAAAGCGCCGGGATAAATCGACCACGCCCAGCGCAAGCGGAACGAAAAACAGAAGGCCGGCAAATGCCCAGAGGACGACAGAAGGAGCTCCTGCACGGGCCCCGCGCGGGATCCAGCGCATCGCGATAACGGCAATAATCACCATGAGTGCGACGTCGCGTACACCGAGGGACTCTATGAATGTGGTGGATGCCGCGGTTTTCGTCGGCACAGGCGGCGATCGCTTCACAGGCGTGCTGGCATGACCGCTCCCGTGCACGTACCGAGTCCGATCCGGGCGAACGCTTCTTGCACGACAATAGCCTCGAATAGTAACCTCGTCGCCGTCTTCGAGAAACGTTCGTTTTTCGCCGGTTGGCAGGATCAGAGGCTCAGTTCCCTTCCAGGTTTGCTCGAGCAGGCATCCTCGATTCATTTTTTCAGGTCCGGAGACCGTTCCGCTGCCGATTAGATCGCCCGGCCGCAAGGCGCAGCCGTTCGAGGCATGATGGGCCACCATTTGCGCCAGCGTCCAATACATATCTTTGAACACCGGCGCAGCTGACCAGCATCGGTTCAGGCATGCGAGCGGATCGCAGCCACACTTCGAGCGTGATGTTGAAGGATCCGGGTTCCGGTGCTTGCAAATAGTCGAGGACCGGAACGTCGTGTTTCGGCGAGGGCACACGGAACGGCTCGAGCGCCTCGAGGGTAACCATCCACGGCGAAATGGACGTAGCGAAATTCTTGGCTAGAAACGGCCCGAGCGGCTGATATTCCCAGCGTTGAATATCTCGTGCGGACCAGTCGTTCAGAAGGCACACGCCGCCGATGTGCTGCTCCGCATTGCCAATCGAGATGATTTCGCCCATTCTGTTTCCGGGGCCGAGAAACGCGCCAAGCTCCACTTCATAGTCCAGGCTGGCCGAAGGCCCAAAGCTTCCTTCCCCCAGTTGGCCAAGCGGCCGCCGCACGGGCGTTCCGCTCACGACGATGGAGGATGAGCGTCCGTGATACGCAATCGGCACATGTTTGTAATTCGGCAACAGCGGATTATCCGGGCGAAACATGCTCCCGACATTCACGGCGTGATGGATGGACGCGTAGAAATCGGTGTAGTCTCCGATGCTCGCCGGAAGCAGCATTTCGCACTGCCGTTGCGCGGACAATTCCCGCCGTGGCGCGCCTTGGGCAAGAGCTGCGCTCAGCTCTCGCCGGAGATCGCGGCGCTGTACCCTCGAGAGACTCAGGTACCCGTTCAAGTTCTCGCCGCTGAGCCACGGGTTCAGATCGAGGATGAAGTCGCCGATCGCGACGCCGATCCGTCCGTGACCCCCACCCGCGGGCCGAAACACCCCTAGAGGTAAATTTTGTATTGGAAAATCGCAATCGGGACGATTGGCCGATTCCACCCAGCTTGTAAGCTTCGGGTCGTGAGTTTCGTCGATCATAACCACTGAAGGCTTTCAAGGTCGTGCACTGGCTCCGCGAAGGAGCACGATCCAAACGAGTGTGCGAAACCGCTCCGCGCCTGCGCGATCTGCGTTTTCGTGAGGCTCCGGTCACGCCAGTGCGCGGCCTCATCGAATCGAAACGCTGCCGGATCTGTTTCCGCCAATATATACTCAATCTGCCGCTCGCCCTGCCAGGCGAATGCCGCTGCAAGGAAGACGTTGACGAATCCGTGCATCATGGCGGATGCGGAGTCGTTTTCATACGTGAGCCGATGTTCGGAGCGCACCGGATGGTGCAAACCAGCGGTCGCCTTGAAGGGCAAACGCAAGCGGGCACACCTGGTGATGAAATGCGAAAGGTACTCAGTGGAAGGGATCGCGTCAGGCGTGACACCTCCCGTCCGCAACTTCGCGAAGGATCGCGCCTCCTTGACGGCTTCGAGCTGATCGATCGGCACCTCGCAATACGTCGGCTTAGCAGTCGAAATGACGAGTTTCGATTCGATCGCTGAGGCCATCGAGTGATCGGAATTCGTCAGAACCGCCCACGGCACATCCTGCGCCGGCGCTAATTTGTCAATCTCCTGCGCCGATATGACGAACCGTCCCAGCATCCAAGCATGATCGAGAGTGCGGTGGTGCCGGTAATTTTCAAGCGCAATTTCGCCGGGAAGAGAGGCCGGCGGAAACATTCCCGCATAGTCGATCAGATTTTCAAGCAACGCTCGCAGAGCGGGAGCTACGACTCGAGCCACGATAAATAGTAATCTTTATCCTCGACGTCTCGCGCTTGATCGCTGACGCGCAATCCCCGAAAAGTGTCCATCATGACGGCCAACTCGTTTGTTTCTTTTTGGCCGATGGAAGCTTCCGTGCGCCCCGGTTGCGGACCGTGGGCAAGCCCGTCCGGGTGCAGCGTGATGGAGCCGTATTCGATTCCCTTGCGGCTCATGAACTCGGAGTTCGCGTAATAGAGCACTTCGTCAGACATCACATTCGAGTGGCTGTACGGGGCAGGAACAGCTTGCGGATCGAAATCATAAGGGCGCGGGCAAAACGAGCAGACAACGAAACCATCGCCCTCGAACATCTGATGAGTGGGCGGCGGCAGGTGGAAGCGGCCGACGCGGGGCTCGAAATTGTGAATGGAAATGGCCCAGGGATAGTAATAGCCGTCCCAGCCGACGACATCGAAGGGATGGTACGGAAGCATCATTTCGGTCATGCAGTTCGCTTTTTTCACAATCAGCCGAAACTCGCCCGATTCATCGTGTGTCTCCAGATCCTCCGGACAGCGGATGTCCCGCTCTGAGTATGGACTCGACTCCATCAATTGCCCGTACTCGTTGCGGTACCGCTTCGGAGGGCGAACGTAGCCGGCGCTTTCGATAATCAGCAGAACACGTTTTTCAGAAGTGAAACGATAGCGGTGAAGAATGCCGCGCGGAATCACGAGATAATCGCCGCTCGCAAATTGAATGCTCCCGAAAGGCGATTCCAGAACACCTGTGCCTTCGCTGACATACACGATTTCATCGCCCTGCGCATTTCTAAAGAAATGTGAAGCGTTTTCGGCAGGCCGGACAAGCGACATGGACACGTCATTGTTAAAAACAAGCGGAATGCGGTCGAGAATTGCATCGCCGGTTTGCGTGAGCTGCTTGGTACGAAAATGACGATGCCGGAGCGGTTCGGAGGCAGCGGTTTCCCACGAAAGCTCTTTAAGCGCATGCAGAGCGCGCACCGCAGTCGGACGGCGCACGTGATACAGCAGCGAAGAAGGTCCGACGAAACCCATATTTCCGACCAGTTCTTCCGCGTACAACTCGCCCGATGGCTTCCGGAAAACCTGATGCCTTTTCGACGGAATCTCTCCCAAACGGCAATAGACCGGCACACGACCTCCTACAGCGATCACGCGCATTTTTCAATGGCGCGCCTTCGGCCATTTTGGCATGATGGTCTGAGGGACAGAACGAATGCCACAACTGACTGAACAAAACGCAACCGCTGCAGCCCCGGCCCGTGCAACTCTCGAAGAGGATTTTCTCCCGATTCACGGCACGGATCACATCGAATTCTACGTCGGGAACGCGAAGCAATCGGCGTATTTCTATCGAAGCTCGATGGGATTCAACCTCGTGGCATATCGAGGGCCCGAAACCGGCACGCGCGACCGCGTTTCTTATGTTCTTGAACAGAACAAAATCCGGTTCGTTCTGACTACCGCGCTACAGCCGTCGGGAGAGGTTGCAGAACATGTCCATCGGCACGGAGATGGAGTGAAATCAGTCGCGCTGTGGGTGGATAATGCCGAGTCCGCGTGGGCAGAGACGATCACGCGAGGGGCACGTAGCGTACACGGGCCGGAAATCATGGAAGACGAGAACGGCACGGCTCAACTTTCCTGTATCGCGCTCTACGGGGACACCATTCACACGTTTGTGGAGCGAAATGGGTTTCGAGGGCGTTTTTTGCCGGGGTTCGCCGAAGTTCCCGGACCCGATCGCGTCGCGCGCCCGACGGGTCTGCTTCACATCGATCACGTGGTGGCTAACGTGGGCTGGAACGAGATGAATACCTGGGTGAATTTCTATGAGAACGTCATGGGATTTCGGATGTTCAAGCATTTCGATGACGAGGACATCTCAACCGAGTATTCCGCGCTGATGTCGAAAGTGATGACGAACGGAAACGAACGAATCCGGTTTCCGATCAATGAGCCGGCCGAAGGACGCAGGAAATCGCAAATCGAAGAGTACCTGGACTTTTACGGCGGACCTGGTATCCAGCACATCGCTATGGCTACCGACAATATCATCGAGACCGTGACGGCGCTTCAGAAGCAGGGCGTTGAGTTTCTCGCGATTCCGACGACATACTACGAGGATTTGATTGCCAGGGTGGGACGGATCGATGAGCCGATCGAGGAATTGGCGCGGCTCGGCGTCCTGGTAGATCGCGATGACGAAGGGTACATGCTGCAGATTTTCACGAAGCCTGTCGAGGACCGGCCGACGCTGTTCTACGAAATCATTCAGCGAAAGGGAAGCCGCAGCTTTGGCAAAGGCAATTTCAAGGCCTTGTTCGAAGCGATTGAACGGGAGCAGGCGCGGCGCGGGAACCTGTAGAAGCGGCATGCTGGCCCTACGTTTATTGCCGTAATTGGCCGATGCGCCAAACGTTTCGTCGTCCTCGATTCCTGTTCTTCGCGCGTCTTGGCGCTTCAGCTCGCCAATGGCGGCTAACTTGGCGGCCGCCTGGTCCTGAAACGCTTCGAGCCGGGCCTGGGCGTGGTCTCGCAAGACCTCGATTTTGGCGCGATGCATCTCTTCGTCGGCGCTCGTCTGCGCGCTGTTTGTGATTTTGCGATTCGAAGCCAGATGTCTTCGCGCTGTCTTTCTTTTCTGAACTTTAGGAGCTGGTTGAGAGCGCGGTAGTAAGCCCGCTCGTGCGTGGTGTGGATGAGCGCCCGGACCCGTAGCCCTGTAGGCTAGCTATTTAAGCGAACGTTTCTTGCCGCAACGGGCGGCATTTGCGTTTTTCGAGGCGGCGCGTCAGCCGATTTCCGGCGAATGATAGCCGTTTTCGGCGCGTTCGAACGTTTCGGCCATGCGCAACACGGCTGCTTCGTCTTCGAGCTCCTGTTCTTCGCGCGTTTTGCGGCGCTTCGGCTGATCGAGGCTGCAGGCGGCGCGGCCTCGGGAGTCGCGGGCCCGGTATTATGATTCTCAGTCGTTGATGGCTCCCGAACAGGAAGCGCGGGCCGAGATCGACAAGCTGCTGGCGGCGGCCGGTTGGTCGGTTCAGCCGCGCGACAAAGTGAACCTGAATGCCGCGCAAGGTGTTGCTATCTGTGAATATCCGCTGAAGAAAAGCCACGGCTTCGCGGATTACCTTCTATATGTCGACGGCGCTGCGGTCGGCGTGATTGAGGCTAAGAAAGCCGGCAGTCCTCTGACGGCAGTCGAGATCCAGACCGCAAAGTACAGCGAGGGACTGCCCGATCACATTCCCGCTCCGCGTCGGCCGCTTCCGTTCTGTTACCAAAGCACGGGGATCGAGACTCGCTTCACGAATCTGCTTGAGCCGGATGCCCGGAGCCGTCCCGTCTTCGCCTTCCACAAGCCGGAAATGCTCGGTCAGTGGATCCAGGCGGACCTGAAGTCGCCGGGCTCAACTGTCCGCGGCAGACTGCGCATAATGCCAGCCCTTGATGACGGTAACCTCTGGCCGGCTCAAATCAAAGCAATCCGCAGACTCGAACAGTCGCTCGCAGAAAACCGCCCACGCGCTCTAATTCAAATGGCTACCGGCAGCGGAAAAACGTTCACCGCCTGCAATTTCAGTTACCGCCTCATCAAGTACGCAGGCGCGCGGCGAATTCTGTTCCTTGTCGACCGCCGAACTCTTGGCCGCCAGACGCTGAATGAGTTCCAGCAGTTCGTCACCCCCGACGAGGGCCGGAAGTTCACTGAACTCTACAACGCTCAGCTCCTCTCCAGCAACAAAATTGACCTGGTCAGCAAAGTTTGCATCACCACCATTCAACGCCTTTATTCCATGCTGGTAGGCCGCGAGATCGTCGATGACGAGCAGGAGGAGCGCTCCGCCGCAACTTGGGCTGACCTGACGCGCCTCCCCGAGCCGATCACGTATAACCCCTCCATCCCCATTGAGACGTTCGACTTCATCATCACCGACGAATGCCACCGCTCCATTTACAATCTGTGGCGTCAGGTGCTCGAGTATTTCGATGCCTCGCTGATCGGCCTCACCGCCACTCCTTCCAAGCAAACGCTAGGCTTCTTCAATCGCAATCTCGTCATGGACTACAACCACACGCAAGCTGTCGAGGACGAAGTGAACGTCGATTACGATATCTACGAGATCCGTACGCAGATTACGCAGTCCGGCTCGCGTGTGGAGGCCGGCTTTTATGTCGACAAGCGCGATCGGCTGACGCGTAGCCGCCGTGCCGAGCTTCTCGATCAGGAATTGACCTATACCGCCGGCCAGCTTGATCGAGATGTCGTCGCAACCGACCAGATCCGCACTGTCATCCGCACCTTCAAGGGAAAGCTCTTCACCGAAATCTTCCCGGGCCGCACACACGTCCCGAAAACGCTGATTTTCGCCAAAGACGACACCCACGCCGACGACATCGTCCAAATCGTGCGGGAAGAATTCGCCAAAGGCAACGACTTCTGCCAGAAGGTCACGTATCGGACGGGATCGCGCCGCAGCCGCCGCAAAATGAAGGCCAATGACGGTTCTGAATTTGAGCAGGATGTTTGGGAACACGTCGGCGAGAAGGCGGAATCCGTGATCCAGTCTTTTCGTAACAGCTACCATCCGCGAGTGGCCGTCACGGTCGACATGATTTCGACCGGCACCGATATCCGTCCGCTTGAAATCGTGATGTTCCTTCGCGAAGTCCACAGCCCCAACCTGTTCGAGCAGATGAAAGGGCGCGGCGTTCGCATAATCAAAGAGGACGATCTGCGTGCCGTCACGCCGGATGCCCGCGCCAAAACACATTTCGTCATCGTCGATCCCCTGGGGGTTTGCCAACACGCTCTCGTGGAAGCCCCTCCTCTTGACCGCAACCGCAATATCGCATTCGGGAAACTCATTGAGGTCGTAGGATTCGGCAGCACGGACCCGGAAATCCTCAGCACTTTGGCCTCGCGTCTGACGCGGCTCGATCGCCAGCTCTCTCGCGCCGATCAGGCGCAGGTAGCCGATGTTGCCGGAGGCGCGAAACTGTCGGACCTTGTCCGCGCACTCGCCGACTCCGTCGATCCCGATGTGCAACTCGAACAAGCTAAGACTGAACACGCCGTCGAAGATCCAACGCCGGATCAGATTGCCGCGACAGCCGAGCGCTTGCGTAAGGAAGCCGCGAAACCGTTCCTCGCGCCGAAGCTGCGCAACGTGCTTAGCATCCTGAAGAGCAGCTATGAGCAGACCATCGACAATGTTTCCCAAGATATCGTGCTCGGCGCCGGCTTCTCCGGCGATTCGAAAGACAAAGCAAAGGAGATCACGCAATCCTTTCGGGAGTTTCTGGAACAAAATAAAGACCAGATCGCAGCTCTGCAGATCCTTTACAGCCGTCCATGGAAACAGCGGCTCACCTTCAAGCAGGTGAAGGAACTGGCTTCCGCCATCCAGCGTCCGCACCCGGCCTGGACGCCCGAAAATCTCTGGCGTGCGTATGAGCAGCTCGATCAGTCGAAAGTTCGAGGCTCCGGCTCAGCGCGTGATGACCGATTTGGTTTCGCTCGTCGGATTCGCCATAGGCGCCGACCCGGAGCTTCGCCCATACCCGGACAAAGTTCGCGAACAATTTCAAGCCTGGGTCTCGGAACAGGAACAGCTTGGCGCGAATTTCACGGATGAACAGCTACTCTGGCTTAATCAAATCGCCGAGCACATCGCGACGAGCCTCGAAATCAGGACGGACGATTTCGATCTCGTTCCCTTCAGCGAGCACGGCGGGCTCGGCAAAGCTTATCAGCTCTTCGGCGCGAAACTGCCGCAGATCTTAAGCGAGCTGAACGCGAGGTTAGTGCAGTGAGCGACGTTGCCACCGGGATGGGTACGGGCTCCTACTCTCCGACTGTGCAGAGTTCCTCGATAGCAGGCGAGTGCCCGTCAATGCCGACGTGCGAGCCCAGCGGCCAGGATCGATACCGTACTACGGCGCAACTGGCCAGGTCGGGTGTATCGATGGATACCTTTTCGATGAGGAACTCCTGCTCGTCGGCGAGGACGGTGCGCCGTTCCTGGACAAAACGAAGCCAATCGCGTATGTGATCCGCGGCAAATCGTGGGTGAACAACCACGCGCACGTCCTGAGAGCCGACACTGCGAGGACATCGGCCTCGTATCTCAAACACTACCTTGACTACTTCGACTTCCATGGTTCATGTGAGCGGAACGACTAGGCTTAAAGCTCCGCCCTCGGGCACATGCGGCAAATTCCGGTGAAGCTTTCGCCGCTCCCCGAGCAGCGCCGCATCGTCGCCGAAATCGAAAAGCAGTTCACGCGACTCACAGGAAGCCGACCTGCTCCTAGCCGCCTCCGAGCGGAAGTTAAGGCGATGCAACTCAGTCGTCATTCGCGAAGCATTTGTGAAGGGTTTTCCGACGAGACCACTCAGAGAACTGGCGTCGATTAAAGGTGGCCTGACAATGCACGGCGACAGACCGGATCTTCACCGATGTGCACTCAGTTCCGTACCTTCAGGGTCGGCGAACGTTCAGCGCGGGTTTATCGACCTTGCCCTCGTGAAGACTATAATGGCCACCCCGGAAGAGGTCGACGAGCTTGCCCTTCGTAGGGGTGACGTCCTTTTCACCGAAGGTGGAGACCGAGACAAGCTGGGTCGGGGTTGGGTCTGGCAAGGCGAAATCGAACGCTGCATCCACCAGAATCATGTTATTCAGGGCTCGCGTGAGTGGCCTCAGTTCTTCCGAAATGGGTCTCCTACTATGCAAATGAGATCGGGCAAGCATACTTCCAAAACGAAGGCAAGCAAACCACGAACCTGGCATCAATCAACATTACAAAGCTCGGCTCGCTTCCGATCCCAGTACCGTCATTGAGGGTGCAGGAGGAGGCATTGACCCGAATTGAATCTCAGGATTCCGCATCGCAGCATCTAATTACCGAGCTCACCCGGGCTCAGGCGCGCTCTGATAGCCTTCGGCAAGCCATTCTCGCCAAAGCCTTCTCCGGCCAACTTATTCCGCAAGATCCGAACGACGAACCCGCGAGCGTGCTCCTGGAACGCACGCGCGCTGCGCGCCCGGGCCTACCGACCTCCCAACGCAGTGCGCGCCGGACCCGCTCGGAAACCCTCCAGCCTGCACTAGAATCGAGATGATGGCCGTTGACCTCGTATCCGCCCGAATGACCGTGAGTTCTGCGGGTTCGCTCCGGTCAGCCGATCATACGCGGCACGGGGATTGAGACCTTCGTCTGACGCGCATTGATGCCAACCGCCCCTTCATCTCTTGTCAGTAAACTCTGGAACTACTGCAATATTCTCCGCGACGACGGTCTCTCGTACGGCGACTACGTCGAGCAGCTCACGTTTCTGCTGTTTCTCAAAATGGCGCATGAGCGGACGCAGCCGCCATATAATCAGCCGTCCATTATTCCCGAAGATTACGCCTGGCCCACGCTGGTGGAGCTGGACGGCATCCCGCTCGAACATCATTACCGGCGCACGCTCGAAACACTGAGCAAAGAACCCGGCATGCTCCGGGCCATTTTTCGCAAGGCGCAAAACAAAATTCAAGATCCCGTCGAAGCTCAAGCGCCTCATCGCCGATCTGATCGATAAGGAGTCCTGGTCTACGCTCGACGCCGACGTAAAGGGCGATATTTACGAAGGTCTTCTGCAGAAGAACGCCGAAGACGTGAAGTCGGGCGCAGGACAATACTTCACGCCGCGACCTCTCATCCGCGCCATCGTCGATGTCATGCAACCCAAACCCGGCATGACGATCATGGACCCGGCCGCGGGCACCGGCGGGTTTCTCCTCATTGCTCACGAGTACATCAGCAAACACTACGCCGCCGAAATGGATGCGGAAGAAAAGCGCTTCCTCAAGGTGGATGCGCTGCGCGGCGTCGAAATCGTAGATGCCGCCGAGCGCCTGTGCGCTATGAATCTGTTCCTGCACGGGTCGGCGGTGATGAGAGTCCGGTTCGTGTCGCGGATAGCCTCGCTGCGAAAGATTCGAACAACTACGATATGGTGCTCACCAATCCGCCGTTCGGAAAGAAATCGAGTATAACGATCATCAACGAAGAGGGCGAAGAGAGTCGCGAGGCTCTGACCGTTTATCGAGACGATTTTTGGGCCACGACCAGCAATAAGCAGCTCAATTTCGTGCAGCATGTCGTGAGCCTTCTCAAAATGAACGGCCGCGCTGCAGTTGTGGTGCCGGACAACGTTCTCTTCGAGGGCGGCGCGGCGAGACCATCCGCCGCAAGCTCTTGCAGAGTTGCGATGTCCATACGCTTTTGCGTCTTCCTACGGGAGTTTTCTACGCCCAAGGCGTCAAGGCGAACGTTCTGTTCTTCGACCGCAAACCGGCTAGCGAAACACCGTGGACGAAATCGCTGTGGATTTACGATCTCCGCACCAACAAGCATTTCACGCTGAAGACGAACCCGCTACAGCGCGCCGACCTCGATGAGTTTATCGCCTGCTATAACCCGGCGAATCGATTCGAGCGCAAGGAATCCGAGCGATTCCATTGCTTCACTTACGAAGAACTGCAGAAACGCGACAAGCTGAGCCTCGATATCACGTGGCTTCGCGACGAAAGCCTGGAGGACACCCACAACCTGCCCGATCCGGCCGTTTTGGCCGCTGAAATCGTCGAGGATCTCCAGGCCGCACTGGATCAATTCGCGCAGATCGCAGCCGACCTGGCGAGAAATGGCTCGGACGCGGCAGAATGCGCCGGTGCGCTCAGGTAAAGCGGGCGAGGGTACAAGCCGGATGAGCGCCCCGCGACACGTGGCTCTGTCGTAGCGATTTACCATTCTTAATGGCAGATGGTATCTTAATGGAAATGCATCTGACGATGAGCCTGGCATGGAATCAAATTGGCATGGAACTCAAAATAGATAAAGCTGGGCGGATCGTCATCCCAAAACCTCTCCGGGACCGGCTAGGTTTTAGGCCGGACACGGGGCTGGAAGCGATTGAACAGCCGGACGGCGTTCTTCTCAAGCGGGTTGAGCAGGCACCTTCGATGGTGAAGTTAAATGGCTTGTGGGTGCATCGGGGTGTTCCAGATCGCGGAGCAAGCTGGGACGGAGCAATTGAGAGCGTGCGCGGCGAGCGGATCGAATCTGCTCTCAAGACATACGGCCGGTGAATGTATTTTTCGATACCACTGTTCTTGTCGCGGCCTCGGAACAGAGCCATCCGCACCATCCGCAGGCCATGCCGGCGCTGTTGCGTGTCGTCCGCGGACGAGATAAGGGGTTCATCAGTGCACACTCGATTGCGGAAGTGTATGCGGCGCTCACGCGCGTACCCGTGCAGCCGCGCATTCATCCAGTCGAGGCCGCGCGAATCATTAGTGAAAACATCCTGCCCCATTTCGCCGTGCTAGCGATCCGCAAAGAGGACTATCTGGAAGCCTTGAATATGATGGCAGCCGGAAGCTGGATCGGCGCGAAGATCTACGACGTCCTGTTGCTGCAATGTGCCGGCAGATGCGCGGCTGACCGTATCTATACTTTCAACCTCGCAGACTTCAGGCAGCTCGCGCCGGACGGGCTGCAGGGAAAGATTTGCTCACCATGAGGTGCTAAGGACTCGCGGGAGAGCGGCTATGGCGTTCCGCCCGATTTCACGGCGATGGCGGGAATATCCTGATCTCTTACGAGTTTGTTGAGAGCCGGCACGCCCGTATCCATCACCTGTTTCAGTTTTGCAATTTGGGCGTTGATGCCGGTCGCGAGGTCTTCATAGACCGCCTGTTGCGAAGCGGTCGGCTCCGCATCGGCTTCTTGTACAGCGGCGTACAATGCCGCAAGTTTGTTGTTCAGCCTGATTGGGTAATTCAGAGGATCTTCGCTCGCCCGATTCTTGGTTTGATACAGCGCTTCCTCGATGGCCGTCAATTCGTCCGAAACCTGTTTCGCGCGGTCAAGAACCACCTTCGATTTCGGAGTGTCTCCAGCCGCCTTGAGCCGATCCGTCAATTCATCGATCTGCTTCCGCACATCGCGGATGCGCAGAATGGCGGCGTTCGTCTGGCTCAACTTGTCCTTCAGTTGCAGTTCTAGAGCGAGCTGAGCGGCGAACTGCTCGGGAGTGGTCGGGACGCGCGGATCTTTCTCGATTTCGAATTTTTGCGTCTGAGATTTGCCCGCCGCCGTGATCCGCACTTGATACGCTCCGGGCACAGCCTCGGGGCCTCGAACCGTTCCGGCCCAAAGAACCATTCCGGAAAACCTGGTCGCGTCAGGATAGCGTAGGTCCCATACAAAACGATTCAGCCCTTGCTCCACCGGCACGAGCTGGACGCCTCCCGCGCCGTGCGGCCCAGTCTCTTCCTCCTCTTCAGCGGTGCTCGACGTTTGCACGTGAGGCTCGTGCGCAGGCGCCTTACTCGAAAATTTCTTGATCAGCTTGCCTTGTGAATCGAGGATCTCCAGGGTAACTTCATCTTTCGGCTTATTGCGCAGCCAGTAGTAGACGACTGCGCCGTAGGGGGGATTTTGGCCTTCATTCGTCGGAGCGCCAAAGCCAAATGACGTCGCCATGCGATACGCATTCTTCGGGGCAAACAGGTGCAGATCTTCGTTTGCGATTCCGTCGGTAAGCTGAGCAAGAAGAGGCGTCTCGTCGAGAATCCAGAATGCGCGGCCTTGGGTAGCCGCAACCAGCTCATGTTCCCGTTTCTGGATCGCGAGATCCGTAACCGGCACGACGGGAAGATTCAACTGCAGCGATTGCCATTTTGCGCCGCCGTCGAACGAGACATAAATGCCGGTTTCCGTTCCGGCGTAGAGCAGGTTGCGCCGATTCGGGTCTTCGCGGATTACGCGCGTGAAGGCGGTGCTTGGGATTCCAGTGTTGATTTCCTGCCAGCTCTTGCCGTAGTCCGTGGTCTTGAAAAGAAACGGGCGATTGTCGTCGAACTTGTACATCGTCGCGGCGAAATAAGCTGTCGCAGGATCAAATGGCGAGGCTTCGATCGAGTTGATCTGAATCCATTCGGGAATACTCTTCGGCGTCACGTTTTCCCAATGTTGGCCGGCATCGCGCGTCAAGTGAACCAGGCCGTCATCCGAACCCACCCAAATCAATCCCTTTTTCAGAGGCGATTCGGAGGCCGTGAAGATGACGTCGTAGTATTCAATGCTGGTGTTGTCCTTGGTAATAGGACCACCCGAAGAGATCTGCTTCGATTTGTCGTTACGTGTCAAATCCCCGCTGATCGGCTTCCAGGTTTGTCCCTGATCTTCGGAGGCGAACAATGCGTTGCCGCCCGCATAGAGCAAATTCGGATCATTGGGAGAGAAAAGCAGCGGAAAATTCCATTGAAACCGATATTTGAGCGCGGCGGCGCCCCACCCCATGGGATTGTCCGGCCAAACGTCAATGTTCCGCAACTGCCCGTCCCGGTGGTCGTAGCGCGTGATGAGGCCGCCGTAAGATCCGGCAAATACGATATTCGTGTTCTTCAGGTAAGGGGCAATCCATCCGCTCTCTCCTCCGCCAACGTCCCACCAATCGCGCTCACTGATTCCGGAATCGGTTGTGCGGCTTGCCGTTTCCACAGTAGAGTTATCCTGCTGGGCGCCGTAAACGTGATACGGAAAATCATTGTCGAGCGCCACGCGATAGAATTGCGCGGTCGGCTGATTGCCTTGGGTGGTCCAGCTCTTTCCGCCATTGTCCGTGATGGTCGCGCCGCCATCGTTTACTTCCGCCATGCGCTCTGGATTGCTGGGTGAAATCCATAAATCGTGGTTATCGCCATGCGGAGCGCGAACCGGGTTCCAGGTTTTTCCGCCATCATCGGATCGGAAGAATTGCACGTTTACCGCATACACTCGATCCGGATTTTTGGGGTCTGCGTAGATCCTGTTGTAATACCAGGCGCGCTGGCGAAGCTTGCGCTCGTCGTTCACCTTGGTCCAGGTCTTGCCGGCATCGTCGGACCGGAACACACCGCCGTCTTCGGCTTCGATTTGCGCCCACACGCGTTGTGGATTCGCGCCCGACACCGTAACGCCGACGTTACCGATGACGCCTTTCGGCAGACCCGGATTGTGGGTCAGCTCCGTCCAGGTGTCGCCTCCGTCGATAGATTTGAACAGTCCGCTGCCGGGGCCGCCGCTCTCAAGGTCCCACGGTTTCCGGTACACCTCCCAGAAGCCGGCGTAGAGGATGTTGGCATTCGTCGGATCGAAGGTCAGGTCTATGGCTCCGGCTTTGGGACCACGCCAGAATATTTTTTGCCAGGTCTTGCCGCCATCTTTCGTTCGATAGATCCCGCGGTCGTCGTTCGGCGCCCAAACGTGTCCGAGCGCGGCAACGTAGACGATATCCGGATTGGTCGGGTGAATACGCACCCGGCTGATTTGACGGGTATTTTCGAGGCCGATGTGCTTCCACGTCTGGCCGCCATCCATCGACTTGTACATACCGTCTCCATGCGAGACGTTGCCGCGAATATCTTGCTCGCCCATGCCCACGTAAACGACATTGGGATCAGATTGCGCCACCGCGATAGCACCTACCGATCCCGTCCCAAAACCCTTACCGTCCGAGACAGATTCCCAATGCATTCCCGCATCCGTGGTTTTCCAAACGCCTCCGCCGGTTGCGCCGAAGTAGTACGTTTGCGGTTGAGAGTCAATGCCGGTAACCGCAGCAGCGCGGCCGCCCCGGAACGGGCCGATGCATCGCCACTTCAGCGTCTTGATAACACTCACATCTTGGGCTGGAAGCGCGACTGAAAAGAGAAGACAGGGTACCAGGTGTTTAAACATGCGGGACATAGGCGAGAAACTCCAAAAGCAAGGAGTTTATCAGATGCAACACGATCCTTTGCCGGAAACGCGCAATAATCATCGTAGTCTCACCTTGCGAAAATTAGGGGAGGATCGTCGCAGCGAGTGAACGGGAGGGAACCATGGCAGAGAAGAACACGGCGGTATTCGGGATTTACGCGAGTCGCGAAATGGCAGAGAACGCAGTGGACCGGCTTACGGCGTCGGGGTTCCGCAACGAAGACATTTCGGTGTTGCTCCAGGACAATGTGGGAACCAAGGATTTCGCGCACGAGAAGCACACCAAGGCTCCCGAAGGCACAACGACCGGAGTCGTCACGGGCGGCGTTATCGGCGGCGCGATCGGTCTTCTGGCCGGCATCGGCGTGCTCGCGATTCCAGGTCTCGGACCGCTGATCGCTGCGGGTCCGATTATCGCTACCCTGACGGGCGTCGGCTCGGGAGGAGTGGTGGGCGGAATCATTGGTGCGCTGGTAGGGATGGGCATTCCCGAATACGAGGCCAAGCGCTACGAGGGACGCATCAAAGAAGGGGGCATCTTGCTCTCCGTCCATTGCGATGACCACGAATGGGTGAGTCGCGCGAAGGACTTACTACGCGATACCGGGGCGGAAGATATTGCCGCCGCGGGCGAAGCCACCGCAGATTTCGCGAAGGGCGACAAGCCGATCAGTAGAGGCGGAAGCACGGTTTAACCAGGGTTCGTCCATTCACTCCGTGGAAACCCAACCAACGGATATTCAATCTCCCCGGAATCTGTTGGCGAGTGTTACTGCAGCAAAGCTTGCGCTGATTTTCATCCTGTGCGCCGCCATTTTCACGGTACTTCAGTTGAGAAAGAGCCCCAGGGCCCAGCTTACGCTTCAGATGTCTTCCTCCGCGGACTCGATTGCGCACTTGTTCTACGACGTTGGCAAAGGCTATTCCGAACGCGATTCGAGGGTCGCCTCCGTCAAGCAGACGCCTTCAAATCAGTTTCAGGACTTGCGCTTCGATCTACCGAAAAAGACAGTTTTGAAATTGCGATTCGATCCACTTACCGTGCAGGGGACGATAGCCATACGAAGTGTGAAGATTCGCGAACCCGGGGGAGCGATTCGGACAATTCCTCCGTCCCATATCGTTTCCTTCAATCAGATCAGCACTCGGGTGGAGCGCGACGGCGCGCGTCGAGTTTTCGACGGTTACGGCCGCCAGTCACCCTGGAGTAAGTTTTGAGCTAGATCGGCCGTTCAAGTATAATTTCTCGCCGGAGGTCACCCGCCGGGTTGCGATCGGAAACGCCCTCATAGCCGCGATCGCGATCGTTCTCTTTCTCTTCATCCGTCAGCAGCCACAAATGGCGATTGCCGTACTGGAGCATGTTCGCCGCGTGATTGCTGTATTTCAGCCGCTTGCCGGCCGGCTATCCAATGCGGATTTCATCCGGTTCGATTCCGCGGCTGTCTGGGTTTACGTTGTTTGCATGGCCGGTTTTGTGGTCGCAACCGCAGCCGCTCTTAACGGTTCCTCCATCGGAGCCTACACTTTGACGTACGGTTACGGGGGCCATCCAGGCTGGTTCCTCGGTACGCCACGAAATATTCGGTCGGATGAGTGGGTAAGCGAAACGCCTGCGATCTTAAATCAAACACTTAGAGCGGATCGCTTTGAGCTCCAGCATACCTGGGTGGGAGACGATTCCGTTGCGTTACTCGCGAATCTGCCTGTGCGCCATATCGCTATGCTCTTCCGCCCCCAATTGTGGCCGTTTTTCGTACTGCCGTTGAACTATGCTTACGCTGCGTATTGGCAGTTCAAAGCACTGATTCTGCTTACAGGATTATTCACCTTTCTACTGCTTGTAACGAGGTCCACGTTGTGGTCGATCGCGGGCGCTTTATGGTACTTCTTTTCCCCCGGAGCGCAATGGACATACTCCTGGCCTTCGGGGCTTCCGGAAATGGTGGGCCTAATCTGTTGGGCAACAGTCTTGGCCTGTTTTCTCACAATCGGAACAAGAACAATGGCTCTCATCGTCGCCGGGATTGGCATGATCACGGCAGCTATCGATTTTGCGCTTTGCGCTTATCTGCCACACATGATTCCTCTGTTTTGGGTGGCTGTGTTTTTCTTCGTTTCCTGGTGCATTGCTTATCGGCAGCGGATCTTCACGCGCGATGCGCTTGGTCGAAGAGCTCTCGTCATCTCGGGATGTGTTTTAGTGATAGCGGTTGTCGGCATGACGGTGTATATCGACGCACGGAATGCAATTAATGGCATCGCGCATACGGTCTATCCGGGCAAGCGTCTCTTCGAAGCGCACAACCGGCCGCTTCCGTTCCTGATGGTTCATTTTCTTGAATGGACACAAACCGAGCATCACTTCCCGGCTTCGATGTCTAACATTTGCGAAGCCGCAGGATTCCTTTGGCTTGCGCCGGCAACCCTATTCTGCACTGCGGAGCTACTGTTATCGCGATGGCAGAAATCCGCACTAATAGGGTTGTGGTGCTCTTTCGGATTGATACTTTTCTGGCTTGTTGCACCATTTCCTTCGTTCCTGGCCAGGGCGTTCGGGTTGAACCTGACGGAAGGCCCGAGGTGTTTGCCCGCACTCGCGGTGGCGAACATCGCAATTGTGGCGGTATGCATGAGTGCACCACGCCTCCAAAGGCGGTTCCAGGGAGTCGAAGCTTCGAAATTGGGCGTGATTCTCCGGTGTTGCGGTGTATTTCTCGTTGTATTCAGTCTTCTGCAACTAACAAACCGAATCTTTTCATCATTCTTCTCCTCGACAGAACTCACAATCGGGGTGTGCTTTACGAGCCTGGCAATCATTCTGATTCTGGAAGGACGAAAACTCGCATTGGCGATCCTGTTGTGCGTTTCTCATGCTCTTGTGTTTGGCGGGGTGAATCCTTTGGAACGTGGTCTCGGACCGATCACTGATTCGGCACTCTTTAAGTTTGTCCGGAGTCATCCTGAGCTGCGAAGCGGGCGATGGCTCGCTTACAGCAACAGCTTTGTGAGCTCCGGGTTCCTAGCGTCGACGGGCCTCGATGTTTACACCGGACTAGTTTACTTACCCGACATTGATCATTTTTCATTGCTTGCGAGTAACGGCTTAGACGTTCACGCTTTCAATCGTGATGGTTTGCGTTTGGCACTTCCTCTGCCAGCTCATTCGAAGAGCTTTGTCGAATCACCATGGCTGCCCGAAGCTCTGTGGCACGTCAGTCCTTCCGACCCTATCTTGAGAGAGCTTGGGATCAAATATGTTGCCTTCGACCACAAGCCAGCAACTGACATTTCAGCGCAACTTATTCCCATTACAAGCTCTCCAGTTAGTACCTTTTGGCTCTATCGAATTCGATAGTTACTTCTGAGTCAGTAGCTTTTCTGCGTTTAAAGCTCCCGCCGGACTCTCCTCATGCTTGAAAATCGCGTAGACGGGAAGGCCGCGCTCGCGATACTGTCTTACCCGCCGTGTGATGTCCTCGAGTTCGACGGGTGAGTAGTCGGGCTTCCGCAGACGGAGATATGCGAAATCTGCGGTAATAACTTTCGGAGTTTCTAGATTTTCATTTTCGGCGAGGCAAAGCCCTGCGTTCGCGTCTCTCAGCGCATGATAGACATCGTGATCGAACCATGTCGCGTTTCGAAATTCGAATGCTGCTCGAATGTTCTTCGGGAACAGATTTATAAAGCGCCTCAGGCGTTCGAGGTCGCATTTAAACGAAGGCGCGAGTTGAAACAGGATTGGTCCCAGGCGTCCCGCCTGACGCAGCGGATCGAGCGATTCCAGGAACACGCGCGTGAATTCCTCGGCACTCTCGAGTTTCAGAGAATGTGTAATCTTCATGTGCGCCTTGGGCAGAAACAAAAAGTTTTCAGGCGTGGCTGCGATCCATCCTTCGAATGTTGCCGCCGAGGCGATCCGCCGAAACGTGTAGTTAACTTCGACGGCGTTCAGGCGGGTTGCGTAGTAGGAAAGAAACTTCGCGCTTGCCAGTTTGTCGGGGTAAAAAGCGGGTTTCCAGCTATCGTAAGCGAAGCCTGAAGTTCCGCAGTAGAGATTTCCTTCTCGGCACCGATCAGAGGCCCGCGAACCAGTCGTAACCTTCCTCGGCCCAGTAATCGGCGGGCCTGGTATTCGTGTACCGAATAGACCCAATCCGCTTGATGTTCTTAATGCCGTACTTGATCGGAATCACCAACCGAAGCGGGGCGCCATGCTCGTTTTCGAGTGGTGCGCCGTTCCGCTCATAAGCGAGCAGAGTTTGAGGATGAAGTGCGCTCTTCATGTCGAGCCCCACGTAATAGTCTTCGTCAGGGGTGCTTAAGTAGACGTATCGGGTCAGTTTCGAGTTGGGCGGAAGAAATTTCTTCGTGAAATCCGCAAATCGCGCGCCGCCCCACCCTACGATGGTGCTCCAACCTTCGATGCAGCAGAACTTAGTGATCATCTCAGTTTTAGGCAGCGCCTTTATTTCCGATAACGGGAGTGCGAGGGCGGCTTGTTGCGCCTCATCGCCGCTCACATTCACCCGCCATTGATCTTCTTGGACGGGGTCGTCGAGTCCGATCGCTCCATTCGGCTTCAACCATCGGACTTGGTCCCGTGAGTAGGTCGGCATCAGGTGCGAGTCGCTGAGATAGCCCTTTGCCAGTTTGCCATTCCAATCGAGAACACGTCTTTGCGGCCATGCCAGTCCGCCTTCTTGCTTGGCACTCGTCACCCACTTATAACCGCCAATCGCAGCGACGCTTGCTACGCCTGCAATCAGGAAATCCCGCCGCGTACGCCGGCGCAACTGTTGCTTAAGCTGGTCATCCGGCACGATAATCTCGCGGTGGTGCTCACTCACGGTCTTTCACCAACTCGTATCCAATGATCATGCTTCGGAAATTGTTCCAGCCTGCAACCGCCACTTGAACCACGTGTACGACGAAAAAGATAAGGTATCCGATCGTCAGAATGAAGTGGATCAACCGTGCCGTTTCATATCCGCCGAGGACTGCGGTCAGCCATCCTACTTGAACCGGCTTGTAAATCGCGAATCCGGTGATCACCGAGAGTGCGCCCATCACAACGATGGCAGAATACGACACCTGCTGCGCAGCGTTGTACTTCTCCTGAAGCGGTTTTTCCCGCCTGACCCCAACATCGTGCAGGAAGACAGACCAAGCATCTCGGAAAGCGGCCCACGAGCGCGGCACGAGCAACCGCCACTCGCCCGAAGCAAATGTATATGCCACGTACAAAATTCCATTGATGATAAACAGCCACATGAAGAAGAAGTGCAGCGCCATGCCTTCGGCGAGCCGGAAGTCCATGTGCAGAAACTTGAAAACGCGCGCGGGCCAGAATATAAACGGACCGATGTGGTAAATGGGAAATGCCCAATAGATCAGGAAGCCGCTCCAGATCATGAGAAAGAGCAAGGGAAAGTTGATCCAGTGAAACCACCGGATTGCAACCAAGTGTTTTAGTTTGAGCTTTTGCATAGGTCCTGAAATTCTAGGCCACACCTTTCTGGCATATGCTTTCAGGGGAGGGTCTTTTTCAACTTGTATGCAGCCTCTAACTCTCTTGTGTCTGGCGAGTTATGAAAAGGGTCATCCTTTCCTTCGCGAAGCCCGCCGGCAGGGGTGTCGCGTCTTCCTGTTGACCTCCCAGTCCCTTAAGGATACAGCCAAGTGGCCTCGGGAAGGATTGGAAGATATTTTCTACATGCCGGACACCGAGCATGAATGGAATCTCCAGGACATGCTTCTCGCGGTTGCGTACCTTTGCCGTAGCCAGCAGATCGGTCGAATCGTTCCGCTGGACGATTTTGACCTGGAGAAAGCGGCCTTACTTCGGGAGCATCTTCGAATTCCCGGTTTGGGTGAAACGGCAACGCGCTTTTTCCGAGACAAGCTGGCGATGCGGATGTGCGCCAGCGAGCACGGGATTCCCGTTCCCGAGTTCACGGGGACGATCAATTACGAGAACATAACGCGATATTTGGAAACTGTCCCTCCTCCGTGGGTTCTGAAACCGAGGCTGATGGCCGGCGCTATGGGGATCAAGAAGTTTCACCACGCGCCCGAGGTTTGGGACCGGATCCACAGTCTCGGCAATCAGATGTCGTTTTTTCTACTGGAACGCTTTGTGCCGGGCGATATCTTCCATGTCGATTCGATCTGGTTCCAAGGCGAGATGGTCTACGCTATCTCGAGCGCGTATGGCACGCCGCCCTTGGAGGTAACGCACGGGGGCATATTCACGACACGAATTCTCGAACACGGCTGCGAAGTAGATCGAGCTCTTCAATGGATGAACGAAAGAGTTCTCAAGGCCTTCAAGCTGGAGGACGGTGTATCGCATACAGAGTTCATACGGGCTCGCGAAGACGGCAGCTTCTATTTTTTGGAAACGTCGGCCCGCGTGGGGGGCGCCCATATCTCAGACCTCATTGAGACTGCAACTGGAATAAACATGTGGGCCGAATGGGCAAAGATCGAAGTCGCTGCTGCAACAGGAGCGCCTTACACCGCACCGCCGCCAAGAAACGACTACGCAGGGCTGCTGGTTTCTCTGTCGCGGCAAGAGTGGCCGGATACATCGAGCTACCAGGAACCGGAGCTGGTCTGGCGAATGAACAAGCGACATCACGTTGGCTTTATCATCAAGTCACAGGATTACGAGCGGGTAGGCGATCTGCTCGCGCATTACACCGATCGTGTCCGGCAGGAGTATCAGGCCTCCGCTCCGCCGCGTGAACGAGCTCGGGAATGAAGGCCTGCGGTTTTGCTTGTAACGTGCTAGGCTGAGGGCGATGCGGGCTCTTACCGCGGCGAGTATAGCCGCAGGGGCGACCATTGGAAGCTGTTCCGCGGTTCTGACCTACGGGAGTGTATCGAAATCATCGCAGCTATTTGGACCCTCCGTGTATCGTGGGCCCGGTCGCAGGCGCTCGATCGCGCTCACATTCGACGATGGTCCAAGCGAGGGGACGCTGCCGCTCCTCGACTATCTTGCCAGAGAAGGTATCACCGCGACGTTTTTCCAGTGTGGAATGAACGTTCGACGCCTACCTCGAATCGCCGGTGAGGTCGCGGCAAACGGTCACGAGATCGGGAATCACACCGATTCTCATCCCCGGCTGCTATTCAAATCGCATCAGTTTATTGAACGCGAATTCAGTTTTGCGCAGGATGTTATCTATTCGGAAACCGGCGTTGCGCCGATGCTGTTGCGGCCGCCGTACGGGATTCGCTGGTCCGGAATGCGCGCGGTTCAGCAGAAGCTTTCGCTTCTCGGGGTGATGTGGACCGTGATTGGCAATGACTGGCGCTGGAGCCCCGACCGAATCGCCGCACAAGTCTTGGCGAAATCCTCTCCAGGCGGGATTATCTGCCTCCACGATGGGCGAGGCGTTCGGAGCAACCCGGATATCACTTCAACAATCGCGGCGGTGAAAAAATTCGTTCCCGTCCTGCGAGACCAAGGATATTCGTTCGAAACCGTGAACGACATTTTGCATTAGGAATCCACGCAGCCGCTTGATATCTGTATATCTTTTGGTATATATATGGATTCATGCCTAAGCCCGATGCGTTCCTACCGCTAAAAACGAACTGGTTCCATATTCTGCTGTCACTCGCGGGCGAGGACCAGCACGGCTACGGCATCATGCAGGAGGTTCTTGATCGCACGGGCGGCAAGGTGCGGTTGTGGCCGGCCACGCTCTATGGATCCCTGAAGCGGCTGATCGAAGCTGGGCTGATCGAGGAATCCGGCGAACGTCCGGCGCGGGAATTCGATGATGCGCGGCGCCGCTATTATCACCTGACGCGGCTGGGCCGCCGCGTGCTCGAGGCCGAGAGCGAGCGCCTCGAAAACCTGGTCCGAATCCTTCACGCAAAGCGCGGCTTGGAGGCAGTTTAACAATGAAGTCGCTCGCGCTCCGGATATACCGGCGGTTGGCGTTCGCCTTCCCGCACGAGTTTCAGGTGGTCTATGGTACGGACGTGATCCAACTCGGCGAGGACGCGATCGACGAGATCTGGGCACGGAACGGATTTTTCGGCCTGATTCGATTGCTAGCCGATATCGGCATGCGTTTGCCGATCGAATATCTGTCGGAGATGCGGCGCGATCTAGCATATGCGTCGCGCACCTTGGCGAAATCGCGGGGATTTGCCGCGGTGGGCATTCTTTCGCTGGGACTCGGCATCGGGATTGCGTCGGTTTCAGCTAGCGAATTCTTCAACCTGATTCTTCGCGACGCGCCCGGCGTCAAGGACCCGAGCCAAATCGTAATGACCATGGGGGCGGTCTCGTATCCGTATTTCGAACATTATCGCGACCAGCACGATTTGTTCGCTGCCGCGGCAGCCTACCAAGGACCGGTGCCGTTCAACACCTCATTGGATTCTCCACATCCGGGCGGCCCGAATGGGAAGGTCGAGCGTGTTTTCGGCCACCTCGTTTCGCCCGATTATTTTTCCGTGATTGGTGTGCGCGCGGCGCGCGGCCGCACGTTCGATCCGCAAATCGATAAGCCGGGGTCATCACCCGTGGTCTTTATCAGCGACCGGTTCTGGCGCAATCGTATGAACGCTGACCCCGATGCGGTGGGTCGCGCGATCCACGTAAACGGCCAAACCGCGACCATCGCCGGCATCGGGCCAAAAGATTTTCTTGGCGTTCTGCCCATTTTCCCTGCCGAGATTTTCGTGCCGACCACGGCGCCCGCGACAATGGTTCCGGAGCTGGCGGGCGATGTCCTTCACCACCGTGATGCGAAGTCGTTTCAAGCGCTGTTTCGGCTGGCGCCAGGAGTCACGCTGAAGTCGGCCGAAGCGGGTCTGGACACGCTCACACGGCGTCTGGATGAGGAATCGCTCGATCCTGAACGCAATGGCAAGGGGCGACGCGTCACGCTATTGCCGGGCGGAAGAGTGGTGCCGATCCCGCGCGAGCTGCTCCCGGTGGTGTTGGGGCTGATGCTGCTGTTGAATGGCTTGATTGTCGGGCTTGCGTGTATGAATCTGGCGAACATGCAGCTTGCTCGCGCCACGGCGCGGCGGCGCGAAGTGGCCATCCGGTTGTCGGTCGGCGCCAGCCGTTTCCGCTTGGTCCGGCAGTTGGTGACTGAAAGCGTGCTGCTTGCCTGCACCGGCGGTTTGGCCGGAATTCTGGTTGCTTATGGCGCGGCCGCCGGTTTCAAGAAAATTAGAATGCCGGCCGCCGTTCCGATCAACTTCAATATTACGCCGGATTGGCGCGTGCTGCTGTTTGCGTTCGCGGTCTCGCTCGCTGCCGGCGTCGGATTTGGCCTGCTTCCGGCGCTGGCTAGCACACGAGCCGACTTGGCGTCAACGCTCAAGGAAGGCGCGCTCGCGCCGCTGCGCGGCTATCGGCGATTCGGAATACGCAATCTGCTGATGGCGTGGCAGATGGCCGGATCGCTGATGCTCTTGCTGATCGCCGGTTTTCTGATCATCGGATTCCAAAAGGGTAACCAGGTTGAGATCGCGTTCGATCCGCGGAATATGTACCTGATCTCGCTCGACCCCGTGCGGGACGGCTATTCAGTGCAGAAGGCGACGAATTTTTTTAACCAGCTTCCCGAGCAGTTGAAGCGTGTGTCAGGTGTGCAGGAGATCGCGCTGGCGGAGGCACCCCCGTTCGGTCCACTTCTCGCAACTTCGACGCTGACCGTCCCATCCGCTACGGGAACACCGGACCGGGTTATCCAGGGAATCGCCAAGCAGACCATCGGCGCCCATTATTTCGCGGCGCTGAGCGTGAACATGATCGAAGGCCGCGAATTCGACGGACGAGATCAGAGAATCGACACCTCGAAAAGCAAGTCGCTTCCTGTCATGCTGAACGAGACCGGCGCACGCGAATTCTTCGGAAACCGCGACCCGCTGGGCCGGCGCTTGTTGGAGACCTCTCGTAGCTACGAAGTAGTTGGCGTGGTGAAAGACCTATCGGCGCCGATGAGTGAGACGAGCACCGGATCGCAGACTGCCACCCACGTTCCAGTCATGTACTTGCCGCTGACCCGCAGCGATTTCGAACATTCGCCCGTCGACGGAATCATTATTATGGTGCGCGCCATGCGAGGCATGGATGTTATGGAAGGCATCCGTCGGGAAATCGCCTCGCTCGATCCGAACTTGCTGATGTTTAACGTCCGGACGCTGGCCGATCAGGTCGATCAAAACACCGCTCCATTGCGGATGGGCACGATCATCTACGGTGCGATCGGCAGTTTCGGATTGATTCTGGCGGCCATCGGGCTCGCGGGAGTAACGGCGTACTCGGTCGCGCGGCGGCGTAAGGAGATCGGCATTCGCATGGCGCTCGGCGCGCGCAAGGCGCAGGTGTTGCGGCTGGTGATGCGCGAAGGCGGAACGCTGGTGATCGCCGGATCGGTACTCGGTTTCCTGGGTGCGGTCGGAGTCTCGCGCGCACTGGGAGGTCTAAGCAGCATATTCGGGCCGTCCTTCGCAGCAGGAAGCCACGACCCGCGGCTCATCGTCGGTGCTCCGCTGCTGCTCGCCGGATTGGCGATGCTCGCCTGTTATGTGCCAGCGCGACGTTCGGTGAAGATTGACCCGCTGATCGCGTTGCGGGAGGAATAGCTCCAGAGGGCGTTCAGAGAGCGGCAGACTACGGCAAGATCTCGACGACAGCGAGTCCCTGCCGCGCGATGGTGATCGGCGTGCTCAAGGAATTCTCTTGCGCAGGCTGCAGGTCGGAAGCTCTTCGCAAGCGCGCGACCTGATCTCGTGTTGGGAATGCGGGGCCGCCCATGGCCAGCCATTCCTTTAGCGGCGAGCCATGGTCCGGATCTACAAACTGCATGCGATAACGGCTTGCATGCGATCCCTTGATGGCGAGCTGGAACGTTCTTGCCGGCGCACTCTGCCCGGGTTCGGCATAATTCCACAACGCGATCACTAGTGTTCCATCTGCGCGCACCGTCGCGAGTGCATCTTCGGAATCGACGGGGAGACGGCGGTCACCGAGCCGATGCAGTAGCTCAAAGGCGCGAAACGCAGCCTTCGGAATACCATATTCGGCGATCAGGCCATAACCCCCGTAAAACGGCGTTTTCACGACGCCCTGCTCCTCGAACACGTCGGAGAACGTCCAATACGACATCATCGTTGTCAGTCCGTCACATTCGCGAATATTGTTGGCGAGCCACGGTCCCATAAACGCGCTGTCGGTGACCTCCTGCTCAGTCTTGTACGTCGCGTTGTACTCAGACCAAATGATTGGGGTGTTGGGCGCAGCAGACGCTTTCACCTGGTCGTACACTTTCTTCGCAGCCCGCGCGACCATGTCGCGACGCGGAATTGGGACGCTATTTCCGAAAACATTCTCCGCAGTGTCGTTACCGTACACATGCGTCGAAACGAAATCGAAGGGAATGTGCTCCTGGGTGCAGTGTGCGATGAAGCGGTCGACCCACGCCGCTTGCGCCGTGGCCGGTCCACCGACTCTCAACTTTGAATCCACCGTCTTAATAGCACGTGCGGCAGCGTCATACAGTGCGAAGTACGTCTGCTGCTTCGGGACTCCATCCCAAAAATCGATATTGGGCTCGTTCCAAACTTCGAAATACCATTCCTCAACTTCGCTCTTACCGTACCGGTCGACCAAGTGGCGCGTCAGGGCCTCGATTAAAGCGCTCCATTTCGCGGAATCTTTTGGAGGCGAAGGAAGAGGCCGGTACCAGAAAGGATGTGGTGTCAAGTTGGCCGCCAGCTTACGAGGCATGAAGCTGAGTTCCACAAACGGCCTCACGCCGTTTTCGAGCAGCCCGTCGTAGATCTGGTCAATGTAAGAAAAGTTGTAGACCGGCCGGCCCTGTGCATCTTCGTCGTAAACGCCGACGTCGTCGTCGAGGATCGCGTGAAACCGGACATACCTGAAATTTGTGGTTTTCTCAACCGTTCTTAGATCCGCTCGATAGCTTTCTCTTAAACTCAGCACCGCTCGTCCGGAGCCAAACATCTGTTCCCAGAAATGCGGAAATGGACGGGCTCTGGGCGCTCGCATCGATGTGGAGAATCTCGGTCGAGGCGGCCGTCGTCTGCCCCACCGACCGCCGGAACACACGCGAGCGCGATTACTGCGAGCAAGGGGGCGGAGCAAATTCGTTTTAGGAAGGTGATCATGCGCAGTTCATCAACTTGATACGATACAAGAGTCCCCTTCTTCTTTGCCTGAGGTACTATGCGCAAGCGCCTGCTTTTGTTCTCAGCCATGTTTGCGGTCTCATGGATCGGGGCGGCTGCTCAGACTGTTGATTCGAATCCAGCCCACGCGCCCAGTGTTTTTCTCGGAAATGATCGCCCCAAGAACAAAAAAGACAAGGCGCCCACTTACCGGTCCGTGACAGGCAAAGCAGTTGACGATTCCGGTCAGCCGCTCGAAAAAGCGCTCGTCACGATAACCGATATGAAAAGTAACGATAAGTGGACGTTTATAACAAAGAAAGACGGGCGCTATAGTTTTGACGGCCTTAGCTTTGATGTCGATTACACGCTTGAGGCGAGATACAAAGATAGTTCCAGTGCGCCGGCAAAGATCAGCCAGTATGATCACATGCCCAAAGCGGTACGGATCCTCGAGGTAACGTCTCCTCACGCTCCCAGTACGGAAGCGAAAGATACGCCGAAGTAGGCGACCAGCCCGCTAGCGCTTGCACATCTGGGGATACTGCTCTTTCAATCGCTCGAGCTTCGGAAGATCGTTGTACACGATATACGGATTATTCGGGTTCTTTTGCAAGAAGTGCTGATGGTAGCTCTCGGCTGCATAAAAGCCGTGAAACGGGACAACCTGGGTTACGATCGGCTTCGAAAACACTTTCGCGGCATTTAACTGCTGAATGTAGGCGTCCGCCACCTTCTTCTGTTCGTCGTTCATGTAGAAGATGGCCGAGCGGTATTGCGTGCCGGAATCTGGCCCCTGCCGGTTCAGTTCCGTCGGATCGTGAGCCACTGCGAAATAAACCTTGAGGAGCTGACCGAACGTGACCTGCGATGGATCGAAAGTGATTTTTACGGATTCCGCATGCCCGGTTGTTCCTGTGCTTACGGTTTCATATTGAGCCGTGTCCTTGTTTCCGCCCGCGAATCCCGAAACCACGTCCGAAACGCCTTTCACGTGATCGAACACCGCCTCGACGCCCCAGAAGCAGCCCCCCGCCAAAACGGCCGTCTGCTTGGCAGCCCCGGCGCCCGCGGGAACGTCAACCGCCGGATCGGGGAACGTGCCACTGGAATGTTGAGCAGCGAACAGACCGGCGATAGAAATTACCGGAATTGCCCACAGGAGCGGTTTCAGGAATGATTTTTCGGTTTTCACGGTTTCTCTCTCCAACTTGGATTCTTACCGACGCTTATAAGATTCGCGAGAAGCCGATACGCACCTGGCACGCCTGACGGCAGTTGACGATAGAGCGCGAACGCGTCATAGATATACGTTCCGCGCCCGTACCGCGCAACCAGCAGTCCTCCACGTTGCGGATCTTGCTCCGGATCGTGTGTTTCGAGCAAAGCTTCATAATGTGGATCCCAGCTCGCCAGGAATCCGTGGCCGCGCTCTTCTTCCCAGCCGCTGAAATCGGCTTCGGTAATTCGGTTTGGCCACTCAAAAATGGGGCTGGTTGGTTTCAGCAGCTTAACCGCAGATGTCTCGTCCACTACCTTCTGCGGGTTCGACCCGAGGCTGAAGGGATACGGACCGTAATTCCCCTCAAAGTTCTGCAGATTGTATTGCACGAGCAATGTTCCGCCATTCTTCACGTAGTTCAACAGCCGGTTGTTGGCGGAGGCGAGCACGGATTGTACTGCATAGGCGCGCACACCGAGCACGATCGTGTCGTAGATGCTCAAATCGCCCGCCTCGATATCCGCAGCGGACAAAACTCGCACGTCTAAGCCGAGATCCTCGAGCGCGCGAGCGACATCGTCTCCTGTGCCCGGAAGAAACGCCACGTGCAGTCCCGGAGCCGTCTTTACATCAACGCCCACAGCTTTGTAAATGGCGGGGCGATACAACGGATACGGCCGCAGTCCGGAGTAACCGACCAGTCGATAGCCCTCTTCAAAGGTCTGCCCTGCATAGCTGGCGACAGCCTTTACGCTGTACGTTCCGGTTTTTAAAGAGCGCACGGCGACCTGGAACTTTACCGTGTCGTTTGCATCGTCACGATCCATCGAGAACGGGTATTCGGCCGGCGTGGATTGCCAGCCGTCAGGCAGTTCCAGGCGAAGCGTGCCTTGTGCCGGGCCGTCGACATTGCTGTGAAGTGTGCAGGAAAAATCGAAAGATTTCGCATCCAGAGGAATCGCACCGGCTGCCGGCGAAACGGCGATCGATATCGCAGGTGCGATCAGCAGCGGCTCATCCTGAAGCCCTATTCCTTGGATCCGGTGCACGGTCTGCACGACCTTCTGAATTTGCAAATGGTTGCCACGATAAATGATCCGAACCTTCGCGGCAAGCGGATACGGGGCAAGCGACAGGTTCCGATACCGGGGATCAGTCAAGTCGTAATATGCTTGCTCCTCATTTGGACGGTAGAAATAGGGTTTGGTTAACGCGGCATCACGAGGCGCCTTGATCCTGAACTTGAGGCGCGTATCGGTGCGTCCTTTCAGCGTAGGCGAAGGTGAGCCGTCGGCCTGTATTTTCCAGTCCTTTCCATCCGATGGCGTCAGTTCCATTCCCTCGATCGCCACTGTTTCCGGGCTTTTGTTCATCAGATGGGCAGTGACCGCGAAGGACTGCCCGGGAATCGCGGTCGTGAACGTCGATGTCGATGCAAATCGCGCAAACGGACCTGTCGGCTCGTGTTCCGGCGACACTCTCGCGTCGAAAGAGAGCCCGAGCGCCAGAATCAACGCTTTCTCAAACTGCTCTTCCTTGACATGCAATTCAAATGCAACGTCGCTCTTCCCCGGCTCGGGTAAGTTACTTGCGCGCACTTGATCGAGAAGGGACCGCGTGTCTCGGAGGCCTTCGGACAAAGTAACTGCGATAGCCGTTGGATCGTTAGGTCGATACTCTTTGGACGCGGTGCCGGCGATCGCCGACAACTGCTCCAATCCTTTCTTGAGAAACGCTGTATCGCCTTTGGACAACTTCGCGATACCCGCAAGCGAGATATCAATGCCGTCGTAAAAGGATTCTTCCTTTTCCGGCTCCGGCACTCGCGAGCCATAGCGATGATACGGGCTCTCGTACAACACCGGGGCAGGGATGGTCGCGCCGCCGTTTTGACTCTTCTGGCAACCCCAGCCTTGGCGGCCGATTTGGAGAAATGTCAAACCCGAAGGAGGATTGCCGTCGCCTTCTGGAATCTCGACATCGGTCGAAGGCTGCTTGTACATCCACGTTTGATGCACGTAATCGAAGAACTTAACGGGAACGTATTTATCGGTGGCGTAGTCATACATGCCTTCTTTCGTTTCCGAGAAAAATGGCACGCGGGCATAGACTTTGAGCGGTGTCCAGGGTTTCAACCCTTCTCGAAGCTGCTCGGGGAAGCGGGTTGGATCGCCGGCGGCAACAAACGCCTCTTGCGCAACTTCTCCGGAGACCTGGTGATTTCCGTGTCCGTCCGTAGGCGCGCCTGCGAAAACGGAAACGATGATCAGCGGATGAGTCATTCGCACCACGCGGACCACGTCGCTGAGAACCCGGTCGTGCCCCCACTTCTCTAGCGCCTCTTCGCGTGTCTTCGAAAATCCGTAGTCAATCGCACGGCTCCAATACTGATCAACCCCGTAGTAGCGGTCCGATGCAAGCAGCTCTTCCGTGCGCACGAGGCCAAGCGCATCGTAGAGGTCGCTCGACATCTCATTCTGGCCGCCTTCGCCGCGGGTCAAGCTGAGCAACGCGCCACGAGCGCCGACTCCCCGCGTATAGTAAGCCAGAACGCCGCCATCCTCATCGTCGGGATGGGCGGTAACCATCAGAATGCTTGCCCGCGTGCCGATTTCGGCCAGACACCGCGAAAGTCCCGCTGCACCGCGATCGAGATCGATGCTCATTGCGTTTGAATCGATTTTTGCGGCATCCGTATCTGACGTCGAGCTTGCCCAAATTGCGGCTGCCAACATCAAAGCGCTGGCGACCATCGTACTTGCCGTCAGAAAAATGCGTGCTCTACTCATCACAGTGGCTCAATGACTCCTCACGTATAGCACGCAAGGAGTTCAGTCCGGCCTGTTCTTACTGGTGGCGTGTGCGCCGCGAGTAATACGCAAAGAGTCCGGCAGCCAAACCCATAAACGCGGCAGAGGTTAGGAACATTTTCAGCTCAAAGCGCCAGACTGACGACACCTGACGGGACGGGACAAAGGCCACGATCATGCCGAGCGTCGTTGTCACAAGCCCGCTTACAGCGGCGAAGCGTATTCTGCGTTTACCGTAAAATCCTGCTCCTCGAGTGTTCCCGAATGCGACGCGCGCGAGTGATGCATAGAGATACAGATACGAGATCATTTGCAGGACCACCGCCAAATCGAGCAATGTGACGTATGCTTCTTTAACTGTTGTGCCTCCCGCGAAACTCATCGCGATCAGCGCCGATGATAGAGCGGCGATGGCGACAAGAGCGATGTGGGGCGTCTTGTATTCTGAGTGGACCTTACCGAACACCTTGGGCAGGTATCGGTCGATTCCGGAAACGAAAATGATCCGCGCCGACCCGCTCAGCCACGCCGATGTCGATCCGACAATGGAAACGGCGATGAAGATTCCAACGGGCAACACAGTCCAGCCGAGACCGAACGCGCCGACCATTTTGTCGATGCCCTGCAGTATGCCCTGCAAGACTTGAATGTCGTGTTGAGGTACTGAGAGAAGCACAGCCAGCGTCGCTCCCAGATAGAAGGTGCCCGCGAGAATTCCACCGAGAAGAACTCCTCGGGGAACGCTGCGCCTGGAATCGCGAATCTCATCGCCCATCACGGGCCCTAACTCCAGGCCGACTAAACCAAAACAGATGATGCCGAAAGATGAGATTACCGGCCAATCCACAGCACGAACACCAAGACTCGCCGCGGGTATGCGGACCCCACTGTGCGCAACCGTGATGGCTCCGAGGATCATTAGAATACCGGCCGCGATCAGTGCCCCGACGCCGCCCGCATTGTTCACCCATTTCCCCACTCCGAGGCCGCGTATGTTCGCCCACGCGGTGAGCCAGAGAAGGCCCACCGTCAGCAGAAAGAAAAAGACAGAGCTATCGCTGAAGCTTCCGATCCTTTTCCCGCCGGTGTAAGTGACAATTCCGACCAAATAGAACAAGAGAGTCGGGATGAAAAACAGGTTGGAGGTCCAATAGCTCCACCCGCAGAGGAAGGCGTGCAGGTCTCCGTACATTTCCTTCGTCCAAACGTACAATCCGCCTTCCGACGGGAAGCGATGACTTAGCTCGATAACGGCGATGCCTTGCGGGAGAAAAAACAGAAGTAGTGACGCGATCCAGAGCCAAATCGTGATTGGACCATTCGCCGCAATAACCGGGACAACGTTCAAATTGAGAACGGCTACCACACACAGGCACGTCAAATCGGCGACACCCAGCGTCCGCTTGAGCTGCACGGCCGGCACAGATGCGGCGATATCAGCGGCCATTGCCCTAGAGTAACGGAGCCGGGTGCGATGCTAGACTCCGTCACAATGGCGAGGAGTCCATCTCAGCGTGAGCAGGTGAGCGCACTGGAGAGTACCGCGCACGGCCTGAGGAAGAATGCTCTATCGCCGCTCGAGACCTTGGCTCAGTCGATTTCAAGCATCGCTCCGACTGCCGGGCCTACGCTGCTGATCCCGCTTGTGTTCGCGATTGCGGGAAACGGTGCGTGGCTGTCCTATCTTTTCGCGACCGTCGCACTATTCTTCGTAGCTTTAAACGTGAGCGCGTTTGCTCGCCATTCGGCGTCTCCTGGATCGCTCTACGCCTACACGGCATCCGTGTTCCCCGGCGCCGTGGGGCGCCTCTCTGCCTGGGCGTTGCTGATCGCTTATCTTGCAACTGCGGCGGCCGTGACCGGTGGCTTCACGAATTACACGAATGTTCTACTTCAGTGGGCACTTCACAAGCAGTGCCCTCCGCTGCTGCTCACGGCCCTGGCGGTGCTGAGTTCGACGTGGATCGCCTATCGCGATATTAAGATCTCCGCTCGGGTCATGCTCTGGTTCGAAGCGGTCTCCGTTACTCTCATCAGCGCAATCGTACTGGCGACGCTTTGGAAGGACGGAGGGCCACGTCTCGACTTTGATCAGATCACGTTAAAGGGTGTCTCTTCGGGCGGCCTCCGCCTCGGCCTCGTATTGGCGATGTTCAGCTTTGTCGGATTCGAGAGCGCTACCACGCTTGGCGAAGAAGCCAAAAATCCACTCCGTACCGTGCCACGCGCCGTCATTCTCAGCGCCGTCCTATCCGGCGTGTTCTTTATCGCGTGCGCGTACATTGAGGTCCTCGGATTTCGAGCCGCGCACCAAAACCTCGCGCAGAACACCACACCGCTACACATGCTTGCAGAACGTGTCGGTCTCAGAATTTTATCCCCGCTGATCGACTTAGGAGCGGTATTCAGCTTTTTCGCATGCTGTCTGTCGTGCATCATCGCGGCCGCGCGAGTTTTTCTCATCATGGCTCAGGATGGACTCGTCAATCATCGTCTGGGCCATGTTCATCGCCGAAATGCCACGCCCGGCACTGGTGTCATTACAGCGGGCGTGCTTTCGTTCCTCCCAGCCGCGCTGCTTGTCGCAGGTGGCACATCCGGCTTCGACGTGAATGGGTGGATGGGATCGCTGGCAACGTATGGATTCATCACTGCCTACATCCTGGTTTCGATCGCCACGCCCTTTTATCTTCGAGAGCGCAACTGCCTTTCCGCCACGGCCGTGGTGATATCCGCCGTCGCCACCTTGTTTATGGCACTGGCATTCGCCGGAAGCATCTATCCGCTCCCTCCATGGCCGTACTCGTGGCTCTTTGGCGTGTATCTGATCTACATCGCCGCAGGTTTCACGTGGACACTTCTGCGGAAGCGCCCGACAGCTCCATTACTGCCCGAAACGCCTGATCGATAGCAACATCCGTGTAGGCCGTCGCGCCGGCATCCGTGTTGGCAATTGCAATCCTTCCGAACCGCTGCCGCCCGATTACGTTCGGACGCTCCGATTCCGGCCACTCGGGGTCAAACAGCGGGTTATATTCGTAGCCGTAGCCATGAGCCCAGCGGTTAACCGTAATCGCCTCGATGTCGCGCACCGGATCGAAACCACCGCCGCTCAGCATCCGGGTGAGCTGGTCGCGCAGATTGCGCTCGAAGATCGCAAATGGAGTCGAATACAACTCGTACCGGCCGATCTTCTGCTGCTCCCTCACGGGAAGGCCCGGTTTGCATGGCGTCCGCACAAGGAACAGGAGGATCGGATCGTCTGGCGACCTCGGGCTTTTGTAATCGCCGATATTCAGCACCCAGTTGAGCCGGGCGGATGAGAAATAGCAACCGGGCGTCATAATACTCTCGACCCCGAGCTTCTTAAAGGGAATCCAGTTTCGAAGAGCGACACTCGTGTACACCAACGGAACCTTCACCAGATAATGCAGCGCGGCCTTCTGCTTCGTTGGCATGTCCGGGCACAGGTATGGAATCATGGTGTTCCAGCACGCGAGCACGCAGTTCTTTGCGCGCACGGTGTGGAGCTTGTTCTCCTGCACGTAGCTCACTTCCACGCCTCGCGCGGACGCCGGAGCCCCAACATTGCGAACCCGCACAACCGTACTGTTCAGCCGGATCCGTATGGGCGAACGATTTTCATCCAGACGTGCGTAATCCACTCTCGCCGTGACGACATCCTCCGCAGTGTGGCCCGGTACCGCTTCGGGAATGAGATTGCGCACGAGCAAGCGAGCGATTGACGCGTTGCCGTCCGGAAAATGGAATCGATACGATCCGCCGTTTGCGTATCCGGCTGCGGAATAGCTCATGCGCGGCGCAGCGCCGGGCGCGAGATGCAAGCCTTGAAAACCAGGAAGGCCGATCCCCCAGCAATCGAGCGCGGGTTCCGCATCAATTCCTACGCCCCATTCGTCATGGGTGCGGGTCTGGTAAAACGGAACCACGCCCGGGTGAGCCTTCACAACGTTCAGTAGAAAATCTTTGTAGCTGATTCTCGAAAGGCGATCTTTCTTTTCCGCGGACGACAGGCCGGGCATGTAGTCGGTGTTCGATTCTTCGATGCGCTCGATGTCGCGCTGCACTTCCGGCGCGAGAGGAGTCCTGGACAGGAACTCGCGCCAGGAAAGTGAGAAACCGTCGGACGGCTCGCCGTAGCTTGCACCAGGAACTCCGGCGACCAGCCGGTCCGCGCCGAAGGTTTGACGGTCGAAGAAAACCGCCGAATGCAGACCCATCGAGCGGTAAAAGCCGGTGTCGGCAAACTCATTCTGAAACCGGGGAGGGTCGATACCGAACTGTTTCAGCAGCCCGTCTGCCTGGGCGCTGTATGGCGTCGGGCTGTCGATGAGAAGCGTGCCGCCATTCAAAAGCTGCAGACGCCCTCCGAGATGAAACTCGTTTCGCCGCGCGTGCCCGCCGAAATCGTCGTGATTTTCGAGGATCAAGATCCGCGCTGAATTTCCGGCTCGCTCCCGATAAAAGTGCGCAGCCGCGAGACCGCTAATACCGCCCCCGACCACAATCAGGTCATACGTTTCTCGCGTGTCGATGGGAGCCCCTGCGGATTGCCAGAACGTTCCGTCTCGAAGAGCGTGGGCCGTTTCAAACGAACCCGGGTGGCTCCCGCGCATTCCCGCGAGCGATGGTGGATAATAGCGCGCATCTTGCGGTGTGATTCCTTGCGCGAGCAGAGGATCGAGATCGCTTTGGTCCGGACCGGCAGCGGTCGACGGTTTCTTCGACGGAATCATCGTGGTTCCGAGCGCCATCGCCACTCCGTCCAGAAAATCGCGACGGGTGATCCGGCGATCCATGCCCAACTCGCGGTCGAAGGAATCACTCATGGGATGACTAGGCGCAGGGGAATCGCACGCATCATTATAATGTCGGTGATCTTTCGCTTCAGTCATGCGCCGGCGATCAGCTCGCAAGAAGAATTCAAGGAAATCGAGTATCGCGTTTTTAACGGTCGGGCAAACTGCGCGTATTCTCGGCATCAGCGCTTCGACACTTCGTCTCTGGGAAAACGTGGGTTTGGTCACTCCAGCCCGGAGCGCGGGCCGCTACCGTCTGTACAATTCCGAGCTGCTCGACGTTCTGAAGCGGATTAAGTATCTGCGCGACATTAAGAAGCTGAGCGTGCCCGGCATTAAGCAGATGTTAGGGAAAAGGCTGCAGCGCGTCTCCGCCTCACCGAACGGCGCTGGCAGCTATGAAACAGGCGGGAAGCTTCGCAAGCTCCGCCAGCGGCTCAATCTTGGGATTGTAGAAGCAGCTCAGCGAGCGAAAATTTCCCCCGGGTTCCTGAGCGCGATTGAACTGTCAAAGGCTAACCCCTCAGTGGCGACACTGCAGCGGCTCGCGGCGACCTATAACACAACTGTTCTCGAGTTCTTCGATATGCCCCGGCAATCCCGACGCCTCATTCGCCCCGATCAGCGGCGATCCCTCAAGACGGAATCAGGCGTGGTAATCGAACTGCTTTCGGTGGGAACGAAGATGCTGGAATGCATGATATTTCGTGTCGCGCCGAAGTCCGGGAGTGATGGTTCCTATTCTCATGCGGGCGAAGAATTCATCTTTATGCTGCAGGGAGAACTCGAGATCTGGCTGGATGAATGGGAGCGTCACGTCCTGCGAACCGGTGACAGTTTCTGGTTCGAGAGCAATCTCGGCCACCGCTGGTTTAATCCCTCGGAGGAAGATGCAGTGCTGATTTGGGTGAATACCCCACTGACCTTCTGAAACGCGAGCGCATTCGCGCGGCTCGTCAGGCGTGCAACTCCTGGGATAATGGCAAGGAATACTCGACGGAATTTGGATGCAGTAGCGTAATTCGCATGAGGAAATAAGGACGGGGAATTGGAAGACGAGGATCAAAGCCCAGACCGAGATCGTGAGCTCGGGATGGACCGAGCCATCAGCCGCCGCGACTTCTTGAACGGCGCAGCGCTCGGAGCGGCCGGGCTGCTCGGCGGCTCCTGGTTGTTGAATCTCGAAGCAGCAGCCGACGACGTATCGAAGGTTTCGCAGGACACCCCCGGCTATTATCCTCCCGCGCTCACCGGCATGCGCGGTAGCCACGATGGCTCATTCGAGGCGGCGCATTCACTGCGAGATGGCACGTTTTTTAAGACTGCGCCGCCGCAAATCGATACTCACGAAACATTCGATTTGATCATTGTCGGCGGAGGTCTTAGCGGCCTTGCCGCGGCCCATTTTTATCGCGCTCGCGCGGGCCGCTCTGCTCGAATCCTTGTCCTCGATAATCACGATGACTTTGGCGGACACGCGAAGCGCAACGAGTTTCGTCCCGAAGGGCGGCTGCTATTGGCCAACGGTGGAACGTGGGCCATCGAGTCCCCCACGCCCTACAGCAAAGAAGCTCGCGGCCTGTTAACCGAATTGGGCATTGATCCACCTGCGCTGCTTGCGAAGTGTGCCGACGAAGGGGTGTACAAAGGATTGGGCCCGGCAGTGTTTTTCGACAAAGAGACGTTCGGAACCGATCGCCTCGTCACTGGAATGCCAAGCGGAGAATTCGACCGCCCTTCGACCGGTAACCCGACTACCTGGGAAGGCTTCCTGAGCAACACTCCGTTCTCGCAAACCGCTCAACGTGACATCGCTCGTCTTCAGACCGCCAAGGTCGATTACATGCCCGGTCTTTCGCAATCCGAAAAGAAGGCGCGGCTCGCGAAAACGAGTTACAAGACGTTTCTCCTCGAATTCGTAAAAGTGAGCCCTGAAGTTCTTCCCTTTTACCAGACGCGCACGCACGGGCTCTACGGGGTCGGGATTGACGCCGTTTCAGCACTCGATTGCTGGGCTTACTCGTATCCCGGCTTCGAAGGAATGAATTTAGATCGCGTTCCTTCACCCGGCCTCGGCTACACGGCGAGCGGTGAAGTAACGGAGCGAGAGCCGTATTACTTCCATTTCCCTGATGGAAACGCTTCGATCGCCCGCATGCTCGTCAGATGGCTAATCCCCGATGCCGCACCCGGACACACGGCCGAAGATATTGTCACCGCCAAGGTGGATTACAGTCGGCTCGATCGGCCAAATTCGCCGGTACGGATCCGGCTAAACAGCACGGCGGTACGAGTCCGGCATGTCGGCGATCCTGCCTCGGCTAGGCAGGTGGAAGTTGTCTATGCCCAGCGGAATCGGGTATATCGTGTGCAAGCCGGCGGCGCCGTTCTTGCGTGCTGGAACATGGTCGTACCGTATCTCTGTCCGGAGTTGCCCAGCAGCCAGAAAGAGGCGCTGAAGTACGGAGCGAAGGTTCCGCTGGTGTACACCTCCGTCGCGATTCGTAACTGGACATCTTTCGAAAAGCTCGGTATCGAACGGGTGTCCTGCCCTGGCATGTATCACAGCGGGCTGAATCTGGACGCAGCCGTCGACATCGGGGACTACAAATCGTCAAAATCCCCACGGGAACCAATTCTGGTACGCATGGAAAGAACCCCGTGTAAACCCGGGTTGTCCGAACGCGAGCAGCACCGCATCGGCCGTTTCGACCTGCTAACAACCCCGTTCTCCACCTTTGAGCGCAAAATCCGCGATCAACTGGCTCGGGTTCTGGGTTCAGGTGGTTTCGATCCGGCGCGCGACATTCAAGCGATCACCGTCAACCGGTGGCCTCACGGATACGCGTACGAGTACAATGCGCTGTTCGATCCCGATTGGCCAGCCGGAGAGCGACCCTGTGATCGCGCCCGGCGACCGTTTGGGCGAATTACAATTGCCAACTCCGACGCGGCCGCAGCCGCCTACACCGATCAAGCAATCAATCAGGGATACCGGGCGGTACAAGAGCTGCTCGCCAACAGTTCTTCATAACGCGAAAATCCGTCTCAACTGCCGCTCTCATTGCGTCAAATGACGATGGACGAAAACCACGAGGAAGTAAAAATTCCCGTAACACGGGAAGAACTTCACGCTGAGACGGTTCCCGTCGTCACGGGAGGCATTCGGGTCACCAAGAGCGTTCAAACTCACGACGAAATCGTGGAGCAGGAATTGCGAAAGTCCCACGCGAACGTCAAGCGAATAAAGACTGACAGAATCGTCGATGGGCCTCAATCCCCTCATCGTGAGGGCAACACTTTAATTGTTCCGGTCGTTTCGCAAGTCTTGCGAATCGAAAAGCAGTGGGTCGTTACGGAAGAGATTCACATCACCGAAATAGAAGAGCGGGAAGCGGTCCGCCAAAGGGTTCCAGTCAATCGCGAAGAAGCGCGAGTCGAGCGGCTGGATAGCACCGGAAATCGCGTTTCGCCTGTTCCTGTTGATGTTCCTGAGGAGAATTGCCGTGATACTCGGGCTGCCGAACCTACCCGACCGGCAAGCTTGGTGGCCCGGGCGGACCAGTCCGATGCTACTTTACGCAAACCGCTCTCCCGGCCGCGAAGCATCCTGAAAAACCGTCCGCGCTCAAAGTAGCTCGAGCTTTTCTTCCAAAGACAGCGAGAAGCATTTGCGATTGAGAGTGCGTCTGATCAGCGGAGGACAATTACGTGCAAGGCACAACAGAGAGTACCATCATTGCGGCCTTTCGAAACAGTTCCGATGCGCAAGCCGCGGTGCAAGACCTTGAATCAGCCGGTTTTAATCGAGACGACATTTATCTGGAGACCTCAGGTTCCAGCACCGCCTCATCGCGGTCGAAATCCGCGTCCACCGAAGGCGGAATCAGCGGTTGGTTTAAATCAATTTTTGGCGATGAGAGTCATCGTGACCGGTCCGACTATGAAAATGCAATCCGGCAGGGTAACTGTCTGCTGAGAGTTGACGCGACCGAGGACGAACTTGACACCGTCGAGGACATTCTGAATCGCCACTCGCCGATCGATATCCATGCCGGAGAGGGCGCGCGTTCCGCAACCGCGGGCGGACGAGACACAGGATCCACGAATGCGATTCCGGTAGTCGAAGAAGAGGTGCAGATAGGAAAGCGGCAAGTGCTCCGGGGTGGGGTTCGCGTCTACTCGCGGGTCATCGAGGAGCCGGTCGAAGAAGACATTTCCCTTCGAGAAGAACGAGTACGCGTGGAGCGTCGCCCCGTGAATCGCCCGGCGACCGAAGCGGACCTGAAGGCCGGCAAAGAGCAAGTCATTGAGGTGCAGGAGATGGCAGAAGAACCGGTCATCTCCAAGCAGGCCCGCGTTGTCGAGGAGGTTCGTGTTGGTAAGGATGTCTCGGAGCGCACCCAGACTGTGAAGGATACCGTTCGCCGGACGGAAGTCGATGTCCAGCAGAACCCTCGCGGGACGTCGACCCCAACCGGGACATCGACCGGAAGCGCGGCCAGCTTCGATGACTCAGATTTCCGAAACGATTTCCAACAGCGCTATGCGTCGACGGGGGTCGGTTACGACACCTATTCGCCTGCCTACCGATACGGCTACGACATGGCGTCCGATGCCCGTTATCGGGGAAGATCTTTCGAGGATGTGGAAAGCGATCTTCGCTCCGATTACGGCCGCCGATATCCAAACAGCACTTGGGAGAAGATGAAGGACGCGATTCGCTACGGCTGGGATAAAGTTACCGGCAAAGCACGTTCCGCAGCCCGCTAGCCTATGTCTATCCTTGCCTGGATTGTACTCGGGTTAATCGCGGGTTTTATCGGCAGCAAGATCGTGAACAAGAGGGGCGAAGGTGTCCTGCTCGACATCATTCTCGGTATCGTGGGAGCGGTTGTCGGAGGGTGGATCTTTTCCCTTGTGGGTGGACACGGCGTCACAGGCTTTAACGTCTACAGCATCATTGTGGCGATCATAGGCGCCGTCATAGTGTTGGTCGTCTATCACGCCATCGTTCGCCGGGCTTGAGCGGCGGCGCTATCGCCTCAGAGATACCTTGAAAGCAGGGTGGGAGTAGGTTCCCGTGATGCTCACGGGAAGCACGGCTCCCGCCCCGTTCTTTTTAAAGAACGGATCGAGAGGAATCAACAGAAGCGACTTCACTCCTCCCGCTGCCCTCGAGAGGCTCGCACGCATCGCAAGCTTACCGCGGAAATTGACCGCCTGTGTCGATAAATTGTAGGTGCCACTGAGTCGTGCAACCGCGCCAGGCACAACAAAGACTGCTTTCGGCAGCACCGCAATTTCATGACGGAGATCCACCTCGGCTTCGAAATGGGACGGAATGGCTCGCAATCGGCTCGGATCATCGGTTTTCTTCTTATCGCCGCTTGCTCGGGCGCTGAGGCCGTCTACTTTCTGCTGAGTTGTTGCATTCGTAAACTCGGCTGCCGGAATGCTAAAGTCCCCATCCAGCCGAACTCTTTGCAGAAATGGCTCGTGTGTTGGCGGGAGCACCACGTGTGCACGCAATGTGATGTTTCCGTCCAACGAAGGCGGATTGGCTTTGGCAAACATATGAAGCAGATCTTCCACGTGCGCTTGCGCCGAATCAAAGTCAAGCGAAACGGTCTTGCCCGGCTTCCCGGTCACACTGCCATGAGCCTGTAACGTCGTGCGTAGAAAGTGGGCGCCTGCCGAGCGAATTGCAACATCTCCCTTTATTCCGTTAACAACGGCATCGTACTCAAGGGAAATCCCTTGCGAATGGCCTGTCGACGTTAGTTCGAAATTAGGAACCTCTGCATGGCCCACAACCTCAGCCCGGCTGAGCATACCGTTGAACCGCCCGTCCGCCGCGAGTACGCCGGAAATGGCCTTGTAAACGCTCAGATCGGCATGTCGGAATGAAAAGGAGCCGGAAATCCGGGCTTGATCTACCTTCCGCAGCGGCAGGGGGCCGAAAGAGCCCGATACGCTGAGATCGCCTGGGGGCGTGGGATTGCGGATCAGGGCGCGAAAGGTCACCGCTTTGTCTCGCGCCAGATTCGTAACCGTCAACTCTGGGAAGGCGAATTGAAGCGGATGGCCGCCTTCGTGCCTCGGCGCTATTTCGAGCATCGCCCCATTCGCATCCAATTCCGTCACCGTTGTTTTGATCGTTGCCTGCGCATGCTTCCGCACCGGCGGCGGAACGTGTGCCGGAATCTGGACCTGAACGCCGTTCAATTCCATCCTGTTGATCCGGTGCGTGAATGTGATGAGCGCAAACCAGGTAGCTCGACAGGTGATCTTGCCGATTTTGACGATGGGGGGCGTGCCGGAGTCCGAACCGCGGGTGAAAATCACGTCTTCCGCAACGTAACCCGGATGCGGAAAAAATCTTTTCTGAAATCCGGAAATGTGCACATCGCTTGCGGCAACCTGCTCCAACGAGTCGATTGTGGCCTGTCGCGTAAACGGCCATCTCGCGGCGAGCACCAGCAGCATTCCTGCAACAAGGCACAACAGAACGATCACCGCAATCTTCAGGTGGTGAAACAGGCGCGTCCGGTGTTCGGCGGAGATATACATGACCCGTCGGTCTGCTAATCAGACATGTTTCTGTAACCGCACGTTTCCACCAGCCCGACCCGTACCTCTTCGCGTTATTCGCACGCGTTGATAGAATCCGGCTATAGTGGACACCATCACGTCCGACGAAATTGTTACGCCGGCCCTTGCCTTTTATCCGGACGTCATTCACCGCAACATCGACGTGACGCTAAAACTATTGAACGGCGAACCGGATCGCTGGCGTCCACACGTCAAGACCGCAAAATCACTTCGAACGATGCGCCACTTTGTGGAGCGCGGTGTCAACTATTTCAAATGCGCCACAACCCTTGAACTTCTGACTTTGTGTGAAGCAGGGGCGCGGGACGTCCTCGTCGCATTTCCAAGCGTCGGCGCGCGCGCTCGTCGAATTCAAGAGATCGCGGCCATGTATCCGAGCGTTGCAGTGTCGGTGCTTATCGAGAACCTCGCGCACTTGGAAGGCTTCGACAAGACGCGGATCGGTGTTTTCATCGACGTAAATTCCGGAATGAACCGGACCGGCGTCTCACAAGAGAACCCTGCAGATCTCGTCTGTCTCGCGCTTGACCTGCGAAACCACGGCTTTCTTTTTCGTGGTTTGCACTATTATGACGGGCACCATCGGCAGCAGGATCTTCAAGAGCGCAGGGCTGCCGCTTGGGCCGGTTACGACAAGCTACTGAGTTCAGTGAGTGCGATCGAAAACTCGGGTGTCGCAGTTCAGGAGATCGTTACCAGTGGAACGCCGTCATTCCCTTGCGCGCTCGAATATCCATTCTTTCGGGAGGCTTCGTTCGCACATAGATTCTCGCCTGGCACAGTGGTTTACAACGATCTCACCAGTCTCAGCCAACTGCCTTCGGAGTGGGGATACGATTACGCTGCTGTAGTGCTCACGACGGTTGTTAGCCAGCCCTCGCCGGACCGCGTTACCTGTGACGCGGGCCACAAGGCCGTCTCCGCAGACTCAGGATTCCCAAACTGCGCGGTGCGCGATTGGCCCGGCCTCGTGCCGCTGAGCGCGAGCGAAGAGCATCTTCCCATTCAGATAACGCCCGGAGCGCGACAGCCAAAAATTGGCGACATCCTCGCGCTGATTCCCAAGCACGTTTGTCCCACGGTCAACAACTTCGACCATGCGCTTTTGATTCGTGAGGGACGGATCGCGGGCATAGAGCGCGTTTCGGCGAGGGGCAGGGAAAGCCCATTGCCAGCCGCGTTCGAGTGTGCGTGAGTGCTTGGCGTTATCCCCGGCTTTCGCCAGCCGCCTTGACGCGGGCAAAGAGTTGGTCCCACTCGTGATGTTTGCCAGAGGGAATGGGCCGTCCACCCCGAAAAGTTTTGTCCAATAGTTCGGCGTCGGAAATCAGATCGACGTCCATCCATCGCCAATTCGGAAGTTTGCCGCTGCTGGAACCGCCAACTTGATAGACAAGCACTCGCGGACGGCCGTGTTGGATTCCATAATCATGGGTCTCAACAATCCGATCCTTATCCCGGTAGCGAAGCCGTACCATGCGCCTGTCCTGAATCGCCGTCCGGAGCAATTTGTCAATCTCCGCGAGTGAAGCTTGGGACGTCGATAAGGCGCTGTTTTTTTTCATACTTGGGGCACATAACGGATTGATGAATCGCGGTCCACATCAGGAATCCGCTTTGTACGAACGCCACCCGCCTCAAGTTGCGGACGCCGTAAGCCGGCTGACCTGTTCATAGCGGTAGCGTTCACGGATGCGATGAGCAAAATACCTGCCTTTGGAATCAGCCGCCAGAAACTCGTTGTATTGGTCCCACGGAAACTCGAAGTATCGATAGATGTCACCGCCACGAAACTTCAGGTACAGTAGACGTTCGCTCTGAAGATAGGCCGCCGCCTCGAAGACACTCGACTCCACGGGAACCCAGTGCATCCGAGTTGTCCTCGAACCATTCTGACAAATTTGGCTAGGTCAGCGTTCTGGAGCTCATGCCTCCGGGCGATCCCAGCGTACGTGGCGGTCACGATGTTTGCCGAAACCTCTTATTCTGGCGGTGAGGGTGGGATTCGAACCCACGGAACCCGTAAAGGTTCAACGGTTTTCGAGACCGCCCGATTCAACCACTCTCGCACCTCACCGATGTTTCTACGTTACCAAGCACAGTAGCGCTCACCTACCAGCCCAGCACACGCGCGAAGATCAACGGGGCAACGATGGAAGCGTCTGATTCGATCAAGTACTTCGGCGTGTTGACACTCAGCTTCTCCCACGTGATCTTCTCGTTCGGAATTGCCCCGGAATACGAGCCGTAGCTGGTCGTCGAATCGCTGATTTGGCAGAAGTAACCCCAAAACGGCGTGTCCTCACGCTCCAAATCTTGCCGCAGCATCGGCACGACGCAAATGGGAAAATCACCTGCAATCCCACCGCCGATCTGAAAAAATCCGATGGAGGCGAGCCGCGAAGTCGTCGTGTACCAATCGGCGAGAGACATCATGTACTCGATGCCCGTTCGCACAGTGTGCACATTTTTTATGTCGCCCGAGATGCAATGCCCCGCGTACATATTGCCGAGCGTGGAATCTTCCCAACCGGGCACGAAGATCGGCAGATTGCGCTCCAACGCGGCGTAAAGCCAGCTATCCTTCACGTCGATTTGAAAACTCTTCCGCAGCTCCGGCGATTGCAGAATGCGGAAAAAGAATTCGTGCGGGAAACAGCGTTCGCCGTTGCGGTCCGCCGCCATCCACTCTTTGAGAATCACGCTTTCGATCCGCCGCATCGCTTCGGCTTCCGGGATGCACGTGTCCGTCACCCGGTTCATGTGCTTCTCGAGCAGCGCCTGCTCATCTTCCGGCCGCAAGTCGCGCCAGTGGGGCACGCGCTCGTAGAAATCGTGCGCGACCAGATTGAAAACGTCCTCCTCGAGATTCGCGCCTGTGCAAGAGATTCCGTGGAGTTTGTCCTGCCGGATCATCTCCGCCAACGACACGCCCAATTCCGCAGTGCTCATTGCGCCGGCCAGCGCCAGGAACATCTTGCCGCCCTTTTGCAGATGCGTCACATACCCCTCAGCCGCTTCGATCAGCGTGGCGGCGTTGAAGTGGCGATAGTGATGTTTGATGAAATTTGTGATCGGGCCGTCATTCATCTGTTTAGTTCCAGTCGCAATAATTGTTACCCTCGAACAGTACATCCCGCAGCTTTGCAAGTTCGCATTCGATTCTCCCGCCCACCCCAAGCCAATGGCGCGCCCGATAACCTCGCGAGCGGATCGTCTTTCGCCACGTCGGCAGACGCCTCCATCGGGCCGACCGCCAGGACGCGCTTCGGGCTTGGCGCATCGTCCCGCGTCGCGCTCGGCATCCTGGTCAGCCGGCTAACCGGCCTCGTTCGAGAACGAGTTATCGCTCACTTCTTCGGAGACTCCTCCGTTGCCGATGCGTTTCGAGCCGCTATTCGCATTCCCAATCTATTGAACAACCTCTTCGGCGAGGGCGTTCTCTCCGCGTCATTTATCACCGTGTATTCCAAACTGCGAGCGCTCGATCAGAATGATGAGGCCGAACGCCTCGCCGGTGCGGTCTTCGGAATTCTGGCGCTTGTTTCTTCTGCGCTCGCCCTTTTCGGCGCAGTTTTCACTCCGCTCTTGATCGACCTTATCGCACCCGGTTTCAAAGGCGACGTTCGCATACTAACGATCCGTATCGTCCGCATTCTTTTTCCTGGAACCAGCCTGCTCGTGATGAGCGCCTGGTGCCTTGGAGTGCTGAACAGCCATCGCCGGTTCCTGTTATCCTACACAGCCCCGGTCGCGATGAACATTACCATGATCGCCGTCCTCTTGTTCTTCGGCAACGGCTCAGCACAAAATCAGCTCGCGCTCGATCTCGCCTGGGGTTCGGTGCTCGGCGCCGCGCTTCAATTCCTGATCCAACTGCCGCCCGTGCTCGAATTAGTTTCGGGCTTCCGGCCTACGCTTGGGATCCATTCTGAGCATGTTCGCGCCGTGCTCCGCAATTTTGGACCCATTTTCCTGAGTCGCGGCGTTGTTCAAATCAGCGCATACGTCGACTCGATGATCGCGAGTTTGTTACCCACTGGCGCGGTCGCTGCATTGGGTTACGGACAAATCATTGCCGTTCTTCCCATCAGCCTTTTCAGCATGTCTGTTTCCGCAGCCGAGCTTCCCGCCCTCTCGAGCGCTGTGGGAACGGACGACGAGGTCACTCTATTTTTGCGGCGCCGCCTTTCCGCCGGTCTCCGCCGTATCGCTTTTTTTGTAATCCCGTCCGCAGTCGCGTTTCTCATACTTGGTGACATTCTTGCCGCCGCACTGTATCAGTCCGGGCGTTTTCATCACTCCGATGCCGTCTACGTTTGGGGTGTACTCGCAGGCTCGGCCGTAGGCCTGCTCGCCACCGCCCTGGGACGCCTCTATTCTTCGGCTTTCTACGCGCTCCTCGATACAAAAACGCCCTTGCGATTTGCCGTCATTCGCGTCGTGCTGACGATTGCGCTCGGGTGCGTATTTGCGTTATTGTTGCCCGGTTGGTTAGGCATTCAGCCGAAATGGGGCATCGCCGGACTAACCGCTTCCGCCGGAATCGCGGGTTGGGTCGAGTTCACCCTGTTACGCCACGCTCTGAATCGGCGTATCGGAAAAACCCCGCTCTCTCCGGCTTTTCTGTCAAAACTTTGGTTGATAGCGTTCGTCGGCGCGAGTCTTGCGTATCTTGTGAAGCGTTTCATGGGCACTTCTCATCCACTTCCGCTTGCGTTCCTGGCGCTTTCGCTTTACGGTGCAATTTACTTCGGCGGCACCGCGCTATTCGGTGTACACGAGTCGAAAGCAGTTATAGGTTCTGTCATGAGGCGCTTCCAGAAAGCCTCGCCGTGATCCTCGCAATCTGCGCATCCTCCTGCGACGGGAGCACCGAAACATTGGTTTTTCCGAGAAAACCAAGTCCGGAGCAAATCTCTTCCCGCACCTCACGCGCATGCTCCCCAATACCGCCAGTAAACACCAAAGCCTCCAGGCCGGAAAGCGCGCCTGCCATGCTCGCGATCGCTTTGCGCACCTGATAGCAAAACATTCTCAACGCTAAGTCGATTTCCGGATTTCCGCTTCCTCCCCTTCAATAGTTCACGAACATCGCTGCTCACGCCCGAGACCCCGAGCAAACCGGAGCGATGATCGAAGAGCTGTTCCAGTCTTATCCGCGCTCTCATAACCGTTTCGCATGAGAAAAGTCACCACGCCCGGATCCAGATCGCCGCACCGCGTGCCCATCATGACGCCGCCTGTGGGCGTCATACCCCATCGTCGTATCGATTGATTTTCCATTGCGGATCGCCGTGATGCTTGATCCGTTTCCAAGGTGAGCGATGACCAATTTATCCGGCACGCGCTCGAGTTGATGAAGAATCGATTCGAGCGAGAGACCATGGAACCCATAGCGTTCGACGCCTCGTCTGCGCACTTCGCCCGGTAATGCGAGTTGCTTGGCCACATCCGGCATATCCCGATGGAACGCCGTATCGAGACATACGAATTGCTGGATTCCGGGCATCCGAGCCTCGACAGCTTCGATTACCGACAATGGCAGCGGGTACGTGCAAAGGAGCGAACTGCACCGCTGCACGCAAGTCCTCCTTGACCTGCGGCGTGATCCGCTGGTGCTCTCGCACGCGCGGTCCTCCGTGGACAAACCGGTGTCCGACGGCGTCGGATTTGGTGACGCCGCGTTTTTCCAGGATTTCCGACATGCGCTCGAATGCCGTCGCGTGATCTGGCAGCGCGACACGATCTCTGATCTCGCTTGATTGGTTTGCGAATTTCAGCCAAAGGCTGGAGGTTTCGCTGCCGATCTCCTCAGCCTCTCCTTCGCAGAGAGCCGCTGCGGTCCGTCCATCTGAGACATACAAGCCGAGTTTCAGTGAAGAGGAGCCGCAGTTCACCGCGAGTACACGCTGTTCCGCGCGTCCGCTCGTCACTGCTTCCATTTCCAGTTACGTATCTCCGGCAGATCCTCGCCGTTCGCCATCACGTATTCTTTGTGCCGCTGAATGCTGCTGTAATAATCGTCCGCGGCCTTATCGATCATGGGCCGGAAACGTGGTATTCGCCGGATCGCATCAAACGTCAACTGAAATCGATCCATATTGTTCAACACGGTCATATCGAAGGGCGTGGTGGTCGTTCCCTCCTCTTTGTATCCGCGAACGTGGAGATTGTCGTGATTGTGGCGCCGATATGTCAGTCGATGAATCAACCACGGATAGCCGTGATAAGCGAAAATGATCGGCCGATCCGTCGTAAACAGTTCGTCAAATTCTTCGTCCGGCAATCCGTGCGGATGTTCCGTCGATGGCTCCAGCGTCATCAAATCCACGACATTCACGACGCGAATGCGAATATCCGGTACCCTCTCGCGCAGAATCGTTACCGCAGCGAGAATTTCGAGTGTTGGCACGTCACCTGCGCATGCCATCACGACATCCGGATCTCCGCCGTCATTGCTGGCCCAATCGAACACGCCGATTCCTTTCGTGCAATGGCGAACCGCGGCGTCCATATCCAGCCACACGGGCTCAGGCTGCTTTCCGGCAACAATCACGTTCACATAATGCTCGCTGCGAAGGCAATGGTCCGCCACCGATAGAAGCGTATTCGCGTCCGGCGGGAGATAGACGCGCACGATATCCGCTTTCTTGTTCACCACATGATCGATGAACCCCGGGTCCTGATGCGAGAATCCGTTGTGATCCTGACGCCATACATGCGACGAGAGCAAATAGGTCAGGGACGATATCGGCGCCCGCCAGGACATGTGCTTGGTTACCTTCAGCCACTTCGCGTGCTGGTTGAACATGGAATCCACAATGTGAATGAAACCCTCGTAGCAGTCAAAGAAGCCGTGACGGCCGGTGAGCAGATACCCCTCCAGCCATCCTTCGCACATGTGCTCGCTCAACACTTCCAAGACGCGTCCGTCGGTTGTGAGATTCTCATCTACCGGCAACACGCGCGCCATCCACTCCTTGCCAGTGACCTCATAGACGGCGTCGAGACGGTTCGATGCCGTCTCATCAGGACCGAACATGCGGAAATTGCGCGCTCCGAGGTTCTCCTTCACGACATCGCGCAGGAAGCGCCCCAACACTTTCGTCGACTCGGCATCCGTTGCGCCCGGACCCGGGATCTCGACCGCATACTTGGTGAAGTCCGGCAGAACGAGCGGTACTCGCAGTTTTCCGCCGTTCGCGTGCGGATTCATGCCCATCCGTTTATGCCCTTCGGGCGCCAATGCGGCCAAGCCGGAACGAAGCCTTCCGTCCTGATCGAAAAGCTTTTCAGGCTTGTAGCTGCGCATCCAATCTTCAAGAATTCTCAAGTGGGCCGGGTTCGTCCTGACGTCCGTAACGGGAACTTGGTGCGCGCGCCACGTCCCTTCCACTGGCTTCCCATCCACTTCCTTCGGCCCCGTCCAGCCTTTCGGTGTCCGCAAGATGAGCAGCGGCCATCGCGGCCGATCGGGCTTTTCCTCGGTGCGCGCCCGTTGCTGTATCGCCCGAATCTCCCCGAGCATTTCTTCCAGCGCCGCCGCCATTTTCGGGTGCATCTCCGCCGGATCGTGCCCTTCAAGAAAGTGCAGCTTGTAGCCGTAACCCTCAAACAAGGCCCGCAGCTCGTCTTCGGAAATCCGCGCCAATACCGTCGGATTTGCGATCTTGTATCCATTGAGATGCAGAATCGGCAGCACCGCGCCGTCGTGCACGGGATTGAGAAATTTGTTCGAATGCCAGCTCGTCGCGAGCGCACCCGTTTCCGCTTCGCCGTCTCCCACGATGCACGCGACAATCAGATCCGGATTGTCAAATGCCGCTCCATAGGCATGCAGCAGCGAATATCCAAGTTCACCTCCTTCGTGAATCGATCCAGGCGTCTCCGGCGCGACGTGACTTGGTATACCGTACGGCCACGAAAACTGCTTGAACAGCCGCTTGATCCCGTCGCGGTTCTGCTCGATATTCGGGTAGATTTCCGTGTACGAGCCTTCCAGATAGGTGTGCGCGACGATTCCCGGACCGCCGTGCCCCGGTCCGATAACGTACATCATGTTCAGGTCATTCAAGCGAATGAGGCGGTTCAAATGCGTGTAGATAAAGTTCAATCCCGCCGTCGTGCCCCAATGGCCCAACAATCGCGGCTTGATGTCGTCTGTGGTAAGCGGCCGCTCAAGAAGGGGGTTGTCTTTGAGGTAAATTTGTCCCACGGTCAGGTAATTCGCCGCATGCCAATAGGCATCAAGGTCTGCGATTTCCTGGGCGCTGAGGGTTTGCGGCATGTCGTTTGAACTCCTCGCACCATCTTATGAGGAGTTCGTCGCTTCAATCGGAATCGCTAACAGAACCGCGACCGTCAGGGGGCAGCTGCGATTTATCCACGGCCGCGCTACGATGTTTTTCCCGCTCGGATCAACTGCTCTGCCTGCTTCAAAGCCTCGGTCGTGATGTGCTCGCCCGAAAGCATTCGTCCGATCTCTCGTGCCCGCTGCTCGCGCCCGAGTTCTTCGATCGCGGTAGTAACGCGGCCGTTCTTCTCGCGCTTTGAAACCGCGTAATGATGATCCGCGAAACCGGCGATTTGTGCCAGATGCGTCACGCAGATTACCTGGTTTCTTCGCGACAGTTCCTTCAGTCTCTTGCCGACCGCTGCAGCCGCGGCGCCACCCACCCCCGCATCGATTTCATCGAACACCAGCGTGTATAACCCTGGATGCTCATCTCGATCCCCCAGCGCCGTCTTTAGCGCCAGCGCGAACCGTGACAACTCGCCTCCCGACGCGATCTTCTCGAGCGGCTTCAGTTCCTCGCCGCGATTCGGCGAGATCAAAAACGCGATCTCGTCGGCGCCGGCGGCCGTCCAATCGCAACTGCTAATCACGATCCGAAATCGTGTTCCCGCCATGGCGAGATTTTTCAGCTCCCGTTCCACTTGCCGGCTCAATTGCTCCGCCGCCGCAGTTCGCCCGCGGGTTAGCTCGGCGGCCAACATCTCGTACTGGTGCGCCAGCTCCACTCGTTGCTTCTCAAGCGCGGCTCGATGTTCGCTTGCGTTCTCGATTTCATCCGCCCGCCGCGCCACGTCCTCTCGAAACGCAAGCACTTGCTCGATGGTGCCGCCGTATTTTCTCTTCACACGGTCGAGCGCGGCCAGGCGCGTCTCCACTTCTTCCAGCCGTCCCGGATCACCCTCCAACCGCCCTAAGTAATCGCGCAATGCGTATGCCGCATCTTCCACCAGCACTGCAGCTTGTTTCAGAGAATCTACCGTCTCCGCCAAGCTCGCATCGATCCGCGTCAGTTCTTCGAGACGCTTGAGAGCCTGCCGCGCCTGTGTCGTCGCGCTCTCGGGAGCTTCGTACAAAGCTGAAAACGCCGCCGCGGCATTCTCCTGCAGCCGTGTCACGTTCTGAAGCACGCGACGCTCCATTTCAAGCGCGACGTCTTCGCCCGGCTTCGCTTCTACCGTGTCAATCTCGTTGCGCTGAAATGTCCAAAGATCCAATAGGCGCAATTTCTCCTGCTCGTTCTTACTGAGCTCCTCGATCTTTTCCCCCATGGTTCGCCACTCGAGAAAAACTTCCGATACTCGCTTGCGCAACTCTTGTGCCGTCGCGTATTCGTCCAGCAATTCCCGTTGCGCCGCTGGTGTGAACAGAAGCTGTTGCTCGTTTTGCCCGTGTATGTCGCCCAGCGCCGGAGCGAGTTGGCGCAGAAATGCCGTCGTCACCGGCCGGTTCGCCACAAAGGCGCGAGACTTACCGGCCGTTCCGATCTCCCTGTCTACGATTAGCTCTTCCTCCGCGTCGATTCCTGCTTCCGCCAACAATGCGTCGGCGATGCCAACCGGCTGCATCGCGAAAATGCCCGAAACACGCGCCCGGTTTTCCCCGCTGCGAATCATCTCGGCCGACGCGCGCGCGCCCAATAACAGCCCGAGCGCACCGACGACAATCGACTTCCCACTTCCGGTCTCGCCCGTCAAGACGTTGAGACCTTCCTGAAACCGAATGCGAGCGTGGTCCACAACGGCATAGTTCTCGACCATCAGCTCCACCAGCATGTGACCGAATTATACGGCCTCTTCGGCTAAATCGCCTTCGTTTTGACCTCCTTCGAGCAGTTGGCCGATGCGCCAAACGGTTTCTTCCTCTTCCAGCTCCTGTTCCTCGCGCCTTTGCGTTCCTGCTCCCGCTCTTCGTGTTTTTGCCATTCGAACCCAAATTCTTCTTTCCATCTTTCTTTTCTGAGCTTTAGAAGCTGCTTGAGGGCGCGGTAATAGGCGCGCTCATGCGTGCTGTGATGGCGCAGGAATAGCGCGAGGCGGTTCTGGTCCGTGTGTTCGCCCGTTTCGTGGAATGCCGGGCCGGAAGCGTAGGGCGCGATCGGTGAGCCATTGGTGCTGGGCGATTTTGAGCACTAGCCTTTCCTCCGTCACAGTCGCGGGCGCGTATTCTTCGCGCAGCGCTGCTGAGCTGCGCGTTCGCGCGATTGGCTTCTGTGTGCGACATGGCGGACAACGAGTAGCATGCCGGCGCGGGCGGGATGGGCTGCCGCGGGTTGCTGTTCTCGCGGTAAACGCCGACATCTGAGGGCGATAGCGGGTTTGCGGGATTTGGGCGGATGGTGTGACTGGCGGCTCACAATGGTCGCCAGAATCTATGCAACGCGACTACACGCGATTCATGTGAGACACTCCTGAGTTCTGTCCGGATCGCCGACAAAACACGAACAAGGGCGGCATGAGCAGATCTAGTCAACTGATCGACACCAGGAAAAATACTCCTGTGAGCGACATTTGGCCATCCGTGGACAGCATTAATGTTGTTACTCGGCCCTCAGCGACACGACGGGGTCAATGTGAGTCAGCCGCCAAATCGGAATGATGGAGGCGCCGAGTGAAAAAAGTATTAGGATGAAAGACACTGCTGCGAAAGTCGCTGGATCAAGCGGGCTCGTATCGTAGAGCAAAGCAGAAATTGTTCTGGCGACAAGGAGCGACGCGATCAGTCCTATCACGACTCCCGTACCAGAGAGTCGCAAACAATGCCGCAGGACCAAGCCAACCAGGTCACTCGGTTTTGCTCCCAGAGCAAGGCGCACGCCAAACTCCTGCATACGCTGCGCAGCATTATAGGCAAGCAGGCCGCCGACTCCGAGCGTTGCGAGTAACATGGCCGCGACGGCAAAGCAGGTCAACAGCCAGGTCCGAAAGCGCTCCGCTGATAAGGATTCACCCAAGAGTTCATCAACTGTCTCGATGCGCCCGGCCGCGAGATTAGGATCGATTTTCTTTATCTGTTGCCGCAGCTCTCTTGCGAGCGAAAGCGGATTCCCGGATGTCCGGACGACGACGTCCATCGCATTCATCCAGTCTGCCGGGGTCGTAAACACCAGAAACCGCGGGGATCTGCTCGTCAGCGTCGCTTTTACATCTGCGACAACGCCAACCACGGTCAACCATGGCTCTTCATTCATCGGATCGTCGACGCCGAATTTGATATGCCTACCGATCGGATTCTGGTCTGGCCATAGTCGCTTTGCCAACCCCTCCGAGATTACTGCGACATGTGTCTTTCCAACGTAGTCGTCGGGTGCGAATAAACGTCCTTCCAGCAGATGCACGCCTAGAGTGCGCAGAGCATCGCCGAGGCAGAAAAGATAATCCGCTCGTTCGGTGTGACGGGCGGGACCTTCGGCTGCGAGAATCACATTGGAGCTCGAACCCATCGGAAGATCGGAGATCGCTCCGCTTTGCCGAACACCGGGTAACGCTGGTACTTGTGTAAGCAATCGGTTGAATAAGCTCGTAATCTGCACGGCCGATTTATACGTGGCAGTCGGGAGAGTAATTCGCATGCTGATAACATGCTCTGGCTCGAACCCCGGATTCGTTTCTTTTGCGTTTATGAAACTGCGCAGTAGTAGTCCGGCCGTGGTCAGCAGAACGAACGCAAGGCTAAATTGAACGATAACGGCGCCCGACATAGTGAGCCGCTCGCGCCTGCTTTGGGTGGTTGTTCGCCCTTCACCGTGCAGCTGAGTTGCGGCAATGGTACGCATCGTGTTCACGAACGGCGCCAAGCAGAAAATAATTGGTGTGAGCAGGGTGACTGCGGCCACGAAACCGGCCATCCGCCAGTTCAGACCGATTTCATTCGCTCGCGGCAGCGTGCCTGGAGCAAAATGAATCAGCAGCGGCAACGCCCAGAAGGCTAAAGAAAGGCCGATTGCCCCGCCCGCGATGGAAAGCAATAACCCTTCTGTCAATGTCTGCCGTGTAAGCCGCCAAAGCCCCGCACCCAGAGCGGTCCGAACAGCAAATTCCCTTCGTCGTGCGGCCATGCGGGTGAACATCAGGTTGGCAACATCCGTACAGCCGATCAGCAGGACGACTCCCACCGCCGCCAGCAACAGCATCAGCGGCTGTTGGACATTCCCTGTAAACTCTTCACGAAAAGGGATCACCTGGGCTTCCAGTGAGAAGTTCGGAAGGTGCTGCAGCATCTGTTTTATTGCTGTCGGATAATTCTCGGCGAGGCGTTTGATCAAGCCTCGGACTTCCGCATTTGCCTGTTGGACCGTCACCTTCGGCCGCAATCGAGCGATCATGCTGTAATCGAAGTCGCTGACCTTTTGTTTCCGGTCTTCGTTATCCCAGGAGACGGGAACAAACAGTTGAGCAGGATCGCCGTTGAAGCGTGATCCGCGTATCGGGAAAGAGAATGCTCGTGGCATGATCCCGATAACTGCATACGGCATCCGATCGAGAAGAATTGTGCTGCGAATCGCGTCCTGCGGTGTCCCAAACAAACTTCGAGCGAGGCCGTCGCTCAATAAAACAACCCGCGCCGAATGATCATCTTCGTAGCGAGTGAACACTCGGCCCACAGCCGGCGAGACTTCAAGAACTTGAAACAGTGACGCCGAGATGCGCGCGCCCTCTATGCGTCGCGGCTGGCTGACGCCGGCGATTTCGTACTCCTGGTTCCGGTAGACTCCGGTGGATGCAAAGGACCGGTTGTTCGCTGAAACATACAGATAATCGGGACAGGAAAACGGCATCACAGGGAACCCCAGAGCGGGTACGCCTTCGGTGACCGAGACCAGCCGGTCCTGATCCGGGAAAAACAACGGGCGAAACAGTACCGTATCGACCACCGAGAAGATGGCACCATTGAGTCCGATGCAAAATGCCAGGGCCGCGACAATGGTGACGGTGAAGGCCGGTGTCTTGCGAAGCGTCCGGAACGCAAATTGTAAGTCACTTGCGGCCGCTTCCACCCACCGCACGCCACGGGCATCCCGGCACTCCTCTCTTACGCGTTCCACGCCGTCCAGACTTGCCAAAGCCACTCTGCGCGCTTCCTCCGGGGACGCTCCACTGGTAATTTGCCGCTCCATTTCACGCTCCACATAGTCGCGCAATTCGTCATTCAGATCGCCTTCCACCTGCGACCGAAAGAACAGCGCTCGGAATCGCAAGTGCATTCGCCTGAGGAAACGCATAACGCTTAGCCCTTTGCCGGGGCCACGATCCCCGTGATCGCCCCGGACAGCCGCTTCCAGTCGGCGGTTTCACGTTCCAATTGCCTGCGGCCCTCCTTTGTCAAGGAGTAGAATTTGACCCGGCGCTTGGTGTCGCTAACCAGCCATTCTGCGGTGATCCAGCCTTCCTGTTCCAATTTGTGGAGCGCGGGGTATAAAGAGCCAGGCCCGACCTGCAGAACGTCATTCGACATTTGCTTGAGACGCTGCGAAAGCGCCCAGCCGTGCATGGGCTCCAACGCAAGGATTCTTAGGATGAGCATGCCGAGCGTACCCTGAACCAGATCGTTGGGCTTCATTGCAGTTATCGATGATCGATAACAGCATAGCTCTTTATCTGTGATCAGATCAAGGGCGTTTGGCTGACGGCCCATTCGATCCCGGTGCTGAAATCACCGCGAGCGCTCAACCTGCTTGATGATCAATGCTTGCCGAATGATTACCGGAATCATTGCCGAAGCCCTCCTATGAAGCCCTTTTATAATGAGACGAAATGAGAGGAAACTCCTGAATTGCACTTTGTGCCGCTTCTTGCGGATCTCGGCCTCTGGGACATCATCCTCAATCTAAGGCCCGTTCCTTTAGCTGTCATCGTCTTCCTGATCCTGTTTTCGCTGTTTTCTTGGACCATCGTGTTCTCCAAAACCAGCGTTTTCGGCCGCGCCCGGCGCGAGAACCGGAATTTCCTCCGCGCATTTCGGAAGGCAAACAGTCTACAAACCGTGGCGGTCGCCAGCGAGCAATTCGGTACGGCGCCCCTCGTCGCGGTCTTTGATTTCGGGTATGGCGAAATCGAACGCCAGATCAAACAGCGCGGCGCGCTTGTAAACAAACCGGCCATCGAGCGCAGCTTACAGTTGGGCATCAGCGAAGAAGTCACCAAACTCGAGATGAACATGAACTGGCTCGCAACGGTCGCCTCCGTCTCCCCCTTTATCGGTCTGTTCGGCACGGTGTGGGGCATTATCGATGCATTCCAGGGCTTGGCTAACGCCGGCAGCACCAGCCTGCGTGCGGTCGCGCCCGGCATCTCGGAAGCTCTGGTCACCACCGCAATCGGGCTCGCGGCCGCCATTCCCGCCGCAATCTTCTACAACGTTTTCGGAACGCGCATCAAGGAAATGGGCACCCGCATGGAAGATTTCGCCATCGAGTTCCAAAACCTTGCCGAACGCGATTTTGGCGGTTGACGTAAATGGCCTTTTCCTTCAATGGCGGCGAAGGCGCGAGACGTGGACGCCGTTTCGGCGGCCCTCCCACGATGTCGGAAATCAATGTGGTGCCGCTTGTCGACGTGATTCTTGTGTTGCTGATCATTTTCATGATCACCGCCAACGTAATGGAGTTCGGACTCGATATTCAGGTTCCGAAGGTCAAGACGGTTCGCCAGACGGCGCAAGCGCTCCCCGTCATCAGCATCACCAAGAACGGCGAGTCGTTTCTGAACGACAAGCCCGTAAACATCAACCTGCTCGCTCAGACCGTTCGCGACCGTTTCCATAACGCAACGTCGGTCTACGTCCGAGCGGATAAACAGACCCCTTGGGACCCGATTGCGCAGATCGTTGCAGAGCTGGGTGATGCCAAATTCGAAGTGAAAATGGTGACCGCGCCCATCGATTCCTCGACCCGCCAACCCCGTTGAAGCGAGATGGCAGAGCAACTCGACATTCTGGATCAGCGCGACCCCTTGACGCTCCCGTTCGTCGGCTCCCTCGTGATACACGCGGCGGCAATCGCGGTTCTGTTTATCGGTTGGTACTGGATGAACAGAGTGCGCACGACCTTCGGGGACATCAACGCCGGCGGCGGCCCATCGTATACCGTCTCGCCCGTGCATAACATTCCCATCCCGCGGCGCGAAGCCCCGCCCAATCCGGTCGCGAACGATACTCAATCCATGGTTCCCACCGCTCCCGCGCCCCAGACAGTCGAAAAGAAACAGCCTCTGCCCGACAAGAATGCAATCGAAATCCCAGACAAGATCAAGCGGCAAGCTCCGCGTCCGCTGCATCAGCAGAAATATCTGCAACCCGCTCCGCCGAATCAGGTTTACAGCCGGTCTCCACAGGCTCTTTCGAATCCCATGTACGGCGGCCCCACGGGATCAGGCCGCGTCGGCATTGGCCCGAACACGCCTTTAGGCGATAACCGCTTGGGCGCGTATGCGGGATTGATCCGCGATCGGATCGCTCAGAATTGGCAGACCGGCGGACTCGATGAGCGCACCCAGCGTGCTCCCGCCATGGTTGGTTTCATCATCATGCGCGACGGCACAATACGGGACGTCCAGCTCCTTGCGTCGAGCGGAAATCCGAATATCGACAACACGGCTCTGCGCGCGGTGTATCAATCGAACCCGCTACCCATGCTGCCTCCGCAAGTCCCGGAAAGCTCAATCTCCGCTCAGTTCACATTCAATTTACGGTAATGCGATTACGATTTGTCATTCTTCCTTTCCTGCTTTGCGCGACCCTCGGCGGCCTTGCAGCGCGGCAGCAAGTGAGCGGGGTGATCGTCAAGAATCCCGGCAAGCCGTTGATCGCTGTTCCTGATTTCCGTGCTTCCGGCGGCGCTGTCTCCCTTATGTCGGCTTTCAACAGCACAGTCGCGGGCGATTTGCAAAATTCGCCACTTATTAACTTTGTCCCCAAGACAATGTACCCAATCCAAGTGCCGCAGCAGCCTTCCGATCTCATCGCAGGCGTTGCTCCGCCGAGCTCGCGACCGGTCAACCCGCAGGGGCATCGCTTGACCGACTGGAGCCTTCCCCCCGTCTCGGCGAATTATCTTGGCATCGGTTACGGCGCGGAGGATCGCGGCCAATTGGTCGTCTTCGGCTGGTTCTACAGCACGGCTCCGAACATCGCGACCCTCGCACAGGCTCAAGTGTTCGGCAAGATCTACACCGCGACGCTCGACGCGGCCGGTGCAGTTGATGCCGGTCATCGTTTTGCTGCCGATATCCTGGCCCAGTTCGGCGGAACAAGTCTCGTCGGAACGCGCATCGTTTTCGTCTCGAACCGTTCCGGCGCAAAAGAGATCTGGGTCATGAATTGGGACGGCACCGATCAACGCCAACTCACGCGGCTCGGCTCCACGTCCACATTCCCGTCCGCCTCTCCTGATGGCCGCATCGTCGCGTTCACCAGTTACGCTGCCGGTTATCCCGCCATCTACATGGTTTCTCTGGACACCGGGCGCAGAATGCCCTTCTATAATCAACACGCTTCCATGAACGCCTTCGTTACGTTTACACCAGATTCGAAACGCGTGATTTTTTCCTCTACCGCCGCGGGAGGCCCGGCGCAGCTCTTTACCTCGAATGTCGATGGCTCGGGCTTCCGCCGCCTCACATCTTCGGGCAGCATCGAAGTCGAACCCAAGATCAATCCGAAAACCGGCGCGGATCTGATCGACGTCTCCGGCCGCTCGGGTTTTCCGCAGATTTATCACATGAACCTCGAAGCCGCCGATGTGCGGCGTCTCAGCGCCGGAACTGGAGAGGCTACCAATCCTGCCTGGAGTCCCGATGGAGTTCACATTGCGTTCGCGTGGACGCGAGGGTTTGAGCCTGGGAATTACAACATCTTCGTCATGGATGTAACGTCGCAACAAACGACTCAGCTCACCGCCAACGAAGGACGCAATGAAAACCCGAGTTGGGCGCCCGATGGCGCTCACATCGCGTACGCGTCAAAGCGCGGAGGCCGGTCGCAGATTTGGGTGATGAACGCCGACGGCACCGGCAAACATGCTTTGACACAAGCCGGAACGAACGAGAAGCCTGTTTGGGTCAATGCGGAACGCTAACACGAGAGTATCTAGGGAGTATGATCGAACATTTAGGAGTCTTCGCCTCGCTGAGATGCGCGGGCTCATCCAAGGAGGAAACAGGAGATCATGAGAACGCGCAGAGCAGCGCTGACGCTCGCAACCGTGTTCACGTTAGGTGTTATCGCGGCGTGTCATAAGAAGCCTCTTCCGCCGCCACCTGCGGCGGCGCCACCGCCGCAGCCTGCCCCGGCAAACAAGCCGACCATCAATTACTTCACTGCGGAGCCCACGACCATCGCGAGCGGCCAGCCATCTTCGTTGCGCTGGTCCGTCACGGATGCGACCACTGTCCAGATCGACGGAATTGGTCCGGTGAGCGCGAACGGCCGCCGTGCCGTTTATCCGACGAGCACCACGACATATCACCTAACGGCGACTAATCCCGGCGGTAGCTCTGAAGCCGACGCCACTGTAACCGTTGCTGCGCCACCCGCTCCCGAGCAAGCTCCGCAGCGTCCCGCGGAGTCCGCAGCCGAGCTGCTTGCCCGGCAAGTGCAGGACATTCACTTCGATTACGACAAAAGCGATGTCCGCTCTCAGGATCAGCCGATTCTTCAATCCGACGCCAACGCGCTCAAGACGATTTTTGCCCAGGACCCCACCTTCGTTGTCACGGTCGAAGGTCACTGCGATGAACGCGGCTCCGCCGAGTACAACCTCGCGCTTGGCGACCGTCGCGCCAGCGCAACGAAAGAAGCTCTGATATCCCTCGGCGTGCCCGGCGACAAGCTGAAGACCATCAGCTACGGCAAAGAGCGTCCGCTCTGCACCGACGCCACCGAAGACTGTTACGCGCGCAACCGCCGGGCGCATTTCTCTGCCGGAACCCAGTAAGCTAAAGACGAAAGCATGAAACGGGGACGAATTCGGTTCGTCCCCTCTCCTTAAGGAGTGAGGCCTATGAAATTTCTGCGTCTGACAGCTCTGGCGCTCATCTGTTCGCCGTTTACCTTTGCGGCGAGCAAGGAAATCATCGAACTGCAGCGCGACGTTGCTCTGCTGCAAGACAAAATGGATGCGCTGCAGCGCGATCTCGATACCAAGCTGGGCGCCCTGACCGTCTTGGCGCAGCAGACGCAGGATAGTTCCGGCAAGAACGCCACCGAGATTGCGAATGTGCAGTCTGCGATTAGCAACGGTCTCGGCCAGCAGCTCGCTCCGGTGTCGGGCCTCGGCACCAAAGTCGATTCCATGAGTGATGACGTGCACGCGTTGAAAGACGCTCTGCAGGAGCTCAGCGCGCGTCTGGAGCGCATGGACGCGAAAATTACGGATCTTAAGAACCAGGTGCAGATCGCTCAGAATCCGCCGCCAGCTCCCGGCGACACAGGTACGTCAGCGACCGACGGCCCGCAACACGGGCCAGCCCGGCACAGCCGCGCCTCCGGCCGGCATGAGCGCTGACAAAACGTATACCGATGCCGTTCGCGATCTGCAGGGCGGAAACACAGATCTTGCGTCTCAAGAGTTTCAGCAATATCTCACGTACTTTCCGAGCACGGAGCTCGCGGCCAACGCCCAGTACTACATCGGAGAAATCGCGTACAACAAAGGGAATTACACGGCCGCCATCCAGGCCTTCGACGCCGTTCTTGAGCGATACCCGCAGAATCCGAAGACTCCCGATGCGCATCTCATGAAGGGAATGGCTCTGCTGAAGGCCGGACAGCGAACCCGCGCCGTCCAGGAGTTTCGCCTGCTCATCGCAAACTTTCCCCGTACCGATGACGCCCGCAGAGCGCAGCAGCAGCTTCGCGCCCTGGGTTCCTCCGCTCCCGCCTCCAGCACAGCGCGCCGCCGGCCACAGTAAAACCGAACGCTTGCAGGGCCTGTTACGCTGAAATTTTGAGAGTGGTGTAGTCAAATGGAACCTCGAGATAGTAGAGAAGCAGTAGCAACCGAAGACATTCAGACCCTGCCGGAACGCCCGGCCGCGGCCTCCGAAGAGACGGAAGCTTCTATAAACGCAGCAGATCGCGACCGCTTGGCAAAAGAGAAAGCCGAGCTGCAAGAGCTTCTCCAGAGGCGGCAAGCCGAGTTCGAAAACTATCGACGGCGCATCGAGCGCGAGCGCGGTGAACTCTTTGAATTCGCCAGCATGGAAACCGTGAAAGCGCTGTTACCGGTACTCGATGACTTCGAGCGAGCGCTGAAAGTGGAGACCGCGGATAAGGAGTATGCGCGCGGTATGGAGCTCATCTACCAGCGCTTTTTTGATTCCTTGAAGAAACTCGGCCTGGAACCGATCTCCGAAGAAGTTCCGCTGTTCAATCCTCACATTCATCATGCCGTTGAAATGGTTGATACAAAGGATCACCCGGATCAAACTATACTCGAGGAATTCCAACGCGGCTATTATTTCAAAGGACGGCTCCTGCGCCCTGCCTTGGTGAAGGTGGCTATCAATCCGTGACGGCTTCCCGGGACGTACCGGACCAAAGATGAGTGTCGCCAAACGAGATTACTACGAAATTCTGAGCGTCTCGCGAGACTGCGATGATTTGTCTCTGAAGAGCGCGTACCGGAAGCTCGCGCTCCAGTACCATCCGGATCGGAATCCGAATGATCGGACCGCCGAAGAGCGGTTCAAAGAAGCCGCGGAAGCTTACGCTGTGCTCAGCGATCCCCAAAAGCGGGCGGCATACGATCGATACGGCCATCAGGCCGTGAATGGAGGCGGGACTCCCGGCTTCGACGAATCGGCATTCGCCGATTTCAGCGACATTCTCGGAGATTTGTTTGGCTTCGACATGTTCGGGCAGCGCGGCCGTTCGCGCTCGCGGCCTCAACGTGGCGAAGACATCCGCTATGACCTCGAGATCAGTTTCGAGGACTCGATGAGAGGCTTAGCCGCAGATCTGCAAATTCCCAAGCTCGAGGCCTGCTCCCGGTGTCTTGGCACGGGCGCGGAAGCAAATGGCGGGGTCGTCAAATGTTCGCTTTGCAATGGCCGCGGCGAAGTTCTCTATCAGCAGAGCTTCCTTTCCATCCGCAAAACGTGCCCAACCTGCAACGGAACCGGCCAGGTCATTCGGCGCCCGTGTACGCAGTGTAAAGGCGAAGGCTTCAGCCGCGTGGAAAAGAAGCTGAAGGTCAATATACCCGCGGGCGTCGATACCGGAACGCGCTTGCGCCTGGCGCGCGAGGGAAATCCTGCTCTGCGCGGAGGCGAGCCCGGCGATCTATACGTCGTTGTCAAGGTCGCCGACCATCCCGTGTTTGAACGCCGCGAGAGCGACCTGCATTGCACGCTTCCCATCAACATCGCCCAAGCCGCGCTGGGAGCCGATATCGAGATCGAAACCTTCGATGGTCCCCAGACGATACACATTCCGGAAGCCACTCAACCTGGAGCCCAGTTCAAACTGCGGAACCTCGGTATACCCCATCTGAACAGCCGCGCGCGCGGGGATCTGTACGTCCACGTGGATGTTCAAATTCCCAGAAAACTCACTCGCGAGCAGCGCAAACTCTTCGAAGAGCTCTATCAGGTGCTTCCCGCCGATAATGCGCCCCACGAGAAGAGCGTGTTCGAAAAGGTCCGCGATTTCTTCGGATAACTCCGCGGGCGCTCGCTGCGTCACGGCTCGACGGAACAATGTACCGTTTCGATGCCGTAATTCAGAGTAGGACTTGAATAGAGGGACAAAAATCCTTTGCCGTTTTGCACCAATTGCGGAACCAGCGTCGACCCGCACGGATTATTCTGCCATCATTGCGGGGCGCCCCAGCCGCGGACTTCCCCTCATTTGCCGGATCTGATCGAGGGCTTGAGCGACCGCACCGCCTCCATCCTCTGTTATATTCCGGTCTTCGGCGTCATTCCGGCTATCGTTTTCCTGGCATCCCAAAAGTACCGGGCAAACCATCGTGTTCGCTTCAACGCCTTCCAATCGCTCTATCTATTCGTGGCTTGGCTGATTGTGTCATCCGCCATACCGATTCTTCTGATCCCCGGCTTCCACGGATGGGGCCTGGACCACCTCGCCTTCCTGCTCATCAAGTTCGCTCTCTACATTTGCTGGATCTACCTGCTCATCAAGGCTGCGCGAGAAGAGCAAGTGCGGCTCCCTATCATTGGGGATCTGGCCGCCCGCTCAACGGACGAGCAACTCTAATGCATTTATCGTAAAAGCACTGCGCTTACGCGAGAACAAAGCTCCTTTTCTCTAGAATTCCCTACGAACCTCAAAAAGATTTCACAAATTTTTATTTTTCTCTGGAAATCTCGTTAGAGTACTAGTATATTTGGTACTGCAAGTACTATATTGCAGTTTCCTAGGAGGGGAAATGCGGGCGCTCACGGTTGATATCCAGGAATCCATGGGGAGAATTCTCTGCTGCACCATCTTTCGTCCTGGCGGCAGAAAGCTGCTGGCGAAAGGGCACGTCCTGAGCGATGATGACGTGCGCCTCCTGCAAACAGAAGGCATGCAGCAGGTGTGGGTCACCGAGCTCGAGCAGGGCGAGATCGGCGAGGACGACGCGGTATCGGCTGTCGCGGGCGCCATGTGTTGCGGCGCGGTAGAGATTCGTTTGGCCGCGGGCGGCCGGGCAAACTTATTCGCTACAGAGGATTGTTGTGTGCTGATCGACGATGATCTGCTGAAACAGATTAACTGTACGAGCAGCATTGCCATATCGACCGTGTTGAACTATCACTACGTTCGCAAAGGTGAGCGGGTCGCAACAGTGAAGAGCAGTCCCTTCGCAGTGGCGGAATCGCAGCTCGAGCCTGTCCTCAAAATGTTGAATGAGCGCGGTCAGATCCTCCAAGCGCGACCGATCCGCGAACCCGGCGTCGCGGTTCTTTATACAGATCCCGTTCAGGGGGACCGCGCTCGCACGTTGTTCGAGAGCGTCGTGCGCCAAAGGATTGAGCGGTACGGAGCAAACCTTCGATATTCGCTCGCCGCCGTGGAGGAAGAAGAGCAAGTCACCCGTGCGCTTCAGCATTTGCTCCGTACCAGACCGGCGGTTGTATTGGTTGCCTCGACCACCGCGCCCGCGGGTCCCGAAGACGTCATCGGACGAGCAATTGCGCGTCTCGGCGCGCACATCGAACGCTTCATGGCGCCTGTCGAGCCGGGCAATCTTATGTTGCTGAGCTACAAAGATGAAATTCCGATCGTTTCCGCGCCCTGCTGTTTCCGCTCTGCGAAACCGAACGTTCTGGATTTGATCCTGCCGCCCGTGCTTGCAAAATATCGAGTTTCCGGGTGGGAAATTGCCTGTCTCGGACACGGCGGTCTCCTAACCTAACCACCTTCCTCCGTCCCAAGGTGGATTCCGAGCTGCTTTGGGTGCTCCTTGGCCGGGCGATCGTACACGCCCGGCCTTTTTTCTGTTGAGTCGCAAAATCCTGCCACCCGTCCTGGCTCCTGGACGGGGTTATCATGAGTTTTCAAACCATGCCCGAAAGCTCGGATACTGGCGATCTAGGAGTGCGGGTCATGCGCATCATTGCGCAAAGCCAACGTATACCTGTCGAGTCCATTTCTCCCAACAGCACATTCGAGGAATTGAAGATCGACTCCCTCGACGGCATCAACATCGTGTTCGCGCTCGAGAATGAATTCGGCGTCAATATTCCCGACGAAAGCGTCCACGAACTGCGTTCCGTTCGGCAGGCGATCGATGGCGTTCGCGCCTTGATCGCACAAAAGCAACAAACCGTACCTCCGGGTGCGGCATGAATCGAGTTGCAGTCACCGGCCTCGGGCTGGTCTGCGCGCTCGGAAACAATGTGGCGGAATGTTGGACGCGATTGGCCGGAGGCGTCAGCCGGATCGCCGCCTTGAAGGACTGCGGATCCCCTCCGTATCGGTTTCAAAACGGTGCCGAGGCCTGGGATTTTAACCCCAACGATCATTTCAGCGAAAAGGATCTGCTGCTGCTGGAGCGTTTCGCCCAGCTCGCCACGGTGGCGGCGCGCGAAGCCGTTCTGCAAAGCGGCTTGCGGTTCGATGCAGGAGTTGGGCGACGGAACGGCCGTCGTCACCGGAACCAGCATCGGCGGACAGTTCACCGAGGAAGAAGGTTACCGGCGGCTATATCGTGAGAACAATCCCCGAGTTGCGCCGTTTACCATTCCACGCACGATGTCGAACGCGGGCGCAAGCCGCATTTCGCTCGAATTCGGGATCCATGGTCCCGCGTACACGGTCTCGACTGCATGCTCGTCTTCCAACCACGCTTTGGGGCAGGCTTTCTGGATGGTGCGTTATGGACAGGTGACGGCAGCCATCGCCGGCGGAAGCGACGCGGTGTTCGCCGAAGGATTTTTGCGCGCGTGGGAGGCCATGCGCGTCGTCTCTCCCGACGTCTGCCGGCCATTTTCAATCGGATCGCAAAGGCCTCACATTGGGTGAAGCGGGCGCCATCCTGGTGCTCGAAAATTGGGAACATGCCCGGGCCCGAGGCGCTGCGATCCTCGCCGAAATCATCGGATTCGGGATGAGCTCGGATGCTCACCACATCACCCAGCCCTGTGCCGACGGGCCTGTAAAGGCGATGCGCTGGGCGCTTCTCGACGCCGGTATCACACCGGAGCGAGTCGATTACATCAACGCCCACGGCACGGGAACCCAGGCCAACGACGCCATCGAAAGCGAGGCAATTCACACGGTGTTCGGCCCTAATGCGAGCTCACCGCCGGTTAGCTCGACGAAATCCATGCACGGTCACACCTTGGGCGCCGCGGGTGGGGTGGAAGCGATCGCCGCTGTTTTGGCGCTGAAACATGGATTACTGCCGCCAACGGCAAACTTCACGGCTCCGGATCCGGCCTGCGATCTGGACGTGGTGCCCAATCAAGCCCGGCCGGCACCCATCGAGATTGCGATCTCAAACACGTTCGCGTTCGGGGGATTAAACGCGACATTAGTGCTCAAGCGCGCTCCCTAGGACAGTTTAAGAGCCGATTGATCCATCACGCACAGCGCTGACAAACGTCGAGCACTCGACCTCGAGTGGGAGCGCTTCGTAAGACGAACGTTCGGTCACCAGACCGGAGGCGCGTTTGCTAAGCGCGTCGAAAACGCCGGCGAGCAGGTAGAAGATCCCAGCCACTAACAGCAGCGCCTTGATGCCAATGACGAAGGACGCACTTTGCGCGAGTCCGCCAGCGACCGACCCAATGATGTTGCTTCCAAAGCAGCGGGATTTGTCTTCGCTCCGCCGAAAAGTTTCGGTGAAGATGATGCCCGCGCAGAACAGCGGCACGCAGTAGGCGCCGGCGAGTGAAATCCCAGCCACAATCGTTCCGAAGGGCAACAGTTCCCAGCGGACAAAGTAGATCCCTAAGAGCGAGGAGAGCAGTGCCGCATACCAGCGCAGCAGCCCGCCCGCTGCCGCCCCCCGCTGCACGCAGAAGTTAGACAGCATCAGTACCGATAGCACAACCGAAAGCACGAAGCAGTTCACCCACCAGGTCGCACCGAAATACAAAGCCAAACGGCTGATTATTTGCGTTTCCAAGAGAAGAAATCCGGCGCCAAGGAAGAAGACATTCCAGGTCGACACTTTAGTCGGGTCGAAGGCGCGGCGCGCCGAAAAGAAAGCGATGGTGAGGAGAAGCAATGAAATTGTGAGATAGGTGCGGGGAATGTTGCGGCCCTGGTGGTACACATACGGCCAATCGTCCGTCGTGGGCGGAGGCGCCTGCCCCAAATCAAGCGAAAAGTGAGATGGATTCTTTGCGATCATCCTGGCCATCTCCGGGGCTGCCGCACGATCCCAGACGCCCGAATCATTTGAAGCGATGAATTCAGTGGCGGACAGCAAACCGCCGACGGGCGGTGCAAAAAAGGTCACCGGCGGACGGCCGAAGATGCCGTTGAACATGGAGTAGAATCGCTGTCCCATCCACGTACATGGAGCGCGGACCTCGAACTTTACGACTAGAACACCTGAAGACTTGAGATGGCGCCTGGCTTCGCGCAAGGATTCTTCGGTGTACACATAATTATCGATGCGCATGTTGCTGTAGCCCGAAAATTCCGTATGAGAGTCGAGCAGGCCAAACACGATGACGTCATATTTATCCAGCGATCGCCGAAAGAACGCGCGAGCGTCGTTGATATTCACGTGGACCCTCGGCGAGTCATAGGGATGATCCGGGTGCAGCCGTTTTCCGAGGGAATAGATGACCGGGTCGATTTCTACTGCGTCCACCCGCTCGGCACCGTTGCGCAGCGCGGCGTCCACATCGTTGCCCGCCCCCGACCCTACGATGAGAACGCGATCGCGGCTCCCAATTAGCTGAAAGGGCGCATCATACGAGCTGTTTTTGTAATTGCCGGCTACTTCGGGATGTGCCGCCAGATATGCCGGAGAGAAGTTCGCTACCGTCATATAACCCGTGTTATTCACGAAGATGTTGTACTGTCGATCTTCCAGCGGCGGGAGGGGATGGACCTCGAGCTTCTGGTAAGGCGACCAGTGAATCTCGCCCCGTCCGAAAGTGGCGTATCCAAGCAAAAGGAGACTGCCTGCCAGCAGCACGCCGCCTACCAGTTGAGGTGGAGAGCGTCGTCGAATTGCCGGTCGCGCCAAGACGAACAGGAGAAGCGCAAAGGCCAGCCAAAAGACCGGAGCAATCCGAAGAAAGGACATACCGGCAAAGAACCAGATCCCGCATAAGCTGCCCAGCAAGTTCACCGAGTATGCCTGAATCGGGTTCCGCGCCGCATCCAGATAAGTTCCGACCCATTGCCCAAGGGGAATCATTGTGGCTATGACCAAAAGCAAGAAGCTTGCGACCAACACCGCGGAGATGATGATCGGGACCAGGAGTGGTTGATCGGGGGTAGAGCCAATCTTAGACCAATTCTGAGCATCTCTCGTAAACGAAAGCAGAGAAGAGATACCCTCCAGGATTGAGCGCCATCGGGCGAGCGGCAAGCTGATGGCAACGGCGAGAATTCCAAGCGCCACGGCGTTGAAAAGCACCGGTTTCTTTGTTTTGGATTGATAACAGCCAATTCCAAAGCCGAGAAAGCACGCGATGAGAGCCAAATTCTGGAAATACGCAAAGACTCGGACCTCAGTGCCGATCCAGCGGATGAGCAGGATTTCGAGATAGAGCGCTGCGAAACTGACCAGGAATAGGGGCGACAAAATCTTTTCTTTTGGGCAATCCTCTAGCGTGAATAACCGAATCATGACGGCAGCACTCCTTCTGAAATACGTGCCGAGGGCAATGCCCATCTCTCAGAACGCATTTACAGGGCAGCGACGAATGAAATCGGGAAACGAGATCAGGCCAAGCGCTTGTAAGCTGGCCTGCCCTTCGGATCTGTTCGTGCCGACTCCTTCGCGAGGAGGATTAAGCCGTCGAGCTTGTATGTAACCACTTCGGTCTGAACCAACTCGACCGAATTATCGGGTCCGCGCCACACACGCGCACGCCCGACCATGCTCCGACAGGAAACTAGCTTGTTCATGGCTTGTAAATCGGGAGTGGATGGCACCTGCGCAAAACAGAGGGCAGCAACGCCTCAAACCCGAACGGTCTTAAACACATGACGAGAATCTACCAGCTGCAAGACTGCCGGGGTAAGAAAATACTCGGCCCCCTTCGAATCCTGAGCTGCCCGTCACGCATCTCTTCCCGGTAACGTGCGAACCGCGGGGATGATCGGCGGGCTTGGGCCTGAGTCCAGCATCGACTGTTGCTGGGTTGAACCGCAGAATTGCCTCAGGCATGACGAATGGCGCGCTACATGGTTTCGATATTGATATCCATGAAATCGTCCCCGCCTTGCTCATAAGCAAGGACTCGGTTATGAAGCACGACCTTGGGCACGCCAGGTATCTGTCCGAGTATCAGGTCTTCGATCGCCGGCTGCTCGGCCGCGGTGACGGAAATTGTGTCGCCATCGCAGCTCATTCCGTTAGGCAGCCAAATGACATGAACATCAATGGGAATCGGCTTTTTAGGCTTTAGGAAAGGAAGACTTAGTAGCGGCATGTATCCCTCGCGATCTCAACCTGGCGCGCATCACCGCTCCCGATAGCGTTTGCGGACGGATTGCACGGATTGTTACGGCCTAGCGCAATTGCGGATAGTTTCTTCTGAACCTGCTTCGTTGCGTTCTTGCGTCGCTGACGAATTCGGATGCCCATGACGGCTTTCGAAGAACTGTAGTCGATTGTACTCCTCGCGAGTGGTGATGAAAATCGGGAAACCGCGCGATTCCCATCAGGCGTACATCGATGGGTATTCTCTTCGGTACGTGATTGGCTACTCTATCGCCCAATGATCAATAGCGTTCGAATATTCGAACTCTTGTAACGGAAATTGGACGCTGAACCGCGTAGATCGGCTATTATCGAGCGCGAGCTGGCCGTGCAACTGGTCCGTCAGGAGACGAACAATTCGCAGGCCCATCGATTTTCCTTGCCAGATCTCGTCAGCGTTATCGATGCCGATGCCATCGTCATACACTGACAGTTCGCACCACCCATGGTCCAACGTTTGTCCCTCTTCTACAGTTTCGGCTCGATAACGAAGCTGAACATCGATGGTTCCGTGGCGCTCGCTGGGGAAGGCGTGCTTCAGTGAGTTGGATACTAATTCGTTCACAACGAGGCCGAGCGGAAGAGCTTGCTCGATCGACAGCACGATGTCATCGGTTTCGGTGCCCACCTTAATTCGTTTGCTGTCAATTCCATGAAATGCAATCAGTTCTTGGACAAGTTGCTGCATGTATGGTCCGAAATCGATGTTGGCAAGATCGCGCGAGCCATACAGGGTCTCGTGTAAAGCCGCAATCGCTCGTATCCGGTCTTGCAGCTCGTCCAATACGATTCGCATCTCGTTGTCATTCACCTGACGGGACTGCAACGAGAGCAGGCCGGTGATGACGTGAAGGTTGTTTTTGACCCGATGGTGAATCTCTCGAAGTAACAGTTCCTTTTCCTGGACGGATTTCCTGAGTAGATCCTCGCTTTGCTTCCGCTCGGTCTCATCCCGCAGCACCTTGGCAAATCCGCGCAGCGTTCCTGAGGTGTCATACATCGGAGTCGTGACCCAGCGCGCCCAAAAGCGGCTGCCGTCCACGCGTATCATCCACCGATTGTCCTCAGCCCTACCCTCGGCCAACGCCCGGCTGAGATCCTTTTCTGACTCGCCTTTCTCTCTGTCCTCGGGCGTGAAGAATAGGTTTACAGGACGCCCGAGAATTTCCCGTTCCGTATAGCCAAAGGTCCTCTCAGCGCCCGGATTCCACCCGGATACAGCGCCCCCTGTGTCTACCGGAACTAACGCATAATCGCGAACATTTTCCGAAAAAAGCCGGAATCGCTCTTCTGATTCCTGAAGCTTTTCTTCCATGATCTTTCGGGAGGTCAGGTCCCGCATCACCTTGCTGAAACCCTGCAGAGTGCCGGCGTTGTCACGATGCGCGGTCATGACTCCGCTCCCCCAAAAACGAGTGCCGTCCCGCCGCAGGTGCCACCGATCGTCTTCCGCGCAACCATCACGGCTCGCCGTGGCAAGCTCTTTCTCCACCTCGCGATTCGCGCGATCCTCGGGTGTGAAGATTATGCTTCCCGGTTGTCCAAGAGCCTCGCGCTCCGAGTAGCCCAAAATGCGTTCCGCCCCCCGGCTCCAGCTCGTAATCCGGCTCTCCAGGTCGAAGGTGATGAAGGCAAAATCCTGCACGCTCTCAGAGAAAATCTCGAAGTTTTTCTCGGCGGTACGCCCTGTGCGTTGTTCCTCGCGACAAAGCCTGAGCTCCTGCTCCAGAGCGAGGATCCGTTTATTCAAACCCAAGCTTTCGGGTGTTTGCACTGCGTTTTGCACGCTTGCAGCGTCCATATCTCTCTCCTCGGCAAAGCCCACGGGGGATGACCCAGCCAAAACAATCAGGCTCTATATGTACGGAACCGTACCTAGAAGATATCACAGTGTACGGAACCGTGCATATCGTATATCTTTTTTTTTGAATCGCCCAAGTCCAGAATTCAGAGCCAGCAGGTAAATTCTTTATGGCGGCCTCGAAACAGAAGCGAAACGCGAAGCCGGCACCCTCTCAACCATCCAACCGGCTGCTGTCTGCCCTGTCTGCCGCGGATTACAAACGCCTCGCGCCGCATCTCGAGCGGGTGCACCTTGAAATGAAGCATGTCGCCTTCGAGACCAATCAGCCCATCGAGTATGCATACTTCCCGCTCACCGGAATCGCATCCATGATTACCGTCATGAAAGGTGGAAAAGCAGTCGAGGTGGCTACCGTTGGAAATGAGGGCATGATCGGCCTGCCCCTCTTTTTGGGCGTGAACACAACTCCGAGCCGCGCTTTTACCCAGGTGCCGGGAGAAAGTATTCGAATGAAAGCGGATGCATTCCAGCGGGAGGTCCGCAGGCAAGCCGGCTTTGCGAAGATGCTGCAGATTTACACCCAGGCTTTGATCGTACAGATCTCACAGGGAATGGCGTGCAACGGCATTCACTCGATTTATCAGCGCACCGCCCGCTGGCTGCTGATGACACATGATCGAGTTGCGGCACAGAAATTCCCGCTGTCGCAGGAATTTATCGGCGCGATGTTGGGCGTGCGCCGCGCCAGTGTGAGCGAAGTCGCTTCGAAGCTGCAGAAGGCTGGTCTCATTCGATACAGCCGCGGCATTATCGAAATCGTTGACCGTGCCGGCCTCGAAGCTGCTTCTTGTGAGTGCTACGGTGTCATTCAGCATGAATTTGATCGGCTGCTGGGAGCGCCGCAGAAGCAGGGGTCCTAGCTAGCTGATCACGTAGTCACCGCCCGGCTTTTCACACGGGCCTCTGGTTATCCCAATACTTTCCCGGACCGGGCTGACGCCCAAAAGAGGACATCAATTTCAAAACAGGTCGCCAACGGGCGGAAATGGCTGTTCTGGATGAAGGACCGTGAAGCCGGCCGCAAGCCGCAGGTCATTAAAATCCCGGTATGTTCATGGGCCCTGGAAACCAGGCGTTGCCCGAGTCCGGTTTCTTCTTGTCTTTTCCCCATGTCCAGTACATCCCGACATACGCATACTGTTCGGTTTGGCCGGCAACAGAGTGGCCGTAGCAAAACAAAAACTGCTCCCCCGGGTGATGCTTAAAGTGATAGTAGCCGCCGATGTCGATCATCGTTGAAGCTTCGGTCTGAGGGGCGGCGTAGCCCTCGCGTCCATGGGAAAAGACCTCGCCTCCGAGTTCCAGCCGCTCGCCGAAGGCGTATTTCAGCAGGAATGCGCCATATGGGAAATTGCGGTACTGGGTTTGCGGAACGATCGTCTCGCCCGCGCCGCCGTCCAGGAGCCAGTGTCCGAAATTCTTTTGTAGCCACAGGGGAACTTTGTACCAAACCTTCCCCACGCCGAGCCCCTTGTCGTAGCTACCAGTTGGGATTTCGAACATAGTAAAGGTGCCGATCTGGGGAATGTACTTCGATTCTTTGATGAAGGCGATCTTGGCGCCGAGTTCCATATCGATGTAGCCGAAAGCGGAGGGGCCAACGCCGCCGGGGGCGTAGATCGGGTTATTGGAGGGGTTGATAGTGCCCCACGGGGCGATGATGTGTAGCTGCACCCTGGGGATGGCGCCCCAGTTGAACTCGAAAGCCGGACCGGTGGAATCGATCTCCGCCGGCGTCCCATCCATACTCCCGAATATGTAGAACTCGTAATGGTGCAGGTCGACCGGGACCGGATCGTCGGTCTGGAACGGAGGGCCCTGTGCCCACAGGCTGGAAGCCGCAATCGTGAAGAGCAGGACCAGCATGAGCGGAGAGCATTTACCCCTGAGCCTCGTGTGCTCGTGTCCCGGCTGATCTATAGAGAGAGGTCCTAGCTGGCGCCGCATGTCACACACGGATCCGAGTGGCCTTACCACTCCGGAGACGTCAAATCAGTTTCGTGTTCTTCCACGCTCACCTCCGTTTCGGGAAGCGGGCCGGCAGAGGTAAGGATGTCGGGAAGGCTGCTCGGCTGCGTCCCAATATGCACGACGAACACGGCTGACGGCATGCCTTCCGGAAACCCGGACACCAGACGGCTAAGCGCTTCTACACCGCCCGCTGAAGCACCGATGGCGATGATGTCCCGCATTGGCACGTACATATGCTTTCATACATGCCGGACGACAACGCTGAAATTTTGCTGAGATGATCTGCCGTTTTATCGCGCGGCCAACCGGCGCTCTGCCCACGATACCGGCACCCTCACTGGTTCGCGTAGAGCTTCACTAAGCTGTAGAGGAACGTCCGCCCCTCATAAACAGACTTCACCCGGATACGCTCGTTCAGACCGTGAATATGTCCTCCATCGGGGTCTTGAAACATCCCTGAGATGCCATAGGTCGGAATGCCTGCAGGATTCAGGAACTGAGCGTCCGTTGCGAAGGGCTGAAGAACCGGTATAACGGGAACTCCGGGCCACATCTCATCCGCCACTTTCGCGATCGGCTTTACGATTTGCGGCGTCAATGGCGCCGCCTGCGCGGCAGGCCCTCTGATTTCGGGAATGCTAACCGCGACGGCGGGATCATTGACAAGCCTGATCAGTTGAGCCAAAACAACGTCGCGAGACACTCCCGGAAAGAGACGGCAGTTGATGTTCGCGGTGGCGCGCTGCGGGAGCGCATTGGTTGCGTGACCCGCGGAAAGCATGGTCGCCACGCATGTAGTGCGCAACATCGCGTGCCAGTCCTTATTTTTATCCAGCACCGCGACCGCTGTGGCATCTTCCGGGTTCCGGACCACCGCGCGCATGGCCTCGGCAGCCTCGCCGCCGACCACCTTGGACATACCGCTGAAATACGCTCGATTCGCATCGTCCAGTTGAACGGGAAACTCGTAGCGGCTGATGCGATCGACGGCGCGCACCAGGTGATAGATAGCGTTATCCGGAACCGGCCGAGAACTATGGCCTCCAGGGTTGTGCACCTCCAGAACGAAGTTCTGCGAAGTCTTTTCGGCAGCCAAAATATGCAGAGCAAGCCGGCGACCTGCTGAGTCGAGATCGCCGTCGCCGCCTTCGGTTAGCGCGAACTCGGCATCGATCGCTTGGCGTTCATGCGTGGTTAGCCAGCTCGCGCCATTCAGCGCCCCGCTCGTTTCTTCCCCGCAGGTTAACGCCAGTTTGATGGAACGCTTTGGTCGAAAGTCCTCTTCCCGGAAACGCACCAGATTGTCCACCCACACGGCCGCCTGCGCCTTCATGTCGTTCGCTCCTCGGGCGTAGAAGTACCCGTTCTGCTCAAACAGGGTAAAGGGGTCGCGCGTCCAGTCCTCCCGCTTGGCCTCAACCACATCGACGTGGGCCAGCATAAGAATCGCTTTAGCTTGGGGATCGGAGCCGTGCAGCACGGCCACCAAGCCGCCTTCCTTCGGGTGCCCCTCGGGAACGAATACGCGCACGTCCTGCTCTCCGTAACCGGCGGCGTTCAGCCGAGCCGCCATCCGCTTCGCGGCCAGCGTGCAGTCTCCGCTTGAAAGAGTAGTGTTGGTCTCGACGAGTTCTTTATATGTCTCGCGAAACCGCGCCAGTCCTTGGTCGGCCGATTCGGAAGCACGAGACTGGGAGTGTGCCGCTCCAGCGCCGGCCAAAATCGAAACCGCAAGCACTGCGATTGTCCACTTATTCCGTTTCAGTTTGGTCCCCATCTCTTCTCCATCTTCGCCATACTCTGTGCGGGGCGAGATTCTAGCTCAACGAGCCTCGGCAAAACTGATCGATGCACAAATCATTATTCAACGTGCGCGCCCAGGCGAAAGAGAAGCTCCCTAAAGCATTTCAGAGCCGATTGATCTATCACGCATGCACTTATCGAGCAAACTTACTTTCGCCTACCAGTGCCTGTCCGGCGTCCTGTCTAACCTGGAGATAAGAGGAAACGGTTCCGAAGGAGAAAACAATGCAGAAGCGCAAACTTGGAAAGAGCAACCTGGAAGTCTCGGCCATTGGCCTCGGCTGCATGGGACTGAGCTATGGCTATGGCCCGGCAACCGAAAAGCAGGAGGCCATCAAACTGATCCGGGCGGCGTTAGAGCGTGGCGTCACATTCTTTGACACCGCTGAAGCCTACGGCCCGTTCACAAATGAGGAGCTGGTGGGCGAGGCTCTTGCTCCCTTCCGCGATCAAGTCGTCATCGCCACGAAGTTCGGCTTCGAAGGCGGGAACGCAAATGGCGGCCTGAACAGCCGGCCGGAGCACATCAAGGAGGTTGCCGAGGCGGCGCTCAAGCGGCTGAAGTCCGAAGTTATTGATCTGTTCTATCAGCACCGCGTCGACCCGAACGTGCCGATCGAAGACGTAGCCGGAGCAGTGAAGAATCTCATCCACCAAGGCAAGGTCAAGCACTTCGGCCTGTCCGAAGCGGGCGTAGAGACAATCCGTCGCGCTCACGCCATCCAGCCGGTCACCGCCCTCCAGAGCGAGTATTCGCTGTGGTGGCGAGAGCCTGAGAACGAGGTTCTGCCGACTCTCGAGGAGCTCGGGATCGGCTTTGTCCCCTTCAGTCCTTTGGGCCGAGGCTTCCTCACGGGCGCGATCAGCGAGCACACGACTTTCGACAGCACCGATTTCCGCAACATCGTGCCCCGCTTCACACCGGAGGCCCGGAAGGCGAATCAGGCGCTGGTTCATCTGCTCGGCGAAATCGCAGCCCGGAAACATCTGACGTCTGCGCAGATCGCGCTCGCCTGGCTGCTTGCTCAGAAGCCGTGGATCGTTCCCATCCCCGGAACCACGAAGCTGCATCGCCTTGAGGAGAATATCGGAGCGGCTGGCGTCGAACTGAGTCCCGACGATCTACGAGAGGTCGATAGCGCCCTCTCCAAGATCACGGTGCAAGGAGCTCGGTACCCCGAAAGGCTGGCGCAAATGGCCGGCCGCTGACTGCAACCTTCGAAGATGGCGAGCGGGAACAAACGGGTGGCAGTCATCACCGGAGCAAGGCAAGGGATTGGCCGCCGCACTGCGGAGTTGCTTGCCGAGCGCGGGTACAGGCTTGCCCTCATCGATCTGCATCCGCCAACGGACACGGTGAAGGCCATCAAGACTAAAGGTGGTGAGGCGATGGGCTGCGCTGGCGACATCGTGCACGAAGAGACGGTAGAAGGTTTCGTCCGGCAGGTCTTCGGTCTCTATGGACGCGCCGACGTGCTTGTGAACAACGCAGGAATCAGCCTCATCTCACCGGCTGAACATACTTCCGCGAGTGATTATCGCCGGGTGCTCGAGGTGAATCTCGTAGCGCCATTCCTACTGGCCAAGGCGTTTGGAGAAAAAATGCTCGAAGCGGCGACTGGGTGCATTATCAACGTCGCATCGGTCGCAGGACTGACGGGCATTGCGGATCGCGCGGCTTACAACGCGTCGAAGCACGGGCTGATCGGCCTCACCCGGACGCTTGCTGCTGAGTGGGGAGGGCGAGGAGTGCGGGTCAATGCGGTTTGTCCGGGTTGGGTGAAGACCGAGATGGACGTAGCCGACCAAGTTGGCGGCAGCTACACCGACGCTGACATCGTCGGGCGCGTGCCGATGGCCCGCTTCGCAACGACCGATGACGTCGCCCGAGCCATTGCCTTCCTGGCCGACAGCGACGAAAGCAGTTTCATCAATGGCCACGCCCTCGCGGTTGACGGGGGCTGGAGCGCCGACGGAAGCTGGGAATCCCTGCGTTTGCGAAAGCGCTAGTCCAATCCTCGCTAAACGTCATCGTTGGTCAATGTTCGTTCGGACTGTAACGAACTTACAGTCATTCACGTCATCATTGCTATTTGCACTGTCCAAGCTCCAACTCCAAAGCTGCCTGACGCTACCCTATGGGTTGGGCGGTCGAGATGATTAAGGTTCCACAATGAACATCGTCATCGGTGCGGACCACGCGGGTTACGACCTGAAACGCCATCTGATCGATTTCGCCCGGACGCTCGGGCACGCTGTCCAGGACGTCGGTACGTTTCAGGCGGACCAGCCGGACGACTACCCTGATTTCGCTGCTCTAGTTGCTGAGCGCGTCCGATCCGGCCAAGCCGAACGCGGAATCCTCGTGTGTGGCAGCGGGGTGGGCGCGTCTGTAGCGGCCAATAAATTCAAAGGCATTCGTGCCGGGCTGTGCGACGACCACTACTCTGCCCATCAGGGTGTGGAACACGACAATATAAACGTTTTGGTTCTCGGATCGAGGATTATCGGAGTGATGATTGCCGAAGAGGCTGCTCAGGCGTTTCTTGATGCACGCTTCACCGGCGAAGAGCGCCACGTCCGCCGCCTGAACAAGATAAAGGAAATCGAAGAACATGAGTTCCGCTAATCCGCAGAGCGCTACGGAAATCGAGAATTTTTCGTTTTCGCTTCCAAGCGATCTGGCACGCGCTTTCGAAGAGGCTCGAAAAACCTGGGAGACCTCCGGCAACACGGAGCGCCTTTGGAAAAAGGACGCTTCCTTGTGGACCAACTCCGACGAGGCGAAATGGCTCGGCTGGCTGGACATTGTGGGCCAGGAGCTAGCGAGCGTTGCCAAGTTCAAAGCGCTCGCGGCGGAGATCTGCGAAGACGGCTTTACCCACGCCGTCCTGCTCGGCATGGGAGGTTCCAGCCTCTGTCCGGAAGTGTTCGCTCTGACCTTCGGCAAGCAGCCGGGCTATCCCGAGTTGCTGGTGCTCGATTCGACAGATCCGGTCTATATCAAAACCCTGCGCGCGAAGATCGATCCTGCGCGGACCTTGTTCTGCGTTTCGAGTAAGTCGGGCACGACGCTGGAGCCGAACATTTACATGCAGTACTTCTTCGACGAGACCAGGAAAGCGGTCGGCGATCGGGCGGGCCACCATTTCATTGCGATTACGGATCCCGGGTCGAACCTCGAAGGAGTGGCCGAAAAACTCGGCTTCCGGCGTTTGTACCACGGCGTCCCGAGCATTGGTGGACGCTATTCAGCGCTTTCCGACTTCGGACTTGTTCCCCATGCCGCCATGGGTCTCGATACGGAAAGGCTCCTGAGGCGCGCGTCCACGATGGTGGAAGCGTGCAAAAACGCCAACGCCTCGCGCAACGCGGGCGTTTCTCTGGGTCTCATTCTAGGCACGGCCGCCACGAAACTTAAGCGCGACAAGGTTACGCTGTTTTGTTCTCGCTCGATTTATGACTTGGGCGCTTGGCTGGAGCAGTTACTTGCAGAATCCACCGGCAAACAGGGACACGGTCTCATTCCCGTTGACCGCGAGCCGATTGTCGAGCCTGACAAATACGGCAAAGATCGCTTGTTTGCGTACATCAAGTACACGGGCGACAACGGCTCCGAATTGGAATCCGCCGTAGCGGCCATCGAGAATTCGGGCCAGCCCGTCGTCCGCATTCTTCTGAACGATTTATATGATATCGGGCAAACGTTCTTCGAATGGGAAATCGCGACTGCTGTTGCTGGATCATTGATCGGCATCGATGCCTTTAACCAACCGGATGTGGAAGCGAGCAAGGTGGCCACCCGCCAGCTCACCTCAGAGTTCGAAAAAACCGGCACGCTGCCTCCCGAAAAGCCGATTCTCGATCAGGACGGCATTCAGCTTTTCACCGACGAAGAGAATGCCAAGGTACTGCTGAAGCACGGCAATACCCTCGGTTCGGCGATTCGAGCGCACGTGGATCGCTTGGCGCCCGGAGACTATTTCGGGCTTTTGGCTTACATCCCGATGCTGCCGCAGTACGAAAACATCCTTGCGGAGATTCGAAAAACGATTCTCGATGCGAAGCATGTGGCCACGGTTTTGGGGTTCGGGCCCCGGTTTCTGCACAGCACGGGCCAAGCGTATAAAGGCGGTCCGAATTCGGGCGTTTTTCTGCAAATCACCTGCGATGACGCGGAAGACGTGCCCGTTCCACAGCAAAAATATTCGTTTGGAATCGTCAAAGCTGCACAGGCCCGCGGTGATTTTCAGGTCCTGGCGGATCGCCATCGCCGGGTGCTGCGCGTGCATTTGGGCAAAGATCTGACAAAAGGACTGCATCGCCTAAACGACCTGATCTGCGCTGCCGTCGAGCACTGAACCCCGGCAGCCACGATCGTCATCTGAACAAAGCATGAGGATCGGGATCACTTGTTATCCCACGTATGGTGGGAGCGGGATTGTGGCAACCGAGCTCGGCATGGAGTTGGCGCTGCGCGGCCACGAAGTGCATTTCATTAGCTACGCGAATCCCATCCGGCTCGACCCCGACATTCCGCGTATCTACTATCACGAAGTTGAGGTGTCGACGTATCCGCTGTTTCTGTACCCTCCCTACACACTGGCGCTCGCAGCGCGTAGCGCCGAGGTAGCGGAGCGCCACCACCTGGATCTCTTGCACGTCCATTACGCCATCCCTCATTCCATTTCCGCCCTTCTCGCGCAACAGATGATCACCTCGCGCCGGCTTCCCTTCATTACGACGCTTCATGGGACCGATATCACGCTGGTCGGAACCGACCCTTCGTACTTCTCGATCACGAAATTTTCCATCGAGCGCTCGGACGGCATCACCACCATTAGCGAGTACATGCGACAGCGTACCGTCGATTTTTTCGGCGTTCGCAACCCTATAGAAGTCATTCCAAACTTCGTCAACTGCACACTATACAAGCCCGACGAGAACAAGCGCCCGGCGGCTCGCAAACGCATTCTTCATATCTCGAACTTCCGCCCCGTTAAGCGCGTTCTCGACTGCATTCGCGCCTTCGCGAAAGTGCGCCAGCACGTCGACGCCGAGCTTCTGATGGCAGGCGACGGTCCGGATCGCAGCCCGGCAGAGCGACTCGCGGTCGATTTGGGAGTCGACGAGAGCGTTCGTTTTCTCGGCAAGCAAGATCATATGGAGCGGCTGATTCCGCACACCGATGTTCTCCATCTGCCCAGCGAAATGGAGGCGTTCGGCCTTGCCGCTCTCGAGGCCATGGCCTGCGGTGTGCCGCCGGTTGCGACTCTCACAGGCGGTGTTCCCGACCTGATCACACATGGCGTGGACGGTTTTATGGAGGCTGTCGGCGATGTGGATGCCCAATCCAAAAGGCTGATCGAACTTCTTACAAACGAACAGCTTTACAGCCAGACCTCTGCCGCTGCCCGGCACACAGCGCAGACCCGCTTCTGCTCGGATTTGATTATTCCGCGCTATGAGGCCTATTACGAGCTGGTTTGCGAGAATGCCGGAACCTTGGAACCTCCTGCGGTGTCTACTTAATCAGCGAGTTAGACTGAATCGAACCGATGGGACCGTTGTTGGCCAATTCGGGTCGCCTGTCGATCCTGGGACGCACCCCGACAGAGCTTTCAGACGAAGATGGTCGAATTGTACGCGGCCTTCGCGCGGGGATTTCCGAAGCTTACGAAAAGCTCATTGATCTCTATGAACACCCTGTGTACGCCATTGTTTACCGGCTGCTGAGCAATCAAACCGACGCCGCTGATGTTGTTCAGGAGGTCTTCCTGAAAGTCTTTCGCGGGGTGGCGTCTTTTCGCGAGGAGAGTAGTCTGCGCACCTGGATCTACCGCATAGCCGTCAATGAGGCGCGTAATCACCGGCGCTGGAATCTCCGACACACTCGCCATGAGATTTCCATTGATGCGAGCCTCTCGAATCACGATAGTTCGTTGGAATCTGCCCGGGACCCGGGGCGCTCACCCTATGAGCAGGCACTGGAAAGCGAGAATCGCACTCTCATCGAACACGCGCTGGCCAGAATCAACCCCGTATTTCGCGTCGCCGTGGTTTTGCGAGACATCGAAAACCTGAGTTACGAGGAGATCGCGCAGATTCTGCAAATTTCGCTCGGCACTGTTAAGTCCAGAATTCTCCGTGGGCGGGAGAGTTTGCGAAGGGAACTGACCGAGCGCCTCGAACCCGGTATTGCGGAAGCATACACGTAAGCGAGTGAAGAGGAAAGATGGCACATTTATGACCTGTTACAGCGCCAGGCGGCAAGTCAGCGGGTATATCGACGGCGCAGTGCGCAATGAGCAGGCGGCAGCGCTGATGGCGCACCTCGAGCGGTGTGAAGTGTGTGCGCGCTTCCTTGAGCAAATCGACGAAACGCGCTCGCATCTCCGGCGCACTCCCTCGATAGCTCCTCCTCGCGCATTGAAGACCAGATTGCGCATCATGGCTTCCCGGGAACAGCAGACGCAGGAGCAGCATCATGGCTCGCGCGTCCGGGTCTTTTGGGAAAAATGGAAATTCCGCATTGACGAACTTATGCGGCCGCTAACAATCCCCGCGACGGGCGGGTTGTTGTCGAGCCTAATCCTGTTCGCGTTATTCGGACTTACGATTGAGAGTTCCGTTCAGTCGGCCACGTACGAGGTTCCTGTCTTCTACTCCGAACATATGGACGCCAATCTTGTTCCGGTTGAACTGCGCTCCGCCGTCGTTCTCAACATCGCTTTGGATACCAAGGGACGCATCCTGGACTACTCTGTTCGCGACGGCTCCGCCTCCTTCACTGGCGACGCTTCGCGACTTCAGTACAACAATATTTCAATGCCCGAGTTCCCTACTGTGCTCGCGCTCGCCCGGCCCATCAGCAGCGACATCAGCATATCTCTCACGCCACTCGTTTTCCGCCAGTAAAGAATTCGAGGAACGCGTCCGCAGCGAGTAATCCCCGCGGGTGCGGCTGAGATTCACGTTGTAGTACGGGTCGCATTCAATTACGCCGCGCCATTTCCATTGCATTCGTGCAACTTCGTCCGGATGAGGCACGAAATCTTTGGAGCTCTTCGAGAATGCTTCGTGGTGGTACAACAGCGCGTATGGCGTAAAGAGAACCCTGTATCCGCGACCCGCAATTTTGAGGCACAGATCGACATCGTTGAAAGCAATTGCAAAGTTCTCCGCGTCGAATCCGCCGGCTTCCTGGAATACCTCCGTCCGAGTCATCAAGCAGGCTCCCGTCACGGCGCTCACGTTTCGTATCGAGTCGCTGAGGCCGAAATAGTGAATTTTTCCGCCGGGCAGGCCGCTGAACGCATGTCCGCAGTTCTCGTACAGGCCCATCACGACGCCGGCGTGCTGAATACGGCCGTTTGGATACAGAAGTTTCGCCCCCACTGCTCCCACTTCGGGGCGCGCCGCGAGTTCTACCATCGAGCGAAGCCAATCGGGAGCAATCACTGAAGTATCGTCGTTCAGAAATAGGAGCAGTGGCGACCGGCATTGCCGAGCTGCGGCGTTGTTGATCTCGGAATAGTTGAACGGCTTGTTGCGCCAGTCGATATAGCGAACGCGATGCGAGGCTTTGTTGAATCGATTCACAAACTCTTCGATTTTGGCGTGTTTCGAATTGTCGATCACGACAACTTCGTAATCGTTATAGGTGGTCTTCCCGAAAATGCTCTCCAGATTCGTTCGAAGCACTTTGGCGTTGCCGCCCGAAGCGATGATGATGCTGACGCGAGTTTGTTCGGGCACCGCGTAGCGCGCCCGCCACCATCCGGCCGTGGCGCCCGGCTCAATAATGGCGGCTAACCCGGTGCGACGGAAGTGCTCCTGCAAAGCTTTTTGCGCCGTCTCGAGAACGTATCCCTTGTTGCGAAGAGATTCGGCGGTGGAACCCTCCGCTGCGCGCCAGTGATAGAGGACCCGCGGAATGTGCTCGATTTTGGTCGTCTGCTCGATGGCCCGCAGGATCAGATCATAGTCTTGGCTTCCATCGACTTCGGATCGGAGGCTTCCAATTCTATCGAGCAAGCTTCTGCGCAGGACTAACAGATGACAGATGTAGTTCGAGGACAGCAGAAGGTCCGGCGACCAATCCGGCTTAAAGTAAGGATCGAAGCGCCGGCCGCCCGAATCGATCTTATCTTCGTCGCTGTAGATCAGCTCGGCTGCGGGGCGCCGGTTCAAAGCCTCGCAAACATAAGCGAGCGCGTGAGGGCTCAGCGTGTCGTCGTGATCCAAAAAACAGACATACTCGCCGGATACCAGGTTCAAGGCTGCGTTTGTCGCAGCGGAGATGCCGGCGCGCTTCGGGTTCGATACCAGTTTGATCCTGGCGTCTTGATCGGCAAAGGAACGGAGGGCCTCACCTATTTCCGGGCGGGTGGAGCAATCGTCAGCAATGCAGAGCTCCCAGTTGTCGTAGGATTGAGCGGCAACGGATTGAATCGCCGCGGTTAGCTGAGAAAGATCCGTGTTGTACACGGGCATGACAACGCTGATAAGCGGTTTCCGTTGCAGCACCGGAAGCTTGGCTTGGATGATCGCCTCGGCGGGGCTTTCAAATTCGCGAATCCAGCGTTCGTAGTCTTTGTCGGATTGTTCACTGCTTTGGCTTCTCGCGGCCAAGCGCGCCCGCACTGTCGTGATTTTCTTGATCAGATCGCCCCCGGCGCGCAGGGTTCGCCATATCCGCCCGGTAAGAAGCTGCGTGAGCGTCAGATCCAGTCGAGCGACTGTTGCTTCTTGCCTGGTGAGCTGGAACTGAAGCTTTTCGCATAGCTCGAGCAGCGCGGCAATCTGCTGCTGAGAAGCCTTCAACTCTGACTCGAGCTGGCGGAGCGCTTTTGTTGACGCCGCCAGTTCCCGTGCCTGATCCTGCTGCTCCCCCATCTCTCCCTGTTAGAACGATATCAGCGAAGCCCAAGCTTCAATCCGTCGAATCGCTCGCTGCGATAGCGTTCTAAACTGATGCTTGCCGCGCAGGCTGGGCCAGCACTTCCTTATTCGCGATTCTATTTTGGAGCGCCTCGCTCTGGCCGCCTGCGGGGACCACACGCCGAGAGTTATTGAAATTGGCGCTGGCAACGGAGCTCTGACCCGTCATCTCCTGGCGCATACCGATGAGCTGCATGCGATCGAAATTGACGGTGCGCTCGTCCAGCGGCTCACGTCCAGATTTGCTGGTGATCCAAAGCTTCACATCCATGCGTTCGATGTCCTCGTCACCGACATAACGCAGTGGGGCACTGCGGTAATTGCCGGAAACTTGCCGTATTACATCACCTCGCCGATTGTGAACAAATTCTTGCAGCTTGATAGCCGGTTTCTTCTGGCTGTGTTCCTGGTCCAGCGAGAGGTGGCAAACAGGATACTGGCTCGCCCCTGCACGCGTGATTACGGCTATCTGACAGTGGCTACGCAACTCGTGTGCGATGTGCAACTGGTGTGCGAAATTCCTCGCACCGCCTTTGCCCCGCAGCCCAAGGTCGATTCGGCCGCGATTCGGCTCCTTCGCAAAGCCGAAGCCCCGCAACACCTGCCCGAGCTCCTGAAATTTGTCAGCCGGTGTTTCGCGCATAAACGAAAAACATTGCGGAATAACCTGCGGCCTTTTTACGGAAACGCTTTGGATTCGCTTGCGGAAGCGCAGCAGGCGCGCCGAGCAGCTAAGCATCGCCGAATTCATCGCGCTATATACAAAATTACCGGTACACTGAAGCGTCCCTCACGGTCGGTTCCTGAAGTACGTACGCATTCCTTGCTCAGCGAGGCCGAGTGCCCGGGCCAGCGACACTTTCGCAACATTGTATTGATACTGTGCGGAAATGAGGTTTTCATGGGCCTCCGCCACGGACTGCTGGGCCTGGACGACTTCGACCGTGTTCGTTACACCGGCTGTAAATCGATCGCGAGCTTGCGTGAGTGTCAGGTCCGCAAGCTCGATGTTGCTGCGAGCCACATCCACCTGATCGCCCGCCGATTTCAAATCGAGCAAAGCGGTTCGGACCTCGTAATCAATCTGCCCGCGTAGATTTTCCAACTCGTTGCGCCGGTTCTTCAGCTCCGCGTCGTTTTCCAAAATATCGGCGCGAATCCGGCCCCCGTCAAAGATATTGAACTGGATGGATCCTGTCGCCTGGAAAACGCCGTGTGAATTCGTCAGGAGCCGCAATCCTTCGTCCCCGTAGAAGCCGGAGGCTGTGAGGGTCGGGTAGCGTTCCGCTTTCGCCGCGCGAAGCGAGAACTGAGCCGCCAGAACGCGCGCGTTCGCGGCCTGGAAATCGGGGCGATTTTCGTATGCTTTCCCCAATGCGTCCTGAAGCGAAATCGCTTCCAGTGGAACCGAAGGAGACGGATCCGCAACCGTGAAATCCTGCCCGATCGGAAGGCCGATGACACGGCCCAAGGTTAGCTTGTCCTTCGCGAACTGATTTGTCTGCGCAACCAGAGTCTGCTGGCGCTGCTTCAATTCAACCTGCGCTCGAAGAACGTCGATTCCGATTGCCACGCCGGCCTCGTGCCGCCGCTTGGCGTTCGTATACACCGCAATATCCGCTTCGATCTCCGCTTGTGTTGCCGTGATCCGAGCCGCATCGGCAATAATTTGAAGATACGCATTCCCGACCGCCTGAACTACCAAATCCCGCGCATTCTTGACCGACAGCGCCGAGGCCTTCGTATCTTCGCGAGACGAACGGTACCTGCTGATCGCGCTGTAATCGACCAGCGGGATTGTGGCATTCGCCTGGGCATCCTGATATGAGTAGGGTCCCACGATGTGAGGAATCGCAACACCCGGAAATGAGAATAGAAATCCGAGCGCCTCAAGATTGAGCTGCTGCTCGGTCATGCTCAGTTGGCCGTTGATATTCGGCAGCAGCCCGCTTAACGCACGAAAGCGCTGTGCGCGCGTTTCGCGGCTCGATTGTTCAGTGGTCAGCAGTCCCAGATTCGCTTTTAGCCCGCGGTCGATTGCGTCTCCCAGACTGAGGGTGATCGGCGTGGTTGAGGCTATCCCCTGCGGCACGCTCGCTTGATAGTTCTGATCGCCAGCTCCGGGCGCGGGTATTATTTGGTTTGTCGCGTTGGCATTGGTGGGGGGCGTCGTGTTGACCGTCTGCGTGCCCGCCGGCGCTCCTGCTTGGCCAATTCCTGGGGCTTGCGCAAGAGCCGTGCATCGACACGCGACAAAAACCGCGCAAAAGAACAGAGATATCTGTAAGAACTTCGGTTTAGCCATTTTTTTGCCTTGAGTCGTATCTATCGCGGTTTACAGGTTACGTTTCAGGAATGAACATATCTGATAGCCCGCGATGTAGTTAAACGGAAATTGCCCCATCGTGTAGTGGCCGCACGGCAACACGGAGACGCTATGATGGACGTTCTTTTCCCTTGCTCCGCTGATTACTTGGCGCGAGAGGTGGACGGGGAAAGTCGTATCGAAGCGCGTGTAAATGAATTTCGATCGTTTCTCGCCTTGGGCGAATAAGTCCCAGTAGCTGGGCGGACTGATGCAAAGCCATAGGCGCCGAAGCGTCTCGAGATCCACAGCGCCTTCCAGGCTTTCGCGAATGTGCCGGGTCGATAATCCCTCCCAAACAACATCGGCGAAGTATGTGGAGCAATGGTTGAAAACGTTAATCACGGATTCGCGAATCGTGCGCGCTGGCCAGGAACGCATAACAGGATCCGAGGCTGGTCCCGATAATCCCGAGATCCTCAAAACCTTGCTGCTCGAGCCAATCGAAGCATGAGCGCGTGTCAATTACCGCCTGCCTCGTGGCATCGATGGTGCGGCAGATATTCGCTGAAACCGCGTAGTCGGCGCGCCTGAGATTCGCAGGCATACGCGCGTCATGATACGGCAGGCTTAACCGCAAGGCAGAGATGCCGATGCGCTGCAGACCCGCGCATAACGCGTTATGCTGCGGCAGCTTTGCGTTCCAGTGCGGCAGCACCACCACAGCTTTACGCGACTGGTTTCGCGCGGGAAACCAGCGGGCGCGAACCACATTATTCTCCGCGTGCGGCGTTTGAACGGCAGATGCAAACTCCAGCCAGTCGCCGTGCAGCGTAAATTCCCGGGGGATGTCATAACCGAAAAACTCGGAGCTGTTCGCAATAATGTATTCATTCAAGCGGGTCAGATGTACGTCCGCCACGTGGCCATTCTTCCGGTATTCGGGAGAGTGCGCCCAGTTTTCGCTCCACTCGAGCCCATATTCAAAGGGCCGGACGGTGCGGTCGGTCGAACGAAAGCAAAGTTCCTCTTCGCGTTGTTCGATCCAGTTTCGATATCTGCTTGCGATGGCTGCGCGTGCTGAGTGAAACACGAACTTTCAGTCTAGCGAGGGTATGTGCGCGTACGGGCTCAGCTTGGGTGGATTCGCATCGGGCTCGAGCATCCAGGCGGTACGGCCGGGATAGTAGTGCAGTAACTTCTCGTTCTCAGCCTCGCCCAGATCGCGCGCCCAGACGACGCGCTCGTTATCGATATCGGCGTCGTTATGAATCCATTCGCGAAACCGATGCCGCGGCGAGTATCGAACGAAAACCAGTTGTTTTCCGGACGCATGCGCGAGCTGATCATTGATTGAGATTCGCCCTTCGGGATCGCCGTAATTGATGTAATCCCAGCTCTCATATCGCATGAAGGGCCACACGCTTTCACCTCCGAACGCGTGCATTCCATACCAAAAGGCAAATTGCGCAATGCACAGCAGGAAAACCATTCGACTGGCCTCCCCTCCGGCTTGGATTCCGCGAATCGTCCAACGGCTGAGACGCTCGAGACCGATGACGCTGATGAGGAGAAAGAGGCAGGTGGCGACGGCGATGTAATGCGGATAGAAATACGGATAAAAGTTCGTACCCAGGGCGAGGATGACGATCGTAAGCAGTACCCAAGCAAGTCGGAACTCTCGCACACACCCGAGAAAGACGACAAGAGGAATGTACAGCGGAGCAAGTAAGAAGAAACGGTAATAGCGGATCCGGAACATGAGCCTCTCCAGATACGTCTTCAGCGTGTCGGTATGGTCGCCGTGAATCGCTGATTGAGCTCGATAATCAAGCTCCTGTTGCGGCGTAAGGTTACGGTGCGGTTCTGGATTTGGTTGGAAAGTGAACGTGGCCGGAACGCCGTACTGATACCGGCTAAGCATGTACGGAAGCGTGGTCCAACTGCCCGTTACCGCGTGATTGTGGAGCAGAATGAGCGCCGGTGCAGGAAGGAAAGCGAGCACGACTGTCGCCCCCTGCCTCGCCGCTCTACGCCAATCGTGGTGTCTGCCAAGCACGGGCAAGAAAAAAACCCCGACGCTTAGGAGGACGAAGACAAACTCGTATGGGCGCGTCAATAGCTCGATCGCGAGGCCCGCTCCCAAAAAAGCAGCGTTCCGCAGCCGCCCGCACTCGAGCAATCTCGGGAGCGATCCGAAAATCAGGCATCCTCCGATGGCCGAAACCGCGCCACCCCAATACGTATTCATCCATTGATTCAGCGGGCCGAATTCAATAACCGCGAGCAGCCCTCCGGCGAACGCCCACTTGGGTGATGTCCAGGCGCGAAGCATCCAGAAGGACAGTCCGCATAAGGCACCGACGGACAACATAACGCCCGCCCAAGGGTGACCGAAGATCGTGCGGCCGAGAGCCAGCGCGATCCCTTGTCCGATCGGAAAAATGGAGCTGTAGGTCGGCTGCTGTAAGACGAAGATGGTCTCGAAAAACTGAGACAGCGGATGCGGCGCATTCGTCAGCCGGAAGTGGCTGAAAGTGTCGGAAAGGAGCAGATAACTGAAATCATCGGCGCCGCTTGGGGTTGGAATAGGGCAGTGCGGAAGGAGCGCCAAGCGAAGAATTACTGGCAGGGCGCCCAGAATGAACATCCAAAGAGGCGGCCTTGCTGCAACGTGCCGTGCCAGAAAGCGGCCGATCGATGCACGCAATGCTACAAGCGCAACAAGGAGCAGCGCGAGGCCAAGTTCGATGAAGTCGCTCACACCGAAGCCGATCGGATTCTGCAGCGGCGTTTCCATTGGTATACTCAATCACCAAAAGCTGAGAGGCCGCCCGTGCACAAATTCGGATTCATTCTTGTTTTAACTTCGCTCCTTGCGTCTGCTCCCGCGAATCGCGATCAGCCTGGGCCGGCTGTGTTCCATTGGCAGGAGGTCATGATCCCGATGCGCGACGGCATCCACCTGCAAACCGTGATTCTCACTCCGGTAAACAGGCGCGAAGCTTTGCCCATCTTACTGGAACGCACTCCCTACGGGGTCCCGCCCGAGAGCGCCACCCACTCTGTGCCCGCTCGAATGAAAGAGCTTATGCCAGATGGCTATATCTTCGTGATCCAAAACCTTCGCGGGCGCTTCAAGTCGGAAGGCGTTTTCAAGCTGTCGTTTGCAGTTGATCTCTCGAATCCCAAATCCACCAGCGAGACCACGGATGCTTACGACACCATCGATTGGCTTGTAAGAAACGTTCACGAATGCAACGGCAAAGTCGGGATTATGGGCGTGTCTTACGACGGCCTCACGGCTGCGATAACGCTTCTGCAGCCGCACCCCGCGCTCAAAGCGGTTTCCGAGCAAGCCTCGCCTGCGGATCAGTGGATGAACGACGATATGCATCGCTATGGCGCGTTTCGGGAAAGCTATGGCGTCGAGTATTCGGTGATGGAGCAAGCGGACAAGTCTGCGAATACGCATTTCAAATTCGGCACTTACGACACTTATGAGTGGTATCTACAGCTCGGGCCGTTATCGAACGTGAACGCCAAGTTCCTTCACGGCTCCATTCCCTACTGGAATGACATGGTCGAGCACCCGAATTATGACGAGTTCTGGCGCAAAGAGGCCTGGGTAAACCAGCTTCACTCGTCGCCGGTTCCAAACCTGAACGTAGCGGGGTTCTGGGACCAGGAAGACCCGTGGGGGCCCTGGAAGATCTTCCGCAACTCCGAAGCGGACGATCCGGAGCATCATAATTTCATCGTTGCCGGCCCGTGGTTTCACGGTGAGTGGCAAACCGCGAAAGGCGACAGAATCGGGCTCATCCCCTTCGACGGCCACAACACGGCGATCGAGTTCCGCGAGAAATTCGAAGCGCCTTTCTTCCGCTATTATCTGCATGGCGGTGGCGAGAAGTTCCCGTGGATTGCGTCCACGTTTCAGACCGGCTCGAACACCTGGCACAGTTACGATCGCTGGCCACCGCGAGAATCAAAACCCACGAATCTCTACATCCATGCAGACGGCACACTCTCATTCCAGGCACCCGCTGAAGGACAAGCCAACCCAGCGTATGTGCAGTACGTTTCAGATCCCGCCAAGCCGGTTCCATATCGCCGACGCCCCATTTCGCCGACGTATCCGGGCGGCGATTGGACCACCTGGGAAGCCGCCGACCAGCGGTTTGCGGAAGACCGTCCGGACGTGTTGACGTTCGTAAGCGCTCCGCTCGATCACGATATGACAGTCACCGGACCGCTTGCTGCGGACCTGTTTGCGTCCACTTCGGGCACCGATAGTGATTTTGTCGTGAAGCTGATCGACGTGTATCCGGAGAACGCTCTGCCGAACAAATGGATCGCCGACTCAGGACCGAGCGCTGGGGAATACGCGCAATCGCTTAACGGATATGAGCTGATGATTGCGGCTGAAGTCCGGCGTGGACGTTTCAATAAGAGTTACGAACATCCCGAGCCGTTAATAGCCGATCAGCCGACCGAATTCGCCATTCCCATGCGCGATCACGATCACGTCTTTCGCGCAGGCCATCGCATTATGGTGCAGATTCAATCGACTTGGTTCCCGGTGATTGATCGGAATCCGCAAAAATTCGTGCCGAGCATCTATCAAGCGAGCGCAGACGATTTCCAATCGGCTGTCCAGCGCGTGTACTGCTCATCCCGGCTGCCGTCGCACATCATCCTGCCGTTGATGCCATGACGGCGCGCTAGACGCTGGCGTTCCTCGCCGCTGTTTCGCTTGTTATAAAACGGGTATGCCCCGGTATGCCGCAATTGATATCGGCAGCAATTCCGTTCGCATGATGGCTGCGGAAGTGGCTGAGGGGCGAACGCGCATACTGGCCCAGGATCGCGAGGTCACAAGGCTGGGCGAAAGCGTGTTTCGTTCTGGCGCGATCAGCAGAGACGCGCTCACTTTCGTCTGCACAATCCTCGCCCGCATGCAGGCCGCCTATCGCAGTCTGGAGGTAGTCGGCGTCCGGGCGGTGGCGACAAGCGCGGTGCGTGACGCGAGGAATCAGAGTGAGTTTCTGCGCCGCGCAGGAGCGGCGCTCGGCTCAAAGGTCGAAATCATCTCAGGGGCCGAGGAGGCACGCCTGATTCACCTTGGCGTCGCAGCGCGATGGCCGCGGCCGCGGGAAGAAACACTCATCATCGATGTTGGCGGAGGCAGCGCGGAGCTGATCGTAAGCCAGAGTGCCCACTTGATTGACGCTGTGTCGAGGCCGCTCGGCGCAGTGCGACTCACCGCAATGTTTTTGAAGAACGATCCGCCACAGCCCGAGGAGCTGCACCGTTTGCACGGCTATATCGACGAAAAATTGCGCTCCTTCCAGAGGAAACATGAGGCGGACAAATTTGATCGTCTGATTGCTACCTCTGCAACTGCTGCCGCGATTGTATGCGCTGTTAACAAACTGCCGCGGGCCAAGCGCGACCAAGCTGATCGGCTTCGCGCAACTTCGGGTCAAATTCGGGAACTCTACGCGAAACTGAGCGAAAGCGCTTTGGCCCGAAGGCGCAGGATTGTCGGTATCGGATCCAAGCGCGCAGAAATCATTATCGCCGGAACCGCTGTTTTTCTGCGGGTCCTCGAACTATTTGCGCGCCGCGGACTGTATTATTCTGCTGCGGGAGTTCGCGACGGTATCATTGCAGATCTTGCCTCGCGCGGCGTCGGCCGCGAATTATCGCAACTCTCTCCCGAGCAGCGCGCTGTGGTCAAGGATGTGGCGAAGCGATACGGAGTTGCGCTCAAACATGCACATCAAGTCGCTTACCTGGGCCATCGGCTTTTCGATGCGCTTCAGCCTGTTCATAAACTGTCTGCCGAGGCCGGCAAGCTTCTGGAGGCCTCTGCCTATCTGCATGACATCGGTCACTTTGTGAGCGACACAGCGCATCACAAGCATTCCGCCTATCTGGTTGCCAATTCCGATATGCCCGGATTCACCAATAAGGAGCGGCTCACGATTGCCGCTCTTTGCCGGTTCCATCGAAAATCGGTCCCACAGGCTCGCCACCAAGTCTTTCAATCTTTGGAGCCCGATTCAAAACGAGTCGTTACGAATCTCGCCCCGATACTGCGGATCGCCGATGCTCTCGACCGCGGACACGAAGGGCGAATCCACGATGTCGGTGCGGTGCGCAAGAATGGATCTCTCAATATTCTGGTGAATGCGGGCCAGGACGCCGATCTTGAAATCTGGGCAGCGAATGAAGCGGCAAGAATGTTTCGCGACACCTTTGCGACACCCGTTTCGGTCCAGCGTGCACGATTGCAAAAACTGTGAAGGCGATTACCGCAACACCACCTTTGCCAAGCCGGCATTATTCGCTGAATCGTACACCCGAAACACAAGCAAGTGCTCGCCGGGGCGAAGTTTGTCGAGATGCAAATGGAACTGTTCTTCCGGTGAGTCCGTGATTCCATCAAGGGCCTCGATTGGTTGCCACAGTCCCGCATCCAGCGAATATTCACACAAACGCAGCGTGCTTGTAGCGTCTTTCGCATGCAGATCGATATCGACCGAATCGCCGCTTCGACGAGGCGTGCCGATGGTAACTACAGGAGGCGTGTTGTCGATCAGCACCGGAGTGCTGGTCAGTTCTGTTTCTCGTGCGTATTCGGGCGCGTTTGAGGGAGAATCGGAAGCAACCACGCGGAAGAAATACCGGCCGTCGGCAAGGACATCCGGGTCGAGCAAAAGCGTGTTCTCAAACATTCGACTGCGAATCAACTCCCAATTCCTTTGGTCTTCCGCGCGAAAGTAGACCGAGTAGACGAGCTTGTCTCCATCCGGATCGTCCGCTTGCCACGATATTTGCGTCTGTGTGGTTTGCAAGCGCGAGACGGATTGGGTGCTGGTTGAGCTGGAACTTGCAGGCGGGGCTTCGCCCGTATCGGTTACGGTGATCGAATACGTGGATGATGATGTCGTGCCTGTCGCCGCCGCTTTCGCAGGATTCGACCCGATGATCGAGGCCACGCTGATGCTGCGGATCGTGGGCGGCGAGTTCTGCGGAAGGTACGGAACGTCAACCGAATCGATTTGCGCCGCATTGCCTGCAGGCCATTCCGCGCGCCATTGTATAAACCGCGCTGCGGGACTCGCGATCAATGCGTTTGCGGGATCACTGATCGGAGCTGACCAAGTACTCCAGGTGGAATCTACCCGTGCGGCATTGCCCGTTCGGGTTCGGAACACCACACCGGACCGGGTTCCGTGCCACTGCAGATGCCCCCACTTTGCAACGCTCGTGGAATCGTGCACCTGCGATTCGTAAAACCCGGGCGCGCTCCCCGGCGCTCCCAGCGCGAGCACACGCCCCGGAGTGCTCAGACCGACATGCAGGGTGCCGCCGGATTGCAACAGCCGGGTGGCTTCACCTCCCGCCTCGGCAAGCAACGTCGTTCGAGTTCCCAGTAAGCGGTAGATCCGGCCGCGAACATCGGTCGAGAACGTGACTCCATCCGCGTCCAGCGAGAGATCGTATACGTTGTCGTCTTTCGAGCTTCGCAACATTTCCACTGTGCCGTTGGACGAGATCCGATAGATTGCCGATTTTTCGACGCCGCTCACCTCGACCACCGCCGGAGTGGAGCTCGTCCCTGCCGCACCCGCGGACAAAGCTGTCCCGCGCGTTTGATCTGCAGGCGGCTTCAGCGTTCCTTGCTGCTCCTCCGGCTCCGTACTGCTTCGTTTTGCTTCCGTGACCGTTACCACCGTCGGTGTCGCCGCGACCACCGCAGTTACGGACGCTGTGCCAACCGGCGCGCCCGCTGGCGAACGAGTGCTGACCGAACCGCCCATCGCAGCCACGTACAACGCACCGCTTGCGTCGGGTAAAATCGCGCGGATCTCTGGCAGCTTCGAATCCAGAAGCACCGTTGCATGCTTTGCATTCGATATGTCGTAGAGCAATCCATTCGGGTCGGTACCCGCGTAGAGATGACCGTTTCGCCCAAGCGCGAGCGCCGTAACGTTCGATTGACCAGTTTCGTAGTACAAATCCGACTTGCCGTCAGCGTGAACCAGATAGATGTTGCCGGGTTCTCCGGTGGCAACGTACACTCCTCCATTACTAGTGGACTTAAGAGCCCAGATGTATTTCGCTGGCGAATGCCACAGCAGGTTCGATTTGCCTCTGGCGATCCGATACACGCCGCCATTGGGCGACGTGCCCGCGAAGAGGGTTCCGTCCGGGTCGGCACAAAGAGCAAATACTTCGGGCTGTTCCGCTGTCCATGCGAGAGTCGGTTTTCCATCGGCGGAGATGCGAAACACTTTCCCCTGATGACCCGTTCCGGCGTAAACACCGCCATCCGGAGCCGCGGCCAAGCTCCACACCACCGGCTGATCCAAACCGGCGTTCCAGCGAATCGAGGGCCCTGGTTCGAGTAGACCGTCTGCGCTCAGCGAAATTCCCGAGAAGCGGCCCTTGAGGAACTCGGGGAAACCGCTCACCTCCCAAGTTGTGGTTGTGGCGGCACACACAGTGACCGCCGCCGCGCAGAACGCGATCGCTCGATGCGCCCTCACTCTTTGACTTCCACCTGAACAGTTTTCGAGCCTCCGCTGACCGCATATCCGCTCGCCAGCATTGCGAGTTCCGCGACGTCAGACCCCCGCAGCACAGTAACGGGAACGCTGGTGCTTACTGAGGCCGATGAATTCGCTAGAATCAGGGCCGCGGAAGGCGGGGGATCACTCAAATCGCCTCGGGTCGGAGGTCCGGAAACCGAGAAGGAAGGCTCCTGCCGCCAGACTCGAACGTATGCTGCGTCGCTTGCGCGGAATCGGTTTAGATCGCCGATCATTCGCTGCGGTGTACGGAAAGACGAGGCGCTCAGGCCCGCGAACTCGGGAAAATTCAAGCCGTTTGCATCACTGACCGTGAAATTCAGCTCACCCGCGGGAGCCCCGATTGGGACCCGATATGTCGCTGTGCGAAGAAATTCGACGCCGTTGCCCCCGGATAGTAGGGCAGTGATCTCAACTGTCTGGCCAGGGCGTACCTCGTGCGCGGATGTCCAGACTTGAGAAATCTGCAACTGCCGCTTGGTCTCGAACGCTTCCAGGCGGAACTCAACGCTCGCAATCCGCAGATCTGAGAAATCAGCGCCCAGCGCGAAAGCGAGTGACACCACCGCATCCGCGGCCGCCTGCTGCGCTAAACCGCTATCGCTTACGAACACGTCTTGAATCACCAGCGGCGGAATGTCGCCTTCAAAATTGACACGGCCGTTGAGACGCAGAGTGCCGGCTCCCAGCGTTCGATCAGTCGCGTCAATCGTCGAGAAAATGACTGTTTGGGTGAGAAACGGCGTCAATAGGCGGTCATTTACAACCCGGAAATGATAGTTGCGATCGCCCGTCGCGGAATGGACTCCAATCGTGACCGGAATCGTATGAGATGGCCGTCCGATTTCTCCAGCAATTGCTGTGCTGCGGTCACTGGTAATCGTGCCGGCCCATTCGCGGGCCGCCGATACTTTGAATGAAGTACTCAACGTAGGAACCAACCCCACAACCTCGGCGCGGGTAAACGGAAGTTCCGTTTCGCCCGAATCCAAGAACTGATGCCCGAACGCATAGATGCGGTTTCCCTTGACGTAAGTAATCGTTCCATCGGCGCGGATGGACATGTCTCCTGACGTCAGCTCAACGCTGATCATCGACCCCGGTGCTAACGCCCTGGATGGCCGCTGAGAGGTTGTGGTCGCGCCGGACACTCCCTGTTGTGGCTCAAAGCCCAATCTGCGGAAATCGGCAGCGAACGTCTGCAGAGTGGCTGGCGTGAAGCCGGAAAGCGAAATCGGCGTGAGAATCTCAGTCAGGTTGCCGGCAGGCAACGGGATACTCGAACGTGCCGGAAGCCTGACTGCATCCAACCAGGAAACGGCTCTATGAGTGAGGTCAAGCGACGTCCTGGCCTCTGCCGGCGGAGTGAAAGTAGCGTCAGCGATCATCTGCTCAATAGGCTGGATTCCGGCGATAGTCTCTTTGGCGAATGCGAAGCCCAGAGCGACCGCTCCCGCGAGCTTACCGTCGATGTAGACGGGGCTGCCGCTCATACCCTCCAAAACGCCCGTCTCCTGAAGCGGCCCTCCGGAGAGTTTCGCGATAATCACGCTCTGGTTCGGTCCTGCGTTTTCGAGAACGCCGATGATTTCGACTTGAAAGTCTTCAATGCGATCGCCGTGGAAGACCGTGCGGCCCACGCCGTGGAGCCCGGGGCGAATGTCGCGCAAAGGGAAGATCTCTTGCGCGGCGGAGTGGGTAGCACCCAACCCAAGGACGGCGGCGAACGCAATCACTCGCAATCCCCACCGGGTTATCCCCGGATTAGCGGTCTGATACACATCCGTCATTGTTCCGCACCCTGGATACAGCAGTTACTTCGCCAGTAACTGAAGGGACCTTTTTCATGGTAAGCGCCCCTCTTGCCCCTTCCACGCAAGCCCCGGCGCCCGTGGGCAAAGTTTCCTGGCCTCTCGTTGGGTGGTTCGGCGCACTGTTGCTCCTCTGTTACGCGCCCATCCTGTATCGGATGGGCATGCAATGGGCCACGGATGAAAACATGGGGCACGGCTTCTTCGTGCCGCTGGCCGCAGGTTTTGTAGCTTGGCAAAGGCGAAACATCGTCGCGTTGATTCCACGCGAGCCCAACGGTTGGGGCATGGCGTTGGTTATCTTCGCTGGGTCGGAGGCGTTGCTCGCCACTCTCGGAGCGGAGTTGTTTACCGCTCGCCTTGCGTTCGTCCTAACGCTTTTCGGCGTGCTGCTCTATCTCGGCGGGAAGAAATGGGTCGCGGCACTGCTCTTTCCCCTCTTGTTGCTGTTGTTCATGATTCCGATTCCCCAGATTCTCTATGCCAGGCTCACTCTCAGCCTGCAGATGCTGGCGAGTCGCTTGGGTGAGGTCCTGATCGGGTGGATGGGTATTCCCGTGATGCGCACGGGGAATTTGCTGGAATTGCCAAGCCAGACGCTCGACATTGTCGACGCGTGCAGCGGCATTCGTTCCCTGCTGTCACTGACATTCCTATCGGTCATATATGCCTACTTCACCGACCGGCGCGTCTGGATGCGCTGGGCTCTCCTGTTTGCCACCATACCCATCGCTATCCTCGCTAACGGCATTCGGGTCGCACTCACCGGACTTTTGTCGGAAGTCGACACAAAGCTGGCACAAGGGTTGTATCACGAAGCCGAAGGATACATCGTCTTCATCGTCGCTCTGGTCGCACTGTTCCTAACACACCGGACACTCAGGGCGATCGCAAACAGGCGCAAGATCCTGAGATACGAGTCCGCCTGAACGCATGAGTCATCTTTTCCACTCTAAAAGCGTGCGCGTCTTAAGCGTTGTCCTGCTTGCGCAAGCCGCGGTGTTCTACGGCTTCTCACGAAACGAGATCGTGCCCTCCCACCAGCCGCTTGCGGATTTTTCGCTTGCCGGCGGTGACTGGGCTATGCGCGAAAACGTCCAGCTCGATAAGGAAACACTCGGCGTCTTAAATGCCGACGACATTCTGTCTCGCGTTTACCAGAACGGGAGCACCGGCCAGATTGCCACACTCTTCGTCGCTTATTTCGAGACCCAGCGCACCGGAAAAGCGCCCCATTCTCCCAAGAACTGCCTGCCCGGAAGCGGATGGGTGCCCTCAGAATCCGGAACGATCCGAATTGCCGTCCCGGGCCAACCGGCGCCGATACCCGGTGAATCGATACGTTGTGTCCCGCGGCCAGAACCAGAGCGTTGTTTTGTACTGGTATCAGGCGCGAAACCGCGTAATCGCGAGTGAATATTCCGCAAAGATCTTCACTGTCGTTGACTCCCTGCGCTACAACCGAAGCGATACATCGCTTATCCGGGTGGTTGTTCCCGTTCAAAACGGCGACACACGGCTTGCGACGCAGACAGCGATTAGCTTCGTGCAGGTGGTCTTCAAGCCGCTTGCGCGAGTACCTTCCGGCATAGCCGCGAGCTAATACCCATAAACTGGGATCAGATGGTTAGCGCGGCACCGAGCTTGACTCGAGCGGCATTGTTGGAGTGTATCGGCAACACGCCATTGCTCGAAATCAAATTGGCTTCAGCGGGAGACGTGCGCGTTTTTGGCAAAGCGGAGTTTCTGAATCCAGGAGGTTCAGTCAAGGACCGCCCGGCGCTCAATATGATTCGTCGCGGCGAGGCTACGGGCGACCTGGTTCCGGAGAAAATTCTGATCGATTCGACCAGCGGCAACACCGGTATCGCCTACGCCATGATCGCAGCGGCTTCGGGGTATCGCGCTAAATTGTGCTTGCCTGAAAATGCCTCTCCGGAGCGGCTCGCAATTTTGAGGGCTTATGGAGCGGACCTCGTGCTCACGGACGCTGGCGAGGGCTCGGACGGATCGGCCCGAGTTTGCCAAACCATTGTCGAGCGCAATCCGGAACAGTATTTTTTTCCGGATCAGTACAATAATCCAGCGAACTGGGAGGCTCATTTCGCCACGACGGGTCCGGAGATTCTGTCGCAGACGAACGGCGAAGTCACGCACTTTCTCGCAGCCTTGGGAACAACCGGAACGTTTACGGGAGTGACGCGCCGCCTGAAGGCCAGTGTTCCCGGAGTGCGGTGCATTTCCGTGCAACCGTCATCGCCGCTGCACGGTGTGGAAGGCACGCGGCACATGCCCTCCGCGATGAAACCGGGCATTTACGATCCGGCGCTTGCGGATGATAACGTGTGGGTAGATACGGAAGACGCCTACGCAATGGCGCGTCGCCTGGCTCGGGAGGAAGGCCTCCTGGTGGGCGTTTCGGCTGCCGCCAACGTGCTCGCCGCCAGTCGGATTGCGCGCCAGCTAGCCGAGCACGGGAAACCGGGCGTTATTGTAACCATCCTCTGCGACGGCGGCCAAAAATATCTGAGCGAGACGTTCTGGAATGCTTGAGATCGAAACAAGTCCCTGGCGTGCGATCGTGCTGCACGCGGAACGAACCTATCCCAACGAGTGCTGCGGCGCGATGCTGGGTCATCAGCAGGGGCAGAAAAAGATGGTAACGGAGGCCGTGCCGCTTGAGAATTCGTTTGTGGGCAAACAAGGAAGTCGATATGCGCTTCGCCCTGAGGATCTCCTGGCTGCGGACAAAGCTGCCCGGGAGCGCGGCTTGGATCTCATCGGCATCTTTCATTCGCACCCTGACGGCGATGCCTATTTCTCGGAAACCGATTTGAAGAACTCTTGTCCTTGGTATTCTTTCGTCGTTGTCTCGATCAAGAACGGCAGGTTCGATCATGCCAGCAGCTTCCTGCCCGACGCCGATCAAACCAAGGCAGAGCGTGAGGAACTGATATGCCAAAAATCCTGATCCCGACCGCCCTGCGCCAATTTACCGCGCAGAAAGACTCCGTCGATGTCTCCGGCGCAACCGTGGCGGACGCCTTGACGCAATTGACTTCGCAATATCCGGATGTCAAAAAGAATCTGTTTACCGATCAAGGCAAGTTGCGCACCTTTGTCAACGTCTACGTCAACGATGAAGATATTCGATATCTGGACAAAGAGGCGACGCCGCTCAAAGGTGACGAAACCATCTCAATTATTCCCAGTATTGCGGGCGGTACTGCTGGCATTGCGGAGGCCGACACTGCGGCGCTCTCCAATGAAGAAGTTGCTCGCTACAGCCGGCACTTGATCCTTCCCGAAGTGGGGATGCAAGGTCAAGTAAAACTCAAGCAGGCGAAAGTTGCGCTGATCGGGGCAGGCGGTTTGGGTGCTCCGCTTGGTCTGTATCTTGCAGCCGCCGGTGTGGGGCGGATCGGCCTAGTGGATTTCGACGTTGTGGATGCCTCCAATCTGCAGCGGCAGGTGATACACGGGACGAAAGATTTGGGGCGCAAAAAGCTGGATTCGGCCGCTGATCGCATTTCCGATATCAACCCGAATGTGCGAGTCGACAAGTTCGAGACCAGCCTTACGAGCGAGAACGCGCTCGATATCCTGAAGGATTACGATGTCGTGGTCGACGGCACGGACAACTTCCCCACGCGCTATCTCGTCAACGACGCTTGCGTGCTTTTGAGAAAGCCGAACGTCTACGGATCCATCTTCCGATTCGAAGGTCAAGCTACCGTGTTTGCGTACGAGGATGGCCCATGTTATCGCTGCCTGTATCCCGAGCCACCCCCGCCCGGTCTCGTGCCGAGCTGCGCGGAAGGCGGAGTATTGGGCATTCTGCCGGGGCTGATCGGCATCGTTCAGGCCACCGAAACCGTAAAGATCATATTGGGTATCGGCGAGACGTTAAAGAATCGATTGCTTCTGTACGACGCGCTCAACATGCGCTTCCGTGAGCTGCGGCTTCGTCGCGATCGCAACTGCCCCGTTTGCGGCGATCACCCTACCGTCACCAAGCTGATCGATTATCAGGAGTTTTGCGGATTGCGTGCCCCGGTGCCTCAGCCCCCGCCGGTCGCGGAGGTGATCGAGCCGCAGGAGGTAAAAGCGAAGCAGGACCGCAGTGATGATTTCTTCCTCCTCGATGTGCGTGAGCCCTATGAGTACGAGATCGCGCGCATTCCCGGCGCAAAGCTCATCCCGCTGGGTGACCTGCCGAAACGTATCCAGGAGCTTGATCCGGACGCCGAGATCGTTGCGCACTGCAGGAGCGGCGTGCGGAGCCAGAAAGCGGTCGATTTTCTGAAGCAGAATGGATTCACGAAGGTCCGCAATATGACGGGCGGGATCCTGGCCTGGAGCGATAAAGTCGATCCCAGCGTGCCGAAATACTAAGTCACACTCGCAGCGCACTCACCTGAGCACTTGCGCGAAGTGGTTCAACGGCCCGTAGCCGCCGCCCAATCCCGGCGGTGTTTTGATCGCAGATTGCACGAAGAGCTTCGCGATATGAATCGCTTCCTGCAATGGCCTGCCGAGCGCCAAACCCGCAGTGATGGCCGCCGAATATGTGCAGCCGGTTCCGTGCGTATGGCGTGTCGGTATACGCTCTCCCGGAAAGCGGCCCCGGCACCCGTTGGCCCCGCTCAGGATATCCACCGGTTCTCCCGGTAAATGGCCGCCCTTCACCAGAACCGCTGAGCAGCCCAAATCGCGCAACCGATCCGCGGCCTTCATCATGTCGCCCTCCTCGCGGATAGTCATGCCGGTCAGAGACTCGGCCTCCGGAATATTGGGCGTGAGGAGAAAGGCGCGTGGCAACAGCTTTCGCTTCAACACCTCCTCGCCTTCCTGCGAAATTAGACGCGCGCCATGCTTGCTGATCATTATCGGGTCAACCACCAGGGGGAACGCAAACGATTCCGCCAGGTTCGCAATCGTTTCGATGACTTCAGCGCTTCCTAACGCGCCGGTCTTAGCCGCCTTGGGCGGTATATCGGCGACGACAGCCTGAACCTGCTGGGAAACTAAATCGCCAGCTAACGTCTCGACGCGGGATACGCACTGTGTATTCTGCACGGTCAGCAGCGTGATCGCAGCCTCGCCGTAAACACCGAATTGATGGAAGACTTTGAGATCGGCCTGAATGCCGGCCCCGCCGCTGGGGTCGGAGCCGCCGATTGTGAGCGCTACCGCCGGCATGCTCCAACGGTAGCGCGCGATGTGCCCGAAGCGGCGCTACTGGAAGTTAATCTTCGTCGCCGATGTCGTCCCGGCGGAATTCGTCAGGGTTACAGTGACCGACCCGACCAAGTTCGCTGACCCGCTTGCCACCGGAAACGTGGCCTGGAGCCCGAACATCCCGCCCGCGTCGCTTGGGCCGAAGAAATACTGATGGAAGTCGGAGGCGAGAATGTTCTCGGGAACAGGACTGGACGGAATCAGATTGCCGCTGGTGTCGTAAAACGTGAAGCTGGCATTATCGGCACTGTACGTATTGTCGTAGCCGTTCAACGTCACCACGAGACTCGGCGGCTGAAGCTGCGCGGAAGTCGACGTAAAATGCACCGGAGTGCCGGGAATGTTCACCGTCCAAGTTTGTATTTGCCCGGTTTGGTTATCCGTAGCCGTGAAAGTAATCGTGCCGGCAGTCGTCCCGGTCTGGAAGGTGAACTGGGACTCTCCCGCCTGATAGGTTCCGATCGCCGACCCCTGAGCGAAGCTGATTGACGGGATGGTTCGCGCGTTGAACGGGGAAATGAAGCTGATCGCCGCGTCATCGGCGATGCCCTTGATCGACGATGTGAAGGCCATACCCAAAGAGAACGACTGCGGCGCTTGTGCGTTCGCGGGTAACTGAAGTGTCGCGTTCACCTGCTGATCGCTCTGGAGCGTTTGCGGACACGCGGTGGTTCCGCAGATCAGTTCCAACTCGAGCGGCGGGGCAGTTGTTCCTTGTAACGTGAACGTTGCGATTCCCGGTATGGTCAATGTTCCGCCCGCTGATCCCTGCTGGCCGGCAGTGAAGACAACTTGAAATGTTAGAGCCCAGCCGGGCGGGATATCGACGGGCTGCCCCGGTTGTACCGCGGCCGGTGTTCCAGTCACCCCACTCGCCTGAGGCGCAAGCGCGAGGTTTGTGACCGCGAAGCTAGAGCCTGTTACTGATGGAGGCGAAGGCAGAGTGATGTCGGCGAACGAGGTTCCTGCGGGATTTGGATTGAACACGATAAACTTCAGCGTCGCGGTCGAGTTTGCTCCAAGAGCTGCTGCTGGCGTGAAGTTGATCGGAGTAGCAGGATTCGGATACGTTTTAACTCCAGCGGCATCGGTGTACCAACTCTGCGGAGGATCGCTGTTCGGAGGGGTGACAGATGATCCCGAAACAACGCCCTCAACCTGATAGGAGTTCGAGCCGACCACCAGGTTTGCCACAAACGGGCCGCCTGCCTGTGCGGGCGCAAACGTGATGGTGAACGTTCCCGATGCGTTTGGCGCGAGCGTACTCGGGAGTGCGGAAATGTTCAGCGCAAACGGGCTGCTCACAAACTGCTGCGTCTGGAGCGCAACGGTGGGCGTAGTTACGGTGCTCGATCCCAAGTTTGCGAGGGTGAAAGTTACCGAAAGCTGGTTGCCTGCGGTAATCGTCCCAAAGCTGATGGTTGTGGATGGCTGCAGTGGGTTAGTGGTGCAGGAAGGCGCACCGCTGCACGTTAAAGGCAACTGCGGTGGTGTTCCGTTTCCCAGGAGCGTTGTTACCGCCGCCGGGCCCCCGATCTGATTAACCGAATAGGCGGTTTGCAGATATCCCGTCATCATTCCGGTCGCGACCGGCGCGAACGTCAACGTGAACGGGCTGCAGGACCCCGGAGCAATCGTCGCACTTTGATCTAAGCCCGTAATCGTAAAGTTCGGGTTGGTCACGGACGAGCCTGCACTAGCTCCGACGTAGACTGTGGCCAAGAACACCGGCGAAGTGGAGGTATTCACGATCTCAATGAACAAACTGTTTGAGCTGCCGACGCTCGTATCGGGAAATTGATACGGCACGGAAGCAGATAAAGGTGAAAGCTGAGTAGGCACCTCGCTGCAGGCTGTTCCACCATTCGTGGTGTCCACGAAAAAGCTGAGATTCTGGGCGCAAGCGCCCGCGCAAAACAACACAAACGTGAGAAAGAGTCTCATTTCGCGCTCACCTCTGAATGCAAATGCGCCGAAACGGCCGGACGGGCCGGCAATTCCGATAACTCCAATACAGTGGCGTTCAGATGCAGCATCCAACTGTGGCCAGTGCTGGATGCAGGTCAAATGCACCCAGTCCGATCCCGCGCGTTCGAAGGTAATTCCGCGTGCAGGAAGCGGAAGCGTTCGGATTTTCCCATTTGCGGCTCGTACGTTGAGCGCGTGATCGTCCCAGAAAACGATCGATGACTGTTGCTGGAACGCATCTCCCTGGATGCCGGGCAACGGCTTCGTGGAAACAACTGCGCCGTTATCCGTTGAGAGCACGATTTCCGAGACACTCCGGTCGCTCGACGTCGCCAGCAAGGTTGCCGACCGGGCGTCCGATGCTTCAATCGAAATGACACGCCCGCCGAAGTTGGCGCTGTCGACCTCGCTGATTACTAAAGACCGCCCGTTCCAGCGAAGCAACTGCTGGCGCGACGGCAGCCACGCAACTGCGGTGGTGAGCGCCCCCGTCACGCTCAGTAAGGGGGTGAGTTCTCCTGAATCATATTCGTCGATCACTGATCCGTCCATTCCTATGAGCCGGATGCGCCCCTGGTTCGATACCAGCCCGCCAAAATCCGAAAAACTGACCGCATCTGCCGGCGCGAGGAACTGCCTTCCCATGACCAAGTTTCCCGTCACGCCGTAAACGCTCCACACTGTGCCGTCCGAATACCGCACGGCGCCTATCTGTGGCGCGCTTACTTGCCCGTCAATGGCAGGAATAAAGCACGAGGTGAGCACGACTGAGACGATGTGGAAGAGTTTCATGGGCATGCTCCGGTTAATGACCGGTACCCACGCTAATCGACGGCGCGCCGACCGCTAAACCCGGCGTTGCAGAACTGGAATTTGATTTGTGACCGCCGGCCATGCCAACGCCTGCGGCCGCGCCCGCTGCAATCGCCGCGATCACGATCCACTTCGCTTTGCCGCCATGCCCGCTATGTTTCGAAGCGCCCGGGTCGCTCGCGACAGTCACTCTCGGTTCTTCGGAGCTGGAAGACGTCGCGGCAGACACGTGCGCAAGGCTCGTTTTCTGCGGGGCATTTTGCGGCATCGGGGCCGGTTCTACCGCTTGCTGGTTCAAGGCTGCGACTTTTTCGAGACTCGAGATCTGAATAGCCGGAGTAGCCGGCACCGGCTGTTTGGCTCCGCTCGCAACCGATGGTGAAGAGCGCGATCACCGGCTTTTCCATTGGTGAAGTTAGTGTTTGTTCGATGAGAATGCCCGCGTGCGCGGCGCCTTTCGAGGCCGTGATGCGGATCGGCACTGTGCCTGGAGTCGCTCCCCAATGGACATCGCCTAGGGATGCTCGCCCGAACTGGTCGGTATACACGACCGCCGCGTGACTGCCATCGGGAAACGTGCCGCTCGGCCCGGAATCCGGCAATCGAATGGCAATTGCGGCATTCTGCACCTTGGCGCCGCTTCCATCTGTTACCTCCAGAGCGAATCCTTTGGAATCAAGCGACCCTACCGGACTGGCGTTTCTGTCGCCTACAAGGTGAACTTGCAACTGTTCAGCGGCAGGCGCTCCGGCGGGCGAGTCTCGCAGTTCCGCCTGTTGCGCGGAAAGCGGCCAGACTGCGAGAATCGGCGAGAGTAATAGGGATACGACTTGCGGAAAGAGTTTCATGGCGGCCTCGTGAGCCGCCGGCGATCAAATCAACTGGATCAGAACAACGGTAATATTGTCCGGTCCGCCGTTCCGCTTAGCGGCTTCCACAAGGTAGTGGCACTTTTCGGGTAGAGATTTCTCCGATTCGAGCCCATCCCGCAACATTTCTTCTTCCAGAACTCCGTGCAGCCCATCCGAACACAGAAGCATCTGGTCTCCGTGTTTCATATTTGACCGTCTCCGAGTGGACGCGAAGCTCGTCAGCGGCCCCGACAGCCATGGTCAGCACATGCCGCATCGGATGTTTCCGAAGCGCTTCCTCGCTCAGCCCGAGGCGGCCGCCCACTTCCGCAACCCACGTCTGATCATGCGTTATCAGAGATAATGCGCCGCTCGAGAAGAGGTAGGCGCGACTATCGCCCACGCTGCCAACCTGAAGTTTCACTGGATCCAATGCGCGCGCGGCCAGCAGAGTTGTCCCCATTCCTTCGAGGGCAGGATCGCGGCTGGCGGCCTCGCGTATTGCCGAGTTTACCTGCAAAAATCCGCGCTCGAGCGTTTCAACGCCATCCGGAGCGGGCGGGTTCAGCAGAAACTGATACAGCATTTCGGCGCTGAAGCGGGATGCGTATTCTCCGGCGTTTGCTCCACCCATCCCGTCCGCGAGAATGAAGATGCCCGACGGTATGTCGGTTACGAAATAGTCTTCATTATTTGCGCGGACGCAACCTGGGTCGGAAACCCCGAAAGCCTCTAACATTTGGGTTCTCCGATTATACTCGCTGATTTCGCTCAGACAAATTCTATTGGTTTCGGCTACTTGCTGCCGTGCGGCTGCAACATCGCCTTCAGCTCCCGAAAGGCAGTCTCGTCGAAGTTCTCCTTTAGCCGCATGTGGGGAAGCTTTAAGGAACTGTCCTCGCCATTCGGTGTCCGGTCCGCAAGCAGACGCGCTTCCGAATCGTCCGGATCTCGCTCCAGCACGGCATTGAAGCGCTTCGCAGCTTCGCTCGGGTTCTTGTTCTTCAACAGCGCGAGCCCGAGATTGAAGGAATAGGTTGCATCATTCGGGTCGGCATCCCACGCCCGTTGAATATCTTGCATCCCGGCGAACGGGTTTGATTCGCTTTCCGCTGCACCCAGATTGTTATAAACCTCGTTGAGAGGATACTCAGATAAGACCTCGCGAAAATACTTCACAGCGGCAGAATAATCGCCCGTCCCGTAAGCGCTCAAGCCCATGTCGAAGCGCGCCTCCGGATAGTGAGGATCACCCGGAGCGATGCGCTTTAGCTCGTGTGAGCGCTCGCTGGTAATCCCGGCGATCCAGCGCCAGCTTGCCTAATTCGTACACTGGACTGGAAAAGTGAGGCTCAAGCGCGGCAGCTTGGGCGAACCATTTTTCTTGTTGTGTCTTATTCGAGGACAAGAGACCGCGTATATAGCTCTCCTCCGCGTCCAAGCGAATGAGCTTTTGAGGCGCCATAAACCTGTCCTGAGGAAAATTCACGGTGGGTTCCAGATACTTCAGAGCTTGCCATGCGAGATGTTCTTCAAGCGGGGATAAGTCCGATAGCTTCCCTGTTTCCGATAATTCCGGTCCATCGTGTAACTTGCGTAAATCCAGGAAATGGGCAGTAATTCGAACCACGCTGTTTCGTGGCTCGGCGTCCGTAGAAGTTGTTTCGAAGTCGTAGGTTCCGTAGCAGATATAATCTGCATCTACGGTTTGTCCTAACTTAATCAAGGTTGCCTTTGTATATTGCGCTCCTGCGCGTAGCGATAGACGGCTAGTTGCCTCTAGCCTGACTCCACGGTCCAAAACAATCTCATTCGCCGCACTGATTTCACGCATCAGCGTCTCGGCCACGCTCTCACCCACCCAGTTCAGATCCGCATGCTGCGATGCGTTATGAAATTGAAGTACGAGAACGGTTGCCGCACTGCCGGGCAGAGCAAATGCAGTTGCCCAACAGAAGAGAGCGAGCAAACGCGACTTCACGCCCCCATCCTAACAACCGAACGCAAAGCCCCGGGTAGGTCGCAACCTAACTAACATCCCGAACTTTTGAGAAAGTCTTGCGTTCGTTCCAGCGCCTCCCGCTGAATCTGCTCCTCGAATCCGAACCCCGGGAGCCATTCCACGCCGCGCTCGGAGCGAAACCACGTTATCTGCCGTTTCGCGTACTGCCGGGTTTTGTCCTGGTATTCTTGCAATCCATCATGAATCGGCAAAACGCCCCGCAGCACCTTCACAGCTTGTTTGTATCCCAGGGATTGCAGCGATTTCAGATCAGGCGAAAAGCCTGCCGACAGGAGCGCTTCCGTCTCGGGTAACAAACCGAATTCGAACATTCCGGCACAGCGCTCGTTCAAGTGGCTGTATAACCGATCTCGGTGGGGAGCGAGTCCGAGCTTCAACACGCCGAAGCCCTTGATCGAATCCCGAGGCCGGCTTTGCGTTTGGGTAGCCGGTTGCCCTGCCAATATCGTGATTTCGACCGCACGAATCAGTTTCTGTTGATCGTTGGGGTGAATTCGCCTGGAGGCTTCCGGGTCGAAGCGGCGCAGAAACCGGTAAAGCACGCCAGGCCTTCGGCTTTCAAGCTCCCGCAATCGCCGGCGCAAATCTTCATCGCGGTCGGGCGCAGGCGAAAGGCCGTCCAGTAGCGCCCTGAGATAAAACCCCGTGCCTCCCACCACCACAGGGAGCCGGTTCCGGTCTCGAATGTCCGATATCGCCTGGCGCGCACGGCGCGAGTACTCCGCGGCTGAAAGCTCCTCATCCGGCCGAATCACGTCCAGCATATGATGTGGAATCGAGCCCCGCTCAGAGGCCGTTGGTTTCGCGGAGCCGACGTCCAAGCCGCTGTAAACCTGGATCGAATCGCAACTGACGATCTCGCCGTCGAAAGATCGGGCGAGAACCAGTCCCAGTTGAGTTTTTCCAGCGCCTGTGGGTCCCAGCACGACCGCGAGCGGCCAAGTGTCACTGCGGAACCGTCTCGTCAGAGAAAAAAGTCCTGGTAAATCCGATATCTGAAACAATGCCGATGAAGGCGGGCGGCCCGCTTTCGCGTTATACTGGCTTCCAGCAAGCTATTTGCGCTTTAACACCAACCGACTTCCAGATCCCCTCATGTCTCACCGCTGTTTTTCTGTCGTTCGCGTGACTTGCGCCCTTGCTTTTGGCGCGATGCCGGCTCTTTATGCCGCCCAAACCGGGGTATCCCAACCTGCTCCCGGACAGGTAGCGAATCCTCCTGCCGCTTCCGCTTCCAGCGCGCCACAAGAACGTTCTCCGAAATCCGAGGCCTATTATCATTACTCGCTCGGGCATCTGTATGAGGAGCTCGCGGGGACCTACGGCAATCGCAGCGACTATGTTAACAAGGCAATCGAAAACTACCGGCTGGCAATGAAAGAGGATCCCAGCGCCTCATTCTTGATCGAAGATATTGCTGAACTTTATCGCGTTTCGGGTCGAATCCGGGAGGCGGTTGGAGAAGCCCAGGAGGCGCTGAAGACAAATCCGAACGATCTGAACGCGCGGCGCGTTCTGGCGCGCATCTATACGCAGGAAATCGGAGACGCGCAGACGAATCACGTCGATGAAGGGATGGCCCGGCGAGCTATCGAACAGTACAAGATCGTCACCGATAAAGATCCCAAGGACCTCGATAGCCTCATCATGTTGGGTCGCCTCGACAAGCTGGTAGGCGATTCCGTCGATGCCGAAGCGGCCTTCAAGAAAGTGCTCGCGACAGATGCGGGCAACGAGGACGCGACCGTCGGGCTCGCCGACGTCTACTCGGATCGAGGCGACGCGCAAGCTGCATCCCGATTGCTGGAGAAGCTGGCGGACACGAATGCGTCTCCACGCGCCCTTGTCATTCTTGCGAATGATTACGAGCAGCTTCACGAATTTGCGCGAGCGGCAGACACTTACCAGAAGGCGTTGGCTTTAGACCCCGGCCGGACAGAGCTGAAAGCAGCGCTCGCCCAGGATCAAAGTCTGGCCGGGCGCCTGGATGACGCGCTGAAGACGTATCGCGAGCTCGCGGACGAAAATCCTCAAGACGCGCAACCCTACTTGGGAATGTCGCAGATTTACCGCCAGCAGAAGAACTTCGATCTCGCCCGGCAGATGAACGCCAAGGCCCAGGAGTTGGATCCGGATAATCTCGAAGCTCGGTTCGACAATGTGCTTTTGCTCGAAGATCAGGGCAAGACAGGCGATGCGATTGCGGCGCTCAAATCCATGTTGGATACCACGGCACGCAAGACATACAACGCTAATGAGCGTACCTCTCGCGCACGAATGCTCGAGAAACTGGGATTGCTGTACCGCAAAAATGAGCAGTACGATCGGTCTGCCGATACGTTCCGCCAGATTGCCGCGTTGGATATCGGCTTGGCGCCGCGAGCCGAGGCCCAGATCATCGACACATACCGGATCGGGAGGGAGTATGCGAAAGCGCAACAGGAGTGCGACGACGCTTCGAAGAAGTACCCGACGGATCGAACTCTTCGCGAAGTGCGGGCTCAATTGCTCTCCGATGAAGGCAAAACAGATGCCGCAATCGCCGAGCTGAAGCAATTGCTGGACGGGAAGAACGATCGCGAAGTCTATATCGCCATGGCAGAGGTTTACCAGCGGAACCGTGACTATCCGGAAACCGCCAAAGTTTTGGATGCAGCCGACAAGTTATCCAAGGGCAAGGATGATCACGCGGCCATTCTCTTCCTGCGCGGATCGATGTACGAGCGGCAGAAGAAATACGAGCTCGCCGAACAACAGTTTCGGCAGGTACTCGATACGGATCCCGCCACGGATCCAACTTACGCGGAAACGCTCAATTATATGGGTTACATGCTTGCTGACCGGAATGTGCGGCTGCAAGAAGCACAAGACCTGATTCAGCGCGCGATCGCCATCGATCCCAACAATTACGCTTTCCTGGACAGCCTCGGATGGCTCTACTATCGCCTTAACCGCCTGGATGAAGCGGAGCGTCAGCTCACGCGGTCTGTTCAGTTGATGTCAAAAGACCCGACCATTCACGATCACCTCGGCGACGTCTATTTCAAACAGGGCAAGATTAAGGAAGCAATCGATCAATGGCAGTTTTCGTTGAAAGAATTGAACGCCGGGGCCTCCCCTGATGCCGAGCCTGATGAAACGGCCAAAGTGCAGAAGAAGTTAGATAGCGCTCGTCTTCGCTTAGCCAAAGAGCAAAGCCCGAATCGAAGTAACTGAACCCGCTTACAGCTTCAGTAAGGCTCTTAACCGCTTTGTCTGAATCCGGCTGACTGGAATCTCAGTCTGCTTCTTATCGTCCATTCTTAGCTGAAAGCTCGACTTGAACCAAGGAATAACTTCCCGAATCCTGTTGATGTTCACGAGAAATGACCGGTGTACCCGCCAAAATAGGTTAGGATCGAGATTCGATTGTAACTCCTCAATCGTCCGGTAATTCGACTGTCCTTCAAACTGTGAAGTGACCACCGTGATCAGTCCGTCGTCGATCGTGGCGTAAATCATGTCCTGAGCATCCACGATTAAGTTCCGATGATTGGCCTTCACCAGCAGCTTCGTGCGCTGCACCGCCGGTCTGGCCTCTGCCGTTTTTTCCTCCATTTGGCGCGGCCCATCGATCACTTGGTGCAGCCGTTCCAGAGATTCGGCCAAGCGTTGTTTTTCGACCGGCTTCAACAGGTAATCCACCGCCTGCACCCGGAACGCCTCCACCGCATATTGTTCAAAAGCAGTAGTCAGTACGAAGTGAGGCAATGCCGCCTTCTTTTCACGAAGTTCCCGGATGACGCCCAAGCCGTCGAGACCCGGCATCTGAACGTCGAGAAACACCAGATCGGGCTCGAATGCCTCGATCAGCTTTATCGCTTCGAGCCCATTGGAAGCCGTTTCGACTATCTCGATTTCCGGAAAATCGCGCAGCAGATACGATAACTCCTCGCGGGCGAGTTGTTCGTCATCTACTACCAGAGTGGCGATTGTTCCCGTAAGGCGCTGCGGCACCGAATGTTAGTATAGCGCGTGGGACTGCATCGCTCGCCTTAATGGGGCGAAGTTGTTGAAGCTGGCTTACGCCCTCGCCGCAGTTCACTAAGGAGTGTCGATTGTCAAAGCAGGGCAATGTCACCATCGCACCACCGGACGGCAAGCTTGGAATTCTAATCCCCGGGATGGGCGCCGTTGCGACCACATTTATCGCCGGCGTAGAAGCTGTGAAGCAGAACTTAGGTCAACCGATCGGTTCGCTCACTCAACTCGCAACCATCCGTCTCGGAAAGCGGACAGAAGGCCGTACTCCCCTTATCAAGGACTTTGTTCCTCTCGCCCCGCTGGAGTGTCTCGCCTTCGGCACATGGGACATTTTCGAAGACAACGCGTACGAAGCTGCCCGAAAAGCGAAGGTGCTCGAACCCGCTCTGCTCGACCGCCTGAAGGGCCCGCTGTCAGCTATCGAGCCAATGAAAGCTGCCTTTGAGCACAACTACGTTCGCAATATCGACGGCCCGAACGTCAAGTCCGGCGCAAACAAGAGAGAGCTCGCCGAACAAATCATGGACGATATTCGCGGGTTTCAGAAGCGAAACGGCTGTAATCGGCTCGTCATGATCTGGTGCGGATCGACAGAGGTTTTTCACAAAGCCGCCGCGGTACACCAGACTCTTGCTTGCTTCGAGGAAGGTCTTGCAAAGAACGATCCCGATATCGCACCGAGCCAGATCTACGCGTACGCGGCTCTAAAACTGCGGATCCCCTTCGCCAACGGCGCGCCCAATCTCACAACCGACGTGCCGGCGATGCTGGAGCTCGCCAGGAACAACGAAGTTCCGATTTGCGGCAAGGACTTCAAGACCGGCCAAACGTACATGAAAACGCTTCTCGCGCCAGGATTCAAGGCGCGAATGCTCGGCGTAAGCGGCTGGTTCTCGACAAACATTCTGGGCAACCGTGATGGAGCAGTCCTCGAAGACCCTGGCTCATTCCGGACTAAGGAAGAGACCAAGCTCTCCGTTTTGGACCACATCCTGCAGCCCGATCTTTACCCGCAGCTCTATGGTGACTTGTATCACGCGGTCCGAATCAACTACTATCCGCCTCGTGGAGATGCCAAGGAGGGTTGGGATAACATCGACATCTTCGGCTGGCTCGGCTATCCGATGCAGATCAAGATCGACTTCCTATGCCGGGATTCCATTCTCGCTGCACCGCTGGTACTCGATTTGGTTCTTTTCCTCGATCTGGCCCAGCGAGCGGGGCTGAAAGGCATTCAGGAGTGGCTTTCCTTCTATTTCAAGGGTCCGATGACTGCTCCCGGTCTTTACCCGGAGCACGATATCTTCATCCAGCTCATGAAACTGAAGAACACGCTCAGATGGATGAGGGGTGAGGATCTCATCACACACCTCGGGCTTGAGTACTACGACTAGCCGCGCGCGAGAAGAGCGGCGAAGAAGTAAGACGTAACGCGGCCTGAAACGTCTAATACGGCAGGTAGAATGGTGCGGCCCACCCCTGCTCGTGGCAACCGAAAGACGAAAAATGGGTATGAGCCCGATGCGCCGGAGCATAAACGCATTCTGGTCATCGGCGGCACGCAGTTCATTGGCCGTCACCTGGTAACGGAACTGCTGCGCGCCGGGCATGAGGTCTTCATCCTCCACCGAAAATCCCGTCACCCGTTCGGAAAACGGGTGCGGAACCTGGTTGCCGACCGCAACGACGAGCTCAGCGTACGGCGGGCCATAAAAGCTATTTCATTCGATGTAGTTTTCGATAATGCGTACGACTGGGAACATGGCACAACGGGCGCGCAGGTAGAAGCGACTGCCCAACTCTTCGACGGACATGTGGGTCGATACATTTTCATGTCCAGCGTGGCGGCTTATGGGGATGGCCTGAATCACCACGAAGGAGATGCTCTGGCTCCGGATGATCACCCGAACCCGTACACTCGGAACAAAGCCGTCAGCGAGCGGGCCTTGTTCCGCATGCATCAGCGCACCGGATTCCCGGTCGTCACGCTACGCCCTCCATTTGTCTATGGACCGGGGAATTCGTTTTACCGGGAAGCGTTCTTTTGGGATCGCTTCCGGGCTGGGCGGCAAGTGATCATCCCCAGCGAAGGTCACCGCCTCATGCAGTTCATCTATGTGAAGGATCTGGTCGATCTAGCCATTAGAGTGATGGAGCAGCGGAATGCCGTCGGTCATGGCTTCAATACCGCGAATCCCAAGCCTGTGACCCAGCATGAACTCGTTATCGAACTGGCAAGAGTTGCCGGGGTCAAGCATCCGCAGGTTGTCTCGATCCCGCGCGAGCGCATCCAGCGCGCCGGCGGTGAAGTTGCCGGAGAAAAGCTCTATTTCGGCTATTATTTTGATCTACCCGCAATTACGCAGATCATCACAAAAGCACAGCGCATGCTTGGTTTCAAGCCTGTTGACTTCGCCGCCGGTCTGAAGGCTACGTATCGTGATTACCTGAAGCGCCGCCATTTTCCGCGCCCCAGTTTTGCTTTTGAAGACGAGTTGCTGAGCCGGTTTAGTCCCCAAATCGACGCGACGCGCTCTGCTTAATCGCGCCAAGCGCCTCCAGTTGCGCCGATTTTACGCGCAAATCCTGTTCCCATGGCGCCGTGTGCTGGAATAAAGACATGCAAAAGGCATCGTTCGCGCTGCTCGTACTGCTGATAGCTGGGTCTGGAGCAGTCCTCGCTACTCAACAAGGCGATTCCAAGACTGTGGGACAAGACGTCGCGGCGGCGGGTCATAACTCGAAAGAAGCTGTCAAGAAGGGTGCGCACGAAACCGCTAACGGGACCAAGAAGGCGGCGCATGAAACCGCTCACGGCACGAAAAAGGCGACGCACGCGACGGTTCACGGCGTGAAAAAGGGTACTCATAAGGCGGCCTCCGAGACGCAAAAAGGCGCGGCGAAGGTCAGCAACAAGACCCAAGACACGGGCACCCACCGCTAGTCTCCGACCCGCGCTCGCGCGGTCTCGCCCACTCGTCGCCCGTTATGCCGCAATACGATCTCTTGGTTATCGGTTCGGGGCCCGCCGGCCAGCGTGCTGCTATCCAGGGCGCTAAAACCGGCAAACGTGTCGCGATAACCGAAAAGAGAGAGGTCGTCGGCGGGGTCTGTATCAATACCGGCACCATCCCCAGCAAGACGATGCGCGAAGCCGTCCTGCATCTATCGGGCTACAACTACCAAAACATATATGGCGTCAGCTATCGCGTGAAGGAGAAGATCACGATCGCTGACCTGGCCTTTCGAGTTCAACACGTCATAAAAACCGAGATTGATGTGACGCAAGCCCAGCTATCTCGGAATGGCATCGATGTCCTCACGGGCACTGCAACTTTCAAAGACGCGACTTCCGTCCAGATTACGAACTCGCGCGGCGCAACCGAGATCACGGCCGGAAAGATTGTCATTGCAACAGGGACGAAACCGGCGGCATCGCCGAGAGTGCCCCTGAACGCGAGAACAATCGTTAATAGCGAGCAGGTTCTCGATATGCCTGTCGTTCCGCGCACGCTGATTGTGGTGGGCGGCGGAGTCATTGGCGTCGAATATACGTGTATGTTCGCGACCCTGGGAGTTCGGGTCACCCTCATCGAGAGACGCCCCCGCCTGCTTGAATTCGCGGATGCCGAAATCGTTGAGGCGCTCTCGTATCATCTCCGGGATCACCGAGTCACCATGCGGCTCAACGAAGAGGTTGAAGGCGTCGAGGAAGCCCCCGGCGGTACAGGCGTGATTGCCAACCTCGAGAGCCACAAGAAAGTTTCGGGCGATGCTCTCCTCTACGCCGTCGGGCGGCTCGGAAATGTGGACGAGTTGAATCTCTCAGCGGCCGGTCTCGAAGCTGACTCGCGCGGGCGCATCAAAGTCGACGAAAACTATCGCACAGCCCAACCCAACATATATGCAGTGGGCGATGTGATCGGTTTTCCCAGCTTAGCGTCCGTTTCCATGGAACAGGGTCGAATCGCCGCCGCTCACGCGTTCGGCCGGCCTATCAAATCAAATCCCTGCTACTATCCGTTCGGCATCTACACCATCCCTGAGATCTCGTTTATCGGCAAAACAGAGGAACAGTTAACTGACGAGGATGTTCCTTATGAAATCGGCGTCGCGTATTATCGCGAGATTGCCCGCGGCCAGATCCGCGGCGATACCACCGGCCGCCTCAAATTGATTTTTGACCGCGAGACTCACGATCTTCTCGGTGTCCATATCATTGGGGAAGGCGCATCGGAGCTGCTGCACATCGGTCAGGCGGTCATGATCTTGAAGGGGAAGATAGACTACTTCGTGGATACCGTTTTCAATTACCCGACACTGGCCGAATGCTACAAGGCAGCGGCTTTCAACGGGCTGAATAAGCTGGCACGGGATTTCGGCGACACTCAAATACAATGAGACCCGGAATTGGCATCCTTCTGACCGAGCGCATTGCCACGGCCGCTGTTACGCATAACGCGATCTCCGGCGCCTTAACCGTCCATCCCGAAGATCCCTCGGGATCGGATGCTCTCCAGGGAGTTCCGGCCGAGCACGTGGTGCAGATGGTGGTCGAAGCCGTGCGCCGGATCGAGTTCTCGGACCGCCCGACGCACATCGGCCTGGGCATGCCGGGCATTGTGCGCAACGGCATTGTCGAGGATTCACCCAATTTGGTCCAGTTCAAGGGCGTGAACATGCGATCGCTGTTGAGTGAAGCTTTCGGCGGCGTGTTTGGAGACCTGCCGATCTCCGTTTTCAATGATGCGGACGTGATGGCCGCCGGCATCGCAGCTACCCGGGGCCATCTGGATCGTCTCATTCGCGTATGGACGCTCGGTACAGGGATCGGCTTTGGCCTGTATCCATTCCGCGACGGTATCTGGGAAGCGGGTCATTCCGTGGTGACGCTCGACCCGAAAGAGCGCTTTTGCGGCTGTGGCGGTTCGGGACACCTGGAGGGCATTATGGGTCACCGAGCCATGCGCCTGCGCTTTATGGATCTGGAACCCCACGAAATTTTTGAACGGGCACAGGCTGGTGAAGCTCGCTGTAGCGGTTTTGTCAAAATGTGGCATCGCGCGCTCGCGGCCGCCACCGCCACCAGTATTCATCAAGGTGGCCCAGGGAAATTTTTCTTCACGGGCTTCAACGCGCAGTTCCTGAATCTAACGCTCCTGGGCGAATACCTGGACGAGATGGTGAAGCTCAGTCCGTTGAAAGGGTATTCGCTGGAAGTGGTGCCCGGCGGAGAGGCCGTCGCCGTCATCGGCGCTGCTGTAAACGCAGCACAGGCCGCGCAAGCCGCCGGGACGATCCTGAAGATGCTTTTCCTGCGTTAGACTGTGGGTTCGGGCCGTGGCGCAGCCTGGCTAGCGCGCTTGCTTGGGGTGCAAGAGGTCCCGGGTTCAAATCCCGGCGGCCCGACCAGTCAATTCGGAAATCTAACGTTTTCGATTCTTCGATCGAGCCGCGAACGCCGCCAGTCTGGACCGGGTTTCTGGATCGCTGAAATGCGCGAGCAGGGATTCCCGTTCAGCTCGCAAGACCTGCTCGATCTCTGGCCGGATAAGGCGTTTGACCCGCTTGAGGGCCGAGCTCGAATGGCGTGAAATGGCGTGCGCCATTGAATTGGCTTCCGCTTCGAGTTCTCCGTTTGGAACAACGCGATTGATCAGGCCGATGCGCTCGGCTTCTGCGGCATCGATGAACTCGCCGGAGAGCAACAACCATCGAGCGCGGCGCTCACCAATCATCCGGCTCAGGAAGACGGAGGAGCCCGCGCCCGGATGCAGCCCATAATTGATGTGCGCGTCAGCAAAGCGGGCGTCTTCGGTAGCGAGCGCCAAATCGCAAACGCACATTAGTTCCAACCCGCCTGCCGCAGCTACGCCATTTACGGCCGCAATCGTCACGCCAGGATAGTCAACGAGCTTTCCGAAAACGTCCGCCAGAAGGAGGAAGTACGATTCAAGAGCGGCAGGATCGTCAATCCCCGCGAGATACGCCTTGAGGTCGCCGCCCGTGCAAAATGCGCGGCCCGCTCCGGTGATGATCAGAGGGCGCACGGAATCACCAATGTCATTCAATATCTCGAGGAAATTGCGCAGAAGAGCTTGATCGAACGCGTTTAGCACATGCGGGCGCGTTAGAGTAACCCAGTAATTACCTTCCCGTAATTCCAGACGTACCGATTGATGGTTCAAGATGCTTCAGAGTTGCCGTAGATATGTGAGGTTTTCGATGCTCGGCGCCGATAGATCCACAGCGCCAGTAAATTGCTGACACCGACTGTCGCGACGATCTTTGTTGCGTAGCTGACCGGACTCGAGACATCGATGATCGGGTACACAGCAATGATAACGGCGATGGAGCTCGAAACAAATCCCGCAGCCGAGGCGAGTTTCACCCAAAGCGGCAGACCGCGCCGAACGGCCGCCACGCCCCACAGAGGCAGCGCGAAAAGGGCTACATAACTGATTCCGTAGTGCGCCGTGGAAGCGTTTTGCAGGAGCTGCATTGCTTCCTGCTCGTGCACTCCCAGCATGCTGAGCACAACCAGTACCATCACCACAGCGGCCACGAACAGGATGGAATTCGCGGGCGTCTTCCAGCGTGGATGCAGCCGCGTGAACCAATCTGGCAGCAAGTGATCCCAGCCGGCCGCCATCGGCAGCCGCGTCAAGCCCGTGAAGATGAGACTCGCAGCGGCAACAGCTCGGGCCAAAAGCAAGACAATTGCGAACGGAGCTACACGTCCGCTCAGCGCGGAGGCGCCAAAGGCAAGCCGGAAGGTTTGCGGGATGGGGCCGATCAGGTTAATGGGTCGCGTGCCGACAAACGCCAAGACAGAACTCGTGCCCAGAATGAACATAAGGGCGATGATGGGCGCGGAGATGGCGACCGACCGGCCGATACTGCGCGCGGGATTCCTGCATTCTCCCGCCATGATGGCGACGTACTCGAATCCACTGAGCGCACCGACGGTCATCTGACCAAAGACAGCAAGACTGAACCAGTTCAGCGCGGGCATTTGCCACGGAATGGGCGTGTAGGTTGTTCCCGGATGGCGTGCTGGAAAAACAACGGGCAAAAGCAGCAGAATGGCGTAGGCCAACAGGATCATGACCGCTCCGATGTTGTGCAGCCATTTGCCGATTGCAAGTCCGCGCAGCGCCAGTAGCGCAATCGCGAGAACAATAAGCCCGATAATTGCGCCAGTCGCAAGCGCGTTGCCCGGGAGCCATTCCGCCCTGGGCCCGATCATGTAAGACAGGTCTGTCGGCACGACAAAAAGAACAGAAGCAACGCAGATGACGGCATAGGCCCAAAGGTTCCAAGCGGTTAGGAAACCAAGAAATTCGCCGAAGCCCAGCTTCGCCCACTGATAGAGGCCTCCTTCCAGGGGCATTTGGCGATTCAAATACGTGACAACGGCCGCGAGCGGCAGGTAATAGAGCAGCATTGCGCCCAGCCAAAACGCGACGTGCGCCTTCCCCAGTTTCGCGGCGACACCAACCCAAGCGGAGCCGACGACGCAAAGAACCTGAGCGAGCACAAGGTCAGTGAGGCCCAGTTCTTTCTTGAGCCTGGAAACTGCCGTTGCGCCTGAAACGGTTGATAGGGCTGCGTCAGCCATGCCCCCGAATATGACACAGAACCGGCGAGTTTCGCTGGTTTAGAGATGTTTAGGTGCAAGAGGTTCCCGGGGTTGGGTTTCAATTTCACGTACACCAATGACACCATTCTTAACGCCGGGCGAAATAACCCGGTGATTGTGCCCCCGAATGTGCCGCAAACCTACCCGACTTATACATTCACGCTTCTGAACGCAATCGATTAGCGATGAGCAATGTTAGACTTAGAACGGTACCGGCAGTGAAGAGCGAAACGGACCGGCGCGCAGGATGGAGCAGCATGCAACAAATCAGACTCAAAATGCCCATGAAAGCATTCGCACCTACCGGCTCGCTCTGTTTCTGATTTTTTTGAAACCCTTCGGAAACTTGTCACTTGCCTGGGGGATGATACATCTTCCGCTAGCAATTACCATCAGTCCGCTGCTGCTTTTCCGAGCATTCCTGAACCCGTTCGTGCTCCTGGGGATCGTGATGCAAATCCTCTGGCTCGTGCTCCGGATGTCTTTGTTCAGCCTTGCCGATCTGAGTATCGTGTTGCCGCTTACCGCGTCGGGATATATGATCTCTGCGATGCTTGGCAAGTTTTTCCTTCGGGAAGAGGTAAGTTTACAGCGTTGGGCGGGGATCGTGCTGATTTGCCTTGGAGTAGCCGTCGCGAGTTGCAAGTTCCCCAGGGCGGCTGGCAGAGCATAAACCGTGTGTGGGATTGTCGGCTTTACCCACGCGAGATGGTTGCCTGATCCCGAACGTATTCAAACTGCGGTAGCTTCGCTGGTTCATCGCGGACCGGACCAACAGGGCGTTTTCGAATCGAACTTCGTCTCAATGGGCGCCACGCGTTTGAAGATTATCGATCTTCATTCGGGCGATCAACCCTTTGTGTCCGAAAACGGAGACACCGTCATTGTGTTCAACGGCGAGATTTATAATCACGCGGAACTGCGCAGCGAACTCCAAAGCCGCGGATATCGATTTCGATCACAGTCCGATACGGAAACAGTTCTCCAGGCGTTCTTGGAATGGGATACGAATTGTTTTTCACGGCTGCGCGGTATGTTCGCAATCGCGCTGTGGACAGAATCGGAAAAGCGTCTGGTCCTCGCTCGCGATCGGATGGGCATCAAGCCGCTCTACATCGCGCGCTGCGGAGACGATCTTTTCTTTGGCTCTGAGGTCAAGGCGATCCTAGCCAACCCGGAAATTGACCGCCGCCTGAGTATGGCCGGCCTCGATTGCTACCTGTCTCTGAACTATGTGCCGTGTCCGTGGACGCTCGTGGAAGGCGTCGAGAAGCTCAGGCCCGGCCACTGGTCGGAATGGCGAGACGGAAAGTTGCGCAGCGAGTCATACTGGCGTCTCCCGTTAACGCCTGGAATCCATTGGGACCCGCATTCGGCGGAACAGGAATTCGATTCGCTGCTGCGGCAATCGGTCAGCGAGCATCTGCTATCCGATGTTCCACTCGGAGTGTGGCTCAGCGGAGGCATCGATTCTTCTACCATCCTCCATTACGCAGCCAGCGCGTCCTCTTCCCGAGTTAAGACGTTCTCAATTTCCTTTCGGGGCCGGAGTTTTGACGAGACGATCTATAGTCGCCAGGTGGCAGCTCAGTATGGGACTGAGCACGAGGAACTCGACCTCAACACTGATCTGGATTTGCAGGACGCCATCGAGGAATTCGCGTATTACTCCGACGAACCGGATGCGGACGCAGGCGCACTCCCAGTATGGTTTCTTTCAAAGCTGACAAAGGGACATGCGACGGTCGCCTTGAGTGGGGAAGGTGCAGATGAGCTGTTCGGCGGATATCTTACATACCGGGCAAACCGTCTTGCCCGTCCCGTGCGGCGATTGCCCCCAAGCGCCTTGCGGCTGCTATCCAGGGGATTACAACGCTGGCCGGTATCCGATGAAAAGATCAGCTTCGAATACAAACTGAAGCGCTTTTTGGAAGGGTGTCAGATGCCGGCTGAGCGGGCGCATGTTTTCTGGAACGGGACCTTTTCCGACCTGGAGAAACATGGGCTGGCTGAGCGGCCGCTTCCGAATGCACTCAATAGCATTTTGGGCGAACTGTCGCAGGCGGGAGATAATCTCCCCGCGTACTTGTGGTTCGATCAGAAATACTTTCTACCGGATGACATTTTGGCCAAGGTTGACCGGATGAGCATGGCTCACGCAGTGGAGGTCCGCCCGCCATTCCTCGATCACAGAATCGTGGAATTCGCTGCTTCGTTGCCCAGTCACCTGAAACTCAGCCGTTTGCGCCAGAAACTTCTTCTGAAGCAATTGATGAAAGATAAGCTGCCTTCCTCAGTTCTTCGTAGGAAAAAAATCGGTTTCGATATTCCAGCGCACGAGTGGCTGCGCGGCCCGTTACGGACAATGCTCTTGGACACGCTGGCAAGTGGCGCTTGCGACCATGCTGACCTGCTCCGGTTTCCGGTGATCGATGCGTACGTGCGCCAGCATCTCGAAAGACGCGCAAATCTCGGATACCATCTTTGGGGTTTGATGATTCTCCTTCTGTGGATGAAAAGATGGCGCATTCAGGCGGCCTCGGGGCGCGAACAGGACCAGTACTTCACGCAAATTGCTGGAACTCGATGATTACCTGTCTACCCTCTGGATACAATTGGGTTTGCGTTCCGAAGAGCAGCACGGAACCTGTGTTGCTATAAGACTTCGGCGCTAGGCGTATTGCCTGTAACTTCCAGACCCGCTTGAGAGTCGTTTAAGCGTTCCTAACTCTTACAACTGGAGCAGATCGACAGATCATGAACATTGCCGTGTTTGGAGGAGATGGCTACTGTGGTTGGGCAACAGCTTTGTACCTGTCCGCCCAGGGACATTCGGTCGCCATCATCGACAACTTTGCGCGACGTCAATGGGATCACGAGCTCGGAGTCCAAACACTGACGCCCATCCAGCCTCTATCCGAGAGGCTGAAGGTATGGCAGGAGCTAACAGGAAACGCGATCGACGTTTTCGTTGGCGATGTGACCGATTACGATTTCGTCTCCTCGGTGATCGATCGTTTTGAACCGGATGCAGCGGTTCATTTTGCGGAGCAGCGCGCCGCGCCGTACTCGATGATAGATCGCAAGCACGCCGTTTTTACGCAGGTCAACAATGTTGTTGGAACGCTCAACCTGCTATTCGCCATTCGGGAACTTCGGCCTGATTGCCACTTAATTAAGCTCGGCACCATGGGCGAATACGGGACGCCGAATATCGATATCGAAGAAGGGTACATCACGATTGAACACAACGGGCGAAGCGATGTACTTCCCTATCCCAAGCAGCCCGGCTCCTTTTATCATCTTTCCAAGGTGCACGATAGCCACAACATCATGTTCGCCTGCAAAATCTGGGGTCTTCGCGCCACGGATCTTAATCAGGGCGTCGTGTATGGAACCATGACGGACGAAGTTGAGTTGCACGAAGCTCTCATTAATCGCTTCGATTACGACGAGGTATTCGGCACGGTTTTAAACCGCTTCTGCGCCCAAGCGGCAATTGGACACCCTTTGACTGTCTACGGAAGGGGAGGGCAGACCCGCGGATTCCTGGATATTCGCGATACCGTCCGATGCATTGAGTTGGCCTGCGCAACACCCGCGGCTCCTGGTGAGTGCCGCGTGTTCAACCAATTCACCGAGCAGTTCTCCGTACTGGAACTGGCGCGAGTGGTACGGATGGCGGCGAGGAGGCTGAATCTGACCGTAGAGATCGAGCATGTCCCCGATCCACGCGTCGAGTCAGAGGAACACTATTACAATGCCAAGCACTCGAAGCTGATTGATTTGGGCTTGCGGCCTCATCTTCTTTCCGACTCGCTGTTGGATTCTCTTATGAACATTGCTGTGAGATACCGAAGCCGGATCGACCCGTCGATGTTCCTGCCGCAAGTGAACTGGCGAAACAGTTGTAATGATCGCCAGAGATTGGCGGCGAGGACGGGGAGTGTTCTTGAACTTGAACCCGAGAGTTCACTTGCTAGCCGGGCTTGAAGTCACCGGGACCAGGGTGCCGTCTCTGATCGAATACTCACCGTCCCTCCATCGGACGTTCCGTCGTAGGAAACTGGCACACCAAATGAATAGAGCGAGGACGTCCCAGATCGGAATAAGCGGCAATTTTTTCCATAGTGCGTGCCGGTTCAGGCCCCAGATGCCGATGGCCCACGTAACCGCTGTTCGAAGCACAATATACGCGCTGAAGTAAGCTACCGCAACTGCCGCAGATGGATGAATCGCAACCGCCGCGAGAGACCAGGGCAGGCCTTGCGTGAAAACCAGGCCGAAGTGACCCCAGGGCCGCATGTGCCGCATTACGACCAGCCATCGAAGCCGCTTGTGGATGAGCTCGCGAATTGATTGATAGTCCGGCACGGTTGAAATCGCATACGGCAAGAGCTGAATGCGATAGCCTTGCTCGGCGATCAATCGGCCGACGAGAAGATCGTCCGCCGGACGATTCTCGATGGCCTCGTAACCACCGAATCGCGCCAAGTGTGCACGAGTGGTCGCAATCGTTGGACCCAGCGCGAACTTCATTCCGTCAAGCTGCTTGGCAACCAGGATCCCGGCATAAAAGTCGGAGGCCATGCCAATTGTCTGAATATTGTCGGCCAATGTCTTTTCGCCGGTCGATACATAAAAGCACGTTGCAGCTCCTACCCTGGGATCCGCGAGTGGAGCAACCACTTTACGCAGATAATCGCGTTCGACGCGAACATCGCTGTCGCTGATGACAAGAACTTCGTGCTCTGCTTCACTTGCGAGCCGGGCCAGTTTCGCTACTTTGTCGTTCGATCCATTGCGGCCCGAGCCAAAAAATATTCGTATGCGTCGCTCCGGGAAATCGCGCGCGAGTTTTTCAAGGACGGGAAGCACGGGATCGTCCCGCTCGCCGACGCAAAAGACGAGTTCGTATTCGGGATAGTCTTGGCGGCAGAAGCTCGCGAAATTCTCGTAACCCTCTGGGTCCAGCCCCCGAACAGGCTTCAGGTTGCTAACCGGCGGGGTGAAGCTTGGGTTTAACGGGACCTGCTGGCCGGAGCGCCGGAAAAACCGCCACGTGCTGTAGAGCGCAATCAGGTAATAGATCGAAGGGAAAGCCGCTATGACAAGGAAAACCGAGCCAATCAACGTCAGAAACATCGCACCTTTTTTGTCAATTCTGGACGATGCTCGAGCGCCAACTTACACCCGGAAGGCGCCTCATTGGGCATGTGTGAAAGGCTCAAATCTGCTGCCTTTACTATACAATCCACACTCGCGATGACACGATTTTACGTCCTAGTGGCATCCTGTTCCTTTGAGCGATGAGATGAAAAAATCGAACTCCACGGCCTCGCGCATCAGCGCGCCGGGTGAACGAAATAGTCTTCGCATCTATGTAATCATTCTTCTCTTTGCCAGTGCCGTGTATCTCGCGTGCATCGTTTCTCCACCTTCACTCATGGACGATGTCGACGCCGTGCAGGCGCAGATTGCTCGGAATATGCTTACCTCGGGCGATTGGGTAACGGCACGCCTCGATGGGATTCCTTACCTCGAAAAGGCGCCGCTTATTTATTGGGTGATCGCGATCTGTTACGAGATGTTCGGCGCACATGATTGGGTGGCACGTGTCCCAATTGCCCTCTCCGCGATTGGGCTTTGCTGGCTGGCCGCCGCGTTCGGTATTTGGGCCTTCGGAAAGCGCGCCGGATTCTACGTTGGCCTATGCATGTCCACGTGCGTCGGTCTGTTCCTTTTTACGAGGATTTTGATTCCCGACGTCATGCTCACCCTGACCATAACACTGGCCATGTGGGCTTTTCTGCGGGCTCTCGATGATCAGGAGGATCATCACCGCTTGTGGGCATTTGTCATGGCATTGTGTGTGGGGGCTGGGCTGTTACTGAAAAGTCTGATCGGCGTCGTTTTCCCGGTGGCGGCTGCCGTCCTATATCTTGCTCTTACTCGTGAGCTATTTTCCGCCCGAGTCTGGAAGCGGCTTCATCCATTCACTGGATTTTTGGTTGTGATTGTGATTGCGGCGCCTTGGCACATTTTGGCGGCGCTGCGGAATCCTCCCTATTTCGCCACTACTCTGCACAGTGGTCCCGCCCAATACCACGGATTTCTTTGGTTCTTCTTCATCAACGAGCAGCTCCTGCGTTTTCTCAACGTCCGCTATCCGCGTGATTACAACACAGTCCCGCGTCTTTACTTTTGGTTACTCAATCTTGTCTGGCTGTTCCCATGGAGCGTCTATTTTCCCGGCGTAGCAAAGCTCTCATTCAAGCCAATCGACCGTGCCGGGCGTGCCCGTCTGCTCGCACTCTGCTGGGTCGGCTTTTTGCTCATTTTCTTCACGTTTTCCACCACTCAGGAATACTACTCGATGCCCTGCTATCCAGCCTTGGCGCTTTTGCTTGGTTCGGCAATAACGGTTGGAGGCAGTTGGGTTCGCCGCGAGACTCGCGCCCTTTTCGCCATTCTCTTATGTGCCCTGCTGGCTGTGCTCGTCATATTGTTCCTCGTGCGAAATATTCCTACCCCAGGAGATATTTCGGTTGCGCTTACCCGCAATCCCACCGCGTATTCCCTTTCGCTCGGGCATTTGGAAGATTTGACCTTGCATTCGTTTGCATATTTGCGGTTTCCTCTTGTCGTTGCCGCCGTTGCTTTTCTCATTGGGGTTCTGGCAACACTCCGAAGCTTCGGACCTCGTTCATTTCTTGCAATCGCGTTCATGATGGTCGTGTTCTTCCAAGCCGCTCGCTTGGCTCTTGCTGTCTTCGATCCATACATGTCCTCACGACCATTAGCCGAAGCACTGCTCCGATCCCCACGCGGGGATCTCATTATCGATGGCCAATATTACTCTTTTTCTTCCGTTTTTTTTTACACGAACTGGACCGCACTACTATTAAACGGGCGCTTTAACAACCTTGAATACGGTTCGTACGCGCCCGGCGCACCCCACGTGTTTATTAATGATCTGCAGTTTGCGCACATGTGGCGTGGGCCGGATCGCTATTACATTGTTGCCGAGAGATCCGCGCTGCCTCGCTTGCAGAAATTAGTCGGAGCTCAGCAGCTTAATCTAGTCGCAACGAGTGATGGCAAACTCGCGATGACCAACCATCCGCTCACCGCGAACCGGTAACGGATCCACGACTAAGTCAACACGCTTCACCGCCCAAAGGTTGCTGATCGACGTCCGGGAGGAGGCGGCGGAGGCGGAGGAGTTTCCGGCACCACCACTTTCTTAGGCCGCGCGTCCAACCGAGTTGCAATCATTTCCTGGTGCAGTTTCGCGAATCTCGGCGTGCCCGGGTGGCCGCCTCGCTCGATTACATCCTTCTCCGTAACTTCCTGAGCGGCGGGTAAGTACTTTTGCAGGTAATTTCGCGTGCGATCGAGTACCAATCTTTGGCTTGAGTGCATGAGTAACAACAGCAGAATTTCGCCCGGAACCTTCGAGAGAACTGAATACAGCGCGGAAGGTTTTTGCAACTTCAGCGTCGCGAGCTCCCGCTCTACCTTGAGCGCTCGACTTTCCAGTTTGCTCGCCGCGTCCACAACCGCCCGTGGCAGCCCGACCGCTCTTACCAATTGCGCCCGCTCCTTAGCTGTCAACGTTTCAAATAAGACCCATAGAAACAGGGCGTAAGAATCGATCCTCATATCGATGCCGAAGGGCAGTAAGTGACGTGCCTTGTGCAGTTTTTGGAATCCTTGCAGATTGAGCTTGGGTCCCGAGAGCGCGGGCGAGAAGAGCTGTATCAGACTTTCGTCCTCGAGCGCCTTCAGAATATCGCCGGCCGCCGTGTCGAAAGCGATCTGCCGAAGCTCATGTTCCAGAGCAGCCGCAGAGATCTTTTGTTCGATCTTTGCCTCACGCGCGTTCCGGTATTGCGACATCGTCCGCTCGTCGACCACAAACCCCAGCCGCGTGCGAAAGCGCACCAGTCGCAATATTCGGGAGGGATCGTCATACAGCCCGTAATTGCTGACGGCGCGCAGCTCTTTCCTGCTAAGGTCCCCCAAGCCGTTTGTAGGATCGAGCAACAGGCCGCGAGAGGCCTTCCCCAGGGAAAGGGCAATTGCATTCACCGTAAAATCGCGTCCAAGCAAATCCTCGTGAATTGCAGCCGGGTGCACCTGCGGTTTCGCGCCGGGTCTGGCGTATCGTTCCTCGCGCGCCATTGAGATACTTGCTGTAACATTGCCTCGCAAGCGTAATTCTACGGACTTGCGGATATCATCGACGCTCACCACTGCCGCTCCGGTCTTTTGCGCGACGGCCCTCCCAAATTTGACGCCTCCGCCTTCGACCGTGAAATCCAAATCGCGGATCAAAAATCCGCCCATCATGTCGCGCATTGCGCCGCCGGTCAAGAACAGGTTCAGGTTCGCCTGCGCAGCCGCGTCGCGTATTTGAGCAAGCGCTCTGCTCTGTTCAGCGTTCAGATGGCTGTCCAGCATGAACATGTAGTCGCTCATACCGTTCCCCGCCTTCCCGGCGCAGGGTTTCCGTCCCCTCCCCTGGAGGTTCGTCCGGCACGTGGATGGTGCTGATCCACCGTCTGGCGGAGCCGTGAGCGCTGGACGTGGGTATAAATCTGCGTGGTTCCGATATCGGCGTGACCAAGCATCGTTTGCAGGCTGCGGAGATCTGCTCCGCCCTCGAGCAGATGCGTTGCGAAGGTGTGGCGCACCACGTGCGGGCTTAAATTCTGAAACACGCCTGAGCTTCGACCGTGTACGCGAAGCAGCTTCCAGAATCCTTGCCGTGTCAACCGGGTTCCTCGGGCGGTCACGAAGAGATACGGACTGATACGGTTCTTCAAAAGCCGGGCTCGCGATCCGCTGCGGTACCGTTGCAGGGATTTCAGCGCCTGTTTGCCAACCGGCACGATCCGCTGTTTGTTGCCTTTGCCAATCACTCGCACCGTGCCGCTCAGCTCATCAACGTCCGAAACGCGCAATCTGATCAATTCGCTGACCCGTACGCCCGTGGCATACAGCAGATCCAGCATCGCGCGGTCTCGGATTCCGGTATCTTTGTTTTCCCCAGGCGAGTCGAGCAGGCGATCGACCGTGCGTAGGTCCAGGAATTTTGGCAGCGGCGATCCAATCTTCGGGGTCACCAAAAGCTCCGCGGGATTTGCGCTTATCACCCCTTCCTCAAGCAAAAACCCGAAAAACCCCCGTAATGCCGTTACGTGGCGGGCGATTGACCGGTTCGACAGCCCCCCATTATGTAGCCGGTCCAAGTGAGCCCGAAGGCCCTCGATCGAAATGCTCCCTGGGGCCGAAGATTCGGCGAACCTTGCCAGTCTGATCAAGTCGCGCCGGTACGCCTCAAGAGTGTTCGCGGCTAAGTTCTTCTCGGTACGGCAGAAATGCAGGTATTCGCATATTCTTTGCTGCAGTATCGTCAAGCCCGCCATCCTGTCAATGATACAATATCCGCGAAAATGTTTGAAACAAAGTGAATTCCTGGCCCTGCCGTGCCGCCTAGTACTTCCAAACGAGTCATTTTGTACCGATTTGGCCGCCCGCCGATCGAGGGAATCGTGACTCACGGCGCCTATCTACTGGACAGTTCGATCGAACTGATTACCCTCGACGGAAACTTGCAGCAGATACCGTACTCGGAGGCAAAGGCGCTCTGTTTCGCTTCAGAAACCGGCGCTCCGGATCTGTTCACGGCACACAACCTGTTCGAGCGCCGTCCCAAAGTGCCCGGATTGTGGACTCGTTTCACATTTCGCGATGGAGATCGGCTTGACGGTATCTTGTCTCATAATCTGCTCGATTGGCCCGAGACAGGTTACTTCATCACCCCTCCCAGAAGCGGCGCAGCCAGGCAGCGCGCTTTTCTTCCACGGCTGGCGCTCATCGGTACAGAACTGCGAGGTGTCGTCGGAAGATCGCTGCTCGCCGCCTCCGCGCACTTAACTCAGGCAGGTGTGCGGGAGGATACAGGTGCTCAGCTCAGGATGTTCGATTCGTAACGCTAGCGGCTGCGGCGCTCGCTTTCAGCGTGTATGTTCCCAGTCGGGTCCAGCCCGCCGGACTGTTTCCGCGATCGGACCACAAACATACAACCTGATCGAGAGTGAACCGGCGCGGGCAGTCAGTCGAGAGCCACGCCTGCTCCGCGGTCGCTTGCGCGGAACTGATCATGTCCCGCGCGAACGGGCCGCCCACAGTCAGGTGCGGCAGAAAAGGGAATTCCTCAGCGTGAGCTAGCTTGCCGGTGTTTAACGCGGCGTGTAGTTCGCGAACGGGAAGGCTGCCTTCTCCCAGATCGAGATACAAATACCTGGCGAAGCGTCGAACATGCAGCAGCTCCACTTCAAAAGGCGGAAAAGAGCGCAAAATTCCCCTAACCCGTGCGCAAGCGGACTCAAACGGCTCCGTCAATGGCCGGGGAGGCAGAACCGTAATATGCGCCCGCGTCTCGCGATCCGTGCTGACTGTTTGCCGAAGGTCATCGAGGACGGATCCAAGCGGATCCGGAACGTAACTGACCAGCGCGAAAAAACCCCACTGCGTTTCCGCGATTTCGTCCATGCGATCGTTTTTGGACTATATGGCTATATGCATGCGAAAGACTAAACACATTGTAGTCTGTAATGACCGGGCCTCTGTCACAATGTTGACGGGAGTTTTTGCACACCCCCATGAAAAGAAGCTGGCTACTTTTGATGTTGCCGATTCTTCTCCTGCTCTGGTGGGGTTTGAATCGGCGCCAATCGGCGCCCGCAGGTGCATGTGGCCGAAGTGCGAAACCTCACGATTGAGAGCACCGTGCCTACCAATGGCAAAGTAGAGCCGGTGGAATGGGCGGCTGCCCGGGCGGAGATAGCTGGTGTCGTTCGTGCCGTGAGCGTACAGCGGGGTGAAATGGTCACCGCTGGCCAGACGCTCGTAACGCTGGACACGACTGCCGCGCAATCGGATTTGGCCGCCGCGCTCGCGCGCGAACAGGAAGCCCACGCTGACACTGCGGCTCTGGGGCGAGGGGGTAAGCCGGCCGCCCTCGCGAATGTCAACGACCAAATTAAGAGCGCGCAGATTGCCGTTCAGGTCGCTCAACGAAACTACGACGCCAACCAGCGGTTACTCGCGCAACATGCCGCAACTCCGTTGCAAGTACAGGAATCGAAAGATGCCCTGGATCGAGCTAAGCTGCAGCTTGCCGCATACCAGGACCAGCGCAGGACGCTTGTCACGTCCAGTGATCGTACCGTCGGCCAAGCCAAGCTGCGCGACGCGCAGGCGGCCGTCGCGTTGGCGCAGCATCGTGTCGCGCTAGGCGCTATAACCTCGCCACTTGCCGGCGTGCTCTACCAGTTCGATGTCAAGGTCGGCGCTTATCTTCAGCCCGGTGATTTGGTGGGATTGGTTGGCAAGTTGGATCAGGTAAAGGTGGTTGTGTATGTCGATGAGCCAGATTTGGGACGCGTCGCGAAAGACATGCCCGTCAGCATCTCCTGGGATGCGCGCCCTGGGGAGACCTGGTGGGGACGAGTCGAGAAGCTGCCCACCGAAGTGATCGCCCTCGGAACCCGCACCGTCGGCGAAGTCACCACCATCGTGGATAATCCGAATCACGATCTGCTTCCCGGCGTCACCGTCAATGTGATCATTGTTTCAAAGGTTGTTAAGAACGGCCTCGGAGTGCCCAAATCCGCGCTCCGGACCACCGAGGGCAAAAATGGGGTATACAAACTCGTGGGCGATTCTATTGAGTGGACACCGGTGACCACGGGCGTCAGCGACGTCAACACCGTTCAAATCGTATCCGGGCTGCACGCCGGTGATCGCGTGCTTGACCGCGTGGTTTCGCCGAGCGATGCCGAAATCAGGAGCGGGATGCGTGTCCGAGTAGTGACCGGCTAAGATATCCGGACGAGATCTTCATCACCCGATGCCGCCAGCACCGCTGCCGCGTCCGCTTCCGTGAAGTCCTGAGTCTTCGATGAGTGATTCATCGAGCAGAATTTTGGGCCGCACATCGAGCAGAAGGCCGCTTCTTTGAAGCCCTCCTCGGGCAATGTCTCGTCGTGATACGCGCGAGCCGTCTCCGGATCCAGAGATAAGTCAAACTGGCGGTTCCAATCAAAATTAAAGCGCGCGCGCGATAGTTCATCATCCCGATCTCGCGCGCCCCGCCGGTGGCGAGCAACATCGGCGGCGTGAGCGGCAATCTTGTACGCGATGATTCCTTGCTTCACGTCTTCGCGATTCGGCAAACCCAGGTGCTCCTTGGGCGTGACGTAACACAACATCGAGGCGCCGTGCCAGCCGATCATGGCGGCCCCGATTGCCGAGGTGATATGGTCATATCCCGGCGCAATATCCGTGACCAACGGACCCAACGTGTAAAACGGAGCCTCGTAACACATCTCGCGTTCCTTCTCAACCTGCAGTGCGATCTGATCCATCGGGATGTGCCCAGGACCCTCGATCATCACCTGGACGTCGTATTCCCAGGCCTTCTTGGTCAACTCACCCAATGTTTTGAGCTCCGCAAACTGGGCCGCATCGCTTGCATCCGCAAGACAGCCCGGCCGCAGTCCATCTCCGAGCGAGAAACTTACGTCGTGCTTCTGAAAAATCTTGCAGATCCTGTCGAACGACTCGTACAGAAAATTCTGCTTGTGGTGCTTGACCATCCATTCCGCCAGAATTGATCCTCCGCGGCTCACAATTCCGGTTATGCGTTTTCTTGTGAGGGGAACATACTGCACCAGGACTCCGGCGTGAATTGTCATATAGTCCACGCCCTGCTCAGCCTGCTCTTCGATCACGTCGAGCATCACGTTCAGGTTCAGGTCTTCCACCCGCCGCACTCTGCTGAGCGCTTCGTAGATAGGAACTGTACCGATCGGTACCGGTGAAGCGTCAAGGATTGCTTTGCGGATTCGCGGAATGTCGCCGCCCGTGGACAAATCCATCACGGTATCCGCCCCGTACTTGACGGAATAGGCGAGCTTGCCGAGTTCTTCGTCGATATCCGAAGTTGTCGACGAATTCCCAATGTTCGCGTTGATTTTGCACTTCGATGCGATACCGATGCACATGGGTTCGAGCCCTTCGTGATGGATGTTGGCGGGTATGATCATGCGTCCACGCGCAATTTCGTCGCGAACCGTTTCGGGAGCGAGCTTCTCGCGCTTCGCGACATGGCTCATCTCGCCCGTCACGACGCCCTTTCGGGCATAGTGGATTTGAGTGCGAACGGGATCGCTCCGTCGTTCGCCGATCCATTCTTTGCGGTTCATCTTCCGATTATAGGGGCAGCTTCTCCGGCCGGAACTGTGCTCCTTTCAAAGCCGGCAGCGCGTGGCCGCGCCGGGCAAAGCGGCACGCGCTCTGCCCGGATGTTTGATCGATTGGAGGAATCAGGCAGGGTTGCTGGAGGTATGGAGGTTCCCGTTCACGCCCTTTGGGAAAAAGCCAGCGCCCGTTGAATTTGCGATGCCCCCGTACGCCAGGAAAAGTACTTGGCCCGGGCTGCGCAACTCACACAAGCCGTTGCCGTTCAGCGAGAAAAAGTCTCTTCCCGATGGAGGCGGAATAATGTCCACGCCATCCAACTGCTTGGTCGGAAGGCCTAACGCCGAAACCGCGACGCGGATGGCTCCCACGTGTTCGGCTTCGGCTGCCAATATGCGCGCTGCGGTGCCAATGTACGGACTGCTGGCGAACGACGGCAGTTGGGCAGCGCCGCTGTATGCCGTGACCCCGATATCTTCGAAAATTCTCGCCAACGTCAGAAAGCTGTTTTCATCGGAGAAACCGATCCCAAGCGCATCCAGGTTAATCTCCGGCTTCGCGATCGGCACCACACCCGCGGACGACAATGCGCCCCGAAGGAGGGTTACGTGAGCGCGCTCGTCCTCTCCGATTTCATACGCCACGTACGCCGCACTTAGATAGTTGGCGAAAGTTACCTTGTTGCCGCCCGTCGTGGCGCCGTAAGTGCCCGATCCCCCTGTTCCGATTCCCAATTGATTGAGGTACTTCCCAGTTGTTGCGACCGAGTAAAACTCGGCTTCGAGATACTCGAGATTCAGAGCAAACTGCAGGATATCGATCGGTGTCGGCGAGGAAGGATCAGCCGAAAGCTTCAATCCTCCGCTCGCGAAAACGGCGCCGGTTGCGGCACTCGCGATGCCGATCTTCTTAAGCAAGCTACGCCGGTTCGGTGATTCGGCAAGCACATCCTTGATGAGGTCATTCTTCATATCGTTCTCCAATCCGTCGAAGGTGTATTTAGTAACGCTTTCATGCGTAAACGTCACGGGAGGCGCCGTCGCACAATGCGTCCACTGGGCTATACGACGCTCTGTGTGGCGCATGGATGATGCACTAGAAATGCTCCCAGTACTTGCGAGTACTGATGCGCTCGATATACTCGGGTGTTTGGTTCCTTGGTGGGCAGTGTCTAAGAGGCAGGTACCACATCTCTGAGCGACAACGGCGACGCGGAGCTCATTCGCAGGCTTCAAAAACGTGATCCGGACGCGCTAGGCGCTGCGTATGATCGTTACGGGCACATCGTGTATTCGGTTTTTTTGCGAATTACACGAGATCCGGGCGCCGCGGAGGATCTCGTTCAGGAGTTGTTCCTACGGCTTTGGAACCGGGCGCGAGAGTTCGATCCTGAGAAAGGCGCGCTGGGTGTATGGATTCTTTCCATTGCTCGAAACATGGCAATCGACCATGTGCGTTCCGCTCCCGCGCGATTCTCCATGCGCCTGCGGACGGCTCGACGTATCTCGACAACATATATTCCTCGCAAACGTTAGGATCGGCGGCGGCCATTGACCAAGCCATGACCCTAAGGAACGCCTTTTCCGTTCTTAACTCTAACGAAAAGCGAGTTTTGGAGCTGGCGTACTTCGAGGGGCTTTCCCAATCGGAAATCGCAGCCCGGCTGCAGGAACCGTTGGGAACGGTTAAGAGCTGGACCCGGTCGGCCTTGGGTCGGCTCCGTTCCGCCATCAAAGGAGGCGTCGCTAAATGACACACTCCGAAATGGACGAGCTCTATGAGCTGTACGCGCTCGGAGCTCTCGAACCGGAACCCGCCGCCGAAATCGAGGCTCACCTGACCACGCAATGCTCGTATTGCATGGAGCGAATCCAAGAGGCGGTCGGGTAATCACAGCCGCATTGTCTGGACTGGCTGAACCTGCGGTACCTCCGAGGAGCTTGCGCGGCCGAGTGGCAGGTCTCGTCGCGCCTACGAGGAGGGCGCAAAGCTGGAACTTCGCTTTTGCGGGGGTAACCGCAGCCGCTCTGGCCCTGCTCATCTTTTCCATTTGGGCGGCGCAGCGGTCGAACGGGGTCCGCCGTCAACTCGAAAGCGTCAGAAACGAGCGGGATCAGCTCCGTGCTGCTGTCGAGACGCTGAGCGCATCGCAAATCCGTGCCGTGCAGTTTGGACGGGAGAATATGCCGCACGGGCGCGTGTTCGTAACCGCTGGACGCGGATTGGTCTTCGTCGGCGCGGACCTACCCAGCGTTCCCTTTGACAGAACGCTCGAGCTATGGCTGATTCCTAACCAGGGAGCTCCGCGACCTGCCGGACTGTTTCGGCCAGATCCATCCGGCCAGTCTGTTCATGTTTCTTCAACGCCCGTCGATCTCGCGCAAACGAAGGCCATCGCGATCAGCATCGAGCCTCGCCAGGGTTCGGGCGCGCCCACCACGAAACCGATTTTGATCGTACCGCTCGGATAAGAACAACCGTAAGCGCCAACTGTGAGGCTTTACAGCTTCCCCACAGCGCCCGCAGGAGCCGGGTTGTGCTGGGTGGGTTTTGCGCCGGTTTCCGCAAGCGGCACCAGCATCTGCTCTTTGCGGTAGATCAGAGTGGAAGTATTGTAACTGGCAAGCTCAAATCCGTGGCCGTGCGTGATGGCATCCGTCGGGCACGCCTCCACGCAATAACCGCAGAAGATGCAGCGGTTGTAGTCGATGTTGTAAACCTTGGCGTAGCGCTCGCCCCCGCTGAAGCGAACCTCGTCCGTGTTTTCCGCGGCTTCAATGTAGATGCAATCCGATGGGCATGCCGCTGCGCAGAGAAAACAGGCAACGCATTTCTCAAGACCGTCCTCATCGCGCTGCAGCACGTGGGCGCCGCGAAAGCGTTCTTCGAGCTGAGCTGGCCCGTCGGGATACTCTTCCGTGATCGAAGGAGAGAGCATCTCCTTGAAGGTGATGCTCATGCCTTTGGCGATCGCCGCCGCCGAGTCAATCACCTCACGAACATTTGCCATCTCAAATTCCGAGCTTAGCGCAGTCAGCTCTCCTCTTCTTGTTGTTCCTGGCTGCGGACGAACTGCAGAATGTCGAAATGCTTGATCTCGCGGTCCGGGAAAAAGCTGTTTACGGCCGCTTGTTCGTCATCGAAAATCTGGAACACCGTCGAGAGCTTGGTGAGCACCATCAATTCCAGATTGCGCTTCGATAAATACACCAATTTCATCGCGCCGCCAGCCTTTTCGATGAGTGAATGGCCGATTACAAGTGTTCCTAGCCCGGTGCTGTCAATGAAATCGACGTGCTTCAAATCGAGAATTACATTCTCCTGACCGGTATCGATCAGCTCCGTAAACCTTCCGCGTAGATCGCCCGACTCTGGACCGGCCGTTAACCGGCCGTGCAGCTCTAGGATCAGAATTCCTTCGACGGTCTTTTGTTGCGTCTCCAGAGGCATTGTCAGTCCCTTCTACAGATTGTCGAGGCTAGCACATTCAGTATCGGCTGCGGGAGTAGAGTAGATATTTGCGTTCGTAAGGAGAACGTTCGTGATCTGGCCGGCCATCGCCGCTTTTCTTCAGCCGCAAGGCGGCGCATTGCCGGAGCATCGCATCACGAATATTTTCAAACCGCTTGCCACCCCAGCCCAGACGGAATACAGCTTAGCGTTGCTCGTGCTTGCGATTACCGGCGCCATCTTTGCCGTCGTGGCCGGTCTAATCATTTACACGATGGTCCGCTTCCGCCGCCCGCCGCAGGAGGACACCTGCGTCGAGCCGGCCCAGGTCTACGGGAGCAATCAGATCGAAGCCGCCTGGACCGTTATTCCCATCTTGATCGTCTTTGTGCTCATCGGAGTTTCGGCGCGAGTGATCGCGGGTGTCGAGAACGCCAATCCGCCACCCGCCACTTTAAAGATCACATTAATTGGGCATCAGTGGTGGTGGGAAGTTGTCTATCCGGATTACGGGATCGTGACCGCCAACGAGATTCACGTCCCCGCATCGGCGGATGGGAAAACGGCTACGTATCTGGAATTGCGGAGTATGGATGTGATCCATAGTTTTTGGGTGCCTCAGCTCGCCGGAAAAACGGACCTGATTCCGAATCGCACGAATTACACCTGGATCGATCCGCGGGAACCGGGAATTTACCTGGGCAACTGCGCGGAATATTGCGGCACCCAGCACGCCAACATGCTTCTTCGAGTCATAGCCGACGATCCAGCCGGCTTTAAGCGATGGACAGCGGAGCAACAGAAACCGGCTGAAAGTGATTCGCAATTGAGCGCCCCGCGGGCGGTCTTCGAGTCACTGGCCTGCGTAAATTGCCATACCGTAAAGGGCGCCGTCGCCGCTGGGAAGTTTGGTCCCGACCTCACCCATTTGATGAGCCGGCAAACGATCGGCGCGGGTGTTCTCACGAATACCAGCGAGAATCTGCGTGCATGGGTGAACGACCCGCAGCAGGCAAAGCCCGGCTGTTTGATGCCAAGCATGAAGCTGACGAATCCAGAACTGGACGAAGTTATTTCCTATTTGCGTTCCCTGAAATAGGCCACCGTTATGGCAACCATCAGTTATCCTTTGGAGCGTCCGAAACGTGCCCCTGCGGAGTTTTCGTTTTCGGAGACTCTTTACAAGTGGGTCGCCACTGTAGATCACAAACGGCTGGGCCTGATGTATATCGTCTCGGCGCTTGGATTTCTCATCATCGCCGGACTGATGGCCTCCGTCATGCGCATGCAATTGGCGTTCCCGAACGGCCACGTCGTCCCGCCAGCCACCTTCAATCGTCTCTTCACGATGCATGGAACCACGATGGTTTTTCTGGTTGGCATGCCGATAGTCGCCGGACTTTCCAATTACCTGGTTCCCTTAATGATCGGCGCGCGAGATATGGCCTTCCCGCGCCTGAATGCCTTCGGATTCTGGATATTCCTATTGGGCGGTCTTCTGCTCTACTTCAGCTACATCGGGGGCAGCGGGCTCGCCGGCGCTGGTTCCGCTCCGGATGTGGGCTGGTTCGCGTATGCGCCTTTAACTGAGCGCGCATTTTCACGCGGCTCCAGCACGAATTTTTGGGCTATCGGCGTACTCGTGGCAGGTTTCGGAAGTATCGCCAGCGCCATCAACGTCATTGCCACAACGATCTCGCTGCGCTGCCCCGGCATGACGCTCCGCCGAATGCCGATGTTCGTCTGGGTGATGCTGATCGATTCCTGGCTGATCCTAATTGCCCTTCCGCCCTTATCGGCCGGGCAAATTATGCTGCTCCTCGATCGCTATCTGGGCGCCAACTTTTTCGACACTCAGGCCGGGGGCTCCGCCGTGCTCTGGCAGCACATCTTTTGGATCTTCGGGCACCCTGAGGTTTACATCCTGATTTTTCCCGCTTTCGCGATTTTGTCCGAAGTGATTCCTGTCTTTTCGCGCAAGCCCCTATTCGGCAGAGCGGCGATGGTGGGCGCAGTGGTCGCGATCGGGTTTATCAGTTTGGGTGTCTGGGCGCATCACATGTTCGCGGTGGGAATGACGTCCTGGGCGAATACGTTTTTCGCCGCCTCCAGCATGCTGGTCGCAATTCCGACCGGCATCAAAATCTTCAACTGGACCGCCACCATGTATGGCGGCAAGCTGCGTTTCGCGATCCCTATGCTGTTCTGTTGCGCATTCCTGCTGCAGTTCTTGGTCGCCGGGCTCACCGGCATGATGCTTGCAGCGACGCCCTTCGATTGGCAGCTCCACGATTCCTACTTCGTCGTGGCGCATTTTCATTTCACATTGATCGGCGGACTCGTTTTCGGCTTCTTTGCGGGAATTTATTATTGGTTTCCGAAAGCCGTCGGCAGAATGCTCGACGAGACGCTCGGGAAATGGCACTTCTGGCTCTTCTGCATTGGCTTCAACATGACGTTTCATCCCCTTGCACTTCGCGGGAATGCTAGGCATGCCGCGCCGAATTTACACGTACGCGCCGGGCCGCGGGTGGGAGTTATGGAACCTCATCGCCTCTATCGGCGTGCTTTTCCAAGCTGCGGGCCTTCTGTGTTTCGTCTGGAACGTGATTCGATCGGCCCGCAACGGCAAGCCCGCGGGCGACGATCCTTGGGACGGCTGGACGCTCGAATGGGCGACCACGTCACCGCCCCCTGAATACAACTTCGAAAAACTTCCGGTCGTGCGAAGCAGCCGGCCTTTGTGGGATCTCAAGCATCCCAACGACCCCGACTGGAAGTTCGAATAACAAACTCATGGCTCACGCAAGCGCAACCACTGTGAACGCGCTCCAAATGGAGCGGGAATGGAAAACGCCCGACCGCGGAAAAGTCGGGATCATTTTCCTCATCATCACCGAGACCGCTCTCTTTTCCATCTTCGTTGTGACATACCTCGTCTATATCGGGAAGAGCATTACCGGGCCATATCCGAAAGATGTACTCGATGTTCCGATTCTCGCGACGATTTGCCTGTTGTCGAGCAGCTTGACGATCATCATGGCGGAACACGCCTTGAAGAAGAATCGTATCGGCCAATTCAAAATGTGGTGGGCCGTCACCATTTTGCTCGGGCTTGAATTCCTTATTGCTACGGGGATCGAGTGGTATCACCTCATTTATCACGATCACTTAACCATCGCGACGAACTTGTTCGGCAGCACGTTCTATTCGCTCGTCGGATTGCACGCCAGCCACGTGATCGTTGGAATGACGTTCCTCCTCCTCGTTCTGGTCGTGACGTTCGCGGGATTTCCTATTCAAACCCAGTTGCGGCGCGTCCTGTTTCTGTCGTGGTATTGGCATTTCGTCGATGCAGTGTGGGTGATCGTGTTTACTGTGGTCTACGTGATCGGAAGATAGGAAGCTCGCCGCATGGCCCACGAAGTTCATCACGGAGAAGCTGGCGAACGGACAGAGCAGACCCATATCCAGTTGCCTGAGCCCACCTTCTGGCCCTTGGTTTTCGCATTCGGCATCACACTGCTGTTCGCTGGTCTCTTGACCAATTACGTAGTTAGTCTCGTCGGTGTCGTCATCACTCTGCGCGCCGGAATCGGCTGGTGGCGAAACGTCATTCCTCTCGAGCAGCATGAAGAGGTGCCGATTGATCCCGCGCTGCGTCCGGCGCCGATCATGGTCGAAACGCGTTCCGTTGTCCGCCTGAGCGTCGGCGAGGGAAAACACCGGGTGCGTATTCCGGCGGAAATTCATCCCTATTCGGCGGGATTCTGGGGTGGGCTCGCGGGTGGCGCTGTCATGGCCGCCCTCGCCTGCGCGTACGGCCTCATCGCCCAGCACAGCATCTGGTATCCCATTAATCTGCTCGCCGGGGTCGTGATTCCCTCGATGGGCAACGCCAGCATGGAGCAACTTCGCTCATTCAGCGGTGTCGCCTTTCTAGCCGCGCTCGTCGGCCACGGGATCCTCTGCATTCTCGTAGGCATCATCTACGCCGTCATGCTGCCCATGTTTCCCAAGTATGCTCCCTTATGGGGCGGCATTCTCGTTCCCTTATTCTGGACCGGTTTGGTTGCGACGACACTCAACATTCTCAATCCTGTCTTGAACGAACGCATCAGTTGGCCTTGGTTTATCGCCTGTCAGCTCGGCTTTGGACTCGTCGGGGGTTACGTGATCGCGCGAAGCACCCGCATCAAGACCATGCAGTCGTGGGATCTTGCGGAGCGCTCATTTCTCGAAGCACCGGGGTTGCGCCCTTCACACGAGGACGATGCGAAATGAAATGCGGCCGGGATCTGATCGTGCCCTTCGCGCTGCTCGTTATCGCGAGCGGTTGCGGCAAGCCAACCCAGAGGCCGGTTCTGCCAAAAGATGTTACGGATTTTAACCTGCTCTATGCCCAGAACTGTGCGGGCTGCCACGGAGCGAATGGGAAAAACGGTGCGGCGCAACCGCTGAATGATCCGGCGTATCTCGCGATCGTGCCTGAAAACACGCTTCATGATGTCGTTGCAAATGGCCGTCAGGGAACACTGATGCCTGCATTCGCGCGCAGTCAAGGCGGTCCTTTGTACCCAAACCAGGTCGACATCGTTGTGCGCGGCATAGAACAGCATTGGGCGAAACCCTCGGAACTCAACGGTGCCGCTCTTCCTGAGTACGATCCTCCACAAGGCGGAGATCCCAATCGAGGACAGCAAGTATTCGCCGCCGCCTGCGCCGGCTGCCATAGCGATAAAGGTAAAGCCGGCTCCGTTACGAATGCGTCGTATCTGGCGTTGACGAGCGATCAGGGCCTGCGCACTTCGACCATCATGGGGCGTCCGGAACTTGGAATGCCGGATTGGCGCAGCGAGGAACGAGGCCACGCCTTAAGCGATCAGGAAATCACCAACGTTATTGCTTACCTTTCGTCGCTGCGTCCGGCCCAATCGGGAGCAGCGCTCACCCCGGGTGGGACCGGAGCCGGTCAGAGCGGCGCGCAAACCAGGGGAAATGAGGGAAGCGGCTATGGCCCGGGTAGTCCGAGGAAAGAAGACCAGGAAGGTATTTCGGGAACCGGAGGGAGCAGCCAAAGTGGCGGTGCTGCTAGCGGAAAGAAGACCACTCCTCCGCCGCATCGATAAGGAGCGCACATGAGCGACATGCATGAACGAAACGGAATTCACCGGACGCAAACACAAGCCCCACCCGTCGCGATTGGCTGTTCGCGGCAGGTGCTGCGCTGAACGTCATCGCGGGAGTATTGGTCGCCATTCCCCTCGTCGGGTTTGTTTTCTCGAGCTTCGTTCAGAGAAAAGATCCACGGGACTGGATCTCGCTCGGACCGCTTACCGGTTTTCCTGAAAAAACCACGCGCATCGCTACCTATCGCAACCCCTACACGCGACCCTGGGATGGAGAAACCGCGGATATTCCCTGCTGGGTGCGCCATGTTCAGGGCGGCCAATTCCAAGTCTTCGCGATCAACTGCACGCACTTGGGCTGCCCGGTGCGCTGGTTTGAAGAGTCCGGGTTATTTATGTGTCCGTGCCACGGCGGAGTTTATTACGAGGACGGCTCGCGCGCTTCCGGACCTCCGCCGCGCGGGCTTTATGAATACGACTACAAAGTGGATGGAGGGCAGCTCTGGGTCAAGGGCGGCGAAATGCCGACCCTCGCCAACCCGGTATAAGTTTACGCTGCGATGAATACTTTAAGGACCGTTGCGATCTGGCTGGATGACCGGCTGCACCTCACGGCCTTGTTTGCATCGACGGCCGGTCACGAAGTACCTGCGAGCGCGGGAAGCTGGTTCTATGTTTTTGGAAGCGCCACGCTTCTGTGTTTCGTCATCCAGGTGATTACGGGCGCGTGCCTGGCTTTTGTCTACATTCCTTCCACAAACGAAGCCTGGACCAGCCTGCAGTATCTCAATCACGCGCAATTTCTCGGCTGGTATCTTCGCGCGGTTCACAACTGGGGGTCGAACTTCATGGTGGCGATCATGACCCTGCACATGATTCAAGTGTTCCTGTTCGGCGCCTACAAATATCCGCGAGAGCTTACCTGGGTGAGCGGTGTTTTTCTGCTCCTGATGACGCTCGGCATGGCGTTCACGGGTCAGGTCCTGCGTTTTGATCAAGACGCGTACTGGGGCCTCGGGATCGGAGCTTCCATCACAGGCCGTGTCCCGTTTATAGGCGCCGGGCTTGTACACGTGCTGCTCGCCGGCCCGATTATCGCGGGCGAAACGCTGTCCCGGTTTTTCACGCTACACGTGTTTATCATTCCGGGGCTGATCATTGCGCTCGTCAGTATGCATCTGCGGCTTGTTCTGACGAAGGGGATTAACGAATATCCGCGCCCTGGCCATCCCGTTCACAAGGCGACGTATGACGCTGAGTACGCCGAGATTCTGCGGACCGAAGGCGTTCCGTTTGTGCCGCGCGCGATCGGGAAAGATCTTATTTTTGCCGCGATCGTAATCGTCGGCATTCTCGGTTGCGCTTTGATTTTCGGGCCGAAGGGTCCGGCAGGGCCGCCCAATCCGACGATCGTCGACACCAATCCCCGGCCGGATTTTTACTTTCTCTCCATCTTCGCGGCCTTGGCGCTTCTGCCCGATTGGATGGAAGTTCTGGTCCTGTTCGTCGCGCCCGCGTTGCTGATCATTTTCTTGATCGCGCTGCCGTTCATTTCGGGTACTGGCGAAAAAAGCGCGCGCCGCCGGCCCGTGGCGGTTTTGACGGTCGTGTTAATCGGGCTTGTTCTCGGTGTTCTCACCTACCTGGGCCAGACGTCGCCGTGGTCGCCCCGCATGTCGGCTTGGAGCTCCGCCCCCATTCCATTTCGTTTCTTACGGGGGCGAACGCCTCTTGAAGTACGGGGTGCGGTAGTGCTGCAGAATAAGCAATGCCGAAACTGTCATGCTTTAGGCGGCGAGGGTGGCGAGCGCGGCCCGGCTCTGGATTCTGTGGCGACGCGGCTTACTCGGGATGAAATGGTGAGACAAGTGATTCAAGGCGGCGGAAATATGCCCGCCTATGGAAAGAAGCTCACGCCTGCCGAAGTGGATGCGCTCGTTTCCTTCATGAGGACATTGCGTCCCGCTGCCGAACCGCCCGTCCGGAACTCTGCGCCTCCTCAGAACCACCTTCCGCGCGACATCGCGGCCGGAACACCCGATCTCGCACGCCTGAACCGGCGGTAATACTGTGAACCCGATCGTAGTTGCGGCGCTCCAGTCCTGGAACCTCGACGGGCGCGTGATCGCGGTGTTGGTGCTTACAGCCGTCATATATGTGCGTGGCTGGGCGCGCGGTCGGCGCCTCGTGCGCTTGCCTGGCGATGAAGCGAGATTGTGCGCGTTCCTCGCTGGGCTAGCCGCCTTGTTTCTCGCGACTGAATCGCCGCTCGACGCCTTTGACAGCTTGTCTCTTTCCGCGCACATGACGCAGCACATGCTGTTGCTGATGATTGCGCCCCCGCTAGTGTTGCTCGGCCATCCCTTTGTGCCGCTCTTGCGGGGATTGCCCAAAACATTCGTGAAGGAGGGCCTGGGGCCGTTTCTGAGTTGGCCCGCATTGCGGCGCCTGATGCGCTGGCTTGTGTTCCCGCCTGTGGCTTGGGCGGCATTTGCGGTGAGCACGCTCGCATGGCACCTGCCGCGAATTTATGAGCTTGCGCTGCGATCACCCGGCTGGCACGAGGCCCAGCACGCCAGCTTTTTCTGGACGGGAATTTTGTTCTGGTGGCCAGTTGTCGAACCCGTGCCCGGCCGCCCGCGCTGGCCCCGATGGATCATGATCCCCTACCTGCTGTCGGCCGACATCCTGAACACGGGTCTCTCGGCGTTTTTCGTATTTTCCGGCGGTCTGCTGTATGCCACGTATAATCCAGCGCACCTGGGCATCAACGCCCAGAACGATCAGATCCTTGCCGGTTTGATCATGTGGGTTCCGGGATCGCTCGTCTATCTCGTGCCTGCAATCGTCATTTCAGTTCGATTGTTTGCGGATCCGCAGGCTAAGCCGGTATCGGCCGGTCGCGCGCGAGCTGTCCCGCGGCAAGAAAACGCCCTCACTCGCGTGGCGGCCGAAGCTGCCGGCCGTGCGGCGACTCGCCCAGTTCGCGATGCTGCTCCTTGCGCTCGCGGTCATTCTCGACGGATTCGCCGGCCCAAGAATCACTCCGCTCAATGCCGCAGGCGTGCTTCCGTGGATCCATTGGCGTGCCCTTTCGCTGTTCGGGCTTCTAATTCTGGGGAATGTCTTCTGCATGGCCTGCCCGTTCACGTTCGTCAGAGATATCGGACGAATTGTGCTTCCCGCGAAACTGCGTTGGCCCAGACAACTGCGAAGCAAGTGGCTCGCAGCCGGGCTGCTGATCGTCTATCTCTGGGCGTATGAAGCGTTCAGTCTATGGGACAGTCCCTGGTTGACAGCCTGGATCATCATCGGCTATTTCGTGGCCGCTCTCGTGATCGACGGTCTGTTTCGAGGAGCAAGTTTTTGCAAGTATGTCTGTCCCATCGGGCAATTTCACTTCATCACGTCCCTTCTTTCGCCGCGAGAGATTCGCGTGCGCAGTGCAACCGTCTGCAAGACGTGCACGACGCATGACTGCATCCGCGGAAATGAGCGCGCCAGAGGCTGTGAGCTGTATCTGTTTCAGCCCAGAAAGGCGGGCAATCTGGACTGCACCTTCTGCTTGGATTGCGTGCGGGCCTGTCCCCACGATAACGTTGGAATCTTGCCGGCTCGACCCGCCGAAACCTTGCTCACCGATCCGTATCGTTCTTCGATCGGCAGGCTTTCCAAGCGATCCGATATCGCAGCCTTGGCATTGCTGATCGTCTTTGGCGCGTTCGCAAACGCGGCGGGCATGTTGCCGTCCGTAATGATGTGGGAGCATCGCTGGCACGCGCGCCTTGGCGCCCACACGCTGCCGGTCATTATCGGCGTGTTGCTTATTGCTGCGGTAGTTGTTTTGCCGGCGAGCGTCGTGTTGGTTTGCCGTGCTTGGAACCGCTTGGTTGGAATGCGGGCGCACAACGCGGAAATCGTGCGCCGATTTATCTTCGCGCTCGTGCCTGTGGGCATCGCGATGTGGGCTTCGCATCTTCTGTATCATTTCGTCACCGGATGGAGCGCCTTCGTTCCCCTTCTCGATCGCGCAGTCTCCGGAGTGGTTCGCTTCCCGCGCCCGTTTGTTCCGGTTTGGCTTACCGCGGCGCAGGTATTGCTGCTCGATGCCGGCCTGCTCCTGACCCTCTATCTCATTTGGCGAATCGCGCAGCAATACGCGCCGACGCTGCGGCGAGCGCTTCAAGTGATTGCGCCGTGGGCCGCTGTTTCCATCGGCGCTCTACGCGGCCGGAGTCTGGATCTTTTTCCAACCCATGCAGATGCGCGGCATGATGCATTGACCCATCGTTTGCCCAGAGCCGCTGGCGCATTCCTCGCTAAGTGCCACCCTCCTTTTTGGCGATGGCGGTGCAGTGCAGTTTACCCGGCACGCCGGGGGGTTCAGCATCACGCTCTTCAGCACGCCCGTTCCATTGAGAGCCGGTCCGGCCGATCTAAGCGTGATGGTAGAGACGGAACCGGACAAAACGGCCGTTCTGGATGCAGCGATCATTCTAGATCTGACCAAACCGGGTGAACGCAGCATCCAGCTCAATGCAACGCACAGCGCCGCGATCAATAAGCTGCTCTACGCAACGCCCGTGGTGTTTCCTTCGCCGGGCACATGGCGCATCAACGTTCGCGTCCAAGCGAAACGTGCACCTGTGAATGTATCGGGCACCATCGAAGTCTTTCCGGAACAAGCGCCGGCCGCCGCTTATTGGCCCTATTTCGCCGCTGTACCCGTTCTTGTCTTGTTATTTGGGGTGAATCAGTGGCTCAAGCGAAAGCGCCGCGTCCAGCGTCCGCAAGGACCCTCATAGCGGCGTTTCGTCCGTTCATTGCGATCACGCTGCCGCCCGGGTGCGTGCACGCTCCGCAAAGATAAACACCTTGCATTGGCGTCTTTGCCCGCAGCCGGTTCGCCCACATGTACTGTGGCAAGCAATCGCCCTGGAAAATATGTCCGCCCGTCAGCCCCACTTTCTTTTCGATATCCGGGGGCCCCAGAGCTTCCGCTTCGATCACCGCATCCGGAATATTGCTACAGAATCGAGCTAGCGCGGCGAGCGCAAGCCGCTTTGCTGATTCCCGCTTCTCATCCCAACTCCCTTGCGAAAACTCATACGGCACGTATTGCGAGAACACGCTCATCGTGTGGGTGCCGCGCGGCGCAACGGTTCCGTCGTGAACACTTTGAAAATATAGTTCCGTCCACAGATTTTCGGGCAGTCGGCCGTCCCGCGCTGCGGCATAACTCGCCTTCCACTCCTGCTTCGTCAGAGGCGTGTTGATCTGGCCGAAATGGTGCGGCTCGCAAGTGCCGGGGCGAGCGCGGAAATTCGGCAGCTCTCGTAGCCAGACGTTCAGCTTAAGCGTGCAGCCCTGAATCGGGATCGACTCGACTTGCTTCCGCCAGCCGGCGTCTGCCGATTCGTCAAGAAGACGCAGCGTAGTTCGCGGATCGGCGTTCGAGATCGTAACCGAAGCGCGGATCCGGTCGCCCCCTTCAAGCACCACGCCCTCGCCGGGCACGATTCTCGTTACGGTTACGCCCGATGCCACCACCGCTCCCGCATTTTGGGCCGCGTCGCACAGAAAAAAGGAAACCATTCCCATGCCGCCCTGCACATATCCCCACATTCCGGGCATGCCGCCGAGCCGGCCTGACGAGTGATGAAACCGAATGGATGCGGTACCCGGATCAAACGGACTGGCGTTCGTGCCGATGACGCCCTGGCCCAAATACGCGATCTGCAGGCGCTCGTCTCTCAGATACCGTTCGACAAACTCCGCCATTGACCAGTCGAATAACACCCCGCGCGCTTCCTCATCGTTCCCGATCCGATCTTCCAGTTGCTCTCGCGTGGGCGGCTCGCCGATCCAGAGATCACGCTCGTCGGGAGGACGAAGGGCGTCGCGCAACCGCCGTATGACATCCGACATCGCGCGCCATCCGGCAACGTCCCCGGGTGAAAATCGACGCAGCTCCGCCTCGCACCTTTCATCGTCGTCATAGAGCTGAATACTGCGTTCCGTCTTCGAACGGAACGAACATGCCATTTACCGCAGGAGTCCAGGAATAGCCAAGCTCCGGAAGGTTCAATTCCTCGATCACCAGAGGATGCAGCAAGCCGGCCAGATACGCGCACGGCGATAATCGCACGCCGGGCCACGGTTCTTCCATAGTGCAAGCCCCGCCGATGCGTTCGCGCGTCTCCAAGACCAGGACGCGCTTGCCCGCGCGCGCGAGATATGCGGCGCACGTGAGCCCGTTATGCCCAGCCCCGACGATGATTGCGTCCCATTTTTCGGCGGTTAACTCGCGCATGGGAGCCGGGAGGCCCATGACGCCCAGCGATTCCACAGCCGAGAGTTCACCGGACAACGTTGAACTTGCCATAAGTCACGCTGTGCGCTTCGCCTCGGCGGCGGTATCGGTCGCGAGTGCGGCTTGTGCTGCCGCCAGCCGTGCAATCGGCACGCGATACGGGGAGCACGAAACGTAGTTCATGCCCACGCGATAGCAGAATTCGACCGAGCTCGGCTCTCCGCCGTGCTCACCGCAAATGCCGATCTCGAGGTCGGGCCGCGTTTTTCTACCCAGCCTAACCGCATGCTCAATCAGCTTCCCAACGCCCTCCTGATCCAGCACGGCGAACGGGTCGTTCTTGAAAATTTTCAGCTCTTCGTAGCGCTTCGAGAATTTCGTGTAATCGTCGCGGGACAGGCCCATGGTGGTTTGAGTAAGATCGTTCGTACCGAAGCTGAAGAACTCAGCCTGTTTCGCGATTTCATCGGCCGTAATTGCGGCGCGCGGAATCTCGATCATCGTCCCCACATGGTACTTAAGTTTTTTTGCACCCCCGGCAGAAAAAACTTCCTCAGCGACGCGAACCACAATCGCTTTCTGGTTCTCGAGCTCCTTGACATCCCCCACCAGCGGAATCATGACCTCTGGAATCACCTTAATGCCGCGCTTTGCAACCTGAGCGGCAGCTTCAAAGATCGCGCGCGCCTGCATCTCCGTAATCTCCGGATACGTGATGCCCAGCCGGCAGCCGCGATGCCCCAACATCGGATTGAATTCGTGCAGCTCCTCGACGCGTTGAAGCAAGCCCGGCAGATACGCGTGAAGCTCGCCGACAGGCACGCGGTACGCCCCCGCCATCTCTTCTTTCTCTTTGGGCGAAGCGTGCGGAAGCTTGGCGATATCGACCATCACGTTCTCCCGTTTCGGAAGAAATTCGTGCAGCGGCGGATCGAGCGTGCGGATCACAACAGGGAAACCGTTCATGGCCTCGAACAGCCCCGCGAAGTCTTCGCGCTGCATCGGAAGCAATTTCTCGAGCGCTTGTCGGCGCGAGTTTTCGTCCCGCGCAAGAATCATCGCCTGCATGTGCGGAATCCGGTCTTCGGCGAAGAACATGTGCTCCGTACGGCACAGTCCGATGCCTTCCGCCCCGTACAGCCGCGCCTGTTTGGCATCGCGGGGAATATCGGCATTGGCGCGCACGCCGAAATTTCCGCGAAACTCGTCGGCCCATTTCATGAATGTCGCGAAATCGCGCGAGGACGGATCGGGATCGTTTGTTTTGCACTGCCCAAGATAGACTTCGCCCAAAGTGCCATCGAGTGAAATCCACTCGCCATGCTTCAGGGCGGTTGTTTTTCCTTCGAACAGAATCGTCGCCTGTTTCGCCGCTTCATCCACGGAAACCATCGATGCGCCGACCACGCACGGCCGCCCCATTCCGCGCGCCACCACCGCGGCGTGACTCGTCAATCCGCCGACCGCAGTCAAAATACCTTTCGAAACGTCCATCCCGTGAATGTCATCGGGCGTCGTTTCTTTCCGCACGAGGATCACGGGACCGCTGCGCTGCCAGCTCCACTGCATCTTCCGATGAAAAAGCCGCTCGTCCCACCGCAGCGCCCGGCGAGGCCGGAAGGCCAGTGGCGATCTTCTGCAAGGCTTTCCGCGCCGCGGGATCAAGCACCGGATGCAGCAGTTGATCCAGTTGCGCCGGAGCAACCCGGGCCACCGCTTCCTTTTTCGAGATCAGCCCTTCCTCGACCATGTCGACCGCGATCCGCACGGCCGCCGGACCCGTACGTTTTCCCGTGCGAGTCTGCAGCATGTACAGCTTGCCTTCCTCGATCGTGAATTCAAAGTCCTGAACATCACGGTAATGCTTTTCCAGGTTCGCGGTAATCTCGCGTAGCTGCTTGTATGCTTCGGGCATCACCTGCGCGAGCTCCGCGATCGGCTGCGGCGTGCGAATGCCCGCCACGACGTCTTCTCCCTGCGCATTCACCAGAAACTCGCCATAAAAGGTCCGCTCGCCGGTGGAAGGATTCCGCGTAAAACCGACACCGGTGCCCGAGTGATCGCCCATATTGCCGAACACCATCGCCTGCACGTTTGCCGCAGTGCCGATCGAATCGGGAATCTTCTCCATGCGCCGGTAATAGACCGCCTTGGGCGCATTCCACGAGTTGAAGACAGCATCGCGCGCGAGCTTCAGTTGCTCCTGCGGATGTTGCGGGAAATCGCGCCCGGTCTCATCATTCACCAGTTTCTTGTATTCCGAAATAATAGCTTGCAAGTCTTCGGCTGACAGGTCCGTATCGAGCTTCGCGCCGATCTGCGCCTTGCGCGTATCGAATACGTGATCGAATTTCGCCATATCGATGCCCAGCGCGACTTCGCCGAACATCTGAATGAAGCGCCGGTAGCAATCGCGCGCGAACCTCGGATTCCCGGTTTTTCTTGCCAGCGCCTCCGCCGCCTGGTCATTCAAACCGAGATTCAGAATTGTGTTCATCATTCCCGGCATGGAGAACTTCGCGCCCGATCGAACGCTCACCAGCAGCGGATCATCCGCGCCTCCAAGCTTCTTTCCCATCTGCTGTTCGAGCTTTCGAAGAGCTTCGTCAATCTCCTCGTCCACTTCGCCCGGCACTTTCCCGCCGTTTTCGAAGAAGAGGTTGCACACCTCGGTTGAAATCGTAAAACCTGGAGGAACAGGCACGCCGGCCCTGCTCATCTCCGCGAGGCCGGCGCCTTTGCCGCCAAGGACATCGCGCATTTTGCCGTCGCCCTCGGCCGTGCCTTCACCAAACGAGTAAACGTGTTTCGCCATTTTAGATTCTTAATTCCCCGGAGCCTTGCGTGACGATTTCTGAAAAGTCAGCAATGGTCGAAAACTCACTCAGCAGGCTGTGCAGCAGAGCCAGCCGGTTCCGCCGGATCTCCGGATCAGGGTCGTTCACCAGGATTTTATCGAAGAACAAGTCCACCTGCGGCCGCAGCGAAGCGATTGCCTCGAGTTGATCGTTATAAGAATTGGTCTGCGTGCTCCTGACTCTTAGAGCGGCTTCATACAGCTCCCGCTCCGGACCCGCTTGCAGCGAGCTCGTTTCTATTGGTGTGCGCTCCTCGAAATTCGCCTGCGCCAAGATGTTCTTGATCCGTTTAAAGCTGGCCGCCACGGACGCGAAGTCATCCGTAGCTCGCGCCTGGTGAACTGCTTCAATGCGCCGTAACAGATCTGAAATCGCCGTCGATTCGCTCGCCATGACGGCATTTACTTCGTCATAGGGATAGCTCTTCACCTCGCGAAGATAATACGAGATGCGCTCGTTCATAAAGGCCGCCAGCGAGGCTTGATCTCGAAGCATTCCCATCAGGTCTACCGGAAGCTCTGATTCGAACAGAATCCTTACCACGCCCTGCGCCGCTCTTCGCAACGCAAACGGATCTTTGGAGCCGGTGGGAATCAGCCCAATCCTGAAGCATTCCCGCAGCGTGTCCAGCTTATCCGCGACCGCGACAATCTGGCCCTCTCTCGTGCGCGGAATCGAATCCTCCATGCTGACCGGCTTGTAATGATCGTAAATCGCGGCCGAGACCGGATCGCCTTCGCCCTGCGCCTTGGCATAAAGGCCGCCGACGATGCCCTGCAGCTCCGGAAATTCCTTCACCATCTCCGTCGTGAGATCGCATTTGGATAGCTCCGCTGCCCGTTGCACGACGGACTGGCTCAGCGTTTGGGACGTTCTCGCAGATCCACCCAGCGAGTCTGATTACGCGATCCGTCTTTTCTTTGTAGCTGCCGAGCTTCGCGTGAAACGTGACTTTCGCCAAATCCTCAACCCGATCCGCCAGTCTCTTTTGCTGATCGACTCGCCAGAAAAAACGTGCATCGTTGAAGCGCGCCCGCAGCACGCGCTCATTGCCTCGCCGGATCAAGCCGTCCGGATCGCCGTTCGTGTTTGTGACCGCAACAAACTCCGCCGCCAGCGAGCCATCTGGCTTGAGTACCGAAAAATAATGCTGATGATGCCGCATCACGGTGGAAAGAATCTCTCGCGGCAGCTCGAGATACGTCGGGTCGAAGCTGCCGCGAATCACCGAAGGAATGCGCCGATCCGTTGCGCTGCGGAATTCCAATTCGCTGGGGAAAAAACCACCAGCTTCAAAGGCCCCCGGCCGCCTGCGAGGTGCGGCAAAGACGCGCGGAGGTGGATGAATTTGGCGGGCCTGCGAGGGCCCGGATAGCGCCTGCTCAGGGCAAACCACGGCTCGTGCGCGATGATCGAACAAAGCCGCGCCACGCGCCCGCAACATTTCCCAAGAAAGCGGAGCCATGGCGCAACCTTGGCGATAGCCCATGCGTTGACCAGGCCGTCATTGCTGCATTGAAGGCAGAATGCGAACTGCCCAATATTTGTACAAAAAATGAATTCGATTTGATCATGTTGCACCAGCGCCGTGCAGGGACGATATCGATTTCAGTAACCAAGCGAGAACGAGTCGGGCGCAGCATCAGCGGGTAGCCCGGAATGGAGAAAGAATCATGAATACCGGTTTGAATCGGGGGACTGCCAGGATCTACCAATTCCCGGTCGGGGGGCGCGCCGCCGGCAGTCAAATTCGTCATGAAGAGACCCCGAGTGCCGATCCTGCGACCGCAGTCAGCGACGTCGCCTGTGGCTCCGGCTGGTATCACGAAGCCGCCATCCAGGAATCGAAACCGGTGCGCGAACAGTGATGCCGCAAGCGGGCGCGATACGGCCGCATTGCCGGACTTCAGTGCGACCGCTGCCCGCTGCGCCGGAAGCTGCCCGGCGGCCTTTCCGCCATGTCTTCACCGCAGAACCTCGCTTAGGGTGTTGCCATGCAGGAATCTTTTGTCCGTCATTTCGATCTCGCCGGGGCCAACAATTTCCGGGACCTCGGCGGCTATTCCGGCAAGGACGGACGCCCGGTTCGCTGGCGGCAAATCTTCCGTTCCAATCATCTCGGCCATCTGACCGAAGCCGACATTGCGGTGCTGCGCGGCCTGGGGGTACGGAGCGCGTTCGATTTTCGCGGCCGGGAAGAGCGCGACGCGGCGCGCTGCGCAGTTGAGGAGATCGCGGTTCATTCGCTGCCGGTCGAGCCCACCGTCGTCGCCATGCTGCGGACGCGGCGCGACGCCGGCGCGGCGCTGTCGCCGGACGACGCCCTCGATGTCATGCGTGAATCCTACCGCAACTACGTCCGACAGAGCACCTCGAGCTACCGTGCATTGTTCGAGCATTTGCTGGAAGACCGGGCACCACTGGTGATTCACTGCACCGCCGGCAAGGATCGCACCGGCTTTGCATGCGCGCTGATCCTGCACGCGCTCGGCGTCGCCGAGAATGTGATCGCCGAGGACTACCTGCTGACCAACCGCTTCTACCGGCGCGATCCGTCCGCCAGCAGCGATCTGCCCGACGATGTCCGGCAGGTGCTGGCCTCGGTGGAAGCCTCGTTTCTTGCCGCCGCGTTCGAGGTCGATCCGCGCGGATTACGGCGATCTCGAACGCTATTTTCGGGATGGGCTGGGTCTCGGGCTGCGTCAGCGTACCGCGCTCGAGAGTCGTTATCTCAAGTCCTGATTTTGCTCGATCAGGCCGCAGGCAAACCAGGTCGCATCATGCCGCCGCCTCCATTTCGGCGTCGAGGTCCGTGATCACGTCCTCGAAGGCCGAGATCGCCTGTTGCACCGTTGCGATCTGCATCAGCTCCCAGCCGTTGATCGGACCGATACGATTTTGCAGAGCGACAATCAGGTCCCGCCGCTGCTCCTTGAGTTGGACAAGCGGAAGGCCATGGTCCGGCAGTGATCTCATCATGGTATATGCAGCCCCTGGTTCGTCGACGCTGCACGGTAATCAGCCGGTTCTGCCATCGGCTTACAAAACTCGGCCAAATTTTAACGAAAAGCCGGGCAATAACCCAACTAGCTGCTCAAAATGGCACCCGCGATGGCGTCGTGAAGCGCCTGAGAGACACAATTGGTGGCCCATTCGCTCATATGAAGCTTGGACGGGTCGGTGGGGTCGACCAGTTCATCAAGCTGGACACCATCTTGGGTACGCCAGCACCGCATCAGGGCGAAGCGGCGAAACACATTGACGTGCGCGTTCGCCGCCGCCGCCGATATCCGCGACACCATGTCCTCGGTCAATTTGATCTTGTCGGGGCCCACGATGGCCGTGGTGTATTGGAGGTCCATCAACACAACATCCATCGCGCGACCTGCGAGCCAATCGAGTCCTGCCGCGATCGCTGCGGCGACCTCGTCAGGGCTGTACACCTCATTGTGAAACACCGCATTGGTGCCGACTTGCCAGATCACCAGCGCCGGCATCTCGCCGATCACGTCTGGCTCGAAGCGCGACAGCTCGTCCTGTGCCTCCTGACCGCCGAATCCGCGGTTCAGGACATCGATCATGCGGCCGTAATGATCGGCCCGTAACGCCAGTTCAAGACGATGGGGATAGGGCACGATATTGCCCTCGCCCGCGGTCGAGGACGACCCGATCGCGACGATCCTGGTCCGGCGTTGCCGCCTGAGGCTCTCCGCAAGATGCGGAAGCGGATATCGGAAACCCACGAGATCAAGATGCGTCCTGCAAAGAATTTCGGACATCAGACTATCCCATGCACCGGTGGCGACGCCCGCATTTGGGGCCAGCATCCCGCAGCATTGCAAATGAATTTCGCTTGGCGGTACAGTGAAATCCGCATCCGCTCTCGCCTGGAGAGATACCATGGACGGAAAAGTCGTCGTCGTGACCGGCGCCTCCGGCGCGCTCGGCAAGGTGGTCGCCGAGGTGGCGCTCGCCAGGGGCGCGCGCGTCGCCGGCGTGGATCACGCGGCAACGCAAAGTCAGGCGACCGGCAACCGGATCGAACTCGGCGGCGTCGACCTTACCGACGCGGCGCAGGCCAAGAAAGCGATCGATGCCGCGGCGGCGCATTTCGGCAGGCTCGATGCGCTGATCAACATCGCCGGCGGCTTTGCCTACGAGACCGTCGCCGAAGGCGACCCCAAAACCTGGCAGCGCATGTATGCGCTCAACGTGCTCACCGCGCTGAATGCCTCGCGGGCAGCGCTCCCCCATCTTGTCGCTTCGGCCGCAGGACGGATCGTCAATGTCGGCGCGATGGGCGCGATGCAGGCCGGCGCCGGCATGGGCGCCTATGCGGCTTCCAAGGCTGGCGTGCATCGGCTGACCGAAGCGCTGGCGGCCGAATGGAAAGGCAAGATCACCGTCAACGCGGTGTTGCCGTCGACCATCGACACCCCGGCCAACCGTGCCAGCATGCCCAAGGCGGATTTCGCCAAATGGGTGACGCCGCAGGAACTCGCCGATGTGATCCTGTTTCTCGCAAGCGACGCCGCGAGCGCCGTCACCGGCGCGCTGCTGCCTGTCAACGGGCGGGTCTAGACTCGGTACGGCTGCTGCCGCCGCGAGTCGAACCTTTCAATTCGGAACCAGCAATCCAAGCTTCGATTGGATCGAATGCTGTGCTTGCCGGCGAGCGCCGTGCCATCGCCCTCGGCAGCCTCATCGGCATGGGTCCTCGACGGCCGGCCAGCCGCCGTTTGATCAAATACTGCAGCACAATTCGGGTTAGACTCGGACACTGAGTCGCATCGACGATACCGGAGCTGTCTTGGAAACCGCGCTTTATCTCCCCGTCAAACGATTTCTCGAAAATCTCGGCTTCACGGTCAAGGGCGAGGTCGGCGGCTGCGACCTGGTGGCGCTGAGCGGTGACGAACCGCCGATCGTGGTGATCGGCGAATTAAAACTCGTCGTTCAATCTCGAACTGGTCCTGCAGGCGGTCGACCGCGCCGGCGCCTGCGACGAGGTCTGGCTCGCGGCCAGGATGTCGGCGCGGGGCAAGGGGCGCGAGAGCGACGCGCGTTATCGCAATCTCTGCCGCCGGCTCGGCTTTGGCATGCTCGCGGTCACCAGCCACGGAGACGTCGAGGTGATCGTCAAACCGCCGACGACCAGCCCGCGCCGCGATCCGAAGAAGCGCTCCCGCCTGGTCGCGGAGCATCGGCGCCGGAAAGGCGACCCGGCGCTGGGCGGCAGCACGCGCGCCCCGATCATGACGGCCTATCGCCAGCAGGCGCTGGCCTGCGCGTCGGCGCTGTCGCAGGGACCGCGCCGCGTGCGCGATCTGCGTCCGGACATTCCTGACGCGCCGAAGATCCTGCTGCACAACGTCTATGGCTGGTTCGACCGCGCCGAGCGCGGCATCTATCGGCCTGACCGATGCCGGACATGCCGCGCTGAAGCGATGGCCGCAACAGCCGATCGACTTTGCGGGCGCCGGCGGATTCGATCCCATGACGTCGCGACCAGCTCGAGCTGCGGAGAACCAAATGATCCTGGTGACCGGCAGCGTCACGGCGCGCGAGGAATCCGTGAACGAGGTTCGCCAATTGAGCCTCGAACATGTGCATCGCTCGCGGAACGAACCGGGATGCATCTCGCATGCGGTCCATATCGACTGCGAGAACCCGTTGCGACTGGTGTTTGTCGAGCAGTGGGCGGACCGCGCCGCGCTGCTGGCTCATTTTGCCGTGCCGGCCTCGCGCGATTTCGTCCGCGCCCTGCAACCGCTCGCCGCCACCGCCACCACGCTCGAGATTTTCGACGCGGCCAGGCTGGAAAAATTGTAGTGCATGGCTGTATTGCCATTGTAATTTCATATTGCAATGCAACATGTAGCCACTCCTAGATATCTGCGCATCTGATGCGAGGCCCCGATGAGCGAAGACTGGAATACCAAGTACGGACCCCGGCGCGTCAGGCGCGACCCGCCGACGCTGGATGAAGCCATCTTCGCCGCGGTCGGCATCACCGACGACCAGGAAGCGCAGGCTGAAATCGCCGCGTCGCTGATGGGTCTGCCGCTCGAAGCCGTGCAGGCCGAAGTGAGGAAGGCCGGCGCGCACCGCCGCGCGTGCCTCGACGACGCGCGTCATCGCGGGCGAACAGGGCGCGCAGCGTTCGGTCGTGGTCGAGCGCCGGGTGGTCAGGAAGTTCGGCAACGACAAGCGAACCGGGACCTGACCCGGCGCGCGTCCTCGGCTCGAACTGAAATCAGATGTCTTGCGGCCGCGTCTGGATCAGGCCGTGCGCCCCCAGCCGTACATTCGCAACAGCAGCTTCCAATAGGCGCGGTTGAAACTGGCGGCCGTGCGCATGGCTTCGATCCCGATCTCGAGCGGAATTTCGCGGGTTCGGGCCGGATCCTCTGTTTCAGGTCGATGCTGCCGGTGGATTCGCCGTGCCGGAAGGCCAGATGCGCGCCGAACTTGGTGGCGAGCGCCCGCATCGCCTCATTCTCGCCCCGGTGGTGATGCGCAGACTTGCATAGCCCTTCGTACGAGCCTCCGCGATCAGCCTTGCAAACAGCATGCTGCCGACGCCTCGGCGCCGCACCGACGCCTCCACGCTGAAGGCGATCTCGGGCTGGGCGTCCGGCGATAGCTCGGGCGGATGCAGTTCCGCCGCGCCGCGCACCACCCCGTCCTCGATATAGGCGATGACGACCGTGCCATCATTGCCGCATTTCTCGGCATAGCGTTCGATAAAGCTGTCGTCGATGAAGCCGTGAAAACGGTCATGGCGGCTGGCATGATCGAGCCGCAGCAGATGCTCGCGCAACAGCGGCAATTCTTCCCGTTGGCTCAACGTTCGTACCGTGCGAGGGACGCCGAGGTGGCCTGTGTGGTCAGTGTTCACGTCAAAAATCCTCTCAGATAGCCCCGAGAGACGTCGGATCCCTAAACTCCCCATATTGTGCACCGCAACATCAATTTCAAGGCGCGCAGTCATAGCGCCAGCCCCTGCTGCTGCTCGTGTCGCACGCATCTCGTGCCGCTAAGATTTCCTTGACGTTTGCGGCGACCGGCAAAGTATTGGCCGTGGCACTACAAGTCGGCCCGACTTTGGCCGACCATCGGGCGGATTCACGGAGGTCCATCGTGGCGGTCGTGCTCGACACCAATTCCTCGGCTCCGAATCGACGGCTTGCGGTGTGGCAGGACATCGTCTGCGATACCTTTGTCGGGCTCGATTGCCGGTCAGACATGCGCGAGGCATTTTGGGGTTCGGTTTCGCAGTCGATGATGGGGCCAGTTGCGTGTACGCGAGTTGACTCCTGCGCGCAGCGGGTTCTGCGCACGCCGTCCCGGATCGCCCGCGCCAGCGAAGATTTCGTGCTGGTGGCGTTGGGAACGAATGGCGTGAACGGTGTGTTTCAGGACGGCCGCGAAGCTGTCGTATCCGCGGGACAATTCGTCATTTACGATACCACCCGTCCCTACGAGCTGCGTTTCGATGACAGCTTTTCGCAGACAATCTTTCAGATGCCGCGGAAGCTTCTGCAACAGCGCATCGGCTCGTTCGACGCGCTGACGGCGACCACTTTCTCCAGCGCTCATCCTCTCGAACGACTGGCCTATGAGTTCCTGCTCGGCGTAAGCAATACGCTGGATCACGTCGACTCCACCACCGCAACCCGCCTGCTGGAGCCGGCGCTGGATCTCGTCGCGATGGCGTTCGCCGGCAGAATGCATGAGAACTTGCCGGATCAGTCGTTTCACAGGTCCGCGCTGCTCTATCGTCTCAAGAACTATATCTTGACGCATCTGCCCGATCCCGAATTGTCGATGCCACGCGCCGCGGCAGCCGTCGGAATCTCGCCGCGTTATGCCGCCGACTTAATGGCCGACGAACAGATCTCGTTCCGCAGTTACGTCCAGGCGCAACGTCTGGAACGCTGCAAGCGCGATCTATCGGATCCCGCCTACGCAGCCCGGCACGTCGGCGACATCGCGTTCGCCTGGGGATTCAACGACCTTGCCCATTTCAGCCGCATCTTCAAGCAACGGTTCGGCGCCGCGCCGCGCGATTGGCGCGCGCGGCCGATGTCGTAGCTCGATTTTCCGATCGAATCGCTTTCGGCCCTGCGCTACGCCGTGTGGCGATGCGGCACGGGCCGCCTTGCGCCGTCAATCTGCCGATTAAGACAAGTTTTCGTTCCGCCGCGGACAAGCGGCGCGCTCGCGCATGGTTGTACGCTTGGCACCCATGATCGTCGGTCTGCCAAGCGAAAGGATGACATCGATGGGTCTCGTTCATCAGAAGTACAGGGTTGCCGTGGTCCAGGCGGCGCCGGTTTTTCTCGATCTTGACGCGACCGTGGACAAGACGATCGCGCTGATCGAGGAGGCCGCCGCGCAGGGCGCGAAGCTGATCGCGTTTCCGGAGACCTTCATTCCCGGGTATCCTTGGCAGATCTGGCTTGGAGCTCCCGCCTGGGCGATCGGCCGTGGCTTCGTGCAGCGCTATTTCGACAACTCGTTGTCCTATGACAGCCCGCAGGCCGACAAGATTCGTAAGGCCGTCAAGCGCGGCCGGCTGACCGCAGTGGTCGGCGCGTCCGAGCGCGACGGCGGCAGCCTCTATATGGGGCAATGGCTGGTCGGTCCCGATGGCGAAACCATCGCAAAGCGTCGCAAGCTGAGGCCGACCCATGCCGAGCGCACCGTGTTCGGCGAGGGCGATGGCAGCGACCTCGCTGTCCATGACCGGGCCGATGTGGGACGAATCGGCGCGTTGTGTTGCTGGGAGCATCTGCAGCCGTTGTCGAAATACGCGATGTACGCCCAAAATGAGCAGGTTCACGTCGGGGCCTGGCCGAGCTTCTCATTGTACGACCCGTTCGCCCATGCGCTCGGCTGGGAAGTCAACAACGCCGCGAGCAAGGTTTACGCTGTCGAGGGCTCGTGTTTCTTTCTCGGCCCCTGCGCGGTCGTCTCCCAGGCCATGATCGATGAACTCTGCGATTCTCCCGAGAAGCATGCGTTCCTGCATGCTGGCGGCGGCCATGCAGTCATCTATGGGCCGGACGGCAGTTCTCTGGCGGAAAAACTTCCTCCCGACCAGGAAGGCATTCTCTATGCAGATATCGATCTCGGCATGATCGGCGTGGCCAAGAACGCCGCCGATCCAGCCGGGCACTATTCCAGGCCCGACGTCACGCGGCTGCTGCTCAATAGCTCCCGCACCAGCCGCGTCGAGCATTTTTCCCTGCCGATCGATGCCGAGGTCTTGGGCGAGATCAAACTGCAGGCATGACCATTCAACTTCAACAGGAGCTCGCCATGGAATCCGCAATCCCTGAGCATCTCCGCAGCGCCCGTTCCCGTCACCGGCGTATCCCCGACGACTTCGCACCGCCCTATCCATCGTTTGTGGCGCGTCACAGCCCGCGCGTGGAGCGGGTGGTAATGGCCTATTTCGGCGTACAGAGCCGCGGCGAACCTTCAAAAGCCGCGGCGCAGGCCGTGGGGCGGATCGCATCCTGTTTCGAAGCGAACGGTGGTCCCTCGCATTGGGACCGCGCCCAGTACCTCGACGAGGCCGGGTTCATAAATATCGTTACCGCTGCCTATTGGAACGATCGCGCAAAGTTCGATGGCTGGTTTCCAACGGCACGCGCGCAATGGACCGGCGAGCAACGAAGCAATGACGGATTCGGTACGTTCATCGAGCTGCTCTGTCCGGCGGTGGAGGGTTACGAAACCCTGTTCTCCTCCTTGGAACGCGCCGAAGGCATCGCTGTCCTCGCCGCCAGCATGAGCGGAGAGGTGCAGGAACACGCTTATTGGGGCGGCATGCGCGATCGGATTCCGCTGTCCCAAACAAATGAAATGGCGCCTTCCGGAACAGCCCGCGTCGTGCAGGACGGCCCGCGCATTCAGGTCATCCTGCACGACAATGTGTGTCTGATCCGGTCCGGTCAGGACTGGGGCGACACCGAAACCTCCGAACGCAAAATGTACCTTGAGGATGTCGAGCCGGTTCTGAGGGAAGGTATGGACTTTCTGCGCGATCAGGGTCGCGCGATCGGCTGTTACGCCAACCGCTATATGAGGGTCGTTGCGCCCGACGGCACGCTGTCCGACAAATCCTACGGAATGAGCTGGTGGAAAAGCCTGGCCGCGCTGGAGCGATGGGCCGAGTCGCATCCGACCCATGTCAGGATCTTCGGCGCCGCCATGAAATATCTGTCGACACTGGGTCCGGCCGCGAAGCTGCGGCTCTATCACGAGGTTTCGGTCGCCCGGGCGGATGAGCAGTTTTTCGAATACGTCGACTGTCACCCACAAACCGGAGTGCTGAACGCTGTGCAGAGGGTTGACCCGAAATAAAATTGGGTCGGGTGCGGCGCCCTTACAGCACCATCTGCGTCTGGGTGACCACGGCGACGAGTTTGCCATCCTCGGTTTCCAGCCGGGTCTGCCAGACCTGGGTGCGCCGTCCCCGATGCACCGGGGTTGCGGTCGCGATCAGTGTCGTCCCCTCTTTGGCGCCGCCGATAAAGTTGGTCTTGCTTTCGATGGTGGTGGTGCCCTTGGCATCCGTTGGCAGATTGATGACGGTGGCCGCGGCGCCGACCGAATCCGCCAATGCCATCACCGCGCCGCCATGGACGGTATGGTTGGCGGTGCAGAGGTCGGGCCGTACCAGCATCCGCGCCACCACGCGATCCGGCTCGGCCGCGGTGAAGGTCACGCCTTTCAATTCGGCAAACGGCATCTTCATCGAATTGATCTTTTCAAGCGGCGTCATGATCCCTGCTTCCTCCGATGGTGCCTGACGCCGGAACATGAACGGCCCGGGCCCGTCAGGCAATGACGTTTCAGGTCATGGCCACCGTGACATTCGATCCATTATTCTGCATATCCACCGCCATGCGCCAGTTCCCTCCGCAACGGATCGTCTGTCTCACCGAAGAAACCGTCGAGACCTTGTATCTGCTCGGCGAGCAGGACCGGATCGTCGGCGTCTCCGGTTATGCGGTGCGGCCGCCCCGGGTCCGGCGCGAGAAGCCGCGGGTATCGGCCTTCATCTCGGCGGACATCCCGAAAATCATGGCGCTTGAGCCCGACCTCGTGCTCGCCTTCTCCGATTTGCAGGCCGACATCGTCGCCGAATTGGTGCGCGCGGGGGTCGCGATCCATGTTTTCAACCAGCGTGACGTAGCGGGAATCCTCGCCATGATCCGCACCCTCGGCGCGTTGGTCGATGCCGCGGCGCGCGCCGACCAGATCGCAACCGGCTATCAGGCGCGGCTTGCAGGCATCGCTGCCACCGCCCGACCCTCGCCCAGACCAAAAGTGTATTTCGAGGAATGGGACGATCCCCTGATCAGCGGCATCGGCTGGGTTTCCGAACTGATCGAGATCGCCGGCGGCGAGGACATCCTGCCGAAATTGCGATTCCAGCAGGCTGCAAAGGACCGGATCATTTTGCCTGAAGCGGTGCGCGCGGCGGCGCCGGACGTCATTCTCGCATCATGGTGCGGCAAGAAAGTGGTTCCTGACCGTATCCGTGGTCGGCCGGGCTGGGACGCGATTCCTGCGGTGCGCAACGACCGCATTATCGAGATCAAGTCGTCGCTGATCCTGCAACCCGGGCCGGCCGCGCTGACCGACGGCCTGGACGCAATCCTCGCCGCGCTGTGGCCTGAAACCACATCGTCGTAAAATCGGCACCCTCCTGCGAGGTCCATACGCCGTCATACCGGGGCGATATGGATTGCTACGATTTCTACGCCGGCTCGACGCCGCACCATTCGGCGACAAACAGCGCGGTGGCCTTGGTCGATTGGCGCAGCGAATTCGAGATCGACATATTCGTTGAAGCCATGCATCGCGCCGCCGCTGGCGCCGAAGCACAGGCTCGGAATGTTGTAGTTCAACCCATAGAACCGGGTATCGGTGAGCGCGGTAAAGACGAGATCCTGCACGCTGCCGCCATAGACTGCGCTAAACGCCTTGCCGAACGCGGCTTCCGGCGCCGCGGAATCCTTCAACTCATAGCCTTCGGAGAGAAATCCGGACCATTCGACCCCGGGCGGATTGTTGGAGAGAAATCGATGGTCGCGCGCGGCAGCCGAAACACAGGCCGAGAATCTCGGCCTGGCAGTCGGCCACCGACCAACCCGGCAGGATCGCAATCCGGCAATCGACGTCGCACCACGCCGGAACGCTGGAAGCCCAGTCGCCGCCCTTGATGATGCCGGGATTGAAGTTGATCGGATGCGTCACCGCGCCGAAATGAGGATCGGCTTTGGCCCGCTCGTTCCATTCGGCCTCGAGTTTTTCCAGCGCCCGGATCAGATGATACGCCGCGATGATGGCGTTGGAGCCGGAGCCGGCTTCGAACACGTGGACGGGAAAGCCCCGCACCCGCAACCGGAACCAGATCACGCCGACTTGCGAGCGCACCATCCTGCCGGAGGTCGGCTCGGGAATAAAACAGCAATCGGCGCGATATCCGCGCTGCAAGGTCGAGAGCGCGCCGACACCGGTGCTCTCCTCCTCGATCACCGACTGGAAGTGAATCCGCGCGGTCGGCTTCAGACCGGCGGCGTTGATGGCGTCGAGCGCGAACAGCGCGCCGATGGTACCGGACTTCATGTCGCAGGCGCCGCGCCCGTACATTCGGCCGTCCTTCACTACGGGCGAGAACGGCGGCGTCTCCCACATGTCGACCGGACCAGCCGGAACCACGTCGCAATGTCCCTGCAGGATCAGCGATTTTCCGGCATTGGTCGCCGGCCGGTAGGTGCCGACCACGGTGCGCGCCTTGGAAAAATCATGCTCGATCGGACCAAAGCCGCGCAGATCCCTCAGATCATTGACATCGATTGGCCAGTCGTCGACCTCGTAGCCGCGCTGGCGCAGCAGATCGCCGATCATGTCCTGGCATGGTCCTTCCGCGCCGCGGGTCGAAGGAATCGCGACAAACTCCCGCGTCGTCGCCAACTGCGCATCGAAACCGAGGTCGACCGCGTCGAGGATTCTTTGCCTGGTATCGCTGGCATTCATGGCATCGTTTTCCCTGTCACCGTCGGTTTCACGCACGCGCGCCGCCATCAAATCATACTTTGTACCGCAATTGCAGAGTCCTGGATTGCTTTCAGAATCGCACCCGCACCCATACACTGCAGATCAACCCGCGATCGAAGGTGAGAAACCGAGCAACTGGAACAAGGTGGCCGCTAATGGTGAAGAGTTCACGCATCAAGCTGTTTTCGACGCTGGTGCTCGGCGCTCTCGCCGTGCCGCAAGCGGGCCGGATCGCCATGGCGGACCAGGTGGCACGCGAGCAGGACATCGTCAATTTGCGGCTGGGTCAGCGCATCAAGGTCGATGACGGAACCTGTCCCGCAGGGCAGGTCAAGGAAGTCTCCGGCGCCAAAATGAGTTCGGGCGGTGTTGTTCGCGCGCGAAAGTGCATTCCGCGGCTCGGCCCCAAGACGAAATAGACACGAAAATAGTGCAGCGAACGGCCGACTTGGCCGGCGGCTCGGCTGCTCTGTGGCCATCGGGGAAGCGCGAGCCTAGTTCAGCGGCTCGAACATGCATTGCAGCGCCGGCTTCGCAATTTTTGTGAAGGTTGCGCCGATCTCGGATCGTTTCGACGGCGGCACCCAGTCGGTCTCGATGGTCGGCACGCCGGTCTCGCCGATGCCGCGCAGCAAAGCCTCGCGCAGGTCGGGATCCCCGACCGTCGCGGCGGCCTGATCATGCAGACATCCGCAGACTGTCTCAGGATTGGCCCAGCGCCCCTCGATATGAGGCGCACACAGCCGCACGAAATCCTCACGGGAATCCGGAACTGGCATCATCGAGCGGACCTGGGCCTGAGCAGAACCGGTCACGATGATAAATGCGGCAACGGCGCTAGCGCTGAAACGAAAAAACATGAAAATCTGATCGCTTTTCTGGCTGGGACGCGCCTTAGCGCGTGGCGAGAACAATCGCTGGCGGCACGGAGGTCGCGATTGGCGAGCCGCTATAGGCAAATGTCCCGATGCCCGGCAGACTCGGGTCCGACGAGCCGATGATCGTCGGCCCGGCCAGAACGAAGGCGAAGGCAAGCAGGAAGCTGAGGGTTCGCATTTGACTGTCTCCGGTGGCCTGTCGGCGCTCTCCGCCGTTGTTATTGCCGGATGGATAACCATCCGCTGTTTCCGGACGTCTACGCCGAAGCCGAAATATGGTTTCATGGCCGGGATGAATTGTTTCGTCGCCCGGTCCGCACGACACAATCGGGCGAAAAACCAATGAATTCAGTCACCTTCAATTGATGGAACGAACCCTTAGCCGGTCCTGGAGAGCCGAAAATGCGGACCCGACCGGCCCCAGTTGCGGCAAGTTCCGGTCGTTCTGCGGCCGAGCGGCCGTCGTTCAGTGGCCGATCGCTCATCCCGACCCTGAACCAAATCCGGAGACCGCCGACTTACCCAAGCGGAAGCAACTTTTAGAGGCAGTTACGCGTTGTGATCTGACTTCAACAAAGGATGGCAGTCGTGGGCAATGGCAACATTGAAGTTGGCAATACCACCGCGACCCGCAAACCCGGCCAGCCGATCGTTGAGTGTTTGCCTGGTTTGGACGCCGCTTTGCCGCAAACGGGCAAAACGCGGCAGGGGATCAGCGGTGCGATGACACAGCAGGGCGATGAGGGCGGTCCCGGCAACCAATCGGTCCCACAGAAACTCGTGCACCTCGTGGGTTGCCACGATCCCAAACCGAGGACCGATCCATGGGTCCGCCCGCGGTCGGGCCCGGCAAAGCCCTGAACAAGCAATCGCTCGTTCAGATCACTGAATGAACTCACCACACTTCGGTACCGCGGTATCGCTCGCGCCCCAGGGCATGATCGGTACCGAGGAGGTCGAGTTTTTCGGCGAGCCTTCGATCAATCTGTCCGAATAGACCATATAGACCAGCACGTTCCGCTTGGCGTCGCAGCCCCGCACGATCTGCATCTTCTTGAAGAACAGCGAACGCCGTTGCCGGAACATGTCGCCGCCCTGCTCCATCTTGTCCTTGAAATGGATCGGGCCGATCTGGCGGCACGCCAGCGAAATATCCGAGACCTGCTCGGCGAGCCCCAGCCAGCCCTTGATCCCGCCTTTCTCCGGCACCGTGAAATGACAGGCCACGCCTTCGACTTCGGGGTCATCGACTCCATAGGTCGCAAGCTTGTCGTTCGGGCTCAGAAGTTTGAACACCGTCGAGCGGCGAAAGATCAGGTCCGGTTCATCCGCGGCGCCTGCCGGCGAGCCCGACCACAGCAGCAACGCCAGCGTCAGCAGCACCCATGGCCGCCACCTGAAGTCATATTGGCTTAAGGCTTCCGATGTCATGATGATCTCCGTCAACGAGGCCTCATTGAATGTAATGCCGGGGATCGCCGCCGGAAGGTTGAAGGGCACCGTGCCGGCAGCGTTTAACCGAATGTGAGGCTTTTTTGCTACGAGTAACGTTCACGGGAATGAGAACCCTCGCGCGGGTGAACGCGTTTCCCGTCCATGACCCCAAATTTCGACGGCTGGGATTCGAGGTAGCGTGCGTGGGTGAGTATCAGGTTTCTGCTGCGACCGGACGGCAGCAGCCGTCCCAGGCCGAAAATCGCCAATCTCGTCGGGCTGCTCTTTCAAATTCGTGCTGGCGCGTTGCGGTGCTTGCAGCGGCCGGTGCGATCGGCTTCACCGGCCGGGCCGACGCCGCGGCTTTTTGGTCGGATTACGATCCCGCGTTTTCGCAAACCGTGCCAATCCTGCCGCAACGGGCGCGAAAGGTTCACCGGCAATCGGTAAAGAGCGAGGCGGCGGCCTGGCAAGCCGCCAAGCCGCAGGGGCCGCTGATTATCGCGATCTCGATCAGCAAGCAGATCATGAAGATCTACGACGCCAACGGCTTCTTCGCGGAAACTCCGATTTCGACGGGAATGCGCGGCCATTCGACGCCGATGGGGGCTTTCAGTGTGATCCAAAAGCAGAAGCTGCACCATTCCAACATCTATAGCGGCGCGCCGATGCCCTATATGCAGCGGATTACCTGGTCAGGCATCGCCATTCATGCCGGCGTACTGCCAGGCTATCCGGCCTCGCACGGCTGTATCCGGATGCCCATGGCCTTTGCGATCAAGATGTATGGCTGGACGCGGATGGGCGCGCGGGTCATCGTCACACCCGGCGAGATCACCCCTGCCAGCTTTTCGCACCCGCTGCTCCTCACCCGGAAACTGGTCCCGCAACCGGTTGCGGCTCAAGAGCCGAAGGCCGACCCGCCCTCCGACAAGGCCGCGGATGCCGATGAAACGTCGAAGCCGGCAATCCTGCAGGCGATGCTCGAACTGAGATCGACCGTCGGGCATCCGGACATTTCCCGCCCCACGACCACCTACGCGCCGCCGGCATCCACATCGGCAAGCGAGCAGACGCGCACCGCCGATGCGAGCCGCGCGGGTTCGGCCGGGTCGGCCCCGCGCACGATGTCCGATGCGGCGCCCGGAGGTCCCGGCTCACCGCAGCTCGCGGAGGCTGTCACCACCACCGGCACCGCGTCGTCGCGTATCGGGGACCTCGCCGCGGTGAACCGCCTTCCGGCGGTTGCGACCAAATTGTCCGAAGCGGTCGTGGCGGCCACCAGCGGCGCCAGCCCAAACGCCGCGGACCCGGCAAAAGATCAAGGGCGCTTGGCAGAGGCCGAGAAGGCAACGCCCCCGGCGCCGGAGTTGAACCTGCTGCCGGCGCCAGGCCGCACCGGTCAGCTATCGGTGTTGGTGAGCCGTAAGGATGCCAAACTCTATGTACGGCAGAATTTCGCGCCGCTGTTCGAGGTCCCCATTGGTATCGCGGCGAGCGACCGGCCGTTGGGAACGCATGTGTTCACGGTCGAGACCGACAAGAACGATCCCACGGCTCTGCGCTGGTCCGTGATCTCGCTGCCGACCGTGGAGCGGTACACCGAGCGGCACGACGAAGACGAGCGGATATCGCGGCGACGGAAGATGGGGGGCGCGGTCGACACCGGGCCAGTGCCGCTTCCCGACAGCCCGACCGAGGCCCTGGATCGCCTCAGCATTCCCGCCGACGCGATGGCGCGAATCGGCGAGGGACTATCGATCGGCAGTTCGATTATCGTTTCCGATCAAGGCATCTCCGCAGGTGAAACCGGCGACGGAACGGACTTCATCGTTTCCTTGCGCTAAATTCCGTCTTGGCGCGGCCATTTCCCGCACGGGAACTCCTGTCGACATCCCCTTCGCGCCACCGTCGTCGTCTTGGCGGTGCCGACCCAACTAGGGTATCATGCCGGAGGCAGGAGATGACTCGGACGCCGGCACCAAGCCAGCGCCGGGCTCGGGATCGTGAGGAAAGCTCAAAATGCGTGTCGTGGCAGGCTTGTTTTTTGCGGGCGCCATCGCTCTGTGGGGCTCGGGCGCCGCATGGGCGCAAACCCCGCCCACCAAGGGCGCAACGGCGCCGCAGGCACCCGCTCCCACAGGCCGCCCCCGCGCCAACGCCCGCCGCTGCCGCCAGGCGCAGCGAAATTGCCGTGTGCCAATCCCGACGCGCTCGGCATCGCCCGCGTGGTCGAAATCGACACCACCGGCGGCCCGGGATTCGGCTTCGAACACTTCAAGCAGCTCGATTTCCTGCGCGATCAAGAAGTCGTGCTGACATTTGACGACGGCCCGTGGCCGGTCAACACGCCCTCGGTGCTGAAGACGCTGGCCGACGAATGCACCACCGGAATTTTCTTTTCGATCGGCAAGCATGCGACCTACTATCCGGAAATCCTGAAGCAGGTCCTCGCTGCCGGCCATACCATCGGTACGCACACCTGGTCGCACGCGACGTTGACCAACAAGAAGCTGACCGAAGATCAGCGCAAGGAAGAGATCGAAAAGGGCTTCAGCGCGGTGAAGTGGGCGCTGGGCGGCGTTTCGCCGGCGCCGTTCTTCCGTTTCCCGGCGCTGCAGCATCCGCCGGAAATGGTGACCTATCTCGGCACGCGCAACATCGCGATATTCTCCTGCGATCTCGATTCCTTCGACTTCAAGGCGCGCAATGCGCAGCAGGTGATCGACGTCACGATGAAGAAGCTCGACAAGCTCGGCAAAGGCATCATCCTGCTGCACGACTTCCACAAGCACACCGCGGAAGCGCTGCCCGACCTTGCTGCGCAGGCTGAAGGCCGGCGGCTACAAGGTGGTCAAGATGATACCCAAGGCCCCGGTGCAAACGCTGCCGCAATATGACGAGGAGCTTCTGAAGGACGCCAAGCTGCCCACGGTGAGCGAGCGCCCGGTTTCCAGCGTGGTGCAGACGATTTCGCAATAGTCCGCGACCCATGGCCGTGCTGCGCATCGAAGGCTACGTCATCGTGTCGGCGGACGGCATGTTGGCGAACGCCAACCGCGTGATGCCGGACGAATTGAAATTCGAGGGCGACAAGCGGTTCTTCACCGCCGCCCTGGACCGTGCCGACCTCATCGTTCACGGGCGACATTCCGGGGAAGATCAGCCGAACTCGCCGCGGCGAAAGCGGCTCGTGCTGACCCGAACGATCAGCGCGATCGCGCCTGATCCGTCAAACCCGAAGGCGACCCTGTGGAATCCGGCCGGTGCGACCTTCGAGGCCGCGTGCGATCGCGCCGGCGTCGGCTCCGGCACTGTCGCGATCATTGGCGGACCGCAGGTGTTCGGCATGTTCATGGACCGCTACGACACGTTCTGGCTCTCGCAGGCGCCAGGGGTGCGGCTGCCCGGCGGCGAGCCCTGCTTCCCCGGCGTGCCCGCACGGTCGCCGCAGGATATCCTGGCCGGCCATGGCCTGAGGGCGGGCCCGCGCGAGGTGCTCGACGCCGCCCATGACGTCAGCGTGACGCCCTGGCGGCGGGCCAGGCGCTCAGCTTTAGACATCGTTATAGCTGGGTGGTCCGCCATTCGGACGACGCCCCGGCGGTATCCGGCGATCATGAACAGCGCGCCGATGATCGACAGATTTTTCAGGGCATCGATCAGGGTCCTGGCATTGTCCGGCGCCGGCTGATTCCAGAAGTCGTGAAAATAGAAGGTTGCGGCGGCCACGAAGAAAATCAGCAGGATCGCAAAGAACCGCGCGCCGAAATTAAGCGCGATCATCAATCCGCTGATGATTTCGAACGCGCCGACCGCAATCGCCAGCATCTGCGGGATCGCCATTCCCGTCATGGTCTCGAGCTGCGGTCGCATAGGGAACCAGCAACGCCGGAATGACGACCTTGGCGGCAATGAAATCGGCGGTCGCCTGAATGCCGAACAGCTTGGTCGCTCCCGAAAAGATAAACAGCACGGCGAACAAAATCCGCCCGAAAGTCACGAACGCTGGCATGGTCGGCCTCACTGGTGCTGCAAATGCTAAGCTGCTAGGGCGGAACGATTATGAGCGTTCCGCTTGAGGTTTTCAAACAGTCAATCGCTTCGGGAACGCAAGGTCTAGCCAAACAGGGTCGGTTGGTTGCGGCCGGCTCGCTCCTGGGCTTCGACCGCGGCAACCGCGGTCATGTTGAGGACGCCGCGCGCAGTCACCGATGGCGTCAGGATATGGGCGGGACGGGCGGGACCGATCAGGATCGGGCCTACCGGAAGCGCATCGGCCAGCGACTTGATCATCTGATAGGCGACATTGGCGGTATCGAGGTTCGGCATGATCAGGATGTTGGCGACGCCTTCCAGCTTGGAATGCGGCAGGACCAGCTTCCTTGCGGCTTCCGAAAGCGCGGTATCGCCCTGCATTTCGCCGTCCGCCTCGATCTCCGGATGGTTCTGCTTCAGAAGCGCGGTGGCGCGGCGCATCTTGCGCGAGGAGTCGGTGTCGTAGCTGCCGAAGTCGGAATGCGACACGAAGGCGACTTTCGGCTTGATGTTGAAGCGCTGGACGTGGATTGCCGCCAGCGCCGCCATTTCCGCGAGTTCCTCGGCGCTGGGGTTCGGCCGGACCTGGGTGTCGGCGATGAAATAAGCGCCCTTGCTGGTGATCATCAGCGCCAGCGCCGCGAAATCGCTCACCCCCGGCAGAAAGCCGATGATCTCGCGGACCTGACGCAGATGGCTGCGGTAGCTGCCCTCGACGCCGCAGATCATGGCGTCGGCCTCGCCGCGGATCACCGCGAGCGCCGCGATCACCGTGGCGTTGGTGCGCACGGCGGTACGCGCGGCATCGGGCGTGACGCCGTGGCGGCCGGCGACGTCGATATAGGATTGCACGTAGGATCGATAGCGCGGATCGTCCTCGGGATTGATCAGATCGAAATCCTGGCCGGCCTTGATGGCCAAGGCCAAAGCGCTTGATCCGCGCTTCGACCACCGACGGGCGGCCGACCAGGATCGGCCGCGCCAGCTTCTCCTCCAGCACCACCTGGGTCGCGTGCAGCACGCGCTCGTCCTCGCCTTCGGCGTAGATGACGCGGACCGGCTGGGTCTTGGCCTTGGCAAACACCGGCTTCATGACGAGCCCGGAACGGAACGCAAAGCGCTCCAGTTGAGCGGCGTAATCCTCGAAATTCGCGATCGGACGGGAGGCGACGCCCGAAGTCATCGCCGCCTTGGCGACCGCCGGCGCGATGCGCAGGATCAGCCGCGGATCGAACGGGCTCGGAATCAGCGAGCCCGGGCCGAACCCTTGCACCTCGCCGCTGTCGAAACCGGGCGCAATCGCGTCCGACGGCGGATCGCGCGCGAGCTGCGCGATGGCGTCCACCGCGGCGTGCTTCATGTCCTCGTTGATCGCGGTGGCGCCGACGTCGAGCGCGCCGCGGAAGATGAACGGAAAGCACAGCACGTTGTTGACCTGGTTCGGAAAGTCGGAACGTCCGGTGCAGATCATCGCATCGGGCCGCGCCTTGCGGGCCTCGTCCGGCATGATTTCCGGGTTCGGGTTGGCCAGCGCCATCACCAGCGGCTTGTCCGCCATCTGCTTGACCATCTCGGGCGTCAGCACATTGGGTGCCGACAGGCCGAGAAAGATATCGGCACCGACAATCACCTCGGCCAGCACGCGCTTGTCGGTCTTCTGCGCATAGACCGACTTCCAGCGGTCCATCAGCGTGTTGCGGCCTTCGTGCACGACGCCGTCGATATCGCAGACCCAGATGTTCTTGCGTTGCGCACCCAGCGAAACCAGAAGATTGAGACAGGCGATCGCCGCGGCGCCGGCGCCGGAAGCGACGATCTTGACGTCCGTGAGCTTCTTTCCGTTGAGCAGCAGCGCGTTGGTGATGGCGGCGCCGACGATGATGGCGGTGCCGTGCTGGTCGTCATGGAAAACCGGGATCTTCATCCGCGCCTTGAGCTGCGCCTCGATCTCGAAACACTCCGGACCCTTGATGTCCTCGAGATTGATGCCGCCGAATGTCGGCTCCAGCGCCGCCACGGTCTCGACCACGCGCTCGATGGTGTCGGCGGCGATTTCGATGTCGAACACGTCGATGCCGGCGAATTTCTTGAACAGGACCGCCTTGCCCTCCATCACCGGCTTCGATGCCAGCGGGCCGATATTGCCAAGGCCGAGCACCGCGGTGCCATTGGAGACCACCGCCACCAGATTGGCGCGGGTCGTCAGCGATGCCGCCTCGGCCGGGTTGTCGGCGATTTCCATGCAGGCGGCGGCGACGCCGGGCGAATAGGCGAGCGCCAGATCGCGCTGGTTGGCCAGCGGCTTGATCGCCTGGATCTCGAGTTTGCCCGGCCGCGGCAGCCGGTGATAGGCGAGCGCCGCGGAATGGAGGTCTTCAGAGTAGGACGCCATGCATTTCCCCCGCGGCTTCCTTCGGCCCCGACTTCAGGCTTCGGTGGCTGGTTTTCAGTTTTGCGGCAGATTGAGCCGGATGTGAAGCTCGCGCAACTGCTTCGGCGTGACCTCGGAAGGCGCGCCCATCAGCAGATCCTCGGCGCGCTGGTTCATCGGGAACAGCGAGATTTCGCGCAAATTGGTGGTGCCGCAAAGAAGCATGACGATCCGATCGACCCCGGCCGCCATGCCGCCATGCGGCGGCGCGCCATACTGGAACGCGCGATACATGCCGCCGAAGCGCTCGACGACTTCCTTCTCGCCATAGCCCGCGATCTCGAACGCCTTCACCATCGCTTCGGGGCGATGGTTGCGGATACCGCCGGAGGCGATCTCGTAGCCGTTGCAGGTGATGTCGTACTGGAACGCCTTGATGGTCAGCGGGTCCTGCCCGGTTGAGCGCATCGAGGCCGCCCTGCGGCATCGAGAACGGGTTGTGCGAGAAGTCGATCTTCTTGTCTTCCTCGTTGTATTCGTACATCGGGAAGTCGACGATCCAGGCGAGTTCGAACCGCTCCTTGTCGATCAGGTTCAGCTCCTCGCCGAGTTTGGTCCGGGCAAGGCCGGCAAATTTCCAGAATTTCTCGGGATCGCCGGCGACGAAGAACGCCGCGTCGCCCTCCTTCAGGCCGAGCGCATCGCGAATGGCCGCCGTTCGCTCCGGGCCGATATTGTTGGCAAGGGGACCTGCGCCCTCGCCGCCTTCGCGCCACATGATGTAGCCGAGCCCGGGCTGGCCCTCGCCTTGCGCCCATGAATTCATCCGGTCGCAAAACGCGCGCGAGCCGCCGCCGGTGCCGGGGATCGCCCAGACCTGGTTTTTGGGGTCTTCCAGCATCCGCGCGAACACCTTGAAGCCGGAGCCGCGGAAATGCTCGGAGACGTCCTGCATGACAATCGGATTGCGCAGATCCGGCTTGTCGCTGCCGTATTTGCGCAAGGCTTCGGCGAATGGAATCCGCGGCCAGCTTCTTGGTGACGGGCTTGCCCTTGGCAAACTCCTCGAACACGCCGGTGATGACCGGCTCCATCGCCGCGAACACGTCGTCCTGGGTGACAAAGCTCATCTCGACGTCGAGCTGATAGAATTCGCCGGGCAAGCGGTCGGCGCGCGGATCCTCGTCGCGGAAACAGGGCGCGATCTGGAAGTAGCGGTCGAAGCCGCGACATCATCAGCAGTTGCTTGTACTGCTGCGGCGCCTGCGGCAGCGCGTAGAACTTGCCCGGATGAATCCGCGACGGCACCAGGAAGTCGCGCGCGCCCTCCGGCGACGACGCCGTCAGGATCGGGGTCTGGAACTCGAAAAAGCCCTGCGCTTTCATCCGCTTGCGCATGGAATCGACGATCGCGCCGCGGGTCATGATGTTCTGGTGCAGCTTCGTCGCGGCGAAGGTCGAGGAAACGGTACTTAAGCCTTATATCTTCAGGATATTCCTGCTCGCCGAACACCGGCAGCGGCAGTTCGCCGGCCGGCCCCAGCACCTCGATTTCGCTGACGTAGAGCTCGACCGAGCCGGTCGGCAATTCCGGATTGTCGGTGCCGGCCGGGCGACGGCGCACCTTGCCGTCGATCCGCACCACCCATTCCGAGCGCAGCCTTTCGGCATCCTTGAAGGCCGGCGAATCCGGGTCGGCGACGCATTGGGTCAGGCCGTAATGGTCGCGCAGATCGATGAACAGCACGCCGCCATGGTCGCGAATGCGATGGCACCAGCCGGACAAACGCGCCGTCTGGCCGATATCGCTCTCGCGGAGCGCGCCGCAGGTATGGGACCGGTAACGATGCATGGAAATCCCTGAAAACGGATGTCGGAGGATCGAATTGGGCGGCCCAAGGCCTGCCCGGAAGAGGTGAGGGTTTACCCGAGGCCGCGAGGCGCGGCAACCGAGCGGAACGCCCTGTTTAATGCGCCTCGAAAACCGGAAACACGCTTTCGGGCAGCCCCTGCCTGAAGCGATTGCCTAATGGCGCGGATGCGCCTATCTTGTCGGCATGACGGTGCATTTCCCCTTCCAGAATACCTATGCGGCGCTGCCGGCGAACTTCTTCGCCCGGGTGGCGCCGACCCCGGTGGCCGCGCCGCGGCTGATCAAGTTGAACCGGCCGCTGGCGATCCATCTCGGCCTCGATCCGGACCGGCTCGACAGCCCGGAAGGGGCCGAAATCCTCGCCGGCAAGCGCCTGCCGGATGGCGCGGACCCGATCGCGATGGCCTATGCCGGCCACCAGTTCGGTCATTTCGTGCCGCAGCTCGGCGACGGCCGCGCCATCCTGCTCGGCGAGGTGATCGACGCCGACGGCGTCCGCCGCGACATTCAGCTCAAGGGTTCCGGCCCGACGCCGTTTTCGCGCCGCGGCGATGGCCGCGCGGCGCTCGGTCCGGTGCTGCGCGAATACGTCGTCAGCGAGGCGATGGCGGCGCTCGGCATTCCGACCACGCGCTCGCTTGCTGCCGTGATCACCGGCGAAAGCGTGATGCGCGAAACGCCGCTGCCCGGCGCCGTTCTCACCCGCGTCGCCTCCAGCCACATCCGGGTCGGAACGTTCCAGTATTTCGCGGCGCGCGGCGATACCGACGGCGTGCGGCGGCTCGCCGATCACGTCATCGCGCGGCATTATCCGGAAGCCGCCCGATGCCGAACGCCCCTATCACGCGCTTCTGGAAGGCGTGATCGCGCGGCAGGCCGCGCTGGTCGCGCGCTGGATCCTGGTCGGCTTCATCCACGGCGTCATGAATACCGACAACACCTCGATATCGGGCGAGACCATCGACTACGGCCCCTGCGCCTTCATGGACCAATACGATCCGGCGACGGTGTTCAGCTCGATCGACGAGCAGGGCCGCTACGCCTATGCCAACCAGCCCCGGATCGCGCTCTGGAACCTGACGCGGCTCGCCGAATGCCTGTTGCCGCTGCTTTCCGACGATGCAGGACAAGGCCATCGCCGAGGCCCAGGCCGCGCTCGGCGAATTCCCGGAGCAGTTCGACGCGGCCTATCAGGCAGGCCTGCGCAGCAAGCTCGGCCTGTTCACGGCGCAGGACGGCGATCCGGCTCTGGCGCAGGATCTGCTGGATGCCATGGCCAAGAACCAGGCCGACTTCACGCTGACATTCAGGCGCCTCAGCGACGCCGCGCTCGATGCCGGCGAGGATCGCCGAGGTCCGCGCAGTTATTCGCCGATCCCGCCGCCTATGACGACGTGGGCGGTGCGCTGGCGGCAACGGACCGGCGAGCGAGCCGCAGACGGCCGCCGAGCGACAGACCGCGATGCGATCGGTCAATCCGGCCTTCATTCCGCGCAATCATCGGGTCGAAGCGGTGATCGAAGCCGCGGTCAACCGCGACGACTATCGCGCCGTTCGAGGAACTGCTGGCGGTGCTGGCAAAGCCGTACGAGGATCAGCCGGCGTTCGCGCTATGCCGACCGCCGAGCCGCATCAGCGGGTGCTGCAGACGTTCTGCGGGACGTGAACCGTTAACCGTCGTCCACATTGCCGGCGCGCGCGCCAGCCCGAAATTAATAACGTCAATCGCTTCCCGCAAATCTACGGTTTGCTGGGGGAATTGCCGTGTGACGCGTTGGTATTCGAATTCATGGGATTGGCGATGCTCGCGCTCTGCGTCATCGTGCTGGCGTTCCGTCGCAGCGACGGCCGTCCGGCACATGCGCGACGTCTGACCGACCGTTTCGGAATCGAGCGACCGATCGCGACGCGACAGCGATGCCGCAGTTGCCGAACGCCGCGTCAGCGAAATGCAAGGCTCGAATTCGCCGCAACACCCTTGACATATCAGCGCTTTCGGCAGAACGCCTCTTCCGAAGCGTCATGGACCGTTCATGGATCTGATTACCACCAATTCGGAACTCGCCGCCGTTTGCGACCGCCTCGCCAAACACCCGGTCATCACCGTCGACACCGAATTCCTGCGCGAGACGACCTATTACCCGCTGCTCTGCGTGGTGCAGATGGCGAGCGCGGAGGAAGCGGTCGTGGTCGATACGCTGGCCGACGGCATCGATCTCAAGCCGTTCTTCGCGCTGATGGCCGACGAGAAGGTGCTGAAGGTATTCCACGCCGCCCGCCAGGACATCGAAATCGTCTGGCATCAGGCCGGCATCGTTCCGCACCCGATCTTCGACACCCAGGTGGCGGCGATGGTGCTCGGCTATGGCGATTCCATCGCCTATGACCAACTGGTCGAGCGCATCACCGGCCACCGGCCGGACAAGACCCACCGCTTCACCGACTGGTCGCGCCGGCCGCTGACCGAGGAACAGATGCACTACGCGGTCTCCGACGTCACCCATCTGCGCGACGTGTTCACGGCACTCGATGCCGATCTCAAGAAGCGCGGCCGCAGCGACTGGGTCAGCGAGGAGATGGAGGTCCTGACCTCGCCCAAGACCTACGACTTTCACCCCGAGCGCGCCTGGGAACGGCTGAAGACCCGGGTGCGCAAGCCGAAGGAACTGGCGGTGCTGATGGAAGTCGCGGCCTGGCGCGAGCAGGAGGCGCAAAGCCGCGACGTTCCGCGCAGCCGCGTGCTCAAGGACGATGCGGTCGGCGACATCGCCACCCATGCCCCGACCAGCCTCGAGCGGCTGGCCAATTTGCGTTCGCTGCCGAAGGGCTTCGACCGGTCGAAATGGGGCGCCGATATCGTGGCCGCCGTGCAGCGCGGCATCGCGCGCGATCCGGCGACGCTGCCGAAGATCGAAAAGCCGCGCGGCAATTCCAACGGCGCGGCGATCGTCGAACTTCTGAAGGTTCTGCTGCGCATGACATCGGAACGCCACGCCGTCGCCAGCAAGGTGATCGCGACGGTCGACGATCTGGAGCAGATCGCGGCCGACGACAATGCCGACGTCGGCGCGCTGCACGGCTGGCGCCGCGAGCTGTTCGGCGAAGCGGCGCTGGCGCTGAAGCACGGCCGGCTCGCGCTCGCGATCGAAAAGGGCCGGGTCGTCAAGGTCGACCGCGACTGACCTCGCCTTCGCGGGCGCCGTGACCGCGATCGTCGTCGAACCGGCCACACCGCGATTTTGCCGCTTGCCCGATCAGGTCGGAGCTGTCCTCGATCGCGGCGAAGTTGGCGATGACCTTGAGCACCGCCGTCTTGTAGAAAGCGGCCTCGCCGACGCCGGCACGCCGGCAGGCCACGGCGTCGCCGACCACCTGGTAGCGGTGGCTGCGGTGAAACCCGTCGACGACGGTCGACAGGATGGTTTCATCGAGAGAAAATCCCGACAGCACACAGCGGATATTTTTCATGTTCGACATGTACTCGGTGAACCGTGTCGAACTGTATGCCGACGGCAATGGATGCTCGAAGGCCATCTCGCCGGGTCGCGGCCTGAGCTCCGCAATCCAGTCCGTCAGGTTCGACGCCGGATTGAACCACGCCGCCTGCGCGATGCGTTTCAGATGCATGACCGGCCAGAGATTGCTGCGCCACAGCGTCAGCAATTCGAGGCATCGCGACATGATCGGCTCGGCATCGGTTATGACGTGGCGGCGGCCCTCGGTGAGATACTCGATCTGGAGATCGGCACAAACCAGGATCGGCGGATCGTCATGCATGGAAGCCATCGCTCTTGGGTGCGAGATCATGTTTCGGCCAGCGCCGTCCCCCGCAACGGCGAGGTCGCCGACCTGCCGGCTGAAACGTCGAGCACGCCGGGCCTGTCCCAATCGCCCTCCGGCCGGATGATCACGTAAGGATCGCTGTCGAGCGTGATGGCATCGGGGCCCGGCTCGATGTCGAGAACCATTTCGGTGTAGGAAAAATCCGAAAAAGTGATCTTGCGGTTGTGACCGAGCGGCTTCGCGCCGAAATGCGCCCAGAAATCCACCAGCCGGTCCTGCGCCTGGCCGTAGATCTTCTTGAATCCCTTGCGCTTGATGTAATCGACGCTCGCCTGCACCAGCTTGAACGACACGCGCGAGCGCCGGAACTGATGCCGGACCGCGAGCCGTTCGACCTTGGCGAACTCGCCGAAAAACCGCACCCGCAGGCAGCCTGCCGGTTCGGTGCCGACAAATCCGAGGAAGTGCGCGGCCACCAGATCGTTGCCGTCGAACTCCTCCTCGATCGGGCAATCCTGCTCGGCAAGATAGACCGCCGAGCGGATGGCGGTGACCAGCATCAGGTCATTCGGGTCGCGGGCGATGCGGATCGAGATCGAACGCGACTCCGGCTTGAGCGGCGACATCGGTTTACTGCCGTGCATCTGCGAGGCTCCTTGATGAGATCCCTGGTGTCGGCATCGTCGTTCGAAGGCGATTCCAGGGCCGCTCGTAACACCACAGATCGGGCTGGAAGCTTGGTATCGGTCGGAAGCCTGTCGCGACCAGCAGATCGCGTCCCGCCGTCGTCGACGGATGGGCGAAGCAGTCCGCATCGACATAGCGCGGCTTTCTCAGATGAGCAGCGGCGTTGCCCAGTCCGGCAATGCCGCGCCCGGTTGCCGCAATCGCCCATATGTAGATGGCCGACACCTCCTGATGGCTTGCGGCAAGCAGGCCAATGTCGGGGTGGGTCAGGGAAATCTCGTCGAGAATGAGCGCGTCATGACCGCGGCTGTTGAGATAAAGAAACGCCATGCCGCCGAGCAGTCTTTGCTGCCGACTGAACGTTAGAATGCATTCCGGATCGAACGCCAAATATTTACCAAGAACTGGTTCCGCGATCTGAACTCCCGGAACCAAGCGAAGGGCCATATCCGCGAGAATCGAAAGTTCGGCGCGCCGTGCCGGCCTTACTTCGATGTCGCAATTGGTCGATATTGAATTGAATTCGTGGCTTGTGCCCGAAGAGCCTCTTTCCTTCACCTGATTGCGCATTTATCGTTACTCCTGCCCGCAGTGAACACTGTACCGGGTGAGGATTTTCGGTATGCAGCAACTATTGCATCGGGGTGCTGCGGTGACGCAGCACCGGCCCGACGAAGCGCTGGATGCGTCCTGGGACGACCTGAAGTCGTTTCTGGTTTGCGCGAGGTACAAGAGCTTCCGGAACGCCGCTGAGATACTTGGTCTGACCAGTACGACGCTGATGCGAAGGATCGATCGCCTCGAGGAGCGGATCGGCTGCAAGCTATTCCTGCGCGACCAGAGCGGGTTGACGCTGAGCGAAGAAGGGGTCGCCATGATCCCCGATGCGACGGAAATGGAGCGTCGCGCCTTCAACATCTTTCGGCGCGCGCATCAGTCATCGAATGATCCCGCAGGCACCGTCCGCGTCGCGGTGACCGAAGGTCCGGGTAATTTCTGGATCCTGCCGAGGCTGATCGACTTCCAGAAAACCTACCGGAAGATCACCGTCGATCTTCGCTGTGCCATGGAGCAGGCGGACGTCGCACGGCTGGAATCCGACATCGCCATTCAGCTCGAGCCGCCGACCAATCCCGACCTGATCGTCGCCAAGCTCGGCAGGCTTCACATCTATCCCTTCGTTTCGGAAGCCTATCAAAAGCTCTATGGCGTTCCTTCAACGCTGTCCGAGCTCAGAAATCACCGGATCGTCAAGCAAAATGCGCCGCAGGTCGACGACGGCGCCTATGCGCGGATCCTGGGGCTGAGCTCGCTCGAGGGCGTGGTCGGAATAAAGACCAACTCCAGCATCGGCGTGTTGTATGCGGTCGAACGAGGGGCCGGCGTGGGTTTCCTGCCGACGTCGTCGATTGCGCTGGGTGCGCCGTTGGTCGCCGTCGACATGGGCGTCAGTCACCATGCCGACCTGTGGCTGACCTATCACAAGGAGTTTCGCAATTCCGACCGCCACAAGATCGTCATCGATTGGCTCAAGAAAATATTCGATCCCAGGGCCTATGCCTGTTTCAGGGACGAATTTATCCATCCCAACGCCCTCGTTCCGATGATGGTGGCGGCCAGAGCCAATTTCGGTCTGCAAGGATACGTCGCCGGCTGCCCGAGCTGAGCGGACCGTCGGCACTGCGCTACCACCTGAGCTCGGCGCCGAGCGTGCCCTGATGCGACTGCATCGCGAGGGCAATTGGCCGGCATTGTTGTGCTGTTGCCACAGGGCGCCCCGGCACGGCCGTCGTTGCCGGCTCGAGTTGCGAGCCCAGGCCGAGGCTTGCTAACGCAATAAATTTCGTGTTGGAATTCCGGCACAATCGGATCCAGGCCGTTCGACTGTGCGTTTCGCGACGAGGAAATTGAGCAGACACCCCGAAGCCCGTTTGTGGCGTGGCACGCAAATGCGTGGCCGCGTCTTTTTTATGTCCAGACCAGGAGACAGGCGATGCAGAAAGGCACCGTCAAGTGGTTCAACCCGACCAAGGGTTATGGGTTCATCAAGCCGATGGCCGGCGATAAGGACGTGTTCGTCCATATCTCGGCGGTTGAGCGCGCCGGACTCACCACCCTCAACGAAAATCAGGTGATCGAATACGACCTCGTGGAAAATCGCGGCAAGACCTCCGCGGAA
>CAWJUK010000013.1:0-58800 GCA_963846035.1 uncultured Acidobacteriaceae bacterium | reverse complement strand
TTCGGGGGTGCCTACGAAGCCGTGGCAGTCGGGGCCGCCGGTGGCGCAGTTTCCGTAGAAGCCTACGATCCAGCCGGCATTGTTGACTCCGTTGATCAAAGTCATGCCGACTCCGCTGGGATCATCCACCTCCTGGAACGTTCCACCTTTGTAGATGAATCCGTGGATCAGGCCGCCTTTGTCCGTATATGTCCCGACGATCTCGCCGCTGTCGTTGATCCCGAACGCTTGCGTGGACGTCGAATTGGGAAAGTTGAGCGTTGCGAGTGCTCCGTGGGCCAACAAGAACGCGTGATTCACTCCGGCTCCATCCACATAGAATCCGCAACTCGCGCCGACGTTGTTGGTTCCGGTCACCTGCATGCCGCCGGGTGCGTGTCCGTCTTGGAGCACGAGATATGCGCCACCGTTCTGGTAGAAGATGAACCCGTGATCGATACCCTTCGCATCCGCATAGAAACCGGAAGCCTGGTTCTCATTATTCAGACCCAGAAGTTGGTTGAAGGTGGTGCCCGGGTAATCTCTGGTTTCAAACGTACTGCCGATATTCAGGAACCCGTGATTGATCCCTTTGGTATCGACGTAAAAGCCGTCCGTGCTCCCGGCATCATTGATTCCGATCACCTGGGTCTGCACGGAGCCGGGAAAGTTTTCCAAGGCGAAATGGTTTGGCAACGTAAGGACAAACCCCTTATTCGGGTGTCCTGTGGCTCCGCTGCCGTGGTAACCGGCGATCACGTTGTCCTTGTTGATGCCCAGTAGCTGCGTGAAGACGTCGCCTGAAAAGTTGATGGTCTGAAATTTGAAGGTTACCTCCGAGGCTGGATCCGCAGTTGTATCCTGTGCGTTGAGCTTCGGGGCTGTGAGATAGAGCGCACTCATTGAGAGTAGCGCGCAAGATCCCAATAGATGTTTGTGCATGATATTTTCTCCTTTGATTCACCCGAAGTGTTCTAAATTTCATCGGGCTCTACCTTCAATAGCGACATTTGGAACCGGATTCCGTCAGCAATTTCGCAGATGTGGAGAATTTTTTTTATTTAGAAGGCTTCACACGCATAAGCTCGAGCCGATCGGAGCCGGTCACTGGAACGTCATGGCACTTAAATACTAGACGCGAGGCCTTGCCGAAGTGAATCCCGGCGGGCCAGTAGGCGTTTCGAGCGCGCGGTCTCACGCGAAAATCGTTCCGCGGCCCAGCAGCCAGTCGCGGATCAAGATGCCGCTTCACTTCTCGCATCGCCTCGATCTCGTCCGTCGAGTACATCATCGCCAGCAGGTCCGTCTTGGTTTTCCCGATGCCGTGCTCGGCCGCAACGGTACCTCCGAGCGAGACAACGTACCCAGCGAAATCGCGCATAAGCGCTTCGGCGGCTTGGGCCTGGCGAGGCGTCGTGGGCAGCAGATCGACGTGATTGTTCGCGTCTCCCGCGTGTCCGAAGATCGTGTATTGTCCCGGGAAGCCGGCTTCGCAGCTCCGCTGGTAGCACGCAAGCAACTCATGCTCCCGAGCGAGCGGGACGGCAAAATCGGTACCCGTTTTCGGAAATCCGTTGCGCCGGATCAAATCGAGAACCGCGAGCGGAAGTGCGTGCCGAAAAGCGCGGAAACGCTCGCGGTCGCCGGCCTCGAAGCCGAACCAGGACGTTTCTTCCAAGGCCTGCCGCTCGCGAAGACGATCCGCCCAAAGGTCGATTTCGGCATCGTCCCGCGATTCGAGATTCTGCTCGACGAGAAGCGCGGCGCGGGCGCTGGCCGGGATTTCGGAATAATTGGGGCGGAGCAGGTCCAGCGCATGGCCGTCCATATACTCGAGGAAGCGCAATTCCGGAATGGAGCGCCACACCGTCACGGTCCGAAGAGCGTCGTCTTCGGAGCCGAAGAACACGACCCCGCTCAGGATCGCTTCGGGCTCTCGGAATAACTGCAGCTCCGCTTCCGTGACGATGCCGAGCGTTCCTTCACTGCCACAGACGAGATCGACCCAATCGAGATCCGGTCGAAGATAATACCCGGCTGCGTTCTTGGTGGTGTTGGGCGCGTGAACGGGGCGCACGGGAAAGTCCACTCGGTCGCCACGCCGGCAGCGGATCGTGCGGCCATCGATCAGCATGACTTCGAGCGCGAGTATGTGCTTACGAACCTGGCCGTAATGGAAGCTGCGCGCGCCGCCGGCGTTGGTGCCGATGATGCCTCCGATGCAGGCCGAGGTTTCGGTCGGGTTGGGTCCTAGAAATTGCTGGCGCTCAGCGGCCGCGCGATGAAGGTCGGCGAGAATTACGCCCGCGCCGCAGCGTGCCCGGCCGGATTCGATGCGCAGGTTCCGAAATCGTTCCAGCGACACGACCCATCCGCCCTGAGGCACCCGCGCGCCAGTAAGGCCGGTTCCTGCGCCCGCAACTGTGATTGCAATGCGGCGCGCAGACGCGGAACGCACAATTTCACGCAACTCCTCGAGATCGGATGGAAGGAAGGCTTGGTCGGCTTCACCCCGGTATCCGGAGGAATCTTCGAGGTACCGCGTGACGTTTGCGGGAGCTGCGCGCATCTACCTTAAAGTATCCAGCGGCGAAAAGGCCGAGCCCCACCAGAAAAATCGTCAGCGGTTCCGGAACGCATAGCGAGGAGTCAACAGCGCCGCTGCCGGCATTTCCCGGATCCAATTCGATCGCGTAGAGTTGTCCATCGTAGGTTCCAGTTCCCACAATGTCACCCACGCTGTTAACGCCGTATGCCGCATCAATTGTCCAACCGGAATTCAGGGGCAGCAAACTGTTCAGATCGAGCATGACACCGTTCAAAAACACAAAGCCGTGAGTGGCCGTGTTGCCCGTTATCCACGAATAGCCGACCACCGCCCCGTTGTCGTTCACGCCGTAGGCGTAGCTTTGCGAGCCGCCTAGCGTTCCGAGATCCGTCATCTTGCCGCCGGTCGTCCCGCTAACCCAGGCGAAAGCGTTTGAGACGCTTTGTTGGGTCTGCGAATTGCCCACCACTTCTCCTGAGTCGTTGATTCCGAAACCATAGCTATTTGCTCCGCCCAGCGTGCCCAGGTCAACCATTCCGGTCCCGCTTGAAAAGAGGAACGCATTATGATCTCCGTTGGCGAGGGTGGCAGTTCCGGCGACTTGGCCCGTCGAGTTGATGCCGTAAGCCGAACTCCATTTACCGCCCAGCGTTCCCAGATCTTGTTTTGGGCTTCCGGGAGTCGACTCAAAGGCGTGAAGGTCGCCTGTTGCGGTCTGATAAGCGCCCGCAATCTGTCCCGAGTTGTTGATCGCTGTGCCATAACCGGCAATTCCCAAATTCGTCATTTGGCCGTTTGACCATTCCGCGACGGAGGGCTGATTGTTGGAGATGGACGTTCCGATCACCGTACCCGCATCGTTGATGCCGTTCGCCTGACCCTGCGCCTGTGGAGAGAGCGCCTGTGACGCGCCGGCCCCAAAGCTAACCGGGACTTGATTGCCTTGGGTATCGGTAATGAAACCAACGGCGGTCCCGGAGCTATTGATGGCGCTAACCGCCGCCGCGCTTCCGTTAAGAAAGCTCAGGTTCTGGACGGAATAAATGGGGTCCGCCCCAAGGCGAGACGGACCCAGGAGGAAAAGGACAGAAAGCACCACAAAGGAGAACGATACGAAAAGCTGAGTATGATGGCGCAAAAAGGATTGGCGGCCCATACATTACTCTTCGGCTCGTACCGATTCCAAGTATGAGACCGGAAGTCAGTTCAGGCCAATACGCAGTAGGGGGAGTAGTGCCGTGTAATCGGTACTGGCTAAGAATGGCGGGCGACTATTGCGCTTCCACGAGCTTTCGCTGCCGCTGCCACCGCACTCGATCACGATACTCCTGATACAGAGTGCTGCAGCCGGCCCAGTAGTAACCACATACAAAGAGCATCAGGAAAGGAATCGCCGGGAAATTGTAAGTTTCGATGGCGAACTCGACCATCAGCAGGAAGTAACTGCCAACTAAGAGCTCGACATAGGGGAGCAGCCCGCTTCTCCGGCGGTACGCTTCCGGCCTAATCGTGGTTTCCCCATCGCCCAACGCGTACTTTGCGGTACGAGCGAAGCTCGTCTGGATGCCGAGCAGCGCTTCGAGCACAGCCTTGGAATTACTGAGCGTAAGAGCAACGCCCGCTCCCATGAGCATGGGCAGAAACGCAATCGCCTTCCACCAGACTTTAGGATAAAGCTCCCTTTGGGCGTACAGATAAAAGGCGGAAATAGACCAGAACGAGGCAACGATTAAGGGCAGATCGATAAGCAGCATTTGGAACCAGCCCATATAGAACCGGACAATCATCACCGGAAGCATGAGCATGGAAACGATGAGCATCAGGGGATAAGAGATGTTGGGCGTCAGATGCATGAACGCCTCAATCTTGATCCGCAGCGGAAGATCGGCTCTGAAGACTCTGGGGAGCAGCTTCTTGGCGACTTGCGTGAGCCCCTTCGCCCAGCGCGCCTGTTGCACTTGAAATCCGTACGTATCAACCGGCAGCTCCGACGGGCAATCCAGAGCCGGAACATACACAAATCGCCATCCCTTGAGTTGAGCGCGATAGCTCAGATCGGAGTCTTCCGTCAGGGTCTCATGCTGCCACCCGCCCGCATCGTCGATCATCTTCCGTCGTAAGACACCGGCGGTGCCATTGAAGTTGAAGAAGAGTCCGGAGCCACAGCGCGCGCCGTGCTCGAGCACAAAGTGGCCGTCGAGCAGCATGGCTTCCACTTGCGTGAGGAGATTGAAATTCTTGTTTAAGTAGCTCCACCGGGTCTGCACGACCCCTACGCCGGGATCTACGAAGTAGTGCACCGTGCGGTGGAGAAAATCGGCCGCAGGCACGAAGTCTGCGTCGAAGATGGCGATCAGCTCACCGGTGGCGGTCTCGAGGCCCTCTTGTAAGGCTCCGGCTTTATAGCCGTGCCGATTCTCGCGGTGATGATATTCGATCGGAAAGCCGGCCGCCCGGTATTCGTAACACAGCCGTTCGGTGTACGGGTGTGTCTCGTCCGTTGAATCATCGAGTACCTGGATTTGCAGCAGCTCGCGAGGATACTCGATTTTGGAAATTTGCTCCAGAAGACGGTCCACCACGAACCGTTCGTTATAGAGCGGCAACTGAATCGTCACTCTGGGCAGCGGATCGAAGGTTCCCGGCGGCTTCGTGGGCAGGTTCTTGCGATGCCTGATATAGCGCCGCATCGTCTCAAACCGATGCAGCCCGTAAACCGAGAGGATCACGAGAATGGCGAAATAGGGAAGCAGGAGGGTCCAATCGAAATAGGAAAGCTGATACAGCCCGGAAAACGTGTCGTCGAACCACTCGTTCGCGATCTGCGCCTTGAAGGATGTCACCGCCGCTACGAATGCGAGTAGGCAGCCTATGAAACCCATAGTGTTTTCAGGGAGCTCTTCGGTGACGCTGATCCCTATCCCCAGTGTAGCGGGGGAAGGAACAATAATGGCTGGTTTCGCGTATGCTAGGACGAAGGCTTGGCCTGAAGAAGACGCCTGGAGAGAACGCCCGGAGAACACCAGGGATATGAGAGAACACGTCAGAATTCTTGGAATCTTGAATATTGTTTACGGCTGTTTGGGCGCGCTAGCGGGCGTGGTCGTTTTAATCATCTTCGGAGGCGTCGCGGGAGCCATCGGCACGTCGATCGATTGGGGACGCGATAGCTCAGATGCGGCCGCCGCGATACCGATTCTAGGTGCTATCGCCCTTTTCGTCGCAATTTTTCTGCTGATCCTCAGCCTTCCCTCGATCATCGGAGGCTGGGGTTTGCTAAATTTCAGGCCCTGGGCGCGGGTTTTGATGATCGTCGTTTCCGTTCTGAATCTGTTCCACATCCCGATTGGGACCGCACTGGGCGTGTATGGACTATGGGTGCTGCTGCACGACCACACGCGCCGGCTGTTTGAAACGGGCGGACAATTTGTTCCGGTTGCGGCTCCTTATTCGCCACCACCGATGTCTCCACAGAGACCGGTTTATCCGCCGCAGACGCCGCCGGGATCTTAGCTTGAGGACTTCGATTCCGGTTGTGCGCCGTCGAGTAGTTCGCGCGCGCGAAGAAAAATATCCCGCAGCATTGCGGCGGTGAGGCGCTTCGTCGACGTATTCTGCTGGCTGGGATGATAGGAAGCCAGCACCGCCGGGCCCTCCTCGGTGGGCCGAAACAGAGCGCCGTGCGCAAACGGGAACCGGGCACGAGATCTGATCAGGCCTTTCGATTGCAATACAGAAAGATATGCATCCAGAGCGATGCCGCCCAGGGCCACAACCAGTCGAACGTTCTTCAGAATCGCGATTTCCCGGACAAGAAACGGGCGGCACGCGAGGATTTCTGTGCGCAAGGGCTTGTTATCCGGCGGCACACAGCGAACCGGAGCTGTGATGTAGGCGTCGTTCAGAAGCAATTCATCGTCGCGGGCTGTGCTCTCGCACTGATTTGAAAAACCGGCTTCATAAAGGGCGCGATACAAGAACTCGCCAGACTTATCGCCGGTAAACATGCGGCCGGTTCGGTTGGCTCCATGCGCTCCCGGAGCAAGTCCGACGATCAGCAATCTGGCTGCCGGATCGCCGAAACCGGGAAGCGGACGGCTCCAATACGTTTGGCCGCGATACGCGCGCCGTTGCACGATCCCTGTCAATTCTCGATGGGCGACCAAGCGAGGGCACAGACGGCAGCCGGAGATCTCGCGGTTTAGGATTTCGAGGCTTGTCGAAACGTGCAGCTCGCGGACAGGCAATCGAGAACACCAGAAGGCGGGCGTGCCGGCGTGAATGGCGGGCCCGCGCTTTCGTGCCGATTATAATCCGCTCGCGAGTTCTATCGTTTCTGTAGTATTCGAGGAATGGCGGGACTGAGACCGCCGCGGAGTCTTCCGGAATCGTTCAATGGAGGCTGCCAAGGCCTGCAGCGATGCCCTCGCGAGATCGGGCGGGTTTGTGGTCCGGAACATAGGCAAGACATCTGCGAAGGTTTCGACGAGCTTGGGATCGCGCCAGCCTCTTGCGGCCTCATCGATGAGGATCTGAAGCGCTTCTTCCGAGCTGAACGCCCGCTTGTACGGCCGTTGCGTGGTGAGCGCGTCGTAGATATCCGCGAGCTGCAAAATTCGCGCGAGGAGCGGAATTTCTTCCCCTTTCAATCCATCCGGATATCCCGTTCCATCCCATTTTTCGTGATGGTGGCGAATGATGGGAAGAACGGAGGCGAGGGAGCGCATCTTACTGCAGATACGTTCGCCGCGTTCCGCATGGGTCTTCATGATTTCCCACTCGTCCCGGGTGAGCGGTCCAGGTTTGAACAAGATACTGTCGGGAACCGCTACTTTGCCCACGTCATGCAAATAGCCTCCGCGCTGGAGCGCCAGTATGTCTTGGGTAGGCAGTCCCAACGTTACACCGAGGGCGGCTCCGATCAGGGCGAGACGCTGGCAATGCTGACCCAAACCCGGATCCCGTTCTTCGACGGATTGAGCGAGAGAGAACAGGACGGTTTCGGAGTCATCGAGCGAATCAACCATCGCCTTGTGGCGCAAGCTGGCCTGCACTCGAGCGCAAAATATCCTAGGATGCAGCGGCGCAACCAGGTATTCGTCGGCACCCGCCTCAATGGCGCGCACTTCGCTATCGACGTCATCAGCGCTCGATAAAACGAACACCGGCAGAAACTGAGTGGCCGTTGTCTTCTTCAGCATTTTGCAGAACTCTACCGCTCCGAGCTCCGGGGCTGCCAAGTCGATCAGGACGATATCCACCATGTGCACGGAAATGGCAGCGATTGCCTCCGAAGTGGTTTTGGCTTCAATGAGCTCATGGTTTAACTCGCGCAGGGCAGATTTGGGCTCGGCGAGCGTAGATGCTGAAGCGTCCACGACCAGGATTTTGCTTCTACCCAGAGCGGGCTCGGCCTGCGAGTCGTGACTTGACATCAGATGCCAATGTGCGACCGGTAACACTCCAGCTTCCCCTTTGGTGTGTTCGGTGGTATTCAAACGAATAAACTTCCTGACTCTCTATCGACCTAAGTGCTAGGGAGCTTTAGAAAATCTGTGGAAAATGCGAACTCGTGGAACCCAGCGCTTTCGTCCACTGCGGCCCGGGAGGTACTAAAACTGCCAAAACCTGCGGCGGTGGAATCCCGCTGCAACCAAACGGAAGCGCAACATTCCAGGGCGAGATCAGTCTAGAGAGTCGGGCCCAAGGAGGTCGCGCTGATGAACTGGGCCTATCTTCCGTTGCACCACAAAGCACCAAGTGTCTTGCTGATCGAGGACAACCCAGGCGACGTTCGCCTGCTGGAGGAAGCTTTTCAGGAATTGAATGCCGAGATCCGCATCGAGGTAGCCAAAGACGGCGCAGAGGGGCTTGAGATCGCTCTTCAGGCGGTGGAAGGGCGCACGGGCTGGCGCCCCGATTTAATCCTCTTGGACCTGAACCTCCCCAAGGTGAACGGACACGACGTGCTGGCCCGCCTGAAGAACGACCCGCGCACGCGCCGCATCCCGGTGATCGTTTTGACCTCATCGCGCGCCGAGTCGGATGTCAGCCGGGCCTACGAATCGCATGCGAACGCGTATCTGAAGAAGCCCTCCACTCTTGAGGGCCTCAGCTCAGCCGTAGAGCGAATCCAGAAGTTTTGGCTCGAGACAGCGACGCTTCCGGGCTAAGATTTTCTGGAGCTCAACGGAGTATATCGGTCACCACCGGCTCTTTCCCCTTGCCGACGCTTTACACGCGTGCCATATTCTAATTGGGGTTGGCACGTCGCCTACGTCCGACCGCCCGCTTCCGATTCCATCGCCTAAAGGAGTTCCGCTAGCCTTTGAACAATAAAGTGGCCGTTGCTGCGCAGGTGCGGGAGCCCGCCGACCGATGGACCACCAGCGACGCGGCGGAATTGTACGAAGTTGCACGGTGGGGCAAAGGCTACTTTTCCGTGGGAGAGAACGGGAATCTGTTCGTTCACCCGAGCAAGGAGCCGAGCCGCAGGATCGATCTCAAACAGCTTGTCGACACACTCGAGTGGCGCGGTATTGCGCTGCCGATCTTGATCCGCTTCGGCGAAATCCTGAAACACCGGCTCGAGGAAATGCGCCAAGCGTTCGATACCTCGATTCGCGAGCACGGTTATCAAGGCGGCTATTGCTGTGTTTACCCGGTGAAAGTGAACCAGCAACGCCAAGTGGTCGAAGAAGTGTTTAATTTCGGCCGCGCGTACCACTCCGGGCTGGAGGCGGGCTCGAAGCCGGAGCTGCTGGCGGTGCTCGCAATTGCCGATAACGAAACGCCGATCATCTGCAACGGGTTCAAAGATGACGAGTACATCGAAATGGTGATGCTCGCGAAAAAAATCGGACGGCGCATCATTCCGGTTGTCGAAAAATTTACCGAGCTCGAGCTGATCGCCAAACATGCCGAGAAAGTTGGCGTAAAGCCGCGCATCGGGCTGCGCGTGAAGCTTGCCAGCCGCGGATCGGGACGATGGAAGTCATCCGGAGGCTACCGGTCGAAGTTCGGGCTGACGGTGAGCGAAGCTCTTAAGGCTGTCGATTTCCTGAAAGAAAGAGGAATGGAGGGCAGTCTTCAATTGCTGCACTTCCACATGGGCAGCCAGATCACGAATATCCGCCAGATCAAGGCGGCGGTTATTGAAGCGGCGCGCATCTACGTCGATTTAAAAAAGCTCGGCACCGGATTGACGTATCTCGACGTCGGCGGTGGCCTCGGGATTGACTACGATGGCTCGCAAACGGATTTCGAATCGAGCGTCAACTACACGCTCGAAGAGTATGCGCGCGATATTGTGTATCACATTCAGAGCATCTGTGACGAGGCGGAGGTGCCGCATCCCATAATCGTCACCGAAAGCGGCCGGGCGATTGCGGCGTATCATAGCGTGCTTGTGTTCAACGTGCTGGGCGTGAGCGGCTTTGGCGAAGAGGATCTTCCCGGCGCCGTTTCCGAAGACTCCGAGCAGTGCTTAATCGATCTGTTTGAAAGCTACCGGTCGATCAGCAAGAAGAACTTCCTCGAAACCTATCACGATGCTCAACAGGCGCTAGACTCGGCTTTGAATCTGTTCAGCCTGGGGTATCTTTCGCTCGAGCAGCGCAGCTTGGCGGAGAATTTCTTCTGGGCGATTTGCCGGAAGACGCTTAAGCTGGCCGGCGAAATGGACTTCTTCCCGGAGGAGCTCGAGGGTCTCGATCCGATGCTGTCGGACACCTATTTCTGCAATTTTTCCCTGTTTCAAAGCATGCCCGACAGTTGGGCGGTAAAGCAGCTCTTTCCGATCATGCCCATTCACCGGCTGAATGAGCCGCCCACCCGGAACGCCGTGCTGGGCGATATTTCCTGCGATTCGGACGGCAAGATCGATCAGTTTATCGATCGCCACGATGTGAAGAAGACGCTCCCGCTGCATCCCTTCAACAACGGCTCTTATCTCTTGGGCGCGTTCTTGCTGGGGGCGTATCAGGAGATCCTCGGAGACCTGCATAACCTGTTCGGCGACACAAACGCAGTTCATGTGAGCTTGGACGAGCACGGGGAAGTCATTCTCGAAACGGTCGTGCAAGGCGATACGGTCCGCGAGGTGTTGAATTACGTGGAGTACAACGCGAAGACTCTGCTCGACCGGTTTCGGAAGGATGTGGAAACCGCGGTGCGCGAGCAGCGCATCGGCTACGAAGAGTCCGGGCGTTTGCTCAAATCCTACGAAGAAGGGCTGAACGGGTACACGTATCTGGAGCAATAGGTGTCCGATCCGCTCCGGGTCGTTCTGGTCTGCCCGCGAAATCCGCTAAATATTGGGGCCGCCGCCCGCGCGATGAGCAATTTCGGATTCGCTCATCTGCGTCTGGTAACACCGTACGACCTCGCGTTCCGGGAAGCGCGCTCGGCGGTCCGGTCGCGCCATGTTCTCGAAGAGGCGGAGGTTTTCGACAGCGTTCCGGCCGCGATCTCCGATTGCACGTTGGTCGTGGGCACGACCGCAGCGGCTCGCCGCGATCTACACGTGCCGCTCCACCGCCTGGAAGCCGCCGCCCAGATCATTCGTGAGTCTCTCGAATCTTCAGTTGCTGCGCTGCTTTTCGGATCGGAGAAATTCGGGCTTTCAAATGAGGATATGAGTCATTGCCATTCGCTGCTGCGCATTCCCACGCGCGAGGAACATGGGTCTATGAATCTGGGCCAAGCGGTGGCGGTCTGCCTGTATGAATTACGGCGCGATCCGGAGGCAGCAGGGAAAAGGTTCCAAGGCCAACCTCTTGCCGTCGCGGAGGACTTCGAGCGGATCACCGGGCTGTTGATGGAGTCGTTGGACCGCTCCGGATACATTCACGAGCATCGATCGAGTTCAGCCGAGCTGAAGTTGAGGCGGCTTGTGCGGCGGCTTCGCATTCCATCCGCAGATGCGGAAACCTGGACCGGCATGCTGCGCCAGATCCTGTGGAAGCTAAAGCAGTGAGACACGAATGCACCATAGCATTAGTGAAACGCTGGCCTAGAGACGGGTAGTGGGTCAGTGACCCAGTACCTACAGACGGCAGGCTGGCGGTTCAACAGGACCGGTTTGCGATCAAGCGTCCATATTGCCGCTGTCTTCAATTCGATCAACAGGAGAAAGTGCGAGCGGCTTGTGCGGCGGCCGCACATTCGGTTCGGGGATGCGGAAACCTGGACCGGCATGCTGCGCCAGAATCCTATGGAAACTGAAGCAGCACAGGAAAACGGCTGGTCTTACCGCCAGTCGTCGATCACGTAAGCATCGGCCCGATTGAACCCGACCGCATGTGGACGTTGCATGGCGACACCCTGAATCATCACTCGATATCCGTGGGAGCGCATGCGCCTGTAGGCATCTTCGCGAGCCAGGTTCACGCCAGCCTCGAGCGTCGCTCCCCGCGAAGATGCAAACACCTCGCATGCATCAAGCAATTTATCGAAACGTTCACCCGCGCCCTCGCCGCCCCGTGCCGCGCCGAACTTCACGTAACATGTCTTCTCGCCGCCCTCGGATCCAGGTCCGTTCATGCACACCGCGAATGCGTCGAGAACTCTGCGCGTGTAGGTCAACACTACGTCGCCGGTGCGCTGCGCAAGCAATCCCCGGATTTCACCTGTGAGATCGAGCCCCCTATCGATCTTGTCGGTGAGTTTTGCACATGCTTCGATGGCCTGCTCGCGCTCGCTCTTGCTAAGAGTCGAGAGCAACGTGGGCGGGTTTGCGCGTTCGGCTCGCGGCGCTGGGTTCGCCGCTGGCGTGCACGTCATGATAGCGGTGAGATAACGCGGCCAATATCCGAACTTCTGGTACAAGCCCACGTGCTTGGCACTGTGCGCGAACGTGAACAGTCCCGTATGCCGTACGCCCCATTTGCCGAAAATCGTCATTGTGGCTTCGAGCAGCCGCTGCGCCACACCGCGATCCCAGTACTCCGGTAGCACGGTCAGGGGCCCGAACAACCCGAAAGAACCCCAGCGCGTGGCTACATTCGATCCGATAAGGCGGCCGTCGTTGTAGGCCCCGATCACCTTGATGTGGGATGAGCGCCAGCGGGGCGCGATGAACGCGCGGTCGCCCATGAAGTCGAGTGGGTTGGGCAATCCCAGGAACGTTCCAAACGCCAGCCGGACAATTCGATCCGCCTCTTCGAGTTCAGCCTCTTTGAGGAGACCGATTTTGATGGAGTGGTTCGTGAGCATCCCTTCAGGTCTGCTGTTTTGGCTCGCGAGCTTCTTCATGCGATCAATTCCGAGATCCGTTATCTTACACTGTCGAGCCGATTCAGACCAGAAACGATGCCTTAGGGGAGCATCAGGTCGGGTGTTATTCTGAAGCGCGATGGCGAAGGTGCAGACGACGTTCAAGCTCTCCCGCAGCCTCACCGATGACGATTTGAACAACATTTCCCGCATTCACTCGGTGTACGGAATCCTCATGGCTCGCGTTCAGCCCGCGGGCGATGAGTTGCTGATCGAGTATGACGCCTCACGTCTCTCGGAGCTCGATGTCCGGAAGATTTTGGACGAACACGGGATTCCGATAAGCTGAGCGCTACTGGACCTCAAGCGTGACGATAACAGTCGCGGTCACGTCCAGGTTGCCAGCCTCGATCGGCGTGGGCGTGGCCTTAGCCATCATGGCTTCGCCGCGGGCGAATGTTTCGAGCGGTCTGATGTTCACGGCTTCGCGAGTTTCGGCCTGCCAAACACCGGTAACGTGAAGACCGAGGGCTTTTGCAATCGCTTCTGCGCTGTCACGGGCCTTCGCGGCCGCCTCCGCGATCACCTGCGCGCGAACAGCCTCATCGTTGCGCAGGGTAAAGGAAATGTTATTGACGTTGTTCGCTCCTGCGCCGATCGCGGCATCGACAGCTTTGCCGACGAGCGAGAGATCGTTGAGCGTTACCAGTACTGTGTTGCTCGCCTGATATCCAACGAGTCGCGGCGCAGCACCGTTCTTGTAGTCGTATTGCGGAGAGATGGAGTATCCGACCGTCGAGAGTTCGCCCTTAGACCCGAGGTCCCGGCGCAGTGCGCGTAGAGTTTCCGTGCTCCGCGTCGCGTTTTCGGCGGATGCCGCTTGCGCGGTCGTCGCTTGATTGACAACGCCAACGGAAATCTCGGCCCTGTCCGGCTTGGCCGATACAATCGCCGTACCCGTCGCTCGCACCGTACGAACGGTTTTTGGCGGTTCCTGCGAGAAAAGGAGGGGCGAAAGCAATACGAGTGCGAAAACGTATCTCGTCAGCATACGTCAAATGTAGCAACGCCGGTGCAGCGAACTGGCTGACCTGCCGATATCCTCTTTAGAGATGCGTAGATTATGGCCGTACGCGCTGGCCGTCATCGCGATTCTCCTCATCGGAGGAGCCATCGGCGTTTTATATTATGCAAAGACACTCAGCCCGCGTGCCCGGAATCGTGTGATTTCGGCCTTGCAACAGCGCTTCGATGCCGATGTGGATCTCAAATCGGTCGACGTTTCGATGTTTCCCCAACCGAAGGTGGTCGGCAATGAGTTGTCGATTCGGCACAAGGGTTGGACCGATCCCCGGCCATTGATCTACATCCGACGCTTCAGCGCAGAAACGAATTTCGCGACCCTGATCGATCGCACGAACACGGTCGACTCGGTCCGGCTGGAAGGGCTCGAAATTCGAATTCCTCCGCGCGGCCGCGCCATTCTGAAGCAAATGACCGAAGCGAACGATACACAGGTTGCGAGTGCCGAGGCGGGAAATGACGCGACTCAATTTCGGTTTTTGATTCGGACCATTGTCGCGGACGGCGCGGTGCTCCAAATCGAACCGAAGCTCGAGGGTAAGGACCCGCTTCGTTTCGAAATCCAAAAACTTACGTTGCGTTCCGTAGGACCGGAGCAACCCATGGCCTTCAAGGCGACCCTGACAAATGCCAGGCCGCCGGGTCTCATCGACAGCACGGGGAGGTTCGGCCCCTGGCAGCGCGATGATCCTCGCGCGACTGCTGTGGATGGAACCTACGATTTCCAGAACGCGGATTTGAGCGTGTTCAAGGGCATCAGCGGCATTCTGACCTCCACCGGCAGTTATCGCGGGGTGTTGCAGCATATCGAAGTGGATGGCACAACAAACACGCCGGATTTTGCTCTCAAGCGAGGTGGCGAGCCCGTGCGCCTCATGACGAAATTTCATTCGGTCGTCAACGGCACCGACGGCGATACGATACTCGACCCGGTGGACGCGCGGTTTCTCCGTTCCGAGTTTCTCTGCCGTGGCGGCATCGTTCACCTGCCCGGAGCGCCTGGTAAAACCGTGGCCCTGGATGCGGTGACGAATCACGGCCGCATGGAAGATATTTTGCGCCTGATCACGGGCAAGAAACCGTTCTTAACCGGGGCGGTGAATTTCACATCCAAGATCACGATTCCTCCTGGACACGAAGACGTCCTCAACAAGCTGCAGCTCGATGGGCAATTCGCTATTATTGCGGCGCAATTCACCAGCCCTAAAGTGGAACAAAAACTCGAGACACTCAGCGATCGTGCCCGCGGCATAACGAAGAAACAGGAACAAGACGAACCGCCCCAAACCGTAGCATCGAACTTCCGCGGGCGCTTCAAGCTCGCTAACGGCGCTGTTTCTTTCTCGCAGCTCTCATTCCAAGTTCCGGGAGCCGACGTCGATCTCAAGGGCAAATACGATCTACGTTCCGAAGCCATCGATATGGGCGGCACATTCCGAATGCAAGCCACGCTCTCGCAAACCCAATCTGGAGTTAAGCACTGGATATTGAAACCGTTTGACCGGCTCTTCCAAAAGAACGGAGCGGGATTCTCGGTTCCCATCAAGATCACCGGAACAAGGAATCATCCCGCTCTCAGCCTGGAGATTTTCCACCGCCAAAGAACGATGCAGTGAGATCATGGCGAAGTGGCTCCGGACCGCCACTTCTATGAAGCAAATCCTGTTTCGCGTGCTACCGGCGGCTGCATTGATACCATTCGTAGCGGCCATTTTGGCTCCCCAATCCTCGCGAGCGATTCATATGGACCCGTTCGGCAAGACTCCTGATGGCGAGCAGGTCTCGCTATACACACTCAGAAATGCGTCCGGGATGGAGGTGAAGATCACGAATTATGGCGGGCACGATCACGTCCATCACGGCAATGGATCGAAAGAAGAAGTTCGAGGACGTAGTCCTGGGTTTCGACGACCTCGCCGGCTATATCGCCCCCACCAGCAACGCGTACTTCGGCGCGATTATCGGGCGATATGCGAATCGCATCGCCAAAGGAACGTTCACGCTTGGGGGTCACGAATATCACATCCCTGTGAATGACGGCCCCAATTCGTTACACGGCGGGCTGAAGGGTTTCGATAAGCGCGTATGGGACGCGCAGGAAGTCCCGACGGCGGAGGGCACCGCTCTGGAACTGCATTATCTTAGCCGCGATGGCGAAGAAGGTTTTCCCGGCAATCTTTCGGTGACGGTCCGTTACTCGCTGGACGAAAAGAACGACCTGCGTATCGATTACCGCGCCACGACCGATAAAGAAACGGTGCTCAACCTGACGAATCACTCGTATTTCAATCTCGCAGGAGCTGGAAACGGCGACATCCTTCATCACATGTTGACGATTTCCGCTGATCGATTTACACCTATCGACAGTACGCTCATACCCACGGGCGCAATCGATCCCGTTGCCTCAACGCCGTTCGATTTCCGAAGCGCGACGGCGATCGGATCCCGGATCAACCGGAATAACGAGCAACTGAAGTTTGCCCACGGATACGACCACAACTTCGTCCTGAATCACCTGGGAGACAAGATGGGATTTGCAGCCAGAGTCGAGGAGCCACACTCGGGACGAGTGCTCGAAGTGTTCACGACGCAACCCGGCCTCCAATTCTATTCCGGCAATTTCCTAAATGGCAAGATTCACGGCAAGGGCGGCAAGGCATACGAGTACCGTTCAGCACTTTGTCTCGAAACGCAGCACTTTCCCGATTCACCGAATCATTCGAATTTTCCGAGTACAGTGCTACGGCCTGGCGAGGAATTTCATAGCACGACGATTTACCGCTTTTCCGTGGAGTAGCGCGCCAGCGCTACTTATGAACCCGGCGCAGAGTGAACGCGCCCTTTCGAAGCGTCGCATCTCTCAATTTTTTCCAGTCGTCAGTGACGTGAATCAACTTTCCGGTAACGTGATTCGATTGCTCGGAGGCCAGGAACATTGCTGTTTCGAGCTGCAATTCCGCAGGAACTCCGCCGGTTCTCCGCGTTTCTTTCGCGGCATTCACAACCCGCGGCTCCAAACGGCTTTCGGCCCGAATGATTTCGTCCGTAACGCTGGTGTACGCCGGGCCCGGATCGAATGAATTCACCTGGACGTTATAATCGAGCACCTCTGCGGCGATCGATTCCACAAAGCGAACCACTGCGGTTTTTGAGGTTGTGTACGCGGAGAGATTGATCTTGGGCGGCTCGTCACCGTCGCAGCACAACACGATAATTTTGCCCGACCTTTTCTCAATCATGGAAGGGAGCGCGGCGCGGCAGGAATGCACCACTCCGAGCAAATTGACCTGTATCGCTTCGGTCCACGCCCTCAACGGACTCTGCAAAAACGAGCTCAGCGGTCCTGTAACGCCGGCGGCACAAATCAAGATATCGATGGAGCTCCCAAACGCGACCCGTGCACGATCGAACGCAACAGTCATCTGCTCGGGATCCGTAACATCGGCACGAATGCGAAGCGCGCTTCCGCCCGCTTGTTCGATTTCAATATGCGTGAGGTCAATTTCGGCCCTGCTGCGCGCTACGAGGCCGACCTTGGCTCCGAGGCGTCCGAAGCCGAGCGCCAGGCGCTTGCCGATTCCGCGCCCCGCGCCGGTCACTAAGACATTCTTCGTCTTGAACTCACCGCCAACACTTGCCACGCGATCCCGACTCAAGGGTAGAACACGAGCTGCCCCAACGCGTGCGTACTCGCACACCACCGCCCCCGAGCCCTGTAAATACGCATGTTTGCGGTATACTTCCGGTAGCGATCAAGCCGCGCGTGGGTTTGATTGCACATCAATTGCAAGAGGCGAATGAGTAAAGAAGACAGCATTGAAGTCACAGGCACAGTGGTAGAAAAATTTCCGAGCGGCCTTTTTAGCGTTCAACTGGATCAAGACCGTACGGTTCTCGCGCATTTGGCGGGAAAGCTTCGACGCAACCGAATCCGGGTGTTAGCCGGAGATCGCGTCACCCTGGAGATGTCTCCTTATGACCTCACCAAGGGGCGAATCACCTACCGGCACAAGTAACGCTTCTTTCTCTCACACCGGCAACAGGCAGCGAGTACTTGTTGTTTTCGGAACACGGCCGGAGGCGATCAAGCTCGCGCCTTTAGTCAGTTCCCTTCGCCGCGCCCCAGCCGCTTCGCATATCGAAACGATCGTTTGCGCCACAGCGCAGCATCGTCAGATGCTCGATCAGGTGCTGGACGTATTTGAGATCACTCCGGAATACGATCTTGATCTCATGCAGCGCGGGCCAGACGCTGAACTCGCTCACGTCGCGACTACTCGCCGGGCTGGAAAAGGTGTTCCACGAAGTGCGTCCGGCGCTCGTCATTGTGCAAGGTGACACCACGACAACGTTCACCGCGGCGCTGTCGGCCTTCTATCTCCGGATCCCCGTTGCGCATGTGGAGGCAGGCCTACGCACCTTCGACTTACAGGCCCCGTTCCCGGAAGAGATGAACCGCGTTCTCGCCGGCCGTCTCGCGAATCTGCATTTCGCCGCAACGTCCTGGGCCGCGAAGAATCTCGAGCGCGAGGGCTTCCCGGCTGAGCAAATTCAGGTCACTGGAAATACGGGAATTGATGCAGTCCTCACGATTCGTGATGCCCTCGAACGAGGGAAGGAGCTCCGGACTTTCGGTACCGATTGACAAAACGAAAAAGCTGGTCGTTGTAACCGCTCATCGGCGTGAGAGCTTCGGTTCCGGATTCGTTCGTATCTGCGAAGCGATTTCCGAGATTGCCAATCGCCCCGATGTGCAGATCGTTTGGCCGGTTCACCCGAACCCGAATGTGCAGCGAACGGTCGACGATCTGATTCGTGGAAATCCCAATATCGTGTTGCTGGAACCGCTGGATTATCTCCCGTTCGTCGATCTGATGCGTCAGGCGTATCTCCTCATCACCGATTCGGGCGGGGTTCAAGAAGAAGGGCCGTCGCTTGGGAAGCCGATTCTGGTGTTGCGCGATAAGACGGAACGCCCCGAAGCGGTTGAGGCGGGGACGGTCAAGCTTGTCGGAACGAATCGGAGCGCGATCGTCAGTGCGGCGGTACGCCTTCTAGAGGACCGGGCCGAATACGAGCGAATGTCTCGCCTGCATAACCCGTACGGCGATGGTAAAGCAAGCGGCCGCATCGCCGAGCGCATCGTTTCGTTTCTCGCGCCTTCTCGTCCGCAAGAGACTGAATGGAACACTACGCGGCAGCCGGCATCGCCGCTTCGATGAGTACGCTCCACTACGATAAAAGTTTGTCGCGCTTTGACTCGCTTGCCCCCGAGATGACGCGGTCTCGGCGTCGAAGGCACTGGCCCCAAATTTACTTCGGGGTGGCTTCTACGTCACTCTCGACACTTGCTTCTGGAGCTTGCCCTCACGCGCGTATTTTCAGTCGTCTATTACTACCATTTTGCCTTTCTCGCGATTTCGATCGCCCTGTTCGGTCTCGGCGCGGGAGGGCTCTTCTCGTATGTCATCTCCGAATGGCGAGGATCGTTTTTCGGCAAGCTGGGCACTCTCGCGGCGATAAACGCAATTTTTGTGTTCGTTTGCTTAGGTTTCCTGCTGACACGAACCGGAAGCATGGCGCCTGCCGAGTTGATGCTCACCTATTTCGTCGCGGCGATTCCGTTCTTCATCTCCGGTACGGTCCTTTCTCTCGCGATCAGTGAAACCGTCGAACGCGTAAACCGCGTGTACTTTTTCGATTTGACCGGTGCAGCCTTTGCGTGCCTTCTTCTGGTTCCGCTGCTGAACTGGGTTGGCGGCCCGAATACAATTTTGGTCGCCGCAATCCTGTTTTGCGTTTCGTCCGCCATTTGGTTTCATCTCGCACGTGCAGCGCGAGGCCGGATCGTCGCCGTGATACTCGGGTTGTTACTCGTGTTACTGATCACATACAACTCGAAATACTTTTTTCTCGATGTCAAGTTTGCTAAAGGAAAGCAGATTTCCGGCGAAGAATTCGTCAAATGGAACAGTTTTTCTCGAATCGCAGTGAAACCGGAGCAGCCGCGAAGCGCGAAGAAGAGCATCGTTATCGATGCGGACGCCGCTACCGCCATCGCCCGTTTCGATTTTGCGCACCTCTCGCCGGGCGAGCGGTTTGAATTAACTCATGAAGGGCCGGGATTGCCGTACCTTTTGCGCCCTGGCGCAACCACTCTCGTCATCGGCCCAGGAGGCGGTTGGGACATTGCCCGCGCGCTCGCTTCCGGCAGCAAAGACATCACGGGCGTCGAGATTAATCCCATCATCGCGACCACCATCATGCGGAAAAAATTTCCGCAATATAGCAACGGTCTCTACCTGCGGCCTGAGGTCAAAATCGTCGTCGAAGACGGCCGCTCGTTCATACGCCGATCGCATCGGAGATACCAGGTATTGCAAGCCACGTTAGTCGATACGTGGGCTTCGACCGCCGCGGGCGCGCTAGCCCTGTCCGAGAACAATCTCTATACAACGAACGCGTTCGTCGATTATCTTTCGCATCTCACGCCGGACGGCGTTCTGGCGTTTACACGCTGGGGCTTCAGTCCGCCGCGCGAGTCTTTGCGGATTGTGTCGCTTGCGATAGCCGCGTTAGCGCAGCTTGGCAACAACAACCCTGCCCGGAACATCGCAGTGCTTCGGGAAGATTCGCAAAAGCTGAAGGGCTGGGGAGCGCAGGACACCGATTTTGATTTCGCGGAATCCGTTCACTTCCGCCGATATTGCACTGCTCGCGAATATCTGGAGAATCGGACGGCGTACAGATTGTTTACCTTCCTGGAACGGATCGGGTGAGTATGTTTCGCGATCTGCTCTTGTCCCGAGATCGCGGGCGCTTTTACGAAACCTACCCCTTCGATGTGAGGCCTGTTACCGATGACCGGCCGTTTTTCTTCTATACCGTTCAACCCGGAGCGCTCTGGGATTTTCTGATACGTGGATCGCGGGCCAGTGCCGACTACAAAATCAACAGCGCACTCCCGCTTCTGCTGGGATTGGTCCTGGTCAGCATCGTTGCAACTCTGGTGGTCCTCTCTCTGCCGCCGTTGCTCTTCGGTAATCGCATCCCGTCGGCCAGAAAAGCCGGCCGCTCATTACTGTTTTTCCTATTTATCGGCGCAGGCTACGTGCTCATCCAGATCGCTCTTATCCAGAAGTTCATCCTTTTTTTGGGACATCCCAACGTACGCCTTGACGGTCGTCATTTTTTCCATGCTTTTATCGAGCGGCGCGGGAAGCTTTCTGAGCAAACGGGTCGTACACGAAGACGTGGGCCGCTTGCGGAACGTGCTTATCTTACATTGTGGGAACAATCGTTCTGCTGGCCGTGATCGTCGTTCCTATTACTGAGGCTGGCGTATCGCTGCCCTTTCCGCTGAAGGTGCTGATTTCTGTGGTGCTGATCAGCCCCGCAGGACTCGCCATGGGAATGCCTTTCCCCACCGGCCTTGCTCTGTTGAACAAGAACATGCCTGCCGCGATCCGCTGGGCATGGGCGGTAAATGCTGCTTCGAGCGTGATGGGCTCGGCGGCCGCTATGTTCCTGGCGATCTATCTGGGACTCGAAATCACGCTTGGCGATCGGTGGGCTTTTGTACCTACTTGCGTGCGTCAGCATTGTGCAATCGCCCTGGAAAGCCAGGATTCTCGATTCCGATGGCCGTGATACTTTAGAGCCGCGCCCTGCTGCGGCTATATGACGCGCAGCGCATCTCTTGGGATCAGATGACGCGCAGCGCATCTTCAAGCGCCTCCATAAAAAAGTATTCGCCCCACATCACCGATTCATCCACCCCCAATCCCTTGTGGATGTGATACACGCCGCCTTTGAGGACGCCTTCCCATTTCGGATCCGAGATCGCCAGATATCTGGTCGAAAGCGTACGCAGGATGTGGACGGCTGTCGACCAGTAAAAGTGCCCCTTCATCGGATCGGCGGTGTGCCGGCAGAGCCTCAACAATCCCGCTGCGGCAATTGCGGCAGCAGACGAATCAACGAGTCCCCGGTTTTCGGGCGGAGCATTGTAGTCCCACGGCGGCACGCCATCGGCGGGCGTGTGCGTAATGTAGTAATCCGCGCAGCTCTCAGCCGTGTGCAAGAACCGCGGATCACGGCTGTATTGATGTGCGGTTGCGAAACCATATAACGCCCAGGCGAGGCCGCGCGACCAGCAAGAATCGCCGCGGAAACCCTGTTGCGTCGATTGCCGCAGAAACTCCCCGGTTTCAGCGTCGAAAATCCCCTCATGCGCCGTCGAGCCATCTCCACGAACCAGGAATCGGCGGGTCGTAATGCAGTGCCGCACTGCGATGTCGCGCAGTCTCTTGTCGTTGCACTCGCGCGCGGTGTAAAAAATGATCCCGACATTCATCATGATGTCGATGAAAATCGAATCTTCGGCAACAAAGGATTGGAGATATTGCCCCGCTTCATTAAATCGCTGGGCGAGGGTTTTGCCCGCCTGCAGCACGACTTCGTGGACTGCCGGATCGCCTGTCAATTGATGCCAACGGTGATATGTCGAGAAGAAAATGAATCCCAAATCAAGCACATCACTTTCCGTCTTGCGGGATTCCAGTGGTTTGCTGTATCGAATCGCCTGTTCCATCCAGAACTTTGATTCGGGTTTGTCCGGGCCCATGTGCTTGTAGAACAACCACATCATTCCGGGCAGAAAACCGTCGCACCAGTGCGTCCAGACCGGTCCTTCGTGCCTCCATTTGCCGAGTTCGGTGTACATCGGATAGAAGTCCGGATCGCTTTCGATTAACCGCCGCACTTGCTTCTGAGCGAAGCTGATGGCGTTTTCAAACAGCTCCCGATCGGACTCGTAGACGAATTGAATCACTCGCAACTCCGGCTCTGACAATTATAAAGACCGGCGTGCTCGCCTCTGTTACTATCGGTCGAGCATGTCTACCAGAGTCACGATCCTCAAGAATGGGCCGATTCGGATTGAGGGCGACTTTACGATTCAGGATTTCGAAGGAAATTCCTTCGGTTTGGCGGGACGGTCCGTTATCTCGCTGTGCCGCTGCGGAATGGCAGAAAACAAGCCGTTTTGTGACGGTTCGCATGGCCGGAACGGCTTCACTTCCGAGTGCAAAGCCCGCGATCTTCCGCCGGCGCAACCGAAGATTTAGCGATCCTTTCTCCCGTCTCGGCGCACCAAATTAATTCGGATGAATACGGGGAACTGTGGGAACCTTCACGGTTTGTCCAATGCCCCTTTCTGTCCACCGTGCAATCCTCGCAACCGCCCAGGTCCGCATTCCGTCGAATCCAGCAGCACGGCTAGTAAATTGCATCTGCCATTAGAGGTCCTGACGCATCAAACTCGTTATTGAGCAGCGGATGACAATTCCCGAGCCAGTTGCGGAAATCGAACGCAAATCGTCGCTGGGCGAGTTCGCGGGCCACACCAAGCGGCCGGGACGCCTCTTGGAGCTGGACGTTCTCCGAGGCTTTCTTCTGCTTTGGATGACGCTGACGCATTTGCCGACGAAAGCCAGCATTGTCGCGAATCAGACTTTCGGCTTTGTTTCGGGAGCCGAAGGATTTATTTTCCTTGCCGCATTCATGGTCGGCCGTCTCGAACATCGAATTGAGCAAAAGTACGGCCGATCGGGGACGCTTCGCGATATTCGAAAACGAACCCTAAAAATTTACACATATCACTGCCTGCTTTTAGCCGTTGCGTTCACATTAGTAGCGGCGGTCGGGGTCTCGTTCCACCGGCTGGCGCTCGAAAATCTCCTTTCGTACTACCTTCAGAGTCCGAAACAAGCTATCGTCGCTGCGCTCGTGCTTGAGTATCGTCCATCTCTGCTCGACATCCTGCCGATGTATATCGTTTTTCTTATCCTTACGCCGGTGGCTCGCGAAATCGCACGCCGGTGGAGCTGGAAGCCGGTGATCGCGGTTAGTATTGGCGTGTGGGTGGCGGCGCAATTTGGCCTTCGGGCCTGGCTCTATCGCCGAGGAGACCTCTTCGGATTGTCGGTGCCGGAGACTTCCACCGGAGCATTCGACCTGTATGCCTGGCAGCTTCTGTGGATGTCGGGCTTGGCGCTGGGCAGCACGTTCGCCGATCGGGTTCATGGCCTTCCGGAAGCAACGAAACCGGCGCTTCAGATCCCGCGCTGGATGATATTCCTATCATCGGCCGCCGCGGTGCTTTTTCTCGTGCTTCGCTACAGCCCCGTCGATCATTGGATCCGGCCGGAGTTCTACGGTTGGTTGATCGATAAGTGGCATCTCGGCGTGGCTCGCATTGTGAATTTCACGGCTATCGCAATCCTTCTCACCCGGTTCGGCTCATGGATCGGGAATCTGGTGCTATTTCGTCCACTCGCCTCGCTGGGACAGGCGTCCATAGAAGTTTTCAGCGTTCATGTATTGTTCTGCGTAGCGGCCAACGCGCTCAGCGGAGATGCGGACCCCATGCTTCCTCCGTGGCAGCAAGCATTTGTCCTAATTGCCACGGTCTCGGCTCTCTTCTATCACCGCGAGTGCCGTGAATGCTCGAACGGCTCGGAAGAAACTTCTCAGGGCGAAGCCGGTTCTGGCTTAGGGACCGAGAACGCGTATATCGCGCAAGTTCCGATAATCTTCCGCATAGTCGAGCCCATATCCGACGACGAATTGATCGGGGATCTGGAACCCCACATACTTCACGTTCACTGGCTGGATGCGCCTGTCCGGCTTATCGAGCAGCGTTGCAATTTCGAGTGACTGCGGCTTGCGCTGGGCGAGCAAACGCGTAAGATACCCGAGCGTGACGCCGCTGTCGATAATGTCTTCGACGATCAGGACATCGCGGCCCTCGATGTTCGCATCCAAATCTCGCGTCACCTTCACCTGTCCCGAGCTGGTTTTTTCCGTGCCGTAACTGGAAATCGCCATAAATTCGATTCGCACACACGGCCTTTTTAATTCACGGACCAGATCCGCTAAGAAAATGAATGCCCCTTTCAAAACAGAAACGAGATAAATAGGGCCCTCGGCGTAATCGGCCTCGATCGCTTCGGCCATTTCGCGGACACGGTTTTGGATCTGGTCGGATGAGATGAGAATGCGCTCGGCTGACTGCGACATTCCTCGCATGGTAGCGAACCGGTTACGACCCAGGTTGACGCGGTGCAAAGCGCGCTAACGGCGTGCCAGTTTCAACCGCGTGCTACCGAGCCCAATATGGACGTGGGGCGCCGTCGCCGCGCCCGCGACGGCACTGCGGAACGCCAGATAGGGAATCTGCAGCCGCTCGAGGAAAAGTCGTAACCATTGGCCCTCAGGCTGATCTGGATTCACCGCCACGTCGACTCGATTCCGGTGATCCAGTCCCATCGCCTGATGGACCGCTGTCTGCCCGATTGCGCTGACCGGCAGTGCGCGATGGAATTGTTTTTGAAACGCGTTCGAGATCACAGGCAATTCGGTTAGCTCGAACACCCCGCTTCCGTCATAGCGAATCTCAGCTCCTCGTGCGCCGCTAACTCCGTTTTGGGCCTCGCGCTCGAGCCGTTGCTCCGCCTCCGCCATTTGCCGAATTTCTTCCAGCAGTCTTATTCGATTCTCCGCCAATCCAACCGCCCGCTGGCGAGCTTCAAGCTCGTTCTGAAACGCCTGGAACTCCGATTTCGCCAACATCCCGCTTTCGACGAAAGCTCGCCGTTTCTGTACGATTTTCGCTTCCCGGTCAACGCGCCGCCGCGCCGCATCGAGCATTGCTTGCGCCTGATCGGCGGTCATATCCTGGATTTTGGCGCTGCTGTACAGAGTTGACAGCAAGATCGCTTGATCCTGGGCGTCCGCCAATTCCGCCGCTGCTTGGTCCAAGCGAATTTTGGGCAGCATGCCGCTTTCAACCAAACTCTTGATCCGCGCGTATTCGTTTTGCGCTGCCTCGACGCCAGGCGAAACGCCCGGCACATCGGAGCATTTTCCGATTCCCGAACACGCGAACAGGCAGATAAAAACGATGAAAAAGATGCGCAGAATCGGCGATTTTACGTGTTTACGCACCTATCGCCAGTGTAGTACGCTAAGCGCAGGAGCATCTTTTCACTCTCTGACACGTCGTTCCACTCACCCAATACCCGCCGCGACGCTTGAAGACGTTCCCAACTGGCTCGCTGCGGCGCGCGCTGCTGAATCCAAGAAAGCCACTGACCTGCGTGTTCTCGATCTTCGCGAGGTGACCTCGTTCACCGATTTTTTTGTAATTTGCTCGGTTGCGAACCCGCGTCAGGGCCACGCGGCGTCGGACGAAATCGCAAAGGAGCTGAAAGCGATGGGAGAGCTGCCGATAAGTGTAGAAGGATATGAGCCGGCTGAATGGATCCTGATGGATTACGGCGATTTCATCGTGCACATTTTTTCGGAAAGCGCCCGCGCGTACTACGATCTCGAGCGCCTCTGGCGCCACGCCCATACGGTGAAGATTCCGGCAATGAGCGTTTGAGGAAGCGTGCTACTGGGCCGATAAGCAAATGGATCCTCTCGGAACCCTGACGCCACGTCATTTCGAGGTTTTGCACGCGATTGTCCGGAACCATATCGAAACCGGTGAACCGGTAGCATCGCGCACGATCGCGGAAAACTACCCAATGAGCGCGGCGTCCATCCGCAACATGATGGCGGACCTGCTGGAGCACGGCTATCTTTCCCAACCCCACACTTCGGCCGGCCGCGTTCCAACCGAGCTCGCGTATCAAAGCTACTCGCGAACGCTGCTGGGCAGCCGGATCGTTCAAACGGAGTTGGACCGGCTTCATCGAGAGATCGAGAAAGCGGGCACGGTCGAAGGACGGCTGGAGCGCTCATCCCAACTCTTAACAGAGATCACCCGCAATTTCGGCATCGCGGCAGCGATATTCTCGGAAAACCAGACGCTCGATTCAGTAGAACTGCTGGCTTTGCCGGACCGCCGTGTGCTGATGGTCGTGCTCACGCGCGATCACATGGTGCGGAACAAGGTCATTGCGCTGGACGAGCATATCACGCAGGATGAGCTTACATCCATCCGGAACTACATCAATTACAACTTCGGCGGATGGGCTTTGCATCAGGTGCACCGGGAACTGAAACGGCGGCTGGAACTGGAAAGCGCCGCATATGACGCAATCCTCAAACGGTTGAGCGTTTTGTATTCGAAGGGGTTTCTCGACGTCGGCCTCGTGCCGGAGGTTCATTGCGAAGGTGCGGAAAACCTGATCGGGCTGGATCTGCATTGGACCCGAGAGCGCCTGCGCGAGCTGTTCCGAACGCTCGAAGAAAAGAAGCGGATTTTGCAGCTACTGGAGAAGTTTCTCGAGCAGCGGAACGGGGAGCTGGCGATTCGAGTGGGCCTCTCGGATCTTCACCCCAGCATGAGCGAGCTCTCTCTGATCGGCGTACGTTTCTCCCTTCCCGGCGGCCTCGAGACCCACGTGGCCGTGCTCGGTCCCATGCGCATGAACTACATGCGAGCCGTCTCGGCCGTGCTTCATGTAAGTCAGGCTTTCAAACGACTCACGACATAAGAGCGCGACCTGAGGAGACGATATACTCAGGTCCATGCCTATTGTCGATCGCCATGCTCCCGGCTCATTCTCATGGTTCGAATTAGCCACCACCGACCAGAACGCTGCGAAGAACTTTTACACGTCGCTGTTCGGCTGGACGGCGGACGACAACCCCATGGGTCCGGGCCAAGTTTACTCGATGTTTCGGATCCAAGGCCGTGATGCGGCTGCCGCCTACACCTTGCAACCGGAACAGCGTGCGCAAGGCGTTCCGCCGCACTGGAACCTTTATGTGACAGTCGAAAATGCCGACGAGAGCGCGCGCCGCGCAGGCGATTTAGCAGGCAAGGTCGTGGTTCCCCCCTTCGATGTGATGGACCTTGGCCGCATGGCTGTGATCGCCGATCCCACGGGCGCGCATTTCTGTCTCTGGCAGCCGAAAAAGCATCCGGGGGTTGGAATCACCGGGGAAAACGGCGCATTCTCGTGGGCCGATTTGAATTCTCCGGATGCCGCCGCTGCGACCCGCTTCTATTCCGGCCTGTTCGGCTGGGAGTTTGCCAAAGACGAAAACGACCCGGATCCTTCCGGCTATTTGCACATCAAGAACGGAGAGCATTACATCGGCGGGATGCCACGCGGAAAGCAGGCGGCGAATATTCCACCGCACTGGCTGGTCTATTTCCACGTCTCGGATTGCGAAGCATCCTCCCGGAAGGCTCGCAATGGCGGTGCGCAGGTGCTCTTGCCCACGATGGCGCTGGAGCACGTCGGCCGATTTGCTGTCCTTAAGGATCCGCAGGGAGCTGCGTTCGCGCTATTTGAGCCTGAGAAAAAGGACTAGATCAGGACTTCGCTGACGCTGTAGGTTCGAATCACTTGTCCACGTTCCTGCAGCCTCTCCTTCATTTCCTTTTTCGACTCGGGTATTTCGGCCCGCTCGTCATGGGTGTGCTGGATTCCTCGTTTCTCTTTCTGCCGTTTGGCAATGACCTGCTGGTCGTCGGTCTGGTGGTCCACAATCACTCGGGAATGGTCTACTACATTCTGACTGCGGTCTGCGGCTCGACTTTGGGCGTTCTGCTGCTGGATGTTGTGGCTCGGAAGGGTGGAGAGGAAGGCGTGCAGAAAGTGGCGGGGATGAAGCGATTTGAATACCTGAAACGGAAGATGGGCAAGAACGGCGGGCGGGCGCTTATCGTCGGTTGTCTCGCGCCGCCTCCCTTCCCGTTCACCCTTGTAGTTGCGGCGAATAGCGCGCTCGATTATCCGCGCATCCGCCTTCTCTGGATCGTTGCGCTGGGGCGAGCGATTCGCTTCACGATTTTGGCACTGCTGGCGGTGAAATTCGGGCGCACTATCCTGCGGGTGGCAAACTCTCCCGCGTTCCGTTGGACGATGATCGTGTTTATTACTATTTGCGCCATCGGAAGCGTTTTATCTATTGTGAAATGGGTCCGCAGCAGCCGCGGCGGCAGCGCAAGCACCGCGAACCAAGCGGCCTAGTAACCTCCGGCTCTGCCCTTCACGTGCTACTGCAGGATGCCGCTCACACGCGACGTCGGCCGCGCACGAAGTGGATGATCAGCGAAATCACCGCAATGATGATCAGAAGGTGGATGAATCCTCCTGCGACGTGAAATGCGAGAAACGCGAGCAGCCAGACAATCAGCAGCACGATAAAGATAATCAGAAAACCAAAATCAGCAAGCGCACGCATTGGAATCCTCCTTGGCAGACCGCCTCTGGCAGCATATCAGCACGCCGTACCCGGGCCATCCGAAAATCGCGCTGGAGGAGCGGGCCGATTTGCTGAAATAGGATCGAAACATGCAATGGCCGAAGATTCAGCGCGCCCCTGGACCGGAAGTAGTCGATACGCGGACCAGCACCGCCGGCCTCCGGACTGTTGCCACGTTTGAAGCTCTCAAGGGGATTCTGGTTCTCCTTCTCGGATTTACGCTGCTGGCGATTCATAGCCATGCGGAAGACTATACCGGGAGATTGTTGTTCCATCTACATGTGGATCCCGACCGGCGGCTCGCGCATACGCTCATGAATGCGGCAACCCGCATAAATGACGTGCGGCTGTGGACGATCGCGGGCGCCACTCTGGCCTACTGCTCTGTGCGGTTCACGGAAGCTTGGGGCCTCTGGAACCGGCGCGTGTGGGCGGAATGGTTTGCACTGCTTTCGGGCGCGATGTACTTGCCTTGGGAGATCCTTAAGCTAATCGAGCGAACCGATTGGGAGCGCGTCACGGTTTTGTGCGTGAATCTCGCGATTATCCTTTACATGTTGCTGATTCGCGTTCGCGCGTGTTGGATCATCGGGAATTGCGAGCCGCCAGTGGCGACCGGGCCGGAAATTGCCGCTCCCTCACGATCGCGGCTCTGAACTACTGTCCGACGGCGGGCTTCAGCTCTTCCGTTCGTGGCTTGCGTGGGGCTTTGAACCGCTTCTTCGGCCGTTGCTCTAAATAAAGACCGTGTAACTGGCGATAGGTGCCGCTTCGTTTCCAAAGCTCTTCGTGAGTTCCGATCGCTTCGATCTGTCCTTCGTTGAAGACCACAACCATGTTCGCCTTCCGGACCGTCGAGAGGCGGTGAGCGATGATAAAGCACGTCCGTCCGCAAGTGAGCTGATCGACGGCGGCTTGAATCAGGCGCTCGCTTTCATTGTCCAGGTGGCTGGTGGCTTCATCCAGAATCAGGATTCTCGGATCGCGCATGATCGCGCGCGCAATCCCGATTCTCTGCCGTTCTCCGCCGGACAGTTTCAGGCCTCGCTCACCGACTTTTGTCTCGTAGCCAACTTCCGATCTCGAAATGAATTCGTGTGCCTGGGCGATCTCGGCACAGCGTTTCACGTGCGCGTCGACAATTGAATCGCGACCGTACGCGATGTTTTCAGATATGGTGCGGGAGAAGAGGTCCACTTCCTGGGGTACGACAGCAATCTGATTCCGGAGACTTGCCTGGGTCAGCTCCCGAATGTCTGCTCCGTCAATGAAGATGCCGCCGCATTGCGGATCATACAGCCGTTGCAGGAGGTTCATCAGTGTGCTCTTGCCCGATCCGCTCCTCCCGATGAGCGCCACGGTAGAGCCGGCGGGCACAGAAAGATTGATATTCTCCACCGCCCACCGGTTGCTGCCCTCATAGTGGAAGCCAACATTGCGGAATTCAACCGAATGCCCGGCCGAGGGAAGGGCGCGCGCGCCGGGGGCGTCGCAAACCTTCGGTTTCGCTTCGAGAATTTCAAACAGCCGTTCGGCGCGGGACAGATTCCGGCGAAGTTTGGGCAGAATAATCGAGAGCTGTGAAATGGGCGCGTAGACCATGTCTTGAAGCGCTATGAACAGAACGTATTCGCCCACTGTGCAGCGCCTTGTCAGGACAAACACTCCACCTACGGCGATGACGCCCACGCGCCCTGCCGTTGCGATGAGCGTCTGAAGATTTTCGACCAATGCCCAGAGGCGCTCGCCGCGATAGTGCTTATCCCGGGCTACATACAGCAACTTACGTTGAGTTAGCGATTCCTGCTTCTCGCGACCAAATTGCTTGACGGCTCGAACGTTGCTGGCAATGCTGTAGGATTCCTGGGTTACGTCCTCAAACGCGCGGTTCACCTGGCGCTCAATGTCGTGCATCCTGTGACCCAAACGCGCAACGGCGGCCACGTACGCCGGGAGCGGAAGGAATACGATGGCCGCAATCCATACGTTCTTAGCGAGCAGCGAAATCAGCACTCCGACAACGACTAACAGCGGAGGAAGCAGGTTCTGTCCTAGAACCTCATAGAGCACCACAAAAATCGCGGTGCCTCCGCGATCAAGAGCGCCTACAATTTCCCCGGTATTGACGTTGCCGTGATACGCAGTATCGAGTTTCAGGAAGTTCGTGAACGCCGCATTCTTGACCTCATCCTCGGATTGCGATGCTACGCGGAAGAGGCGGTAATTATAGAAGGAGCGCAGGAGCCGCGTTGCGGTGGTCGCGCCAAAGATTGCCAGCGCGGCTGCCAATAAGGTGCGCACTGAGCCGCTCTCGTGATATTCCACCGCGTGGAGGATCCTGTCGATGATCCCTCGCGTCAAAAAAGGAACGGTCACGTCCAGCGCGGCGGCAATCAGAATGAGCGCCACAAGCCCAGCCAGTGTCCCGCGATGGTTTCTTAGGAGCGAGAGCACTCTCCACCCCATCCATTTGGAATTCGCCACCTTGGAATCCGTTATAGATTTGAGTCTGTTCCCTACTCGGCCGGCCATGGATACACGTCTTCTATCGTCGGAATCAAAGTCCGCGCCATTGGCCGGAACTCTCAGAAAAATCTGGTTGTTTCTACGCTTACGAGACGTATGGATTCCTACCCAGGTGAACAGCAATTTCCGAAGCGCTCTCGCTCTTCTGGCGTCCATAAGGTAGGGAGGGAAATCATTATGGCGGATATCGACGTCAAGAACAGATCGTCCAAACAAGGCTCTGGAGAAGGTTCTCAAGGAAGAAGCACCGCCCTGGAACATAGAGGATCCGGGGCTGACGTGTCGCATCACGGGACGTGGAATCCTTATGAACTGAATCCAATTGAGTTTTTTAACAATCCGTTTACAGCCATGCGCCGCTTGAGCGACGAAATGGACCGCTCCTTCGGGCGTATGTTCAGCCAGCCATCAACGGGCGGAGGCACGCGAGCCGGCGGATGGCACCCGGCCATGGAAATCGTGGAACGAAATGGCGAACTCCACGTTTCAGCGGAGCTGCCAGGGCTAAACCCGGAAGACGTGAAGGTGGAAGTTACCAACGACTCATTAATTGTCCACGGGGAAAGGAAGTACGAACACGAAGGCAAGGAGGGAAACGCATACCATTCGGAGCGCCGGTACGGCCAGTTCTATCGGGAAATTGCACTTCCTGAAGGCGTGAATGCTGAACAGGCAAAAGCGCAGTTCCGTAACGGGGTTCTCGAAGTGACGTTGCCGATGCCGCAGCAGGCGAACAAACGGCGCGAGATTCCGATCCAGAGCGGATCGTCTACATCCAGCACCGTGTCGGCAGGAGGTTCGACATCTTCAAGAACCGGCGGATCTACCCAGTCGGGTGGGCAGGCGACTGGGCAGCAAACAACGGGACAGACAACTGGTACTGCTTCGGGTAGCTCTTCGAAGGCGGGCGGGGGAACGCAACAAAAAAATAGCTGATTAGCGCCCCACCGCACGCATAGCAGCTTCAGGGTAGCGCGTACCCGAAGCTGCACCCTGCGGAAAGATCCGGTCGATACGATCGAGGTCGTCCTGTGTCAGGGTCACCCGGGTAGCGGCGACATTCTCCTCTAGATAGCGCACGCGTTTGGTGCCCGGGATGGGCACAATGTCTTCGCCGCGGGATAGCACCCAGGCGAGGGCAAGCTGGGAAGGAGTGCATTTCTTTTCGCGAGCCAGTTTGTGGGTCTCTGTGACCAAATCCAAATTGCGGGCGAAGTTCTCCCCCTGGAAACGCGGCTGGTTGCGCCGGGAATCGCCGGGCTCCAGATCCTCGGGGCTCTTGAAGCGACCGGTCAGAAAACCTCTCCCTAGCGGACTGTAGGGCACGAAGCCAATTCCGAGCTCGCGCACGGTGGGCAGGATCTCGTCTTCCGGGTCGCGGGTCCATAACGAATACTCGGTTTGAAGAGCGGTGATCGGATGAATCGCTTGCGCCCGGCGAATTGTCTGTGCGCCGGCTTCCGACAAACCGAGGTATCGCACTTTGCCCGCCCGGATCAAATCGGACATTGCACCTACCGTATCTTCAATCGGAGTGTTCGGGTCGACCCTGTGCTGGTAATAAAGATCGATTACGTCCACCCGCAGCCGCTGCAGACTGGCATCACATGCGGAGCGAACGTACTCGGGGCGGCCGTTCACCGAAACAAAGGCTCCATCCGGAGCACGAACGTTTCCGAATTTGGTCGCGAGCGTGACGCCGTGCCGCCAACCCTGCAACGCACGCCCAACCAGCTCTTCATTCCGGCCCATGCCATAGATATCCGCAGTGTCTAGAAAGAAGATGCCGAGATCAATCGCGCGATGGATCACGTCGATCGATTCTTTTTCGTCCCCCGATCCGTAGAAATCGGACATGCCCATGCATCCGAGTCCCATGGCCGATACTTCGAGCCCTGTCCGGCCGAGCGTTCGTGTTTCCATATGTCCCTGTCTCCTGCCTGTAGACGGATTTAGAAGAGGATGGCTACATTCCGGGGAGGATCGGGTGTTGGGCGGTTCGCCAGGCGATCGCGCAATTCAGCGGTGCGTGACCGGTGACACTTCAGACACAGCGTACGCATGTTGTCGAGATCGCACTCGCCGCCGCCTTCCGCGACGGGGAGGATATGATCGGCGTCCCAGAGGCTTTTGCGTCCGCGGAGACCCCATTCCGCGATCGCTCTCGCGCGAGCTGCGCCGCGGAGACGCTTGATGCGACGCCATTCCGCGAGACAGTCGGTTTCGCAGATCGCGCAGATAGCGCGGTCACGTTCAAAGACGCGTTCGCGAAGGTGGCCGGGGTCGCTGCGTAGCTTCCACTGTTCCACGCACCATTCGGAGCAGAACGTTCGGCGCCCGGAGGGAACCTCGAGATCGCACCAGCGGCAGAGGCATCGGCCGTTCGGACCCGTCGCGAGATGTTCGCGGTCGGCACGGCCGCCCGGCATTTTGCGGCGCGAGCTCATAAGAACAAATTATAAAGAAATGTTTTGGACGCAATGATAGATTCACTGCGATTCTTCTCGACGGGGATGCTAGATTCATGCAAGTGGTACCTTTCAGGCTGTTCTTCCTGGCCGCGCTCTGTTTGCAGTTGGGTCGGGCCCAGCCTTCCACCCCGGTCATTCTGATCTCAGTCGATACCCTCCGGGCCGATCACCTCAGTTGCTACGAAGCGGGCAGGCGGCCGACGCCTCACATCGATGCGCTGGTAAAGCATGGCACTCTGTTTTCGCAAGTCAGCAGCGCGTTTCCGCTTACCCTTCCGTCTCACGTTGCGCTGTTCACATCCACTTATCCGTTCACCAACGGGGTGGAGGACAATGGCATACCGCTGAGCCCTACGGCAGCCACCTTAGCCACGCTCCTGAAGAGTGCAGGGTACAGAACAGGCGCATTTGTGTCGAGCTTCGTTTTGGACCGGCGCTTTGGGCTTAAACCGGGGTTTTGATGTCTACGACGGCCCTATCGATGTTCATAACGCAACCGCCGCTCCGATCAGAGCGGAAGCGTCCGGGAGCCCAGGTAGACTGACGCCGCTTTGCGCTGGCTGGAGCGCAACTCGGAGACGCCCTTTTTTCTTTTCCTCCATTTGTATGACCTGCATCTACCCTATGACCTCCCGCAAGATCCGAGCTTGCGCCGCGGCGAAACCGGATACACGGCGGAGCTGGCCTATGAAGACAGGGTTCTAGGTGACTTTCTAGCGACCCTTAACCGCCGCAAGCTGCTGGATAAAACGCTGATCGTCTTTACTTCCGACCATGGCGAGGGCCTGGGAGACCACGGGGAGAGCACGCACGGTTACTTCATCTACCAGAGCACTCTTCGCGTGCCGCTCATCGTTCATTGGCCATCCGGGTTCGCCCGCGCCATGCCCGAGCGCATTGACGAGCCTGCCAGTCTGCTGGATGTCGCACCGACGATCCTGGATGCGATCGGCGTGCCGCGTGCAGCCGCGATGCGCGGTCACAGCCTGATCTCCCCTCGTCAGGACCGGGAGATCTACTCTGAAAGCCTGTATGCCCGAAACCATTTCGGTTGCGCCACAATACGAAGCCTGCGCGTGGGCCGTTACAAGTACATCGAATCTCCGAAGCCGGAATTGTACGATCTCGCCAGCGATCCGAAGGAGACTCGCAATCTTTACGCCCAGGAGCGTGCGAGGGGGGCGGCATTGGCCCAGAGCATCGCTGCTGTGCACGCAACCGCACCCGCGGTCCGGTCCGGCAGCTCCGGGTCGCCCCGGCCTGATACCGTCGCGATCTTGCGATCGCTCGGATACTTGAGCGGATCGGCGAAGTCCATCCGCCCGGATTCGCACATCGATCCGAAAGATCGAATCGGAGAGTTTGAACAATACCTGCGCGCGCTAGATCTGTCCTCCGCAGGCAAGCTGACTGAATCCGATGCTCTACTGCAGAGCCTGCGCGACAAATTGCCCGATCTGGCCGATATCCGGGTCAGCCTGGGGTTGAACGAACAACGAACTGGCGATTTCGCAGGGGCCGCTCGTGAGCTCAAGGCGGCCGTCCAGAAGGCTCCCGCTGACGCCGGGGCGCACTTCGAGCTCGGGTTTTCTCAGTTCCGGCTGGGGCAAGTGGATGATGCTCTCCAGCAGTTTAAGGCCACGTTAGCGCTGGAGCCATGGTATACGCGAGCCGACGAAGCGCTTGCGGAAATTTATACGCACAAGAAGGATTTTCCACAAGCCCGCGCCTATTTGAACCAGCTTCTCTCGATGGATCCGAATAGTTACACGGCGCATTTCAACCTCGGCATCTTCGCGGCGATGGAGCAGAACTGGAGCGCAGCGGAGCACCACATGGAAGCGGCCTTGCGGGCCGATCCGCACTCGGCCCAAGCCCACGATGCACTAGGGAAGATCTTCCAGCAGGAAGGCAAGACCGAAAAGGCAACGCAAGAGTTCCAGGCTGCGCAGCAAAGATAACCGATTGTTGCGATCATGGAAGTATAGCTTCCGTGACCTCACTCGTCCAGCTCGCTCCGCCACCGATTGGCACTGCGCCCGTTTCTGGTCCGCTGAGGGATACGTTCGGCCGCATCCACACCGATCTTCGGATCAGCATCACGGACCGCTGTAATATCCGATGCTTCTACTGCATGCCGGAGCACGGCGCCGACTTCGCGCCCGCGTCGTCGTTATTAACTTTCCCCCAGATTCTTCGATTCGTCTCTGCCGTCCTGCCGCTGGGCATCGAAACTGTTCGCCTGACTGGCGGGGAACCGCTTCTTCGCCCGAAGTTGCCGGATCTGATTGCCGGACTTCGCGACTTAGGCCGGCTCCGCGATCTCGCGCTGACCACCAACGCAGTCCTGCTCGATCGTGCCGCGTGTCCGTTATTTGAAGCCGGTTTGCGCCGGCTGAATGTTCACCTCGACACGCTCGATCCCGAGCGCTTCCGCGCCATCACCCGGCGCGCTGATCTTGCGCGTGTTCTGAGCGGCATCGACGCGGCGCTCGAAGCAGGTTTTCGCATCAAGTTGAACGCGGTCGCGATCAAAGGCCTGACCGAGCCGGATCTTGTCCCTCTCGTTCGTTTCGGACGCGAGCGGGGAATCGAAGTGCGGTTCATCGAATTCATGCCGCTCGATGCGCAGCACCTGTGGTCGATGGATCGCGTGTTAACCGCGGACGAGATGATCCTCGAATTAGAGCGCGAGTTTGGGCCGTTGACTCCGGTCGCCGATGCCGACCCTCGTGCCCCCGCTACCGAATATAAGTTCGAAGACGGCTATCGAATGGGATTCATCGCTTCTGTAAGCCGGCCATTTTGCCTCAATTGCAACCGTTTGCGCCTCACCGCCGACGGCAAGTTGCGCTATTGCCTCTTCGCCAGGGAAGAAACGGATATCAAGCACCTGCTCAACAGAGACGATTCGGCAGCGGAACTCGAGACTTCCATCCGTTCCACCGTGTGGCAGAAATGGATCGGCCATGAGATTAACCGGCCGTCGTTTATTGCGCCCCAGCGCCCCATGTACGCGATCGGCGGCTAACCGGCGTACGCATACACCAGCGCCAATAATCCCACCGCACTCGCCAGTATGACGCTGTGCTTGAACGTGAACCGGAACAGCCCGGGTTCGTCCTGCGCCTGAAGTTTCGCCGCCGCCGCAGCCACCGAAATACTCTGCAGGCTGATCATTTTCCCCATCACCCCACCCGCGGAGTTTGTCGATGCCATCAGTGCAGGATCGAGATGTAAGTGACGTGCCGTGACCTGCTGCAAGTTTCCAAACAGCGCGTTAGCCGACGTGTCGCTGCCTGTCAGAAACACCCCGAGCCATCCCAACATCGCGCTGAAGTAAGGGAACGCCCGTCCCGTCGCGGCAAACACCAAGCCGAGCGTCGCCGTAGCTCCCGAATAGTTCATCACAAACGCGAGAGCTAAAACCGCGGTGAAGCTGATGAAGGAGAAGCGTAACTGGTGGCCCGATTCGCGCATGAGCCACAAAAACCGACGTGGCCTCACGCCCGAGACGGTCGCGGCTGCCATTGCGGCGAAAGCGCAAGCGGTGCCTGCCTCGGCGAGAAAGCGCAAGCGATACACGGCCGCGTAGCGGACCGGTTTCGCCACTGCCGGAGCAACTTGAAGAACAGCGTTGTGCAGCCCGGGCCATCCGAAGGTGACACTTGCATGCGATAACGCGGCGTTCACGCCTTTGAAACTCCACAGCAGCACGAACGCGACGAGCAGTAAGTACGGCGACCACGCCGTGACGATCTGTGATAGCGGATACTGTGTCGATTCCCGTACGGTCCCGGCCGGCCGCCAAACTTGCAACAGAACAACCATCGCGATAATCGCTGCGAGTGAGCCCAAAATGTCGGTCAGATACGGGCCGATGAAATTCGAAATCAACCACTGCATCGAAGCGAAACTGAACCCGCAGACCAGCGCCGCGGGCCACACCCTCTGCAGCGCGCGGGCGCCTCCCATGACAAGCACGATATAAGCGGGGATCAATGCCGATACCGGCGCGCACAGACGGCCAACATCGGCACTCAACCGCTCCAGAGGGAGGCCTGTCGTCGCGGCCAGCGTCACTAGCGGAATTCCGATTGCGCCAAAAGCCACTGGCGCCGTATCGGCAAGCAAACACACCGCTGCCGCTTCAAACGGGGAAAATCCCAGGCCGCCCAGAATCGCCGCCCCAACCGCAACTGTTGTACCGAAACCTGCCGCGCCCTCCAAAAAAGCGCCGAATGCAAACGCGACGAACAGCACTTGCAGCGTTCGATCCGGCGTCAAATGGCCGATCGAATTCTTCAGTGTTTCGAATTTCCCTGTGTCCACCGTCAACCGGTATAGAACGATTGCCCAATAGACCACCCAGAAAATCGGGAATGCGCCGAAAGCAGCGCCGTACAATGCCGAGCTGACCACCAGAAGCGGCGGCATTCCATACGCGAACAGCGCAACCAGCGCAGCCGCAACCAAGCCGATCAAGGACGCCTTCCAGGCCGTCACGCGCCGGACGCCGATCGCATACAGGAGAGCTGCCACCGGCAGTGCCGCAACCAGTGAGGACCAACCGAGGCTATTTGCTATAGGCGCGTAGTTTTGTTGCCACATCAGGCAACTGTGATGCGGCGGGCCCCTGCAGCGGGTTTGCAGTCGTAAAACAGAGGCGTCTTCGAGAAGCGATCCTGGTACGCAGCTGACAGGCCATCGCAGAATGCTGCGCTATCGGCCGGATCGACGAGATTCACCGTGCACCCTCCGAAGCCGCCTCCCGTCATGCGCGCGCCATAAGCCCCGGGCAATGCCGTCGCCGTATCCACTAGGAAATCGATCTCCTCACAACTCACTTCGTAATCGTGCTGCATGCTGCGATGCGATTCGAGGAACAGGCGCCCCATGGAACGTAAATCCCTCGCGCGCGCCGCACTCGCAAATTTCATGACCCGCTCGTTCTCCGATATGACGTGGCGAGCACGGCGACGCGGCACGTCGGGAAGGCGGTTCTCAATCGCCTCGAAAAATTCGAGAGAGACGTCCCGTAGGCTCTGAACTTCTGGATGAATCTTCTTGATCTCACGAACGGCGGCCTGACACTCGGCGACGCGCTCGCGATACGCTGACGCGCCGAGCTCATGCTTCACCATCGAATTCACCGCGATGATACTCACGTTCCCAGGCAGCTCGACGTATTCGTGTTCCAGGCTCCGGCAATCGATCTGAATCGCCGCGCCTTCGCGCCCGAAAACGGAGGCATATTGATCCATGATGCCGCTCGGAATTCCCACAAACTGCGTTTCCGCGCGATGCCCGAGCTGCACGATCTCGAGCAGCGGAAGCTGCCGCGGTCCGAGCATTGCCACGGCTGCCGCGATCTCGAGCGCCGCCGAGGAGCTAAGCCCCGACCCCACCGGCACCTCGCTTGCGATGTACAGATCTGAGCTTTCGATCTCTACCCCAAGCTGCGCCAGCTCATGCGCCACGCCCACCACGTAATCGCTCCATTTCTCGTTCCGGCTCGCGCTCGCAATGTCCGCGATCTTGATCTCGAAGTCTTCCTCGAACTCGCGAGAGTACATGCGCAAGCTGCCATGTTTCGCGTGCCCGACGGCGATGTAGCACGCCATCTCCAAGGCGATCGGAAAAACGAAGCCGAGATTGTAGTCTGTGTGCTCGCCGATCAGGTTTACGCGTCCCGGAGCGCGATAGACGTCGGGCTCGCCTCGGGCTCCAAAGCGGCCGCGAAATCCGCTTATGATTTCTTGCGGAGCGAGAGCCAGAGAAGACATAACCCGAAGACCAGCAGAGAGAGGCCGACCCAGAGGTTCACGTTTACGCCCGGGTCGAGAGCCGCGCGAGCCGACGGTCTGAACAGCGCGTACAGAAGAAGCACGACGCCTAAAATCGAAAAGAAGAATCCAGTGGGCCGGCGTAGATCATCCATGATTTCCTACCAGAAGATGACATTCAGAATCACGAGCATACCGATGACAATCCAGGCGAGGGGACCGGGCCGCTTGTACCATGGCGCGCCGGATTCATGAGGCAGGTCGGTGATGCCGTAAACGAGATTGTGAAGCTCGCTTTCGGCTTTTGCTCTGGTGACCAGGCTCACCAGTACCGTGATGACCAGGCAAACGCTCCAGGAGATAATGGCAATCCAAAAATTCTGGGCCATCGAGGAAGGGAACTGGTGCAGGTGAGCGATCCAGCCACCCTTGTTCTCCGCGACCGTCAAGCCAAGCGTCGCCCCGCCCGCGATCAAGCCGCTCAGCAGTCCCCAAAACGCGCCATCTCCGGTTGAGCGTTTCCAAAACATGCCCAGCAGGAAGGTCGCGAACAGTGGGGCGTTTACAAACGCGAACACGAGCTGCAGGAAATCCATGATGTTGTTGAAATACGTGGCGAGATATGCAGCACCGAGCGAGAGGGCGACTCCGGCCACGGTGGTGATGCGCCCCACCCGCAGGTAGTGACGGTCGGGAGCGTTCGGGCGCATGTAGCCCTGGTACAGGTCGTACGTGAACACCGTGTTGAACGCAGTCACGTTACCCGCCATCCCCGACATGAAGGAAGCCATCAACGCAGTCAATCCAACGCCCAGGGTTCCGGACGGATAGAATTTGGCCATCAAGGTTGTGAGCACCTGGTCATAGTCATAGCCGCCGGAGGCCTTCAGCGGCAGCGTGTAGCCGGAAGACATGCTCATCAAGGCGAGCGCCGTGATGCCCGGTAGGATGACGATAAACGGCATGAACATTTTGGGAAACGCGGCAACTAGGGGCGTTTGGCGGGCCCCATGAATGCTGTCGGCGGCCATCGCGCGCTGAATCACGAGAAAATTCGTGCACCAATACCCGAACGACAGGACGAAACCGACACCGGCGATCAGCCCGAACAAAGCGACACCCATGGGATTCTCGCTGGCGTGGCCCGTGTATCTCCAGGCATGCGTCATCACGGGCTGCAGGCGTGAGGAGATGCCTTGCCATCCGCCTGCTTTCGAGAGCGCCAGAATCGAGAGCGGTGCGAACCCCAGCACGATAAGGAAAAATTGGACGACTTCGTTATAAATCGCGCTCGTGAGGCCGCCGAGCAGCGTGTAGACCAAAACGATCACTGCCGACAGCAAAACAGATTTCGTGAAGCTCCACCCGAGCACCAGCTCGAACAGCAGCCCCAGAGCGTACATGCTGATTCCCGACGAAAAGATGGTCATCACGGCGAACGTGATAGCGTTCAGCCCGCGAGTTTTTTCATCAAAACGCAGCTTCAGGTATTCGGGAACGCTTCTGGCCCGGCTGCCGTAATAAAACGGCATCATAAAAACCCCGACAAACACCATCGCGGGAACAGCACCGAGCCAGTAAAAGTGCACGGTCATGATCCCGTACTTTGCACCCGACGCGCACATTCCGATCATTTCCTGCGCGCCCAGGTTCGCGGCGATAAACGCCAGACTCGTGATCCAAACAGGAACCGAGTGGCGCGATGTCAAGAAATCTTCGCTCGTGGCGATTTTGCGCTTCGCGAGCCAGCCGATGCCCAGGACAAACGCGAAATACAGAGCCAGAATGAGGTAATCGACGGGTGTGAGTGTCAATCGAGTGTGGAATCCTCGCGGGCATTGTATCGTAGCCACCAATTACAATTCGCGCCGCGCGAGACGGATTGTGATGCAATAAGCGCATGCGTTCCCTACGGCTGTTCTGTGCTTTGTCGATGTTGGCGATTGCGCGTCCCGCATGGTGTCAGAAACAGCCGATCGTTGAGACGGATCTTCTGAAAATCGGGAGAGTGACTGAGGTTCAGGTCACTCGCGATGGCGCCTTCGCCGTCTACGGAGTGCGGACCATCCATACGGACCCGCCCAGCGCGCCCAACGCGGACCCCGCCTACAGTTATCGCGTGAATCTGTGGATGGTGGATCTGCGCGACCCTGCGGCAAAGCCCGTGCAGCTTACCTTCGGCGCGCGTAACGACGGGATGCTGGCCATCAGTCCGGACGGAACGAAACTGGCTTTCGTCCGCGTGGATCATGAGCCCCCAGCAGCCGCTGGAGCACCGGGCGAATCGAAGGAGAAGGCGCACCCGCAAGTCTGGATACTTCCCCTGCGCACGGCCGGCGAGCCGCAAGTGATCACCCACCTCGAGTTCGGAGCAGTGGCTCCGCGATGGCGCGAGGATGGTAAAGCTCTTTTGGTCTCCAGCCCCATCCCAATTTCCAAATTGCCGGGCAAACCGACTTTCGATCTCGAGCGCCCCGGGCGTGACTGGTGGGATTTTGACCGGCCCCCCGAGAAAGACTCCGGTTCGCACGAAACAGCATCAAAGGCCAACACCGGCAGTCCGGACGGGAATTTGCGCTCCATCCGCGACTGGCTGGAACACGATTCGGCGCACGATGATCCTGTGGACATCACCCGAATCGCGTTTTTGGGTGAGCTCTCTCTGAACCCGGAGATGACTTTTTCCGAGGTTTTTCGCGTCGATTTAGACTCCGACAAAGCCACCCAGCTCACCAGTACCTATCGAGATCACGAGGGTGCCATCTTTTCACCGCGCGGTGATCAGATTCTATTTGCCGCCGAGCCTCTGTCGCATTTGCATCCCGACCGGCTGGAAGAGAAATCGGCCATTTGGGAGATGCATGCTGACGGTTCGGAAGAACGACCGCTACTCGATGACGAATGGTACAGCTTCCGCGAGCCGCGCTTCACGAAGGATGGCAAGCGCCTGATCGTGGTGGGACGGCAGAACGACCAGCCCACCTTCCGCCAAGCTCGGCTGGCAATGTGCGATCCCGATGGCACGCATCTCGCCTGGATCACAAAAGACGGCGATCCCGGGGTTGACGATTTGGAACTCGGGGACTCGGGCGATATCTACTACACGGTCGAGTATCAGGGCGGGGCGCCGCTCCGCAGAGTCGATCCGCAGACCCGCCGGATGGACGAGCTCATTCCCGCGCCTCTCGGGGTGAACGCGTTTGCCGTCGCGCCCGGAAAAATTGTGTACGCGCAGATTAGCGCCGAGAACCCGAATGAGCTGTACGTCATGCCGGACCCGCGTCGCAACAGCGCTGCTCGCGCCTCGGGCCGCCGCCTCACGGAGATCAACGCCCGCTGGCTTGAAAGCAAAACGATCGCCCTGCCGGAAGAGCATTGGATTACGCGTCCGGACGGCACCCGGGTCCAGTACTGGGTCATGAAACCCACCCCGCAGAGCGGACTGGAACCCGGGAAGAAGTATCCTTGGGTGCTCGACATGCACGGCGGGCCGTCAGCCATGTGGGGTCCCGGCGAGTTCTCCATGTGGCACGAATTTCAGATCTTCTGTTCCTTCGGCTATGGCGTGGTGTATTCGAATCCGCGCGGATCCGGTGGCTATGGATATGAGTTCGAGCGTGCCAACTATAAGGATTGGGGAGATGGGCCGATGGGCGACGTCATGGCCGCTCTCGACGATGCGATTGCAAAATACCCGATGATCGACAAAGATCGATTGTTCCTGACGGGCGGGTCATACGCCGGTTATCTCACCGCCTGGATGGTCGGCCACACGGACCGGTTCAAAGCCGCAGCGGCTTTGCGCGGAGTATACGATCTGTCCACGTTCTTTGGCGAGGGAAACGCCTATCGCCTGGTCCCGGAGGAGTTCGGCGGCTACCCATGGGATCCTCAGACCCGGCGGATCTTGGACCAGCAATCGCCGATCACATACGTCGAGAAGATCCATACCCCTTTGCTGATTATTCACGGCAGCCAGGATAACCGCACAGGAGTTGTTCAGAGCCAGATGCTTTTCCGCGCTCTCAAGCAGCTAAACCGGCCCGTCGAATACGTCCGCTACCCTGGCATCGGGCACGAGTTGACCCGCTCGGGTCCCGCCGCAGCAGCGCATGGACCACATGCTGCGAATTATCGAGTTTTTTGAGCGCTATTCTGGAAACACGACGCTTCCGCCGGGTGCGTCAGCAGGAACTGTAAAAAGCGTGAGTACTCAGTGATTTGCGCCGGAACCTATGGCCTTTCTGGCGCATCATATTAATAGAACGAAAGGGAGTAGCAAAAGCATATTATGAACCGCGCGTGGCAAATTTCATCGAAGATCCTGGCCGGGCTCTTCGTCACCGCCATGTACGCGACACCTCAGGCGTACACGGTTTCCGCGAGGCCTGGTGCGATCAACTACATCGAAGGGAACGCCTTCGTTGACGGGCAGCCGATCTCTGAAAAGACGCTAGGACAAAAGTTCTTGAACGCCAATGACACGCTCTCGACAGATGTGGGCAAAGCTGAAATCGCTCTGACCCCGGGCGTCTGGGTGCGCATTGGCGATAATAGCGAAGTTCGCCTGGTTTCCCCATCTCTCACCGACACTCAGGTTCAAGTGGACCGCGGCGAGGCGATGGTCGAAGTGGCGGAACTTGTGAAGGACAACCGTATTCAGATTCTGGATCAGGGCAGTTCCACCACTCTTCAAAAGACCGGCTTGTACAGGTTCACCGCTGACGGGCCGCCAACCGCGGCTGTCATCGACGGTAAAGCCGACGTGTTTTATGGGGACCGTAGCGTTGAGCTCGGCAAGGGCCACGAGACGGTGATCGGCTCGAACCTCAAACGTGAAAAGTTCGATAGCAAGAAAGAGGACGACCTATACGCCTGGAGCAATGTCCGGTCCGAATATGACGCGGCTGCCAGTTACCAGACGGCGCGTAACGTCACCATCAATAACTACGGCGGCTTCGGCTACGGCGGCTGGGGAGGCTACGGCTTCTACGGTGGCGGCCCCTGGGGTTACGGGTTCGGCCCCTTCGATTCCGGCTGGTTTTGGAACGGCATGTGGAACTCGTGGGCCTGGCTGCCGGGCGAAGGCGCGTTCTTCAGCCCGTTCGGTTGGGGATTTTATGCGCCTAGTGTAATCGCCTATGCGCCAGTCATCTATGCCCCGGTGCCGCGCACCGGTGGTGTGCCGGCGACCGTGAACAGGGCGGCAAGCAGAGCGATGGCTGTGCCCGTGAATCCGGAGGCGCCGCCCGCCATCGGCCGCACGGCCTTATCCTCGCCTCACGCTTATGAGGCGGCCCGAATGCAGACGGCGCGGTCGTTCGCGAGAGTCGGCGGATTTGCTACAGCCGGTGGCGGTCGCGTAGCAGTCGGCGGCGGGCGCATCGGCGGAAGCGGTGGCCGCATGGGCGGATTCGCAGTGGCGGACACGTCGGCGGCTTTAGTAGCGGGCACGTAAGCAGCTCACCGCATCGCTAAACGGGCAGCAATGCCCTATTTACTCAAGACCGAACCGGAAGCCTATTCCTTCGCTGCTCTTGAGCGAGACCGCGAGACCGTCTGGGACGGCGTCACGAATCCCGTGGCGGTCAAGCACCTGCGCGAAATGAAAACAGGCGACAAGCTGATCCTGTATCACACAGGCAGTGAGCGCCGCTCCGTTGGCACCGCCAAAGTTCTAAGCGTCGATAATCAGGATCTAAAGACGCCTCGCGTGACCATCCAAGCCGGTAAGCCGCTCGCCACGCCCCGTACTCTCGCCGAGATCAAGCAGGAAAAGCTGTTTGCCGGTTCGCCTCTGGTTACGCAGGGGCGATTGTCAGTGGTCCCGCTGAGCGAGGAGCAGTATCGCTGGCTTACTGAGGCCTAATCCCGCGCCGCCGGCGTGAATACTCGAAACAGACCGTCGCCATACGGCAGCTTGTATGCGTGCCGGACGCTACCAAGTGCGCAATGTCATCCGTGTCGAAAATGTATCAGAATATAAGCTATGCAGCGCTTCGACCGCATAACATGGGATCCCAACCATATGAACGGGAAGCCTTGCATCCGCGGCATGAGGCTGACCGTGCGTCGAGTTGTAGAAGCCGTTGCACTATATCCAAACCGCGACGACCTCTTACGCAACTATCCCGAGCTAGAACCGGATGACCTCCAGCAAGCACTAGCGTTCGCCGCGGCCAACCTGGAAGACACAGCGACGGAGAGCGACGCTGCTTGATCGGCAGCGGTGCTTTGCGCTTTCTATTGGATTAAGGAGTTCCGCGAGACGCTTCCGTTCGGCTAAGCGACATTGGATACGGATGTACTCATGTCGGAGAGATCGGAATGTGGAAGGCCGCCGATGCTGAGATCCTCGCGTGGGCACTGTTGAACGATGCTGTCGTGGTGACTCTTGACGCGGACTTCCACACGATTTTGGCAGTTTCCGGGGCAAGTGGGCCGTCAGCTATTCGTCTGCGCACGCAGGGTTTGGGTGCCCCTGAACTCGTGGAGGTAATTCGGAATGTAACCGCTGGATTCGAAGCCGATCTCAAACACGGATCTCTCGTTACAGTCAAAACACGCAAAATCACGTGTCATCGATTACCGATCGGCAGCTCCGATTGATGTATCAGTCCTAGGAGGGCGTTTACTATTTCCTGGTTAGCGATCTGCATGCCTCTGGTTAGCGTCCGGTCTCCCCGCAGCGCATGTGCAATCGCGCCAGCCCCTCTCGAAGCACCTTTGTCGGTCCCCCCGAGACCAATTCGGACGCGGTCCGGTGCATCGAAGAAGCGCCCCGGAGTCACGACCGTCTGGTAACGTTCCCGCAGTGCGTTGCAGAACGCGTCCACCGGCTGCGCGATTCGCGGAAATAATACAGTTCCGGCGGACAGCGGTTCGCATTCCAACTCCGGTGTCGCGGTAACGAATTCGTTCGCCAGCGCCCGATTCGTATCCAGCAGCTCGCGTGCCCACTGCCCAATTTCGCCGAGGCGTCCGAGAGCCACGCAACTTAACTGATCCGTTAGATAAGGATTATTCACCCCGAAGAGATCGTTCAGGCGATAAATTTTCCGGATAAGGTCCGGTTCCGCGAGTATCCAGCCGCACCGAAGACCACTGAGTCCATACACTTTCGTCAAGCTGCTTGTTACGACGAACTCCGGGCCCAGTTTGTACGAGGTTTCAGGCGCGTTTTCAAACAATAGATCGAGATAGACCTCATCCACCAGTACGTGCGCTTTCACGGACGCGGCAATCTGGCCAACTCGCTTCAGCGTCGCTTTATCCGTGTATGCGCAACTCGGATTATGCAGGTTGGTGATGACGATGAGTCGGGTATCGGGCCTCATGGCGCGTTCGAGAACATCAACATCTATCGCGAATCCAGCCGAAGCCAGCCGGTCGAAACGCCGAACGTGCGCGCCCAGATACTCCGCGGTTTCCGTAAGCAGCGGATACGCGGGACGCTCAATCAGGACGTCGTCGCCCGGATTGAGTGTCGCCGCCATCGCCAGGTGATTCGCCATCGACGTGCCCTGCGCGGTCGCGACGCAGTCCGCGGCAACGCGGCATTTTGCCGCGAGTGCCTGGATGAGCGGCGCATAACCGTAAGCACCCGGCCCGCATAGCTCCAACGCATCCCAATCTGAGTGCAATGCCGATAGCGAATAGTTCGTCACACCGCTATTCGCCAGATTGAAACGGACGCCGGTCTGAGTCTTCACCCACTCCATGTAGGCCGAGCTCATCGTGCGCGGAGAAATCGCAATCACACCAATTCCTTCCTCGACCAATAGAAGTAAACCGGCACGCCTAACAGCACCAGTGCTAGGCCCGAGAAGCTGTTCCCGGGGTATTTATAAAACGTTGCGAGAACAACCAGCCAGCATGCGGCCACGAAGAAAATCGTCGTGAACGGATGACCCGGCGTCCGGTGATCTCTTGCGCCTCCGGTCCGGCGGCGATAGATGAATAGCGACGCGCCCGTGAGCCCGAAGAAAATGAAGTCGATCGAAACCACGTAGTTCAAAATCTGCTCGTAGCGGCCCGACAACGCAATAACTGCGGCCAGAACGCCTTGGAGAGCGATGGCGGCGACCGGCGCCTTCGTGCTCTTCGGAAGCCATGCGATCCAGCGGAAAAACAGGCCATCGTGCGCCATCGCGAAGTACACTCGCGGAGCGGTGAGCATGCTTTGGCTCAGAAAGCCCAGCGTCGAGACTGCGATTGCGAACGCCATGAACAGCGCTCCCCGGCTTCCAATCGCTTTCTCCATGACCGTGTAGGCCGGTGCAGTTGTCGCTGCGAGCCCTTGCGGTCCCAGCGTTCTTAAACAGACGAAGTTCACGGACAGATAGATAATCGTTACTCCGATGACGCCCAGCAGCACGGCGCGAGCCAGATCCCGGCGTGGATTGCGCATCTCGCCGGTCATGAAGCTGGCCGTTTGCCATCCGCCATACGCAAATAGAACCGGCGTGACGGCGGCTCCGAATTCGATAATCGATCGCGGCGTAAAACCTGCCGAGTTGGTTGTGTGATGCGCAGCGCCAAACCCCGGAGACGATGCGCTGAAGCCGGCGATCACCAGCAGTACAATAGCGCCGATTTTCATCACCATCAGCGTGCTCTGCACGGCGCTCCCGGAGCGAACGCCCAGGCAGTTGATCGCAGTAAGTGCGGCCAGAACAACCGTCGCAATCAGGCCATCGGAAGCGCTTATATTGACGATTTCTCTCGCGTAGTGCGCAAACGTTACCGCGACCGCCGCCATTCCACCGGTTTGAATTACCACCAACAAGGCCCACCCGTACAGGAATGCCACGCCCGGATGATATGCCTCGCGCAAGTACGCGTACTGTCCCCCCAGGTTTGGCCGGAGCATTGCAAGCTCCGCGTATATGAATGCTCCCGCGAGCGCCGTCACCCCGCCTGCGATCCAGGCGCCGAGAATCAGAGCGGACGTATGCACTTGGCGCGCGACAACGTATGGATTCACGAAAATCCCCGAACCGATGATGCCTCCCATGACGATCATCGTCGCGTCGAACAGCCCCAGTCGTCTCGCGAGTTCCGTCCCAGATTGCACTTGCGTACTGTATCAACCGATCGACATGGAATCGCCTGCTACGGAACCGCGCCCGTCAGCAAGCGGCTCTTACTTGGCCGAAATCGTCGACGTCGCTGAAGCAATCGACGGACGCGGTTTGAAGTTGTCGATATAATGCCGCATTCCGCGTTCGTTGAAGTGTATCCCGTATTTTTTCGCTTCATCGAGCGCGCGCCGGTTGTCCCATCCATCGTGTTGGATTCGATAACAGGCGATTACCGTTCCGGTGCGATCCCTGCCTTGCCGGCAGTGCACAAACACGCGCTGCGAACCGCTGGCGTTCAGCAGTCTTAATGCGCGATCGACGTCTTCATTCGAAGGCGCGGAGAATGCATGAAGCGGAATGCTGACATACTTCATCCCCAACGCTTCAACGGTTTGCTTCTCGAGTTCGGTGCTCCGGCCCGGCTCACGCAAATCGATCACGGTTTCGACATGCATAGCCGCCAGCTCCTGGAGCTCGACTGTAGAAGGCTGTGCTCCTCGGAAGATGTGATCGTTCACTTGAGCGAAATTATGGATGTGGGGCAGCTTCGGATCGGCTGCGATCGAAAGCTGAACCGCGCAGCAGAATAGAACAAGGCGGCGCGCAAAAACTCTCATACTGCTAAGATCACGCTTACTTCGGCGGCTTGGGGACCTGCGGATTGGCTTGGGGAGGGGGAGCGCCGCCGTTGACTACGTTTCCGTAGGTGATCGTACTTTCGGTTCCGAATTTCTTGTAGTGGTCATACTTGATGACTACTTTGATGCGCTGCGCCTGGCCGTCTTTGAAGTTCAGCGTGTCATCAGCGTACGTGTACGTCGGGAACCAATATTTTCCGTCGATCTGCTCCCGATACGTTTCAAATTTCGGAAACTGCTGATCTTCGTGTCTGCGCAAATAACCTGTCGAGCGCCCATACGTTTTCACGATCTGCAGGTCCTGATCGTCCACCCAAATCTGGCCGTCGAAGTAGCGCTTTCCATTTTTTGTCAGCTGTTTAGGCGCGACGGAAAACACGTAACACGAGATCTCGTCCACTTGCTGGCGGCCGACGTAATTTATGTTGTAGGCATCGCGCGTATCCGTAGTCATAACGAACGGCATCACCTCACGAAAGTCCTCTTCGTCTTCCGGCGTCATGATGATGTGTTCGAGCGTCGCAACGGGCGCGTTTGTGACATGCTCCACTCGGCGTCGCCGGTCGTCAAAGGTGACGTCCTCGACTAGTTGGTACGAGCCTCCCGGCGGCTCCGTCTCCTCCATTTTTATGGTCTGACGGTATACATAGTTTTCGCGAGCGTTTGCGAATTCCGTCTCCTTCTGAACGAACTTCTGGATGATGTTCTGGATCTCGTCAGGAGTGGGATTCGGTTTATCACCGGCAGCGGCCATTAGAACTGCCGGTGCGGCGAGCGCGACAAGGATCGCGCAGCTAGAGTGAAGCTTCATACTGCCTTTTCCTATTTTGACGCACCCGGATGGCGGCTGCGTTACCTCCTACTTGGCCGAATCGAGCAGTGCCTTGGCGATCGTGACGCGCTGCATATTGCTCGTCCCTTCGTAGATCCGGCCGATTTTTGCGTCTCGATACAGCTTTTCCACTGGATAATCCTTCGTAAACCCAACACCGGCGAAGATTTCGACCGCTTTTGAGGCCACTTCCTCCGCAATCGTCGAGCAGAAATATTTCGCCATCGCAGCTTGGGTCACGAACGGCTGCCCCGCATCGCGCAACCGCGCTGCGTTATAGACCATCAGTCGGCCCGCTTCAATCTGCGTCGCCATCTCCGCCAAGTCGAACTGCACGCCTTGAAAGTCCCCGATCGGCTTCCCAAATTGTTTCCGCTCCTTCGCGTATCGCAGCGAGTGGTCCAGCGCTCCCTCCGCCAACCCCAACATTTGCGCCGCAATTCCAATTCTGCCTTCGTTCAGCGTTTCAATTGCGACCTTGTATCCCTTTCCGGCCTCGCCCATGATCTGCTCGCGGCCGACCCGGACGTCATCGAGGATCAACTCGCACGTTGACGAAGCGCGAATCCCCAGCTTGTCTTCTTTCTTGCCCACCTGAAACCCCGGCATCGTCCGCTCGATCAGAAAACACGTGATTCCGCGATAACCCGCCGAGGGATCGATCGTCGCGAACACCAGGAACACGTCCGCTTCCCCGGCGTTCGTGATCCACAGCTTGCGCCCTGAAATTCGATATCCGTTACCGTCGCTCGTAGCTTTAGTCGTCAGCCCGAACGCGTCGGAACCGGATTGCGCTTCCGACAGTGCGTACGCTCCCACGCTTCGAGTCGCGAGCTGCGACAAATATTTTTGTTTCTGGCCGGTATTTGCCCACCGCTCGATGGCGTTCGTCACCAGCGTATTCTGCACGTCGACGATCACCGAAGCGGAAGGATCCACCTTCGCCAATTCCTCGATCGCCAACACCGATTGGAAGAAGGTTCCGCCTTGCCCGCCGTATTGCTCCTGGATGTCGATACCCATTAAACCCAGATCGAACATCTCCCGAAGCAGGTCGGGGCGAAACTTGCCCTCTTCGTCCATCGCCCGGACATGCGGCAGCAGCCGTTCCTTGGCAAACTGCTTCACGGAGGATTGGAATAGCCGCTCTTCTTCGTTCAGAACCGTGAGCGGGGCTGCGGCGGAAACTTCGGCGATCTCCGGCATAACGGCACCATGATAGCTCGCGTTGGGAGCTTTACTTACCGGGTTTGAACCATTGTGTTCCGGAGTTATCGCACTCTTGCACTCCTCCCAAACTCTGCGGAGCAGATCCCGGCTATACATCAGATGGTGCCGGTCAGGAGTGAATACTTCGAGCGTAATCGTGCCATCGTAGTGGCACCTCTGCAGAGCCTCCACGCTGCGCCGCAAATCGAGCGTGCCCGTGCCAAGCGGCAGATGCAGATCCGCAGCGCCTCCTTTGTTGTCGTGCAGATGCACGTGGCGCAGGCGCTTGCCGTGCGCGGCCAGAATCTCTTCCGTCGTATTCCGCGGCACCTGCAGATTCGCATGACCGATGTCCAGGTGCAGCCCCAGTTCCGGAATGGGGTCCAGCAGTTCCGCTAACTGCGGCGCTGAGTTGTAATCGCCCGGCAGGTTTTCGATCATCAACACGATCCCGTACTTCTCGGCATCGGGCAGCAGATCGCGCAGCGTGATTAAGTTTGTCTCGATCCAAAAACGGCGGGTGTGCCATGGCGTGTGGCGGTCCGGGTGAACGTTCATGCACTTTGCGCCCACTTCCCCGAATCGCTGCAGACAGCGCCGAAGCTCCACCACTGCAGCCTTGCGGATCTCGGGAATGGCGCTCGCCATCGGCAGATACCATGCCGTGTGCCCGACCACCCCCATCCCGGATCGCTCCAGCGCGCCGCGAATTGCTCTCGTATCGACGTTCCACGACGCCGCCCCGGGCGGTTCCAAAGTAAGATCGATAAATTCCATTCCGGCGTCCGCCATCCACGCGATCTCGTCGATCGGATTGCGCTCCGGATGATTCATAGTGCCGATCAACATCGTCGAGACCCCTTATGGCCGGGCTTGGTGCTCCATCACGGCACGCAGAATGTTGTTGATGCACGTGGAATAGCCTCTTCCCCGTGCCCGAAGCCAGTCGAAGACATCGCGATCTAGCCGCACCGAAATCAGGTGTTTATTCGGACGGAATGCGGCCGCGAGCTGCTCATCGCCGAGCGGCGGAATGTCCGAGTAATCGATTTCGCTATCCGGCAAATTCTTCAGGCGAGCGAGATCCGCGCGCTGACGCCTACTCAGCGGCCGTCCCAAAATAGCTTCGGCTCTCACGCTCACTAGCTTTTCTCGCCGAGATGATCGCGGACAATTTCTTCTTCGCCATTGATGAGCCTCCTGTAAACATGCATCACCAGCAATGGCACGTCTCCGGAGAGCCCCACCGCGTGCCAGCGCTGCTCGCCTTCATCCATCCGATCTGGGATGAGAACGTGATTCCGGTCGTCGAACACTTGCACCGGGTCTCGAAGTCGACACCGTGCTTTGCCCGATTGGTCCGATTTTTTTCTTCGTCCCACTCGAACCGCAATAGTGTAATACAATTGTACAACGCGCGCCCGCGCCGCGTAACTCACCTTCATCTCCCGTCTTGCGCTCGCGCCACTATGGCGTACTGGCTGTGCTCAATCATCAAGTCCGAGCGGCCGGTGAGCCAATCCGACGTCGTCGCCTGAGTTTTCTTAGCTACCCAGAATCCGTCGATTTTTTGGTACTCACGTACGATGAAGGGCTTTCCCGTCCAGAACGATACACTTGCTGCCGTCTTCCCTTCTATGCGGACCAGAGAATAGTCGTCTGCCAGGACCCAGGCGCGGCCCGAGAGCAAATACTTGGTCTTCCGTTTTGGGATTAGCTCGAGGATGTAACAAGGGCGATTTTCAAAGGTTGTCCGGCCGGCAAGCCGCATTCTGTAGTTTGCCGACGTGACCGAGCTTTCCCGTTTCATCTCGCCGTTGCTCCTGTCCTGCTCGTCGACCAAAAGTGATTTGAAGACTCGAATCCTCAAAATGGCCGGCCCTGTCTCGGAAATCACATGGAACGTTTTTCCCTTGTCCTGGTGGTATTCTGTCCGGACAACCATCTCGGCCGTGTCCTTCAACCTGCTATTGCGCAACGTGTAATGCTCCAGGTCCGAGTAGCTTTCCAATAGTGCTTGTTGCCTGAAGACCGCTTGGTCGATGCGGCGGGCCAGGTCCTCTTCATCCGGCGTAGCAGCGCATGTCAAAAACCCGGCTTGCAAGGGCCAGACCGACCACCCAGAAAACAACAAGCCGCATGACCTCGTGCCTGATGACTCTTCCTGCACTCCCTCTACCTCTGTCCGGCATCTTTTTCTTCAAGCGTTGGAGTAAACCAGGGCCGCGAGTCGAGCAGAGGCGCCCGCCTGCGCGCCACCTGTTCGCAGTTTTCCTCTTGCGAATCCCCTGCTTCCAGTTCCTCCCAGATCCATGCCGGCAACCGTTGCGCGCCGTCCGGACACAGCCATCGAAAAATCGACAGCAGACCGCGGAGTAAAAGCCGATCGTCCCCAGTGCGATCGAGCAACAGATGCCAGTCCAGCTCTGCCCCAATCGTATACAGCAAGCTCAACGAATCCGGCCAGTCGCAGCGGTCACGCTGCACGATATAAAGTTTGCTCCACACCGCTTCTTCCGGACGCAGCAGCCGGAAGCGCTCGCCGCCGGTCTCCGCCTCCGGACCTTGCAGCCAGCCCTCATCCACCGGTGCCCTCCCGTTCGCCATCGACCAGATAATGTCGACAATAATTTCGTCCTGATAACTCCGGTAAATCCATTTGCGGTCGTAGGGTTTCTGCTCGTAATAATCTCGAAGACCCGCTTCCGTGACTACCCGGATCATCCGCTCGCGATCCCGCTCCATCACGTAAATATCGATGTCTTTCGTGTCCCGCCATTGTCCGGCGTATGTCATGGTCGCTAAACCGCCCCCAATGGCGAACTGCACATTTTGCTTGCGAGCTTCCGCAATGACTGACTTGTAAATCGACCATTGCTCCGGCGCAAAACGCTCCACCCATGAAGTGGTTTTTGCGAGCTGCCGTTCGATATTCTCCGAGCTCACTCGGGTCTCCTCCTCCACTTTCTTGTTGATTAGAGTGCAGAAGGAAGTTTCCCGTTGCCATGCTATGTTTTTGATCGATGCCGGTCGATTCCGAAGAAAGCGAAAGCAGGGATATCAAAAACCGGAGAATTGTAGAAGCTCTCCGGAAGGAATTTCAAATCGTCGCAGAGCGCCTCACCTCCGAAATCGAACCCGCGACCATCTATGCCCCGGCCGCTGCGGCGTTCCATCCCCAGGACGCGGCAGATAAGGAGCTTGGGTGACCGTTCGCGAAATCGGCCGGCTCATTCGAACCCGAAAAGTTTCCTGCAAAGAACTGATCGAGCAGACTCTCGCCGATCTCAAGCAGCGGGAAAAATTTCACAGCTTCATTACGATCACTGCGGAAGCGGCATTGGCCCAAGCGGAAGAGCGTGACCGGGAGCTCGCCGCGGGTTTCGATCGAGGACCGTTTCACGGCATTCCCACCGCGTACAAGGACCTCTTCTATACGCGCGGCGTGCGCACCACCGGAGGCTCGCTTGTGTTCCGCGATTTCGTACCCGATCACGACGCCACCGTTGTCCGGAAGCTTGAAACCGCCGGCGCTGTTTCCATTGGCAAAACAAACCTGCATGAGCTCGCCTACGGCATCACTTCCAAAAATCCGCATTATGGTTACGTTTTGAATCCCCGCGACCCGCGCCGCATCGCTGGAGGTTCGAGCGGCGGATCGGCGGCGCTAATTGCCGCCGGATTCATACCGATGTCTCCGGGTACTGATACCGGTGGTTCCATTCGTGTCCCCGCCTCCTATTGCGGCATCGTTGGTCTTAAGCCCACCTATGGCCGCGTCAGCCGATATGGCGTCCTGCCCCTTTCCTTCACGCTCGATCATGTCGGTCCCTTAGGGTCAACGGTCGAAGACTGCGCGCTCGCCATGAATACGATCGCCGGCAGCGATCCGCGCGATCCGAGCTCAGCCGTTTTCCCGATCCCGGATTTCAACGGAACCATCGAAACACTCGCCGGCGTGCGCGTCGGAGTGCCCAAGAATTTCTTTTTCGATTCCGTCGATCCGGAGGTCGAGAAAGCGGTCCGGCAAAGCGCGGAGCAGATGGAACGGCTCGGCGCGTCGGTTTCCGACGCAATGATTCCGGACCTCGCATCAAGCGAATGCGGCGGCACGAATGGTGCAGCTTCCCGAAGTGGCGGCCCTCTATTTCCAGCACAAAGATCCAGCGCTGTTCGGGCCGGATGTTTGGGCGCTCCTCCAACAGGGCAAGCTGATAGCGGGCCACGAATATGTGAATGCCCAGCGCGTGCGCACGTTGTTCCGGCGCAGCTTCGACGAGCTCTGGAGCCGAATCGACGTTCTCGCTGCGCCCACAACGCCCGATCGCCGCTCCCGAAATCGAAGAAAACACCGTTCGGATTGGCGCTAAAACAAGAGGACACGCGAATGGCGTCCACCCGCCTCGTTCGCGCCATAAATTTTCTGGGTGAGCCGGCCCTTTCCATCCCCTGCGGCAAAACCTCAACCGGTCTGCCGATCGGGTTGCAACTCGTCGCCGCGCCCTTCAATGAGCCGAAACTGCTCTCGATCGCAAAAGTGCTCGAGAGTGCCGCAAATTTTGCTTAGGCAAACGGCTGCTTCGGAAAGCAGAAAGCGAACAAGAAGAGAAGCACCCTCGTACTCCTACTTGCAATTGATATAGTCTATGAAGCCGCATGGATCCATGCGGCGGAGCAAAAGGAGAAAACCACAAAAGAATGCAAAAACAGTTCCTCACTATTACTACGGCGGTTCTATCGATGAGCGCTCTTTCTCTCATAATTCCGAAAGTCAACGCGCAGGATATAGATCCGGCCGCAACGGTAACCTTCAAATTTCAGACCATCAACTTTTCAGGCGACGTCTTCACGCAGCTACTGGGCATCAACAAGGACAACGTGATCGCCGGTTACCACGGCAGCGGAGCCACAGGACACCCGAATAAGGGGTTTGTCCTTACGTTGCCAAACCATTTCGCCTTGGAAAACTTTCCCGGCTCCGTGCAGACCCAGGTGATCGGAATCAATGATGCCGGGAGCACGGACGGCTTTTACGTCGATACCAAAGGGATCAATCACGGGTTCCTGAATATCGGCAGTACGTTTGAAACCAGAGATTACCCGGGCACCACCTTCAACCAACTTCTGGGTCTGAATAATGAGAACCAGGCTTCCGGTTTCTATGCGGATGCGAAGGGTATCGATCACGGGTTCATCTTCTACCAGAACGGTGGCGCATATCTCGTGCTCCAAGACGGACACGCGCCCGGCGGCATGCAGGTGACCGGAACCAACAACGTCGGAGCGAGTTGCGGATTCTATGTCGATGGAGCCGGAGTGAATCACGCGTTCTTGTTGGCCCACGGAGCACTCGCAACGCTCAACTTTCCCAATTCGACGTCCACGCAAGCGTTCGGGATCAACGACAGCGGCGAGATCGTCGGGACATATACGGACAAAGGCGGCCTGATCCACGGATTCATCTACAAAGGTGGAACGTTCCAGGAGGTGGATGATCCCAGCGGAGTCGGCATGACTTTGATCAACGGAGTCAACAACGCCGGCTGGATCGTAGGCTTCTACGGAAACTGCGCCACCGGCGGCCCCGACTGCCACGGCTTCGTAGGCACCCCCGAATAAATAAAGCTCAATCAAACTGGTCAAAAAGAAGCCCGGGCTAAGCTCATAAGCCCGGGCGTTTTTCTTCAGTTATTACCAATCCATCCGTGCTCTCGATTCGCAACCGGCAATCCCCGAACCGCAGTCGCACCAGGGAGTTCCCGTCCGGTTCGTGTCCATTTTCCTTTCGCGGTCTCGCCATATCCTCGGACGACGCTGTCCGGCCTCGCACCACCATAAGCACCATTCCCGGAGCGCCCGAATCGAGAAACATCCCGATGCCCGGCAGCCCAATCGCTGATTCCAGCAGCCTGCTTCCAGACGCAACGGGCGATTGCTCGAGGGCCTCGAGCAAGCCAGCTCGCGGTATTTGCGGGTCCTTGGGCCTTGGTCAGTGTAATGCCTGACAGAATGCAGCAGTTCCCAGCAGCGGTGCTAACCTGGCGAGCTTCATCCGTTTGTTCTCCCGAACCATCTTAGATCGGTATTGGTTCGTCCTGCCTTGGGTCATCTCGTCCCGTAAACGGACATACGAGCAAACAATGCGCTGATTCCATTCACAACCCTCACGGAACCCATCCTGCACCACAATACAACTGTGCGGACATTCATACAAGATCTGCGGTACGGCCTGCGCGTTCTGGCCAAGAGCCCGGCTTTCGCAGCCATCGCAATCGCCACCTTGACACTCGGAATCGGCGCCACTGCGGCGATTTTCAGTGTCATCGATGCCGTGCTTCTCCGTCCACTGCCGTACCAGCATTCGAGCCGCCTCGTCTCGGTTTTCGAGGATATTTCGCGCTACGGCTTTCCGTACAATACCCGTCGCCCGGAATTACGCGGAATGGAAAAAGCAAACCGGCATCTTCTCGGACCTGGCCGCCATGCGCGAGGAGGTTTTCAACCTTTCGGCTAATTCTGGAGAACCGGAAAAGCTCGAGGGCGAACCCGTCACTCAAAATTTGTTTTCACTTTTAGGTGTTAAGCCCATCTTGGGCCGCGTATTCACTCGGGAGGAAGACCGCCCCGGGGCAGCACACGTCGCGCTGATCAGCTACCGTCTGTGGAAGAGCTGGTTCACGAGTGACCCGAACGTGGCCGGGCGCGATATCTTGCTGAATAGCAGAAATACACGGTGACAGGCGTGATGCCCCGCGGCTTCGCTTTTCCACGACAAGATGTCGACATCTGGACGCCGATTGCTTTCACCCCGCGGGAACTGGCGAATTTTGGCGCCCATTACCTCGTGGTCGTGGCAGAGCTGCGGCCCGGCGTAACCGTTAAGCAAGCGAACGCCACACTGATGGTTTTGACCAGGCGAATGGCAAAGGAAGATCCCGACGATTGATGCCGAGATCGCGCGCTTTTTCGCGGAGCCTCTGCAGCAAAGTTACACGCGTGACGTGCATCAGGGGATGGTTGTACTGATGGCCGCCGTGGCCCTGATTCTTTTGATCGCGTGCGCGAACATTGCGAATCTCCTGTTATCGCGCGCGACAGGGCGCCAGCGTGAGATCGCCATCCGGACCGCTATGGGCGCGAATCGCGGCCGCCTGATCGGGAAATACAGCCAAGGGATTCCCCTCGAGAGGCTGCCGCGT
>CAWJUK010000012.1:0-256026 GCA_963846035.1 uncultured Acidobacteriaceae bacterium | reverse complement strand
GACGTTGCAGGCTGCCGAGGATGAGGCGGCTCAAGCGCGCTCATCTAGTCTTGCCGCGAAGCTCGCTCATGCAGCTCCGAGCGGCATCGCCTTCACGCACGCGCGTGTTTTCGAGGCCCCATCAGCCGCGATTCTCGAGGACCAAACCGTGGTCGTTATGGGAAACCGCATCCGCAATATCGGTCCATCGGGCGAGACCCCTGCGCCGGCCGGAGCTGAAATCGTCGACGCGCGCGGCCAAATGCTTCTGCCCGGTTTATGGGACATGCACGCCCACGTCGCCGATAACGACGGGCTGTTGAATCTCGCTGCTGGCGTGACAACCGTCCGCGATCTCGCCAACGACACCGAGTCGCTGCTCGCGCGCCGGAAGCGCATCGAGGAAGGCAAGGAGATCGGCACTCGCATTGTCCTCGCCGGTGTCATTGATGGACCGGGACCATACCAAGGGCCTACTAAGGTTTTAGTCTCGACCGAACAAGAGGCCCGAGCCGCCGTCGACAACTACGTTCGGCTCGGCTACGTCCAGATCAAGATTTACAGTTCGGTCAAACCCGAGCTGGTGCCCCGCCATCATCGATGAAGCGCACAAGCACGGGCTCCGCGTCAGCGGGCATATTCCCGCGGAAATGACGGCCGCCCAATGCGTCGAGCTCGGCTATGACGAGATCCAGCATGCCAATTTCCTGATGCTGAACTTCATGCCCGACGTGAAGAACACGAACACGCCCATCCGCTTGACCGAAGTAGCAAAACGCGGCACGGATCTCGACCTCGATTCGCCGCAGGTCCAGGCGTTCATCAAGCTTTTGCAGGCCCATCACACGTGCCTCGACCCGACGCTCAGCATCTTCGAAGACATGTTCGACACTCGCGACGGCCAAGTTCCGCCTGGATTCCTAGCTGTCGCGGGCCGTCTGCCACCCCAGGTCCGCCGCGGCCTTCTATCAAGCGGGTTGAGACCGCCGCCTGGCATGGAGCAGCGCTATCGCGAGTCGTTCACAAAAATGGTCGAATTGATCGGACGCATGTATCGCGCAGGGATCCCCATTGAAGACGGCACGGACTCGATGGCCGGCTTCGCCTTCGACCGCGAGCTTGAACTTGACGTTCAGGCCGGCATCCCGCCGAATAAAGTGCTGCAGGATGCCACGCTCAACTCCGCCCGCATCATGAAGCTCGACGCCGATCTCGGTTCGATTGCGCCGGGAAAGCTCGCAGACCTCACGCTCGTGAACGGCGATCCGGTCGCCAATATCAGCGATATAAGAAAGACTGCGCTGGTCGTGAAGAACGGCGTTATCTATAAGCCGGAGGAGCTCTACTCGGCCCTCGGCATCGCGCCGTGATTTTTATGCGACTTCGCGCCTTGTTCCGACGCTTGGATCGACCACGATGCCGGGCGCAGTCGCTTCGCAATTGTCGCAGTTATTGCACGGACCGTCGAATGCGTCTCCGAAGTAGCGCAGCAGATGCTCGCGCCGGCACGAGCTGATGTCGGCGTACTCTTGCATCTGGCGTAGGCGCTCTTTTCGAATTTCCTTGCGCCGCTCCTGCTCTTCCGCAGCCGATTGTGCCGCTTCTGTCACGTCCTCCGCCTTTTCGGTCGGTTGCACTTCGCCCGTCGGTAGAATTTCGACTGCGCCGACATCCTCTAAACGGTGAATGACGCTGGCCAGTTTTCTTTCGGATAGATCCGTATCTTCGGCGATCTGTTTTGGCTCGACAGGGCCTTCCTGGTCCGCAATCGCCTCCACGACTTGCTCAATCTTCTCGGGCTCCAACTTGCCTTCGCCCGTATGAAAGCTCTGAACTCCTATATCTTCCTGCCGGAAGAATAGAACAGCTTCAGCTTTTTCACCGTCGCGGCCCGCACGGCCGATCTCCTGATAATAGGCGTCGAGCGAATCGCTGACATCATAGTGATACACGAACCGCACATCCGCTTTGTCCACACCCATACCGAAGGCGTTCGTTGCGACGATCACTTCCGCATCGCCGGACATGAATTGCTCTTGAATCTGCTCGCGGTCCGCGGCTTTCAGTCCTCCGTGGTAGAACAGAGCCCGAATGCCTTCCTCTTCGAGCGACCGCATGATCTCCTCCGCAGCTTTCCGAGTGCCGACGTAAACGATCCCCGGCTTATCCGCCCAGCGCACGCGATGAACAAGCGCTTCCATCTTCTGTTCTGGGTTTTTGAAACGATCGACCCGCAAATAAAGGTTCGGTCTATCAAAGCCGTGAACGAACATCTTCGGCCGCCGCAAGCCCAAGCGGTCGATAATCTCCTTCCGAACGTCGGCTGATGCAGTTGCCGTCATCGCGAGCACCACGGGGCGTCCTAGACGCTCGATGGCCGGCCCGAGCTGGAGATAATCGGGCCGGAAATCGTGCCCCCACTCGCTGATGCAATGCGCTTCGTCGATAACAAACAGAGAAATTTTCGCGGTCGCGAGCGCCTCAATCGTTTCCGGCTTTCGAAGCTGCTCGGGCGCGAGAAATATGAACTTTCCGGCGCCTTCCTCGATTTTTTCCAAAACTTCCCGCGTCTCGGAGATGCGTTGCGTCGAGTTGATAACGACGGCTTCCTCGGTATTTTGTGCGTTGATCGAGTCGACCTGATCTTTCTGAAGAGCGATAAGCGGCGAAATAACCACGGTCGCACCGTCCAGCATTAAACCTGCGATCTGGTAAATCGCCGATTTCCCCGATCCCGTGGGCATCACGACGAGCGTGTCTTTTTTCTGAAGAAGAGAGCGAACCGCCTCCTCTTGTCCGGGCCGCAGCGACTCGAATCCGAAGTTTTTTCGGGCCACCGCCAGAATATCTTGTTTTTTGGTTTTCGCGCCACTGGCACGCTTTTTTGCCGAAGGCATAACTGCACATCTGACCGCCTGCCTGCATCCTCTGTTTCACGCAAGTTCCCGGTGTAGTCTTATTACGAACCCTCATGAAAAATCTGAACGGTCTTCCGCATGAGTTCGATAAAGAGAAGAAGGAATGTAAAGCGATTATCGAAACGCCGAAGGGACACCGAAACAAGTTTAAGTACGAGGAAAAATCGGAAATTTTCCTGCTATCTCACGTCCTGCCGGAGGGATTCAGTTTCCCGTTCGATTTTGGATTTATTCCGTCGACGCAGGCGGGCGATGGCGATGCTCTGGATGTCATGGTTCTCATGGACGAGCCTACGCATGTCGGGTGCATGCTGGACGTTCGGCTCGTGGGCGTCATTGAGGCAGTTCAGACGGAGGAGGGGAAAAAATCGAAGAACGACCGGTTGATTGGGATCGCAGTGAGGTCCTGGCAATTCGGAGAGATTCGAAATATCTCTGAGCTGCCACACTCGCTAGTCGAGCAGGTCAAGGAGTTCCTGGCTCTTTACACCAAGAACTTGAAGAAGCAAGTCGAGATCACCGGAGTCGCGGGTCCCGAGCGGGCGGTCGAGCTGTTGGAGAAGGCGATCGGCGCTGCTAAGGGGCGGCGCAAGGCTTCTTGATTCAGAGCTCGCCTCCCCATCCCGCATTTTGGACAATTAATTCCAGGAGCTTGTAACCATGGCTTTAATGGGTGAGAACATAGAAAGTTCTAAAACGATTCGCTACGCAGTCGTAGGGCTGGGCTGGATTGCGCAGGAGGTTATCCTGCCGGCATTCAAGGACGCGAAGAATTCCGTCCTCGCTGCCCTGGTTACCGATGATGCGACCAAAGCGAAGAAGCTTGGCAAGAAGTACGGTGTATCGCAGACGCTTGGCTACCAGCAGTATGACGATCTCATGCGGAGCGGCAGCATCGATGCGGTGTATATCACGTTGCCGAACAGCCTGCACAAAGACTTCACGGTACGCGCGGCGCGGGCTGGGATTCATGTTCTATGCGAAAAGCCGATGGCCGACACCGTGGCCGAATGCGAGGAGATGATTCGCGCAACCCAAGAGAGCGGCGTCAAACTGATGATCGCTTACCGGCTGCATTTCGAGCCTGCGAACCTGAAGGCGATCGAGCTGATCAAGTCGGGAGAAATCGGCGACCCGAGAATATTCAACTCGGTTTTCAGTCAGCAGGTGGAGCAGGGAAATGTACGGCTCAAGCGCGATTTGGGTGGCGGTCCGCTGATGGATATGGGCGTGTATCAGATCAACGCTTGCCGCTATCTCTTTCAGGACGAGCCGACCGAGGTCATCGGAATGGGCGCAAACAGTGGAGACCCGCGCTTCGCCGAGGTGCACGAGATGGCGAGCGGAATCCTGCGTTTTCCCGGCGATCGCGTGGCGGTTTTCACATGCAGTTTCGGAGCCGCTTCAGCGGACGTCTATCAGGTCGTAGGGACGAAAGGGGAACTGTGGCTGCAGCCAGCGTTCGATTACCACCCTCAGTACAAACTGCGCTTAAAGGTGGAAGGCAGCGAGAAAAAAATCTCGGTCGATAAAGTGGATCAGTTCGGCGCAGAGATCGAATATTTCTCGCACTGCATACTCAACAACGCCGAGCCGGAGCCATCTGGCCATGAAGGATTGGCCGATGTGCGCGTGGTCGAGGCGTTGCTTCAATCGATGCGGTCGAACCAGCCGGTTAGACTGGAGCCCTTCGAGAAGAGAGATCGGCCCGGGCCTCACCAAAAGATTGAAAAGGCGCCCATCAAACCGCAAAAACTGGTGCACGCGCAATCAGCATCGGCAAAATAGTCACGACTTCTATTCGTTGTGATGCGCACCCTGAGGGAACGCCTTCTGTGGCGTCCCCTTCGGTCGCCCGTATTTACTTACTGCCGGTCTGGCCGCTGCTCTGCTGGTGCTCTTGCCGATGCTGTTGCATCCGCTCGCGCTGTTCCGCCCGCATCTGATCGTACTTCTGTTTCTGCTCGTCATTCAGAATTGCACGGATTTTCGTGTCGCTGTCCTCGCGAACGGCTCGCATCTTGTCCCACCGGTCCTTCTTCGAAAGAGAGCTGTCGTTGTGAATGCTCTCCATCTGCTGCTGGCTATCCGTGAGGATTGGCAGAATCTGATTCTTCTGCTCGTCGGTAAGATTCAGCTTCTTCGCGAGTCTCTCGACCTGGCGATTCGGATCCGCGTGATGCCTCTCATTCGATTGAGTGCTCTGTGCGGATGATTGGCTGTTCTGCGCTGCCGATTGATTCTGCGCCTGAGGCGCGGCCATCGCTACCCCGATCCCGAAAATGCCGGACAGGGCCAAGTACGTAATTCGTTTTCTCATTCTGATTCTCCTTTTTTGAGATCCTTCGGAAATCTCTGCTTGAAAGACGAATCGCCGGTGCGGTCGATTACCCCTCCAGCAGTTAAAGTTCCTTCAGGCCGAATCCCCGCTCGACACCATGCGCGTTTACGTTATAAATGAAAAACGAGAGTCATGGTTTCCACAGCTTTGGCCGACCCCAACTTCGCGTTCCTGCTTGTGGTTCTCGGAGCCTTGGGCCTCGCCTGGGAGTTGCACGCGCCAGGTATGTTTTTGCCCGGCATCCTGGGTGCATTCTTGATGTGCGTGGGCGCATATGGGTTATACCAGGATTCGCCCACCTGGTACGGCGTCACGCTCTTAGTGGTCGCGCTTGTGTTGCTGGCGATCGAGCTGAAGTACTACACACACATGGTGTCGGGAATTGCCGGCGCAATCCTGCTCGCCTTCGGCGCCATGGCGCTCGTACAGGGACCCCGCAGAATCACGCCGGCCATCGCATTCGCAGTCTCGGCCGCGCTCGGGATTCTCACCGTCTTTCTAGGCCTACTTGGGATGCGGGCCCGACAGAACAAGCACATGACCGGTATTGAGACCCTCGTCGGTCAGATCGGCGAATGTCGGACCGCCATTGATCCCCAAGGTACCGTTTTCGTCAATGGCGAATATTGGCAAGCGCGCAGCCCTCATTCCATTTCCGCAGGACAACGTGTTTGCGTCAGGCGGGTTGAAAATCTCACTCTGTACGTTGAGGCGGTCTGAACATGTCGATCTTCAGCCAACTTTTCTCAGGCGGCATCGTCATTCTGCTCATCATCTTGTTCTTCTACCTGATCTCGTCGGTGAAAATTCTCGCCGAATACGAACGCGGAGTCATCTTCCGCCTCGGGCGCGTGCTGCGGGAGCCGAAAGGGCCGGGCATCATTCTGGTATTCGCTCCGCTCGACCGTATTGTGCGGCTGTCTTTACGGATCGAGGCGCTCGAAGTGCCTCCTCAGGATTTGGTGACGCGCGACAACGTCACAGTCAAGGTGAATGCGGTCGTATACTTTCGAGTTGTCGATCCGGTCAAAGCGGTCATCGAGGTATCGAATTTCCTCTACGCGACCAGCCAGCTAGCGCAAACCACGTTGCGCAGCGTGCTGGGCGAAGTGGAATTGGATGAGTTGTTGAGCCAGCGGGAAAAGATCAACGTCCGGCTTCAAGCAGTCCTCGATCAGCATACCGGGCCCTGGGGCGTGAAGGTCACATTGGTTGAAGTGAAGCAGGTAGACCTGCCGGATCAGATGATTCGTGCGATCGCGCGTCAAGCCGAAGCCGAGCGCGAGCGCCGCGCCAAAATCATTCATGCGGAAGGCGAATACTTAGCGGCGGAAAAGCTGACAATGGCGGCGCAGCAGATTCAAAAGGAGCCGGTCACCATCCAGCTCCGCTACCTGCAAACACTGGTCGAAATCGCATCCGAGAAGAACTCGACAGTGGTGTTTCCGGTTCCGATCGACTTTCTTACTTCGCTGGCCCGGTTCGTCGAGAAGCGGGTGGAAGGGACCTAAAACGCTTGTCACGCCGCTTTCGCTCTCGCGCGCTTCAAAGGCGTGATAAGCGCCAGCACGATCTGCTCGTACAGATAGGCGCTGTGGGTGTCGCGATACTTGTCCGCGAGGTCGCGCAGTTTTCCCGCGATGTAGCAGTCGATCACGGCCGGATGAATGTAGTATTTCTTGCAAGTCGCAGGTTTGTTGCCGAGCTTTGATGCAACGTGCTTGACCACATCCACCAGAACGGATTTCGTTCCGCCATTCGTCTCCGGGCAGTTCTCTAGATCGGTTGTCTTTTCGAGAAGATAGTTTGCTGCGAGGCACGTCCCGCCCCATGTTCGGAAGTCTTTGGCCGTGAAATCCGCTCCCGTGATTTCTCGCAAGTATTCGTTTACGTCTCCCGACTCGATGCTCGCCGGCTGCCCGTTTTCATCGATGTATTGAAACAGCGCGCTCCCCGGAATATCTCTGCATTTGCGCACAATGCGAGCCAGCCGCGCGTCTTCCAGCGTGATCTCGTGCGTCTGCCCGCTTTTGCCGCGGAATTTGAATTTCAGCATCTCCCCTAGAATTTGCACGTGCTGATTCCGCAGGGTCGTGAGGCCGAACGAGTGATTTTCCTCCGCGTATTCTTCGTTTCCGATCCGGATGTACGTGGTTTCAAGAAGCTTCACTACCGCCGCAAGCACTTTTCGCTTCGGCATCCCTTTCCGAGCCAGATCTCTGCCCACCACGCGCCGTATGCGCGGAAGCACCCTCCCGAAAGCGCGCATCCGATCGAACTTTACAAGATCCCGTACCTGCCGATACGATGCGTGATACCGGTACTGCTTCCGCCCTCGCGCATCGCGCCCCACCGCTTGGATATGACTATTCGGATCCGGGCTGATCCATACCGATGTCCATGCGGGCGGTATCACCAGAGCTCGAATGCGCGCGAGCGTCACCTCGTCTTTGATCGGTTCGTCATCCGGTCCGAGATAGACAAACCCTTCTCCTGCGCGCCGGCGGCTGATCCCGTGGCCTTTCGGAATGACATAGCGCAATCCGGCCTTGCGCGCCGATTCCACCTCGTCTGGAACCACTACTCCGGGAATAAGTTCTGACCCCATCTGTCTATCGACGCAGTTTCGAGCGGAAACACTACTTCGATGCATCGAGTCACACAACCAGCGCACATTTGAGCCATGCCGAAGGCGATTATTTTCGATATCGACGGGACATTGCTCGATTCGGTTGACCTTCATGCGCAAGCATGGCAGGAAGCCTTCCGAAAATTTGGACACGAAATCCCATTTGAGGAGATCCGGTCTCAGATCGGAAAAGGCGGCGACCAGCTCATGCCTGTCTTCTTAAGTCCGGCGGAGCTGAAACAGAAGAGTGAGAAGCTGCAAGAGTACCGCGGCCGCCTTTTCAAGGAAAAATACCTGCCGAAGGTTCACGCCTTCCCTGGCGTCCGGGCGCTCTTCCAAAAGGTCAAAGCCGAGGGCCAGCAGGTCGCACTCGCTTCGTCCGCCAAAGGCGACGAGCTCAACGATTACGAGCGCATCGCCGGCATTGAGGATCTCGTCGAAGTGGAGACCTCTTCGGCCGATGCGGAGCGATCGAAGCCCCACCCCGATATCTTCGAAGCTGCGCTCGATCGCTTAGGCGCGAAATCCCGCCGCGAGGAGGTTGTGGTTGTCGGCGATAGCCCACATGATGCCGAAGGCGCAAAACGAGCCGGGCTGCGGACCGTAGGCGTCCTATGCGGAGGCTTTCCTGAGGATCAGTTGCGCTCTGCCGGCTGCATCGCAATCTACCGCGATCCCCACGATCTGCTTCAGCAGTATGACCGCACGCCACTGGCGTAGGATGCGGGACGCCCGCACCGCACTACCTAAATGCTCAGCCGCGTGCAAAACGCCATGATCGTAAACAGGTAGAACAGCGGATCGTTATTCCAGAAAAAGAACGCCGTCACAAGGCACATCAGCGCGAGCTGCGAGCGCGGATCCACGAATCCGGAAAACATGGCCTTAAGCCGTGTAGTGGCCGTCACCCGCATCGTCTCTCTACTCTATTGGTCGGTTGCCGCCTCGCCGGGCGAAAACTTCGGCTTAAGTTTCGCGTATGTATCTTCCAGCAACTCCGGAATCACACGCGTATGGCCGGCGATGCTCATAAAATTCGCATCGCCTTTCCAGCGCGGAACGACGTGCAGATGGATGTGCTGCTCAATGCCCGCCCCTGCAGCCTCGCCGAGATTCATGCCCAAATTGAGGCCATCCGGACGATACGCCTCCTCAAGAATTCGTTCCGCGCGGCGCGCGAGATCGCATCATTTCTTCGGTGGTTTCCTCGCTGGCATGCGCCAATCGCGCGACATGAGCATATGGCGCGATCATCAGGTGGCCCGATGTATAGGGGTAGCGATTCAGAATGACGAAGCAGAATTTCCCGCGATGCAGCAGAAAACTCTCCTGGTCGGCGGTCGCGTTCGCAGCCTCGCAGAAGATGCATCCTTCAGACTTTTTGTCCCCCAGCACATATGTCGGAACGCCACGGCGCCCATAAATTCTCGTAGGGGCGGGAGCTCAAAGCGCGGGGACGTCCTCATCAGCCGGAGAGTCTGCGCCCGCGCCAGTGTCGGCATCCGGTTGCGTTGCTCCGGCCGATTGGTTTACCAGATCGCGCAGTTCCTTGCTCGGTTTAAAGTAGGGGATCCGTTTCGATGGAACCTCCACTCGCGATCCCGTCTTCGGATTTCGCCCGACACGCGGCTGCCGCTGCCGCGTCCGGAAACTGCCGAAACCTCTAATCTCAATCTTTTCTCCCTTATGCAGGCTGCCGACAATGCTGTCGAAAATTGTCTCGACGATGGTCTCCGAATCTTTGCGGGTCATCTCCACAACTTTCGACACTTCCTCGATCAGCTCAGCCTTCGTCATATACCCATGTTCCTTATTTCTCGTCTGATTTTTGCTGCTTAAGAACGCGTCCCACCGAGGAACCCGCTGCGGCAGCCTGGCGCTGGTAGTCTCGATGACGGTCGCGCTCGTCCTGCTCGGCGGCAGCGCGCAAACTAAGCCCGATGCGCCGCTGGGCTTCGTTCATCTTAATAATCTTGAAATCGAACTCCTGATCGAGCGGCAGCTCGGGCGTGTCCGATCCTTTTGCGGCGCTCCTGCGCTTGTCTCGTTCGCCGTAGATTTCGGTTCGGTGGCACAGCCCTTCTATTCCTGCCGCCAGTTCCACAAACACACCGAAGGCCGCCGCCCGGCACACGCGCCCGCGCACAATATCGCCCACCCGATGCGCGCGGAAGAATGTCTCCCAAGCATCTGGCTGCAGTTGCTTCATGCCCAACGATAGGCGGCGATGAGCGGCATCGATGTGGAGAATCACGGCCTGGATCATTTGGCCCTTTCTCACGAATTCGGCAGCTCGCTGTACCCGTGCCGTCCACGACATGTCGGTCACGTGAACCAGTCCGTCGATGCCCTCCTCGATTTCTATGAATGCTCCGAACTCAGTCAGCTTGCGCACTCTTCCTTGCACCACCGAACCGACGCTGTAGCGCTCCGCCACCGTGGTCCATGGATCGGGTTCGAGTTGCTTGATGCCGAGCGAAATCCGCCGATCCCCTGATTTGACCTCCAGAATCACCGACTCCACCTCATCCCCGACCTTGACGATCTTGCTCGGATGTTTCATCCGCCGACTCCATGTCATTTCGGAGATGTGAATCAAACCTTCAACCCCCGGCTCGAGCTCGACAAACGCGCCGTAATCGGTGACGCTGACCACCCGGCCGATCACGTGCGCCAGCGGAGGATACCGAAGCTCGATATCCATCCACGGATCGGGTTGCATTTGCTTTAGCCCGAGCGAAATGCGTTCTTTCTCCGGATCGAACTTTAAAACCTTTACCGTCACCTGCTCGCCGACGCGAACAACCTTCGATGGATGATTGACGTTTTGATAGCTCAGGTCGCTCACATGCACCAAGCCGTCGATCCCACCCAAATCGACGAATGCCCCATAATCGGTCAGGTGCTTGACGCTGCCCGTGATCTCCGCGCCTTCGTGAATTTTGGCGAGCGCTTCGGCTTTCCTTGCGTTTTCTACGTCCTCGAGAACCACGCGCCGGGAGACAACTGCGTTGCCACGCCGCCGGTTCAGTTTCAAAATCCGGACTTCCATCTCGCGGCCGATATAGACATCCAGGTTGTGTGCCGGGCGGATCTCCACCTGGGAATTCGGCAAAAACGCGGTAATGCCGATGTCGACCGTCAGTCCGCCCCGGATCCTGTCGAGGACCCGCCCCGTAACCGGTGTTCGCTCCGCGGCAGCTCTTTCCAGACGCTCCCAAATCTGCTTGCGGTGGGCTCGTTCGTAGGAGAGCAGAATGTAGCCTTCCACCGGCGGGCCGCCGCGATCGAACATGACTTCGATCACATCCCCCGGATGCACAGCGGGCTTGCCCTCCACCATCGGAAATTGCGACGCAGGCACCAGGCCCTCGCTCTTCCGCCCGATGTCCACGATGACCTCTTTGTCGGACACGTTCAAAACATGCCCGTAGAGAATCTCTCCGTTCCGGCTGAAGTGACTGCTGTAATCGTCCAGGACCGCTTGATAGTCCTCTCTCGCGATCGTTTCAGGCAATTCGAGTTCGTTTGATGGACCGGCCATGTTTGCTTTTTCGCGCGTCGAATTCCGGCTCGCGCCGAGATCACGCCGCTCTATCAACCGCGAAAGATCTGAAGTTTCCTGCCGGACGCCAATAGCCGACCTCAACTTGTTGATAGTTCAGTACTTCAGAACTATACCGGAGCATTGCAGACGATGTCAACCGCAGGGTTCACCGAAACGCGGGGCGCGCACCGAAAATCGGTGCTACCATAGGATCGGTGACGTTGTCACTAGTATATAGGGTGCGCTCCTAGGAATTTGCGCAACCGGTCTGGAGAACGTTCATGTTCGAAGGGTTGTTTTCCCCAACTCACTTATTAATCATTCTGGTCGTGGCACTATTTGTCTTCGGCCCGAAGAAATTGCCGGAGCTTGGTCAAGGCCTCGGAAAGGGCATTCGGTCGTTCCGCGACAGCATGAAGAACATTACCGAGGATCCGGACAAGCCCGAACCGCCCCCCCCAAGCCGCCCGGACACAAAGTAATTTTTCCACTCGCCTGTCACTTAAGCTGACCGGGACGCATCCAGTTAGCAGCCATTAACCACCGTATTATTTCTGGCGACCCTCTGCCAACGCAGCAATTTTTGCACCGAACGGGAAAGAATTTCTGCGATTCGAGCCTGCTGTAAGACATCAGGGTTCTATTGCAAACTACTGATTGCGCGGCATTTTCTTCGATCATTGCCTCTCTCCATTCTCCCTGGCACTAAAACTGCCTAATTGTACCCTCGGGTGGTAGTAACGCCCGCGAAAAAAGAAAAGATGATCCCAGAGAGGTCATCAACTCAAAGAATTTAGGAGAGCGGTGGAATCAGATGACAACAGAAGAATACGGGAAGGCGTATCAGCGGGGCTTCAATTTAACCGTGCGATTTTTGGTCTCGCGTGGCCTGTCTTATGATGCAGCGCTGGACACTGCGCAGGCAGCCTGGGCAAAAGGCTGGGAGCGCAGGGAGCAGTTGCGGGACCCGAATCTCGTTTTGACCTGGACGAATAGCATCGCGCTGAATATTCATAGAACATTTTTGCGCCGTGAACCCCAAACGCAGACATTGCCGGAATTGCAGGCTCCGCCTCGAATGAACGTGGCCGCCATCGATGTCAAGCGGATTCTTAACGATTGCAAGCCGAATGACCGAGTGGTGCTCGAAGGTCATTACATAGAGGGCTATAAGGTTCAAGAAATCGCGCGCCAGCATGGCTGGTCGGAAACGGCCGTCCGCATCCGCTTACTCCGCGCCCGGCGTGGCGTAGAGAAGCGCTTAAGCCGACCGAAACATGCACGTCTGCGGAATCTCGCCGAAAAAACGAGAAGGGCGCTTGCGAGCGCTTTGGAAGTGCCGGGCTTGGAAGCGAAAGTAGCTTAGTTTCTCCTCTGGAACACACGGCAGAGTTGCCTCACAGCAATTCTGCCGTGCTGAAAAAAAAAGGAATCTCTTCCGCCGCCGTTTCCGACGCGTCCGACCCGTGAACCGAGTTGCGCTCGATGTTTTCCGCGTAGAGCTGGCGCACTGTCCCGGTCGCGGCTTTTCGAGGATCGGTCGCTCCCATAACTTCACGCCACTTCGCAATCGCGTCCTCGCGCTCCAGAACCAGCACGATGACCGGGCCTGAGCTCATGAATTCCACCAAGCCTCGAAAAAACGGCCGTTCCTTGTGAACCGCATAGAATGCTTCGGCTTCGCGCGTGGCGAGGCGGCGCATCTTCAGGCCAACAATCCGAAATCCATTCTGCTCGATCAGCGATAAAATCTCGCCTGCGTGTCCCTTCTCCACCGCATCGGGCTTGATGATGCCGAAAGTTCGTTCTACTGCCATGTCAATTTCCGTGTGGTCTGTGACGTGAGTGCTTCCTGCATCTTCTCTCCGAGCAGGGCGGGGGAAGGGCACACGATAATGCCCGCTTCCGTCATCGCCCTCAATTTATCCTCCGCGCGCCCGGAGCTGCCGGAAATAATCGCGCCCGCGTGTCCCATGCGCCGCCCGGGAGGCGCGGTTTGTCCCGCGATAAAACCCACCATCGGCTTCTTTACGCGCTCTTTCACGTAAGCCGCCGCGGTCTCTTCGGCGTTGCCTCCAATCTCACCAATCATGATGATGGCGTGCGTATCCTGATCCTCGTTGAACAATCGGATCGCATCTGTGAAGGTGGTGCCCACGATCGGGTCCCCTCCAATCCCGATACACGTCGACTGTCCAATCCCCAGCCGCGTCAGTTGCCCGACCGCTTCGTAAGTCAACGTGCCCGACCGTGAAACAATCCCGACGTGACCGGCCCGATGAATGTGGCCTGGCATGATTCCCACTTTGCATTTTCCGGGAGTGATAACTCCCGGACAATTCGGTCCCACGAGCCGGGTCGCGGGATGCGCCTTTAGGTAAGCCCAAACCCGCTCCATGTCACTAACCGGAATCCCCTCGGTGATGCAGACGACCAACGGCACTCCCGCGTCAATCGCTTCCATGATTGCGTCCGCCGCGAAGGGCGGTGGCACGAAGATGATGGAGACGTTTGCGCCCGTTGCCTTCACCGCCTCTTCGACGGTATTAAACACCGGACGCTCCAGGTGCGTTTGCCCGCCTTTGCCCGGCGTTGTTCCGCCGACGACATTCGTTCCATACGCGATCGCTTGTCCTGCATGAAATGTGCCTTCGCGCCCGGTGAATCCCTGAAACAGCAGCCGCGTGTTTTCGTCAACAAGTACGCTCATCGAGCCAGCCTCACCACCTTCTCGGCCGCGTCCTTCATCCCGTCCGCCACTGTGAAGTTGAAGCCGGACTCCTGCAAAATCTTTTGCCCCGCTTCGACGTTCGTGCCCTCCATCCGAACCACCACAGGTATCTTGATCCCCAGCTCACGGGCAGCCGAAACCACGCCCGTCGCCAGAATGTCGCAGCGCAAAATGCCTCCAAAAATATTGATCAGCACCGCTCTGACGCTTGTGTCCGATAGAAGAATGCGAAAGGCATTCTTAATCTGCTCCGCATTCGCGCCTCCGCCCACATCCAGAAAATTCGCAGGCTGCCCTCCGGCATACTTAATGATGTCCATGGTGGCCATCGCAAGCCCCGCGCCGTTCACCATGCACGCGATATTGCCGTCCAGCTTGATGTAATTCAAGCTGAAGCGCGACGCCTCCACCTCGAGCGGATCTTCTTCATTCAGATCGCGCAGCTCCAGCAGATCTTTGTGACGGTAGAGCGCATTGTCATCGAGGTTGATCTTCGCGTCGAGCGCGTAAACTTTGCCATCTTTGGTCAGGATGAAAGGATTGATCTCGACCAGCGATCCGTCGATCGCTTCGTACGCCCGAGTCAATGCGGTCATGGCGGTGGCAGCCTGGTTCACGCTCGTCGCTGGAATGCTCATGCCGAAAGCGAGTTTCCGTGCCTGATAGGGTTGCAGCCCCGATCCCGGAAGCAGCGGTTCTCTCAGGATCAGCTCGGGAGTGCTCGCCGCGACTTCCTCAATCTCCATCCCGCCCGCCTTCGATGCCATGAAAACCGATTCGCCAAGAGAGCGGTCGAGCACAATTCCCAAATACAGCTCGCGCTCGATCGGAAGAGTCTCTTCGACCAGCAACCGCTGGACCACCCGTCCTTCGGGACCGGTCTGATGTGTCACCAGCGTCATGCCCAACATTTTTTTCGCGATCTCCGCGGCTTGTTCCGCGTCCTTTGCGATTTTCACGCCGCCACCCTTGCCCCGGCCGCCCGCGTGAATCTGCGCCTTCACAACCACGCTTCCACCCATGCGCTTCGCGGCGCTTTCGGCCTCTTCCACCGTGTACGCCACCTCTCCGCGCGGCACAGGGACGCCATATTTGGCCAGAATCGCCTTGGCTTGATACTCGTGAATTTTCATAAAAGAGGTTTGGCCAATCGCCTAGTGTATCTCGCGATTGAAAAGCCTCGCCACTGATGGAGCGGTGATCCAGGTTCCGAAGCTCTGTATTTAACGCGAGCGCCGCTGTGCGGTAATGTTGTCATGTTCCGCACATCGTTCATCATCGCGCTCGGTCTTTTCGTCGGCGCTGCTCGCCCCCAGCAAGAAGCCTCCAACAACACCGCTTTTCACGTGAGCCAGCGCGCAGTTTGGCCCGCCAATAACGGAACTGTGCGCCAGGCCCGGGAATCATGCCAAACTCTCGCCTTTCCTCAGTTAGGCGCATGTTTTGTAAAACAGATGCAACAGTCGGGCGCTTCCGCGGAAGCGGTCGCGTTCATTCGCCGACTCGAGAATCAGGCGTTCCTCCAGAAATTTCAGGACACCGGGCGTGTCGACATCGCCTGGATCCTGTACCCGTTCCGAGCCAATGAAAACAGCGGCTGCTTGCTGGTCAACGGTACACCGTGGAAGGTGGACGTAGATGATCTGTCGCAACTGCCGCGCGTCCAATTAAACGCGAATAGCGCTTGGAAATCACTCGTCGCTGCCCACCCGCGCGCGACGCTTTGGTCCGGAGACCGGAGCGGATTCACCGGCGTAACACCGGCTCGCGGTCCTAACGGCGGCCAGCGGTTCGTTGTGGACTACCGCGTCCTCGACGGGTGTCACGCCTGTGCCCGTCTCGGAGTCGTGCACTACGCCTTCGATTTCGATGCTACTGGAAAATTCCTTGGCGCCGCGTTCGTGGACGTGCAAGCCGCCCGCGCCTAACTATGTTCGGGCAATGAGGATCTCTACTTATTGAACGGCAATTCGCTGATCCAGTGAAAACCCCGGCTGACGATGAGGAATTTAGATTCATCGACGCGGTGCATCTTGATGCCGATGGAATCGTTCGACAGCTTCCCTTGCAGCACGACGTGCGACGCATCCGGTTGGGTATAAGAAAATGTGCCCTTTTTCCCCTTATCAGCGCCGGACTCGATAGTAATGGTTTTCTTCGCCGCATCAAAATTCGCTCGATACCTCGCCAGCGAATCATTCATCAGCCTCACCGTGAACATATTTGTCCCAAGATAGTTCTCTATGGCAAGGTCGCGCCAATAATTCGCATCTGTGACGAGGGGCGGCACGGGCTGGCCGTTTCGCGTGAGTTCGTCCACCTCGTAAATGCCATGAACCGGAGGCGTGGAGGCGGTTCCCATATACTTCTGAGTTTGCCTGTAACTCGCGAACGAGGTCAGATAAATGAAATAGCCGATTACGACAACTTTCAGCACCACGGTCGCCGTTCTCATCCATTTCACTGTGAACGCCGGCGGGCCCATATTCTCCAGCACTGCGGGTCTCCGAAAAACCCAAAAATTTGCGAGTCTCGGAAGTTCAGGGGCCGCCAAGAAGAGCGCCATAAACAGTAGCAGCCCGGAAAACAGCTTCACCGGAGTGTCGTAACTCAAATTGAGAAGCAGCACATTCGCCATGCAAAGAGCCGACCAAACCGCGCCCAGCGTCGTCGTTCGCCTGAACAGCAGCAGCGCTCCACCGGCGGCTTCCGCAAAGCCACAGCAATATGTATAGGCTCTCGAATATCCCATGAACGTCCACAGCAGTCCCATGGGCGAAAAATCGCCATACCGCTCCAGCAGACGCCCAAGATACGGAGTGGGAAACTGTGTCGGAGGAATGAGCTTGGCGAAGCCGTAAACCAGCATCCAGTAGGCCAGAACATACCGCACGTAAAGGCGCAGCCAGCCATGCAGTTGCCGGTAATTAGTCCTCTTTCGATCGATCAACGACCATATGATTGTGGCAACCGCGGCAATAACTAGCTGGCAGAGGACCTCAATGTAGCCGAGAGTCGTGTCTCCGCTTCCAGTCCGAAAATATGTGGTCACCTGGCCGCTAAGGTGGAATGCATGTATCGCAACCCACGGCACTAACGTGTGCCACAACCCCTCGTACGCATTTGAGAGAAACGACATCCACGGAAGCAGATTAATAGCGATGGCGAGGTTATACAGAACCAGAAACGAGCAAACGAACCGGAAAGCAATCTTTTGAGCAAAACTCCAGGCGCGCGGTACGGCGGCGTCGTCGTCGCGGACGTCCTGATCCAAAACGGACGGTGAAGTTCTTTCCATGGAATTCCTACTCCCGAGATTTTATCCGACTCGGGCAGGAACAGATTTTATGGCGGGATGCCCCGAAGCCCTTAAAAATCAGAGAGTCAGACGGTACTTACAACAGATTGTTAGGTCTCAAATCCATATAACCGTGATGGCACCGAGCCTCATGGCTCGCGAGTATGGACGACCGCGTCCAGGCTGTACGGTCCCGCGCCGGCAAACAACAGATACAGAAAAATGAAGCAATTCAGCACGGCGAGATCGCCTTCGTTCTGAATCGGAAGCAGACCGCGCGGCGCATGGAAATGGAAGTACGCGAATGCCATTTCGCCGCACAGAATGAAAGCGACTGGCCTGGTGAACAGCCCCAAGAGAATCAGCAATCCTCCAATGAGCTCCAGCATGCCTCCAAACCACATCAGTGAAAGCATGGCGGCTTTGGCGCCGTGTCCGTCCATGCCGCCGAACAGTCCCAAAATCTTTTGGCAGCCGTGTAGCGAAAACAAGAAGCCGGTGACAACGCGCAGAATGGCCAGCGCGTAGCCGTATTGCGGAGTTCGGGTACTTGGAACCATGAAAAGACGTTATCACGAGTTCCAAGCGCCGGATCGGCGGCTTTACCGCTGGACGGTCGGGTAGATCGTCTCCAGCCCGCCGTCGAAATTATGGAACGTGAGCGGACCCATGCTGTCCGTCGTGATGCTGAGCAAGTCACCCAAAAGGCTCTTGGCAATTCTCTCGCCCAGCCGAATTCCTTCCAGCGTGTCCGATCGCCAATGCACGCCCGCCCCATTGCGGGCCAATGCAATATTCCCGGCCAGCTTGTTCAGTTCGCCACCAACCGTGAGCGGCTCAATTTTGTACGGTATGATTTCGTCTCCCGGCGGCGTTGCAAGAACCGGCGCCGGTATTACGAAACTCTCGTCAAACAGCGCCTTCAAAACTGTTACACAAGCGCCCGCGATCACCGCGTGTGCGGCAGGGTACGAAGGATGCACCGGGCAGCCCTCGGGATACGCTTGCGGCAGCAAATAAGTGCCATTCGCGCTGTATATCCGGTTCAGCGAATTGGAACCAAAGAGAAAATCTGAAATCGGGAAATCCGTTTTCCGAACGATGTTGTTGTGCACCCTGCTCGCGAATTCCTCCGGCCGGATTCTCCGGTGAATGACCCACTTGTGATACCACACCGTGTTTAGAGCAGCGGTGGCCGCCTGAGTCACCCAGTCGAGAAAACCCGGCGTCCCGTAGGAGCTAAATCCACTTTGTGTCTTCGAGTTCTTGTACGGGTTTGAATCGCTCAACGCTCCAGGTCCGAAGCTGGCCAGAATTAGCGCGGCGTTCTCGTACGCTTCCGCTGCGAAGTCCTTACGAACGTACGAACACACATCCCTGGCCGAAACGATATACCTGGAAGCCGTTTGGGTCTGCGCCGTCGGGGGTGCGCCGTTCTGTACGCTTAGAAACGATGCGTAATCCGTCAGGTAATCCGTATGGGCAGTGAAACACGGAAACTGCTGCACCATTGCGAGATTATCGATCGGGACATCCAACCACAGGAACTGCGATGTAAAAGGACCGTCCAAGCAACCGGCGAACGGCGCTCGGAACATATTGCGCGGAGTGACTTGGCCGTCCTTCCGCGGTTCGGAAAAGGGGCCATATTTTGTCAGGTCGGCCGCCCCTTCAGCAACCAAAGCATTCGACTCGTACTCCGAGAACGGAATGTCTCTCGTCAGCACCTGCCAGTACAATTCCACCAGTTCCCGCGCCTGTTCCTCGCTTGCGAATGTCGGCGGCGGAGGTGTCCAAGTGTTATGAGGATCGGACCCCACCAGCGAATAAGCGAACGACGTCATCGGGTCCACCAATTTTGTTGTGCCGCCGAGCGGAATCTTTTCGAAATCGGAAAATTTTCCTGTCGAAAGCGCGTACAGCAACTGCTCGTAGTCACTCTCCGCGACCAGGTCGAATGCGTCGTGATTGAACGCCTTCGAGAAATTCGCTAAGAAATGCCTGTTCCGGTATCTCTCGGAATCCCCGTTCGTCTCTTGAGGCGGTATCGTTTTCCTGCTCTGAGCCCGTGCGATCTCAATCCGAAGCCGGAGTTCTTCGGCCCGCCGGTCGCCGCTTCCGGTGAACGATTTTGAGCCCGAGTCCGCGCTTGACTGACTGCCGCGCATAGGTGCTAGAAGACCTGCGGCTACGCCCGCTCCGGCTGTGGATAAAAAGAATCTACGAGTGCGAAATGGCATAGTCACTCCCTCCTCTTATGCTAGCCAACAAAAAATGGTCTTGTCGGTACTAGGAAGTTTTGCGGGTTTCGCTGCTTCCTTAACGGGCAGGCGGGTGATACAATCGCGCAGCATTATCGTGCAAATATCCGTGCGCGATCTTCATCGCTTGCTCCCGGCTGAACGCATGCTCCGACACGAGTTCCGCCAATGCGCCCGCCAGCGCCTCGCGCGATGACTGAACCGACAGCCAATACGATTCTTCCGCGCCTAGCGCCTCATTAAACGGGAAAGCGTCGCTCCCGAATACCACCTTTTCGGGATAGATCGATAGCCAGTACTTCAATACATCCTTGAACTCAGACGGATACAGGCTCAAATCCGTCAGTGACGAATCGAGGAAAACATTCTTTCGGGAGGTCAGCCAGATCGCCTCGCGGTCGTATGGAAAACCGCCATGCAGCAGTACGAACGTTATCGATTCATATCGCGGGTCCCGCACAACATTTTCCAGATTCAGCACATTGCCGTTGTGCAAATTGAAAAAATCGCCGATTCCAACCGAGGTGTGGAAGTGCACCGCAAGATGCAATCGCGCCGCCTCCTGAAGCAAATGTCGGAAAACAAAATCTTGAAATACCGTGTACTCGGCTGGCGCCGGCCTCCCGCCATTCTTGTATCGCTCATAAACCGCTGCGGCCTCCGCCTCCGCAGGGTCCCCGAAATGCAACGAGCGAAAATACGCAGCTTCGAACTTCATCGCTATTCCGCCATTGCGTCGATTGAGCTCCACAATCCGCGTAACGAACCGGAGATACCCGTCGAGGGAATCGGGCAACTTCTGTAGCCCCGCCTGTTGCATCTCTCGTCGCAGCTTCTTTTCTTGCATCGGTATATACACCTGCTGGTCAGCATTGGCGTCGCGCAGAGCGCTATTATCGAATGGAAACAGAAAAGAGTCCACGAAAAACGCCCACAAAAACCGCTTTCTGTCCAGGTAATCCGGCATGGCGACCCGGTTGGCAATGGCCGTTTCGATATTCAACTGATCCAGCACCCGATTGAAATACTGCTTTCCCTCCGCGCGTTTCAACTGAGCCTTTCGTTGCACCAGCCAGCGCGTGTGCTCCGGAGAAAAGTCGGAATAGGGATACCCGAACAGCGCCTTTGACGCCGCGATTAGTTCGAGATTATCTGCTCGAAGGCGAAGAGCCGCGCTCCCCGGCGGAGCTGCCATCGCATCCACGTCGGGATCGTCCGGAAAGCCAGGATGCCCGTGATCGTCGAATATAGGAATCTGTTCAATCGAGCGAAGCATCACGGCGTAAAGCTGCCGCAGATCTTCGCCCGGATACGGACTCGATTGCGCGCTCAGCCAAGCTGGCGCAAAAACCGCAACCCCGAGCGCACAGCCCAACGTCGCAATTCGCCGCGCCGCCGCGTTCATCAGAACGAATACTTCGCCGAGAACTGCACCAATCTCGGCGTCCCCACCGTGCTCGTGATCTGGCCGAAGTTCGACGGGCTCTCGATATCGAGAAACGCCGGGTTCGCGAAATTCGGGTGATTGAACAGGTTGAAAAAATCTGCTGTAATGCGCAGCCGCTGTCGTTCCGTCACGGCGAATATCTTGCCTGCCGAAAAATCCCAGTTCTGCTCAAATGGTCCCCGAAACGTATTCCGCCCCAAGTTGCCGAATCCGGTTGAGCCATCAGGTCCAATCATCGGAGCGGGTGCAAATGCGTTGATGTTCACGTAATTGTTCAGCCTGCTCTCGACGCCTCCTTGCGTCATGGGGTCCACGCCCAGAATCAGGTCCGGCGTCGTCGGCGTACCCGTTCCCAGCAATCCGAAGGCCGAGGCCGCGGATGAGTCCATAACCGTGAACGGCGTGCCCGATTGGAATGTCGTGATGCCGCTCACATACCAGCCTCCCAGCGCCGCATGCATCAGTCCCTTCGACCTCGCAAAAAAGGGAAGCTCATAGGAGTAATTCAGGATCAGCCGGTGCGTGCGGTCGAAATCCGCCGGCCCGCGGGAATCTTGGAGCGTCAGTTGGTCGTTCACCGCCGTGTTAAGGGCGGTATTTCCGGTAGACGTCTCATCAATGGCTTTTGAGAACGTATATGCCGCCTGGAAGTGCAACCCGTGCGAAAAGCGATGCGAAAGCGTAAGCTGCAGAGAGTTGTACAGCGAGTTCGCGTCATCGGCGAAGACCTGAAAACCCGCCACGCCCAAGCCCGGGTACCGCCCTCTCGCATTCACGTTTGCCAGCGTGTTTTGCGCGATCGTGTACGCGGCGCCGTTTGTGGCCGTCAGCATCACCGGGTTCACGCGGGCATCGTACGCCTGATCGATGTTTCGCGTATCGCGCAGATGCGTGCCCTTTGCCCCCACATAACCGGCTTCGAGCACCCATCCAGACCCCAAACTCTGCTGCAGCGTCAGATTCCACTGCTGCGTGCTCGGATTCACATAGTGCGGTGGCACTTCGAGAGCCAGGATGTTAATCGTGTTTCCGTTGTATACCGGCGTCTGCGTCGTGTCGGTTGTCGGGAGCCCGCTCCCATTCACAAATCCGAGTAATCGCGAATATACGGGAACAAACGCCGGGTCGATGACGCCGCCGATCGGTATCCGCCCGGGCCCTGCCGCAAAGATGTTTGCCATTTGACCAGGGGTGCCCACGGTGCTCGTGACCGGCAAGAAAGGTGCCTGGAACGAAAGTTGATCAATTGCGCCGACATCCTCGCGAACGTAATAGATGCCGTAGCCGCCGCGGATCGCGGTCGTGCTCTTGCCGAAGAGATTGTATGCGAACCCGAACCGAGGCCCCCAATTGGAAGCATACTCGTTGTTGAGCGTCGTAGGGTTCAGATTTCCGGTCAAACCCGGAACGTGCAACTGATTCACACAGTCGGGATACACATACGGATTCTGTCCTGCAAACGTCAAGGGTGGCAGCGTGTTGCCAATATGGCACAGATCGTCGCGCACAGCTCCATTCAGCTCCCAGCGCACGCCAAGGTTCAGCGTCAAATCCGGAGTTACCTTATAGTCGTCCTGAGCGAATAACGCGTAATCGCCGATCCTGTACTGATGGTTCGATACGCCTCCGGCTCCGTAACTGAACGAAGGCGCGCCGAGTAGGAATTCCTGGAAATCCGAACAGCCGAGGGCACACGGACCGGCTGGCGTCGTGCCAGGACTGAAAAATAGCTGGGCATTAAAAACCTGAGGGAAATTCTTATCCAAGTTGATGCGGTCCACCTCGCCTCCAAAGCGAACCAGGTGTTTGCCGTTCGTCCAGCTCGTCGTGTTCAGGAAAATGAAGTTGTTTTGCAGTTGCGAAATGTCGGCGGCCGGAGTCGGTCCAATCTGAAATCCCGAACTATTCAACGTGAATTTATAAATCAGGTCGTCAACATTGTTGTTCGGGCGATTGATTCCCAATTGGCTCGCGGTCACGATGGGAGTGTTGATATCGCTACTGTCGATCCGGACATAGCCGAAACGAAACTCGTTTATCCAGACCGGCGAAAACGTATGTGTCTCCGTGATATTCAAAAACCGGTCGCGCACGGGAAGATCGTACGGGAAATTCAAATCGCTCGGAGAAATGCTGCTGCCGAATGACGCTTGCAGGCCGCCGGCGCCGAACGGCAGCACCGATTCGAAATCCGAAAAGAAGAAGCGCCCCGAGATCTTGTCCTTCGACCCCAATTCCTTGTCGTAGTTGGTCGTGAACTGGTCATCGTTGTAGCGCCCTGCCCGGCTGACGTGGAGCTGTCCCGTCCCGCCCGGCGTCCCTGCAATCGTCGGAATCAGAAATCCGCCGGGGCTCGCGCCGAACTGGTTGCCCGTCAAATTCAGCAACTTCACCGCCACCGGATCCAGATTGCTCGGGCTCACATTTGGATTATTCGGGAAAAACGTCGCGACGAGAGATGCCGGCGAGCGATCAATCGGCAAAACCGGAATCGAAGTGCCAATGATGGTCCCCGACGATAAGCCGCTAAGCTGCCGCGTGCCTTGATAGTTGATGAAAAAATAGCCAAATTTGCCTTGCGGCAAAATGGGGCCACCCAAGCTGCCGCCGAAAATATTCTGTTTCACCGTCGGGCGCGCATGCCCCTGGCTGTTCAAAAAGAACTCGTTCGCGTTCAAATCGTCGTTGCGGAAAAACTCGAACACATCGCCGTGCAATTGATTCGTGCCGCTCTTCAACACCGCATTGATATTTCCCCCTCCGTTGCGGCCTTGCGATGCATCGTAGAGGCTCGTTTGCACCTTGAATTCTTCCACCACGTCCGGGCTGGGCAGAGGGGTCGTCGTTAGCTCCGCAACGTTGTAGTCGCTCGCGGTGATGCCTTCAATCTGATAGTTGTTGTTGTCTTCTCTCTGTCCGTTCACGTCCATGCGCGTATCGCCTCGTCCTAGCGAAGCCGACGCGTTCAGATTCGACACCGTGCCGGCCGACAGCGTCAGAAGCTGCTGGAAATTTTGAGTTGCTAAGGGCAGCGTCTCAATCGTCCGGCTGTTCAACGATTGGCCCATTGCGGCCGAGGTGGTCTCGACATTGGCGATTTGCGCCTGAACATTCACCTGAGTCGCGATCGATTGCGGACGCAGCACCGCCGTGAGGCGAGTGGTTTCCGTCACCCGCACCTCCACATTGGAAATGCGCGTCTCGGCAAAACCCGGCGCGGTTATGGCAATCGTGTACATTCCCGCCGGAAGCAAGGGCTCTGTGAAATTGCCGTTTGCATCGCTCTCCACGCGCCGCACGGTCCCCGCGACTCCTGAAATCTCAATGTGCGCTTTCGGGACCACTGCCGAAGTCTGGTCTTGAATAATCCCGCTGATTGCGCCCGTCGCGCCTCCTTGTGCTAGCGCGATTCCGGGCAACACTGCAAACCACAGCAGCGAAGCGATCCAACGATTTTGCATATGCCCTCCCACCCAGCTATGAGGGACAGTATACCTGGAATTGGCACAATAACTCGAGGTGACCTATGGCTGTGATGAGAAGCATTCTTTTGGCCGGCTCTCAGAGCCCATGGCTTCGCGAAAAGGCTCCGCGTTCCCGGCTGCTGCGGCGCTCGGTTGCGCGTTTCATGCCCGGCGAAACCATGGAGGAAGCCGTTTCGGCTGCGCAAAATCTCACGCGATCCGGCTTTCGCGTCCTCTTGACGCGTCTCGGCGAAGACATCGCAGATCGCACAGAGGCCGGCGAAGTGGCCGACCACTACCTATTACTCCTGGACCGACTTCGCCCTCTCGGGGCCGCGGCCAGCCTTTCTGTGAAGCTCACGCAACTCGGATTGAACATCGGCCGCGACGTCGCATGGGAGAACCTTGAAAAACTGCTCCAGCGCGCCGGCGAAAGCAGCTTTGTTTGGATCGATATGGAATCGAGTCAATACGTCGATGTGACGCTCGACCTCTATCGCCGCGCACGCGAACGTTACGCGAGCGTTGGCGTTTGCCTCCAGGCGTATCTCTATCGCACCGAAACTGACCTGCGCAGTCTCTTGCCGGGCGGCGCAGCCATCCGCCTGGTCAAAGGCGCGTACCGGGAGCCGCCGGAGCGCGCCTACCCCAAAAAGAAAGATGTCGACGAAAACTTTTTCGCTTTGACGCAATTGCTGCTGGGTCAGGATTCGCCTCGTGCCGCCCGGCCTCCGGTCATGGGCACGCACGATCGCGGACTGATCCGCCGCATCGAACAGCTCACCGTGTCATTGGGCCGTTCGAAAGACGACGTCGAATTTCAAATGCTTTACGGAATCGCACGCGACGAACAGATGCGACTCCTAAAGGACGGCTGGCGCTCCGGCGTGCTGATCTCCTACGGCGAGCATTGGTTTCCCTGGTACATGCGCCGCCTCGCCGAGCGCCCCGCAAACCTAGTCTTCCTGCTCCGCAACCTGCGCGGGTAACTTGCCAGGGCGGCACGTTAACTCAGAGGGTTAGCTTCCGCCCAGATACCTGTGCACGAACGCGACAGCCATGGCACCTTCGCCTACAGCCGAGGCGCACCGCTTAATCGATCCATGCCGGACATCGCCAGCCGCGAACATTCCGGGCATGCTCGTTTCCAAATAATAAGGATTGCGGTCCAGCGGCCAACTCGCCGGCCGGTTCCCATTTAGCATCAAATTACTACGGTTTTCAGCCCTTCCGACGCACCGTACACCGCAGCACTCCAACCCCGCCGGTCCCGCGCCATAAATAGCCAAATCGTACTCCGCACGCGATGGGTCGTGAAACCAGCCAAGCTTCTCGGTAATCTGGCGAATGGTCGGGTGCTCGATGCGCGTACGATCGTGAAAAATGCATATCGGAAGACGTGGATCGGCGAGGCTCCCGACCCCAGCTTTCGTGCGCGCATCGTCGTCACTCGTCAGTTCGATCCAGTCAAACGGAACGTCGCTTCGCTGTAGGAAGTCTCGAATCGTATACGCGACCGATGAGCCGCGCGTGCCAAGAATCTGGACGCGTTCCGGGATGTCTGCGTTGCTGCTCATGGCCTCTCGTGAAAAGCAGCGGCCGTGCGAAACTTACTCCAGGACTTGCGCATGCTTCACGCCGTGTGAGAAATCGTATTGCAATTCATCCACGTAGCACCACCCCCATGTCTCGCCGGGCTCGATGGAGCGCATGATCGGATGATGCGAAGCATGGAAATGTTTGGTGGCATGCTTGTTCTTGGATGAGTCGCAGCAAGCGACGTGTCCACATTCGAGACAAAGGCGCAGGTGCACCCAATGATCTCCAATCTTGATGCAGTCCTCACACACGTGCCGGGACGGCTGCAGGTCCTTTGCTTCTTTCAGGTGTTCGCAGTTGTTCATGACAATGTGAAGTTTAGATGCGTGCGGTCGCTTCTTTGATCTAGACAAATGCCGACATCACAAACAACGAGCCCAGTTGGACCGGCGAACTGCTGATCGGATTGTTCAAGCTCCTGAAAGGGGTTCTACTGGTCGCCGCCGGAATAGGCGCTCTCAACCTTCTCCACAAGAACGTCCCGGCAGCGGTCATTCATTGGGTGGGCGTTTTGCGGGTGGATCCAGACAATCGATTCATTCACCCGATCTTCAGCAAGTTATTCTTCATAACGCCCAAACAGTTACAGGCGTTCAGTGCGGGCACGTTCTTTTATGCGGCCCTACTCTTAACGGAAGGGACGGGCTTGCTCATGCGCCGGCATTGGGCGCGATACTTCACCGTGATCACGACCGCCGCGCTGATTCCGCTCGAGATCTATGAGCTGGCGAAGCACTTCACGTGGATCAAGGTCGCTGTGTTGATCGTGAACATCCTGATTGTCGTTTATCTGGCCACCCGATTACGGCAGCCGCGCCAGAAAACGGCCGCCGTGACCGTGCCGATCGGTCGTGCCGAGCAGCGTACCTGACCCGCGGGCGAGCTTGTGAGTGGTCGGGGCGGGGCGATTTGAACGCCCGACCCCCTGCCCAAGGGAGCGAAGTCGGCTCCAAGGCGTCCATCGTCTTTCGCGAATTCCTAACGTTTACAACAATATGGGGAATCTGCTTTCGCTCAAAAAGGCAACCCCGGCGGTTGGAATAGATGCAATTCGGACACAGTTTTGGCACAGTTAGAAAGCAGCGGCCTTAGGTACCTTCCTTGACAGATGTTGTCATATGTGACAACATCGAATCGTGGCAAGAGGTAGGCGATGGCTGAGCCGCGGAAAACACGCCCCGTTTCATGGATTAAGGCGGCGCTCAAGGAGTTCGAGACCTTTCCCGCCGACGCACAATCCATCTTCCTCACTGCGCTTACGATTGCGGCGGAGGGTGGCAAAGCGGACATCGCGAAACCGATGCACGGCCTTGGCTCCGGCGTGTTTGAAGTCGCGCTTGCGTTCCGCGGCGATGCATTTCGGGTCGTTTATGCCGTCCAGCTGGCGGACGAAATTTGGATCATTCACGCGTTTCAAAAGAAATCCAAGCACGGTATCAAGACGCCCAAACACGAGCTCGATGTCGTGAGAGATCGCTTGAAGAGATTAAAGGAGACACTGCGATGAAAGGCGAAAAAATCGAACTCATGCGGGGCAGCGGAAATGTGTTCTGCGACCTTGGGCGTGGGAATGCCGACGTCGAGCAGCTCAAGGCGTTACTTGCCGCTGAAATTATCAGGGCGCTCGACCGGGAGAAGCTGACCGTGCGTGCAGCTCATGCACGAACTGGTTTCGCGGCAGCCGACTTCTCACGTATCCGAAACGCGGATCTCGCCAGATTCACCGCCGATCGATTAATGTCAATGCTCAACCGCCTGGGATCGCGCGTAGAAGTGAAGATCCGTGTTCGGCGGGGCAACCAGTACCAGACGAGGCGGCGTGACCGCTTACAGCGTTTTCTACGGTTCCGCGCGCCCTGTGGAACTTCGGAATTTTCATTTCTTCGGTCGATTCACAGTCGGGCGAGCGAAGCCGAATGGAAGTGACGAACCGGTGAACTCATACATGCAGATGAAGGATCGTAAAAGCGCTTGTGATAATCAGAATGCCGCCGACGACTCGATAAAACGCTTTTTTCGACAGCCGCTGCAAAACACGTGCGCCTGCGTAAGTGCCTACGACGACGCCGATTAGAGCTGAAACAATAATAGGCGAGTGCGTCAGCATTTCACGGAAATCCGTGTACATGTAAACGGGAATCCGTGCGGCATCCACGATCAAGCCGATAGCCGTGGCTGTTGCTACAAAGCTCTCCCCTTCTAAGCCCAAGCCAAGCATCGCGGCAGACCGGATGCTTCCCTGGTTTCCAATTAGCCCGCCCAGAAATCCGGAGAGGGCGCCGGCGGGCCAAGCCAGGATCGGCCCAAAACGCAGACGCTCCGAGTATCCGAGAACGCTGAGCACGCCCACGAAGAATAAAAGGGCCGCGAATAGCCAGCGCAGAGAAGGATTGCTTGCGACGGAATTGAGAAGAGCTCCCAAAAGCGCACCAACTGCATTGGCGGCACCAAAAGTCCAAAATATACGCAAGTTGACATGACCGCGCAGCTTGACGAAACGAAGAAACGTGGCGACGACATGCGGGAGGGCGACAACTGCGACCGCAGCACGCATTTCAAGCCTTGCTGCTATGAGGGGCGTAAGCAAGCTGCCGATACCGAACCCGGCAAGCGCTGCAACCCCGCCGCCGAGGAGCCCAAGGAATGCAACAAGGACGAGAAACGCCATCCCCTGGAGGTCAGCCCGAACGCGAATTGCGCGCCAACCGTTGGTCGATGGAGAATGGGCCCGCTCCGGCAGTCAATAAGAACAAGAGCGACAACAGCATTGCGTAATCTGTCCGGGCTTCGTGAGCCATTGCCCAGAAGTGCCCTTGAGCGAGCATCGGCAGTTTAGTCGTCCAAATTGCCACACAGATCACCGCGAGCAGCGGCACGGTCGAGAGTCGCGTGAGTAATCCGAGCAAAAGACAGGACCCGAAAAGAATCTCCACGCATCCGACGAAAGGTGCTGTGAAAGAAGGGTGCACTATCCCAAGTTTCAGGAACCGCCCTGTGCCCAGAGTCGAGGGGAATAGAAACTTCTGAATGCCTTCGGATAAAAATACGCTGCCCGTGAGGAGCCGGATCAGAAATGTAGAACGGGGTGCGTGTGACGACAAGAGATGAGTAACAGAAGTGGGTAGTGTCACATCGAGATGAGCCTTTATCTCTGGAGTGATACTATCAGCTTTCGTCTACGAAACCCGATTACGTGGAAGACAAAGATCTTTATTCCGGACTGATTCGGCTGCATGTTCTGCATCACGCGTGTGAAGGAGAGATCTTTGGGCTAGACATGATCGAAGAACTTGGGCGGCATGGCTACAAGATGAGCCCTGGAACGATGTATCCGATCCTGCACGGGCTGGAAAAGCGAGGCTATCTGAAATCGTCCGCCTTCCGCTCCGGAAGAGTGAGACGGCGCTATACAGGCGACGCCAGCTGGCCGCAAGGCTTTGAAAGCGGCCAAGCAGAAAGTTCGCGAATTATTCGGGGAGTTGATCGAAGGCAAATGATATCGAGAAACGCTCTTCGTTTATCCGCTGCGATTCTGCTGATTTCAACGGCATCGGCGCAACAGCAAACCAATACAACGCCATTGACCATTCAAGAGGCCGTCGAGCGCGCTCAGAAGTTTCCTTCCATTGAAGCTTCCGAAGAACAAGTGAATGCCGCAGCCGCGGGCATCCGGCTTGCGCGGACCAACTACTTGCCAAGTCGTGAATGCTCTCGGCCAAGTCAATCGCGCGACGCGCAACAACGTATTTGGGTTGCTTTTGCCACAAACCGTTATCCCGAACATTCCGGCCCGGTTCTCGGCACGAATGACGGAACCAACGTGTGGGGCAGCGCTGCCGGCGTTTTGATCTCCTGGGAGCCATTTGACTTCGGACGCCGCGCGCGCTTGTGCAATCGGCGCAAGCCACTCAAGACGCGCCCAGTTGACTCTCAAGCGAACGCAGTTCGATGTTCAAACGACCACCGCAGCAGCTTTCTTGACCCTGCTGGCGAGCCAACAGACGGTGCGCGCCGCACAAGCCGCCGTCGATCGGGCGCAAGTTTTGGTACGGTCCGTGAAGGCGTCGGTCGATGCGCAACTCCGGCCCGGCGCGGATTTGTCCCGTGCAGATACAGAACTGGATGCCGCGAAACTCAACTGCATGCAAGCGGAGCAATCAGTCGACGTAGCCAGAGCAGCGCTTGCCGAGTTTACGGGAACAGACACAAAGAACTTGGCCGTCGCACCTGGCCATCTTCTCGAGCTTCCGCCGGATGACGCTCCATGCACCGCGGATCCTGGCGAACAATCCAGCGGCGAAAGAACAAGCGGGCGTCATACAGGAATCGGAAGCACGATTGAAAGTTCTGCAACGGACGTATCGGCCCACTTTCGACTTGCAGGCAGGCGCATATGCGCGCGGGAACCGGCGCGCTGACGAACGGTTCGACTTTGGGCGGCTGGAATGGCCTCGGGCCGAATTACTTCAATGTGGCGGCCGGCTTTACTGTCAACTTTCCTCTTCTGGCTCTTCCCTCCATCCGCGCGCAAGAAGCGCAGGAAGCGGCCATGGAGCGATCCGCAGCGGCAACGTACAGTCAGGTTCTGGCCGATCTTCAGGCCCAATCGGACGCCGCTCAAGCGACGCTGGCGCAAGCTCGCCGGATTGCGGCTGAAACGCCGAAAGAAGTAGCGGATGCCCGGACGGGTTTCAAGCAGGCGAACGCACAATACCGGGCAGGACTCGCCACGATTGTTGCCGTGGCCGAAGCGCAACGGCTGTTAGCGCAGGCAGAAATCGACGATTCACTCGCGAAGCTCGCGGTCTGGCGCGCCGTGTTGCAGATCCAGATAGCGCAAGGAGATATCTCTTCTTTCTCGAGGAGGCGAGCAGATAGAAAGCTACCGAAATGCGACTTGTTCTTGCAGCACTCACCAGGCCGTTGACGGTCATTGTCTTCGTGATCGCGCTGCGCTTTGTGCTCGATTCTCGCCATCGAGCGTATGCGCGTCGATATCTTTCCCACTGTCGGCGAGAAAGCCATCTACGTGGCCCAGCCGTATAGCGGCATGGACCCCGCGCAAATGGAAGGATTTCTCAACTACTACTTCGAGTATCACTTCCTCTACATCAACGGCATTCAGTACATCGAGAGCCGAAACATCCAAGGCGCTTCCCTGATGAAGCTCGTGTTTCAGCCGGACACGGACATGGCCGATGCCATGGCGCAAACGGTCGGATATGTGAATCGCGCCCGTTCGTTCATGCCGCCTGGAACCGTGCCTCCGTTCATCACGCGATTCGATGCGGGCAGTGTTCCGGTCGGACAACTCACCTTTGTTGGACCGAACCGCACGCAGGCCGAAATTCAGAATTTGGCTCTGAATCGAGTTCGGCCGGTTTTCGCGACTTTGCCGGGTGTTTCTGCGCCTCCGCCGTTCGGAGGTAATCAGCGATCGATCGTGATTACGCTTGATCCGGACAAGCTGAGAGAATACGGGGTCTCGCCGGAAGAGGCGACCGGGGCGGTGAACAAGGCGAGTGTGGTGATGCCGTCCGGCAACGTTCGCATCGGCGACTTCAATCTGTTCGCAACCAGCAACGCAACTCTGGGCGGCAATCTCGATGCGCTGATGGGTACTCCGGTCCGAACGGTCGCCGGACCAACGGTGTATCTGCGGGACATCGGGACCGTCGCTGATGCGACCGATATCCTCACCGCATACGCGCACGTGAATGGAAGACGGACTGTTTACATCCCAGTCACGAAACGTGCCAGCGCGTCCACGCTTTCCGTCATCAACGAGATCAAGGCCGCCATACCCGATCTGAAGAAGCTCTCCCGCCCGATATGGACATTCGCCTCGATTTCGACCAATCGCCTTACGTGACGAATTCGCTGCGAGGATTGCTCTTCGAGGCGAGCTTGGGAGCAGTATTGACCGGCGTGATGGTGCTGTTGTTCCTGCGCGACTGGCGGAGCGCCATCATCGTCGTCATCAATATTCCGTTCGCCATCCTCAGCTCCGTGGTCTTGCTCTGGGCTGCCGGCCAAACGATCAACATCATGACGCTCGGTGGATTGGCGCTAGCGGTCGGCGTTCTGGTGGATGAGTCGACGGTCGAGATCGAGAATCTGCACTCCCACATGGCTTCCGGCGTGCCGCGCGCCCGAGCCGTTGTGGAAGCCACGCGGCTGACAGTTATTCCGCGCTTCCTTTCGATGCTCTGCATTCTGGCGGTGTTTCTACCGTCGTTCTTCCTGGCGGGAGTGGGCCGGCAGCTGTTCGTGCCACTGTCACTTGCCGTGGCATTTGCCATGATCGCCTCGTTCCTGCTCTCAAGCAGCCTGGTTCCGGTCCTGTCCGCCTGGATCATGAAGGAAAAGCGCCAGGACGAAGAGAACGCGGACTCTTTGGCAAGCTTCACAACGGCTACACGCGATACCTGAACGCCACGTTGCGTTTCCGTTGGCCGTTGGCGATCGTCTATCTTGCGCTTTCCATTCTTTTCATCTGGATCTTTTTTCCGCGCATGGGGACCGAGATCTTTCCCGATGTGGAAGCGCCGCTGCTGCAAATCCGCTTGCGGGCTCCTACAGGCACGCGCATCGAGCAAACCGAACCGATGGTTCTGAAAGCACTCGACATCATCAAGCAAACCGTCGGCCCGGATAACGTCACGATCACCAGCGACTATGTCGGAACTCAGCCGGCCAGCTATCCCGTCGATCTGATCTATCTGTTTACTGCCGGTCCGCAGGAAGCTGTCATTCGGGTCGCTTTGAAAGAGGACGTGAAGGGCGATGAGGCGCTTCGCGAACACATTCGATCCGCTCTTCGCCAGTCCTTCCGCAGTTGCAGGTTTCTTTTGAAGCCGGAGACATCATCAGCCAGGTCATGAGTTTTGGGTCCCCGACTCCGGTCAATATCGCCGTGCAAGGCCCAGCTCTCGAAGATGACTTCACCTTTGCTCAGAAGATACAGGCGGAACTGAAGAAGCTGACCTTTCTTCGCGATCTTCAATTTGCGCAGGCCATGGACTATCCGACCGCGCATGCCGACATCGATCGCGACCGCGCGGGCCAATTTGGACTGACCATGTCCAATATCGCGCAATCCTATGTAGCGGCCACGGGATCCACGCGCTTCACCTCGCCCGAACTACTGGCGCGATCCGAAATCCGGCAATGCGTTTCAGATTCAGGTGCAGTATCCGCCAAATCAGATGCAGATCGCTCGCAGGATGTGAAGTCGATTCCCCTGATGCAGCCGGGTCAGAGCCAGCCCTACTTGAGTGACATCGCGACGATCACGACGCCCGAAGATGGCCGGCGAGATGGATCGTTACAACGGGCAGCGGGTGATTGCGCTCACCGCTAACCTGCACGACGTGCCGCTTGGAAAGGCACTCACCCCGATTCAGCAAGCCATTCAGCGCGCCGGAACGCCGCCGCGCGGCGTCAGCGTTCACATGCGCGGGGAAGCTCCGGGATTGGAGCAGACATTCCGTGGCCTTCGTATCGGCCTTCTGCTCGCTGTTGTTGTCATCTTTCTGTTGCTGGCCGCCAACTTCCAGTCGTTCCGGCTCTCGCTGGCAGTGATCCTGACGACGCCTGCCGTGCTCTGCGGTGTATTGATCATGCTGTGGATTACTGGGACCACACTGAACGTGCAGTCCTTCATTGGCGCCATCATGGCGATTGGAATCGCTGTCGCGAATTCGATTCTGTTGATTTCGTTCGCCGAACGCACCGGTTAGAACAGAAGAGCTCGTCCATCGATGCGGCCATCAGGGCGCCAGCCAGCCGTTTGCGGGCGATCTTGATGACCGCCGCGCCATGATTTGCGGAATGCTTCCCATGGCGCTTGGCTTGAGCGAAGGCGGGAATCAAACCGCGCCTCTGGGTCGAGCCGTCATCGGCGGGCTGCTGCTTCTCCACGTTCGCCACTCTGACGTTCCTGCCCGCAATCTATTCGATCCTTCAACAGAAAGCCTCTACCACTTCATGTCCTTGAATCCAGATGATCCATCGAGCCGATACTATGAACAGCCGCAGCATTCGTAATTTGATCGCCGTTTGCTTCTCGTGCTGGTGTGCGTCGCACTTGCAGTTAGTCCGCACAATCGGTGAAGCTCGCAAAGGTCGTATCGAAGCGGGTTGTGCGCACGACGGAATTGCCGGGCGAATTCTATCCATTCCTCAGCGCCGAACTGCACGCGAAGGTGGCCGGCTACGTCGAGAAGGTGCTTGTGGATCGCGGAAGCTTCGTTAAGCAAGGCGAATTGCTCGTCCAACTCAGTGCTCCGGAACTGATGGCACACATCAGCCAGGCCCAGGCGCAGCTGACTTCGGCCGAATCAGACGAGGCGCAAGCGGAAGCCCAACTGGCTGCTTCCCAGAGTACATATACAAGCTTCAGGAAGCTGCAAAGACACCGGGCGCGGTTGCTGAAAACGATCTGATCCAGGCGAAACAGCAGACGGATGCGGCGCAAGCTCTGGTTCGATCTCGTCAAAGAACGGTCGAATCGCTGAAAAGCAATTTGAAATCTCAGCAGGATCTGGCCGCCTATCTGCGCATGACCGCACCCTTCGATGGCGTTATCACGACGCGCTACGTCCATCCGGGAGCGCTCGTCGGACCGGGTTCCGATGTGCCGCTGCTGCAACTTGATCAGGTCTCGCACTTGCGGCTCGCTGTTGCGGTTCCGGAGGCCGATGTCGCTGGTCTCGTGAAAGGGACTGAAGGTCGAGTTCAAGGTGCCGGCACATCCGGAGCGCACGTTCTCCGGCGTGATCGCTCGTCCGGCCTACGCTCTGGACATGAAGACGCGCACCATGCCGGTGGAACTCGACGTCCGAACCCGACGGGCTGCTTGCTCCCGGCATGTACCCGTTCGTGCTGTGGCCGGTCGAGAGCTCGCGAGCTGTCTTTACTGGTTCCGCCAACTAGCATCGTGACGACAACCGAGCGAGTCTTCGTGATTCGTGACAACAATGGCCGTGCGCAGTGGGTGAATGTCGGCGTGGACCTACGGTCGGCAACCTCGTCGAGGTTAGGGCGATCTGAAGCCGGGCGATGAAATCGTCGAGCGCGGCACCGACGAGATCCGTGACGGATCCGAACTGAACGGGTCAAAACAGTAGCCGCGACATGATGAGGAGTATCTCGTTAACGGGCTATGAATTCAAGACGCCCTTTCCTGAAAGCAGAAGCGGCTGGCGCCGGTGTTCTGCTGACCTGGTTCGAAGCGGCATCCAGCAGAGCAAGCGGATCAGGCATCCGGTCGGAGCAATAACCAATGGACCTGCCGATTACACTCTCCGTATCGCTGCCAGCCCAATTGAAATTGCTCCGAAGCAGATCATTTCGACGATGACCTACAACGGGCAATTCCCTGGTCCGCTGCTGCGCTTCAAAGAAGGCCGGCAAATTACCGTCGACATGTTCAACGACACCGACACTCCCGAGCAGCTCCACTGGCACGGGCAAAAAGTTCCGACCGACGTCGACGGCGCCGCCGAAGAAGGGACGCCCTTTATCCCCGCGCATGGCAAGCGCCGGCTCATTTTCAAGCCACGTCCCGCCGGCTTCCGCTTCTATCACACGCATAATCGCGCTGGCGCGAACCTTTCGGCCGGGCAGTACAGCGGCCAGGTCGGGCCGGTCTACATCGAGCCAAAGCACGAACCCGGCAGGTACGACCGCGAAGTGTTCCTCGTCCTGAAGGAATTCGATCCGACTCTTCAGCAGGGGCGGCGACATGGCTCAGGATTTTCTCTCGCCCTGCAACGAGGTGAAAGATCTCGAAAGACCAGGCGAGACCGCCATGAAGGCATCGCTTGCAAAGGGTATGCCGCACGGCTACGAAGTTGGCTACGACTATTTCACCATCAACGGCCGGATGCTGCATCACGGCGAACCGGTCCGCGTGAAAGCAGGGCGAGCGCGTGCTCTTTCACATTCTGAACGGCAGTGCCACCGAAATTCGCAGCCTTGCGCTTGCCCGGACATTCGTTCGAAGTCGTCGCTCTGGACGGCAATCCCGTTCCAATGCCTGCCGTGTTCCCGTCCTGTGGTTCGGCACCGCCGAGCGCATTTCCGCCATCGTCGAAATGAATCATCCCGGCGTCTGGATTATGGGCGATCTCGCGGATGATGACCGCAATCATGGCATGGGCATCGTCGTCGAATATGCCGACCGCACCGGCAAGCCGCAATGGCTCGCGCCGCCAGACATTCAGCTGGAATTACTCGCGGTTCGGCAAGACTCCACGTCAGCGCAAGCGCCGACCAGACTTTCGACATGACTTTCACCAAAGAAATGCCGCCGATAAGGGTTTCAATCGCTGGGCAGATCAATGACGTTGCCTTTCCGAACACGATGGCGATGATTGCGCCGTCTTTTCATGTCAAAGAAGGAAAGCGCTATCGCCTTCGCATGCGCAATGCGAGCGACGATATCCATCCGATCCATTTGCATCGCCACTCCTTCGAACTGATCGACGTTGCGGGCCAGAAACTGCGGGTGTTATGAAGGATGTCGTCATGGTCGGCGGCTATCAGCAGTGGAAATCGACTTTGTTGCGAACAATCCCGGCCTGACGCTATTTCACTGCCATCAGCAACTGCACATGGACTTCGGTTTTATGACGCTGTTCGACTACGTCTGATTTCAATAAGTCTTGGATATGTGGCAGGCATTTGCTTTCGCTGTTACGTTACTCACCACCGGTATCGCATACGGCCAGACTGGAACGCTTTTGCGACTGCAAAGCACGATTGTTCTTCCGGGCGTGCAGGGGCGGATCGACCATATGGCTTTCGACCGGGAAACGGGTCGGCTCTTTGTCGCCGCATTGGGCAACAACACAGTCGAGGTCATAGATGTGAAGCAATCGAAGCGCTTGCAGACGATCTCCGGGTTGCACGAACCCCAAGGCGTCCTTTATCTGCCCGATGTTCACCGGCTGTATGTCGCGAACGGCGATGACGGGACCGTAAAGGTGTTCGATGCGAGGAATTATCAGCTTTGGAAGACTGTCAGCTTGGGATCGGACGCGGACAACATCCGCTTCGATCCAGAACGCAAACAGATCTATGTCGGATATGGAAGCGGGGCTTTGGCAGTTCTCGATGAGAATGGAACGAAGGTGGGCAATATCGCTCTTACTGCTCATCCTGAATCGTTTCAACTCGAAAGAAACGGTTCACGGATCTTCGTGAACCTTCCAGACTCGCGGAATATCGCCGTTGTGAACAGGGACAGCAGCGCAGTAACTGCAAACTGGAAAACCGACGGAGCACTCGCGAATTTTCCTATGGCGCTAGACGAGCAGGACCATCGCCTCTTTGTCGTTTGCCGCCAGCCAGCGGTATTGCTGGTCTTCGATACCGATACTGGCGCGGTAATCGCGAAATTACCTGCCGTTGGCGATTGCGACGATGTGTTCTACGACTCTGGTTCCAAGAGAATTTACGCCAGTGGTGGCGAAGGAGCCGTTTCGATATTCGAGCAGCAAAGCCCCGATCAGTATCGCGAGCTCGGTAAAGTGAGGACCCGAAAGGGCGCTCGGACGAGTTTCTTTTCGTCTGAGTTTCGTTCCTTATACGTCGCAGCAAGGCAACAAAACGGCGCGCCAACCGCGATTTACGTCTATAGCGTGCCGTAGCTCTTGTGCATGCCGTGCGCCAGGCACAACAAAAGGCCACTTGGCAAGCTCGTGGGTCTCCTCTTCTCCGCCTATATCAATCTCTTACACACGCGTATCGAAATCCGGTCAGTAAGTTTGGTTGAGTGCACATGTTGACTCGCATCCTACGGCAACTTGCGAGAGCGTAGCGCGGCTGCCCGACCGCCGAGGATACCTGGTCACCTTCAGAACGTAAACCGGGTCTGCAATTCTAAACGGCGGTTATCCGCTGATTCCGAAAAGCCTGTTCCCCCGAGACCACCTGCTCCATAGGGCTGGTTGGCTAAACCAAACAGCGGCGAAGTGATGTTGCCTATGATCGGACCGGGATTGTTGTGGTTGAGGATGTTGCGGATGGAAAGGGACACTGCGAGATTGTAGCGGTGACCAGTTGTTACGGAATTCCCGCCGGAGCCGCCGCCGAATGGTCCACTCTGCGGCCGGCGTCCCCCGGTCGAGATGGAGCCCTCTCCTGAAGGACCGAACGCAAACACCTTCGAGATGCGAAGGTTCAGCATGACGATACCGGGACCTCGGCCATAGTTCCGAGGCAAAATGGTTTCACCTGGAATCGGGTTCGGATCAAGCAGTCCGTAGGCGGTCGCGACAAGTCCGGGTCTATTTGGATTCGTCGCGATGCCGGGCCGGCCATTGAAGAGGGTTGTCCCATAGAGATCCTGCCCGACCGTGATGTTGTACGGTGCTCCGGAGTCAACAACGAAGAGTGGACTAAACCGCAAGCCCCACTTCGTGGCGATGGAGCCGCCGAACGTTCCTTGATTTCGAATGTCGGTCGAGGCCGGTCCATACTCACCAGCTAAGTTGTATGGATTTGCGGGGAAGCTGCCGACGCCAAGTCCTTGCGAGCTGATTGCCGGGTTGAAATCAGTGTTTTGCGGAGGCGATGAATAGTCCGTATTGCTCATCGCGCGATTGTAAAGATAAGAACCGAACAGCGAAACAGAATCATTGAGTTTCGAGTTCACATTGGTAATGAGTTCGTTCTGATTGTAAAGACCCGCCGACTCCACCAGAAAAACAGGGTTGGCATTGCCGAGCGGATAACTCCCGCTTCCCGGCACTTGCGGATTGTACGTCCCCGGCATCGGCGCATTAATATCATTCGTCAGGAATTGATGAAGGCCGTGTGAGTTGACATAGGTCAGCGCGATGGTGGTGTTCTTTGGGAGTTGCCTTTCGATCGCGATGGCCGACTCCATCAGATAAGGCGCTCGTAAGTTCGAGCTGAGTTCCTCGGTTGTTTGTTGGGATCGAAAGCTGGCTAGCGTTGAAATCGGCGGAATGGAAGGGAAAAAATCGGGATTGATTACAACGTACTGCTGCTGTGTAGATCCGTTATAGCGCTGGGCCGCCAGCACGTCCACGATGTCGAATCGCTGATAGAACATGCCGAATCCACCACGGATGACTGTTTTGGGTGAATTGCTCATTTTGCCGAACGTGGGAGCCCAAGCGAATCCAACTCTAGGCGCAAAATCACGCCAGTCATGCAGGTTTGTTTGCCACTCGTAACGAATCCCAAGATCCAGGGTGAGGTTCGGCCTTGCGCGCCAGTTATCACCGACGAAGGCGCCGAGATCTTCCTGATTGACGGAGAGAACGGACTTCCGGCGTTGATCGTAAACTGTGACGCTCCGCCGCCCAAGGCTCGGATTTGCCCAGGCGAGAGGCCCATGCTCTCGAAAAGCAGCGTGCGTCGATAACTTTCGATGGAGCTGATGGTTTCAACAATTGGCTGGCCGGAGGCGTTGAGCACAGGTTGATTGTTCGCATCGAGTTCCGGTGCAATTCCACCCGCAAACGTGAATGTTCCGCCGAAATTGATGGGCGAGTTATTGTCGATTGTCGCCGCCCGCACGCGCACGCCAAAGCGCACAGTGTGCTTACTGTGCGTGACCGTTGTGTAGTTCTGGAATTCGTAACCGTTCAACGTGTTTACAGAATTTCCGACCTGGGCTCCGCCCCCGATGAATGAATTCAAGACGTCCAGTTGGGGAGCCAGGTTCTCCGAGACGCTGGAAATGTTCGCGCGGTAGAACTGAAACCTTGTTTCGTTCAGTGCGTTTGTTCCGAGGACGAGTGCATTCGAAAGCTGTATGGTTTGGTCCGTTCCGTGGTTATGAATACCGGTCGAGACGAGGTTGAATCCGCCTACGCCGGAGTGCTGAATATCTGCATCCGAGATCTGATAGCGCACAGAGAGCGTGTCGTTCGCGGTGAGCTGGTAATCGACTCTTGGACTGACACGGATGCGCCGCTGCGGAATGCGAAACACCTGCGTGAACGGATTCACAATCGTGAGTGTGTTCGGATCGAGCGTTGTTCCATTGATAATCGCGCCATTGTCGATCGCAGCACGATCGACCGTTAGGAAGAACGAGGCCGATTTGCTGAATGGGCCTTCAAGGCTTCCCCCGTATTCTTTAAGCAGGAATGGGGCCTTCTCGGCTGCATAAGGATTGCGCGAATTCCAAACGCTATCGCCGAAGTTGTAATAACCGGTGCCGTGGAATTTGTTTACGCCCGGCTTAGTCAGAATCTCCACTCGTCCAAACCCGAGCTTGTCGTATTCGGGCGCAAACGGATTCTGGTTGATATGAATCTCGCGGATAGCATCTTTAGGCGGCAGTTGCCCTCCACTGAACCCATCGATGTAAATAGAACCGCCGCCAGGCCCGGCCGCTGGCCCCGCAAGAGCTTGCAAATCTGTGGCGAGATCTTCCGGATCATCCGCCAGTGCCTCCAGATCCTTCCCTTTCAGGACAAGAGCGGACGCATTGTTTGCGGATTCCGTGCTGAGGACCGGCCCCGCATTATCCTGAACTGTGAGTTGCTGCTGTGTCGCCGCGACTTTCAATTCCAGACGCAGTGTTTGCAGCCCTTGTCCTAGCGTGATCGGCACGGGTGACTGCTCCAGATTCGGAGCCTTCGCCTGCACCATATATTGGCCGGCTGTCAAGCCGGAGAAGAAATAGGAACCGTCATTTGTAGTCCTGGTTGTCTTTGGCGGTCCCTCAGGTCCCGTGACAGTCACCGTAGCCTGTGGCACGACAGCTCCGCTTTGATCAAAGACTTTGCCCCGCAGGGAAGCCGTCTGACCTTTCGCCGTCCACGATGTGCAGATCATGATCGCGAAGCAGACGGAGAATTTGAACAATTGCATCGAGCGTCGGCGATTATTGCCGGACATCGTAAACGTAAATCGACGCCGCTTCGCTCCCTTGCCGCCTCGCCGCGACAAATAGCGAGTGGGTCTCCGGAGAGAAAAGACTCGTGCGGGTGCCCTTTCGCGTCGTTATGCTTGTGATCTCCTTTGTATTTGTCCGCAGTTGTTGCTCCAAATGGCAACAATCGAGCGATGGCATGTTCATGCGGCCGCACTGTCCATTCACGTCATGGCAGCAGCTACTTCCGCCGGCATCATTCGAGCGTTACACGGCGCACAACATCATCGGCATGAGCAGCGATACGAACGTCGCGACTGCAGCGGTGATCCGATGAAGGCGAATCACCTTTCTTTAGAGTACCTAACGAACGGGCGAACGCTTACGCAGTCCGCCCAAATGCCACTATCGCGCCTCGCTACATCCGTCCCCTTGGAGCGGCGATTTTTTGCCTGCCGAACAACTTTCTGAAGTTGGGGATGCCACAACAGGGAAGTGACGTGACTCAAAGGACGGCGCGACCGACCCAATCGCGCGCGACGGCAAGACGTTCAACCAGATGCAGGTTTATCTCGATCACCAGGACAAAGTTCTCACTGCGGTCGGCATTCCGCAGAGGAGCCCCGACACGTTTGGCCATACGATCCGCCGCATGCGCGAGAAAAAGCTCACGTTCGAGGAAGCGATCATATCGGCGGATTTCTATCTAGTTGACAAGTCCCGACTGTTCCGGGTGCAGACGGAACTGTTCGCGCAATTAGAGCAAACCCCGTTTGCATGAAGGCCAACCATGGCAAGTGTAAGTACAAATAACCTTTCAAGAGGACTCGACCGCCACTATCACGGAGATCGTACTTCTAATGGTCGCTTCGCTGCGGATGAGATGCCGCTCACTGTTCGAGATGCCGCTAGATATTTGGGCGTCAGCGTTCAGACGGTGTATCTTTGGGTAGAGCGAAAGCAGATTCCCCATCTCCGCGTGATGGGCCGCAACATCCGATTCCTCAAATCGGAGTTAGAGCCCTTCCGCGCGCAATTCAAACAGGAGGTGGTGAATTGGCAAGACCAGTGAAACATGATGGGAGCTTGTACAAGCGCGAAGGCTCGAAAGTCTGGTGGATGCGGTACCGCGACAAAGACGGTGTCCGCCAGCGTGAATCGACCTTTACCGAAGATTGGGGTGAAGCGCAGAAGCGTCTCAGAGAGCGCCTGCAAGCTCGAGACAATAATACGCTGCCCGCGCTGCGCCGCGGACAGGATCTTACATTTGGCGAATGGTCGGACTTTTATCTGGAGAACTTCTCTAAGCCGCCGTTCCGCGCGCCGAAAACTCACGAAGTGAACGAGCGCGCGCTGAAGCACCTGAGAAAAGTGTTCGAGAACACCAAACTCGCGGAGCTCACTGCTGACGATATCGAGATGTATCTCCGTCGGCGGCTGAAGCAGCGGGCATTGGTGAAGACGAACGGTGGATTCGTCGAAAAGCATGTGCTGAAGGCAACGACAGTGCATCAGGAATTACGAGTGCTGCGCCGCATGTTGAATGTGGCCGTGCGCAAGAAATTTCTGTTTGCGAATCCATGCGCAGGCGTCGAGTTTCCGGCGAGAGTCGATGGGCTGTTCCGGCCGCACTGCATGACGTGGTCGGAGCAGCAAAACATCGAATTCAGCGCGCCGGAGTACCTGCGTAACGTTATTCGGATCATCACCGAAACCGGCTTACGGATTTATAAGGAGCTGACGCCTATGAAGAAGGATCAGCTCGATCTGGAGAACCAGACGGTGTGGATTCCGGACTCGAAGACTCCGAACGGAATGGCGGAGGTTCCGCTGACTGACATCGCGGCTGACGCGTTCCGGAAGCAGCTGGCGATCTCAGGGCCAGGCCCGTTCCTATTCCCAAGCGACGAGAATCCAGACGGTCATCAGAAGACTTTCAAAACGGTCTGGCACGCCACGTTGCGACGGGCAGGTGTTCGATACTTTCGCATCTATGATCTTCGTTCGACTTACGCCACGCGGCTCAGTGCCGGCGGAGTTGCCGACGAATGGGTCACGCAACTGCTCCGGCAGGGCGATGCGAAGGTGTTCAAGAAGTACTCGCAGATGAAGCTACAGATGAAACGCGAGGCGCTGGCCAAACTCAACCGCCTTGCAAATGAAGCAGGGTCGGGTTTTGGCACAGCACAGGGCCGTTCTGGGCCGGGTTTTGGCACAGTTTTGGCACAGTAAGGCAAACGAACAGCAAAAAGCGATGGAAGACGGATCGACTAACTTGTTTGCAATCAGCAGGAAGTTTGGTCGGGGCGGGGCGATTTGAACGCCCGACCCCCTGCGCCCAAGGCAGGTGCGCTACCAGGCTGCGCTACGCCCCGACAGGAATGCTTCCTTGATTCTAGATGACGTCGAAACTCAGGCCTGCTGAAAAGCCAACTCGCGAGCATCCGCCGCATTTGTTCGCGCCGACTGAACCTGTGCTTCAATCCAGCGGTACGTCTTCTGAATCCCGTGAGAGAGCGGCAGTGACGGCGACCACCCGAGTTTCTGCTCGATCAGCCGATTGTCGGAATTTCTGCCGCGCACGCCTGTTGGACCCGGCACGTTTCGGATCTTGACCTTCTTCCCGGCGATCGACATCACAAGCGCAGCCAGATCATTTATACTGATCATCTCTTCCGAGCCGACGTTAACAGGCCCCGCGAAATTCGATTCCATCAAACGGCGAACCGCCTCCACGCACTCGTCAATGTATAGAAAGGATCTGGTTTGGAGCCCATCACCCCAAATCTCGATCTCGCCGCCGTCCGCTGCCTCGGCCACTTTGCGGCACACCGCGGCCGGAGCTTTTTCCCGGCCTCCCGTCCACGTCCCTTCGGGCCCAAAAATGTTGTGGAAACGCGCGACGTGAACCTCGACTCCGTAGTTGCGCATGTAAGAGAAGTACAGCCGCTCGCTGAATAGTTTTTCCCATCCATATTCGCTATCGGGTTGCGCCGGATACGCCGAATCTTCGGTACAGATCGGGTTATCTGGATCGGTCTGATTGTATGCCGGGTAAATACATGCTGAAGACGAATAGAAGAACCGCTTCACGCCCGCTTGATGACCCAAGTCGATCATGTTCAGATTGATCGACGCGGAGTTGTGCATCACCATCGCATCGTGCTCGCCCGTGAAAATGTACCCGGCCCCGCCCATGTCCGCGGCGAGTTGATACACGTCGTCGACACCTTCCACGACCTCGCGTACGGCTTCCGGATCCCGCAAATCGCAGATCACGAATTCATCCGCGACCGTGGAAGAAAATTCCGGGTGCTTGAGGTCGGCTCCGCGAACCCAACACCCCTCCGATCTCAACCGCTCAGTAAGGTGGCTGCCAATGAACCCGCCAGCACCGGAAACAAGTACACGTCTCATAATCTCCCCTTTTTCAATAAAGACACTCAAATTCGATTCGTCGCGGCAGCCGCAGCTCTCGCCTGTTCAAGAGCCGGATAATCCGCGTCCGACTGCTTCGAATCCGCAGCTAAACAGCCTCGAGCCACAAGCCAGGAGAGAATCAACTCCGCCGCCTCGCTCGGATTCAAAACGGAAGTATCAATCACGACATCAGCGTTGCCGGGCGCTTCGTATACGTCCGAGATACCCGTGAAATTCTCGATCAGCCCGTGCCTGGCCCTCGCATAAAGCCCCTTTCGGTCGCGCTGCTCGCAGACTTCGAGAGGGGTAGACACATAAACGAGAACGAAGATTCCGTGCGGCTCAATCATCCTGCGCACCCGCGCGCGCAATTCCTCGTAAGGCGCGATGGGGGCACAGATCGCGATGCCGCCGTGTTTGGCGATCTCCATCGCGACAAACCCGATTCTGGTGACATTCAGCTCGCGATGCTCGCGCGAGAAGCCAAGCTCAGATGACAGATGTTGCCTCACGACATCCCCATCCAAAAGCGTGACGGAGCGTGAACCGCGGGCGAGCAAAGCGTCTTGCAGAGCATTTGCGATCGTCGATTTACCCGAGCCGGAGAGCCCCGTGAAAAACACAGTCACACCCTGCGCTTCTGGGCTACGATGCACGGACGAAAGCTCGCGGGCTACCTCCGGAAACGTGACGGACGCAGGCACCGGACGTCCTTCGCGCAAGCAAGTGATCACTTCCGTGTGCGGGTCGAGCGCCTCCCCGTCATCTACATCCTCGGATTGCAGGTTTCTGACGGGTAGACCGGTGCTCGAGCTGAGCTTTTCGCGGATTGGCTCGGGACAATTCTCGACCAAAAACGACTTACATCCGCTACTCTGCGCTACGAGTGTCGCCAGGAACAAACCTTCAACTGTGAGCGGATCGGGAATCGGCCACAAACTCAGGCGCAATAAACCCGCTGATCGTTCGACTACATGCAACCAGCAGCGCACGGTCGAGTGAAACTCGCGAGTATCCGAATCCACAGGCACCGCCCCAATAATGAGAACTCGACGGCCGGCGTGCCGGGCGATTTTCATCAGGGCGTCAAACGTCGCGCGGTGGATGGGGCGAGCGGTAACGAATGCTATAGGGCGAGGAAGCCCGTCGGCGAAAAGTTCGAGCCGGAGGTCTGCCGCGGTTTGCCTATACGGGCGAAACGAGTAGTGGACGGGCTGCTGAATCCCAATCACCCGGCCAGCCAGGAACGCCTGATTGCCGGAAGCGTCCCATTCTGTCGTTTGGTTCCCGCCATTCCATACTTCGTCCACTCTCAGTGCCGCCAACATCACGCCCTCGGTATCGCGGAGCGCCAGAAAATCGCGCGGCTGCAGAGTGGCGGCCAGCGATTTGGGCACCGGCAGCAAAAGTGCCGCCAGCCACGGAGTGCCGTCCGGGAGCCGTCCGTCGCAGCGAACGGATTCGTCTTCGACAGACGTCATGAACTTGCAATGCGAGTCCATCGCACCGCGCAGCATGAGTTCGAGTAAGGCGAGCGATTTTCCCTGAACGATGAGAGAAGGCCAGTCGCGCGATGCTGCCCGAATCCAGGCAAGGTGATCCCGGGAGGCAGGCTCGCTTTGGACGTCGAGCGTCGAACAGCCGTTTTCAGCGTTATTGGCAACGAGACTCATAAGATGTCGCGGACGAGGACACCGAGGCTGGATAAATGACGGCACGCCTGGGCGGCCACAGCCACCGGTTCTGAAGGTTTTGCCTCCTCTGGGATCGCAATAATTTCCTGGGCTGAAACCTTATCGAGCGCGCCAGCTGCTTCCGCCGGTATGCAACAGATCACGATCAAGCCCGCTTGGAGCATCGCTCGTATGATGGCGGCGAATTCGGGCCCGTAGCCGTCGGGCTCGAGCCTCGCGACCCGGCAGCCGGCTTGAAACAACATTCGCTCGAGTTCTTCCGCTGCCGCCCGGTCGCGTAAGCAGACAACCGAAGCACGGTGGCCATATCGTTCCTGGCGCTCCGTCCCCGTAACCGGTTGCCGATGCCGTCGGGCATCTGCGCTTGGGGTTAGCTGTCCGTCCCGAACTTCGCGGCCGGTAACCATGCCCGCGGCAAGCGTTTCGTTTGAAATGCAGTCGATGACGATGAAGCTGCCGGTCGCACGGTTCCGCCGGTATGGATCCACAAAGACCGGTTGCGTGGTTTCCATAATGACGGAGCCAATATCATTCAGCGCGAGCTCATTTACCTCAAGCCGCTCGAGCGTGTTCACATTGATTTTGTGGCGGATGGACCGGAAAACCGCTTTCACTTCGTGCGTCGTGTGTTTAATCACGTACGTACGACCCATCTGCAAGGGCGAAGACGACATCCATACCAGGCGCGCATCAAAGAGGTTGGTCACGTGCGGCGTATAGCCGGGATGCACGAGCATGTCGCCGCGGCCGATGTCGATGTCGTCCTCGAGACAAATCGTGACCGACATGGGCGCGAATGCGCGTTGCAACTCACCTTCCCGGGCGATGATAGATTTTACGATTGACGTGCGGCCCGACGGAAGAACCATGATTTTGTCACCCGGCCGGATAACGCCGGACACAACCTGGCCCGCGTATCCACGAAAGTCGAGATTCGGCCGAATCACGTATTGCACGGGGAACCGCATCTCGCGCAAATTCCGATCGCTCGCAATGTGGACGTTCTCCAGATATTCAAGGAGGGCCTCACCCGCGAACCACGGCATCCGGTCACTCTTCTCCACGACGTTGTCACCGTTCAGAGCGCTGACCGGGATGAAATGAACATCCGGAATATCCAGTTCGGGGGCGAATGCAGTGAAATCTTCACGGATGCGCTGGAACACATGCTCGCTGAAATTCACCAAATCCATCTTGTTCACCGCGACTACCAGATGACGAATGCCGAGTAGGGAAGCGATGAACGCATGACGGCGGGATTGAGACAGAACGCCTTTTCGCGCGTCGACCAGGATGATGGCAAGGTTTGCTGTGGATGCGCCGGTTGCCATATTGCGGGTATATTGCTCGTGCCCCGGCGTGTCGGCGATGATGAATTTCCGCCGGTGAGTCGAAAAATATCGGTACGCGACATCAATCGTGATTCCTTGCTCGCGTTCCGCTCGCAAACCATCCGTCAGCAGCGCGAAATCCGTCGAGCCGGCAACGCCATTCACGGTGCGGTTGCTAACGGAAGCAACCTGATCTTCGTAAACAGCGCGGGAATCGTAAAGCAGGCGGCCGATCAGAGTCGACTTTCCGTCATCCACACTGCCAGCCGTAGAAATGCGGAGCAGGTCTCTTTCTTGCTCCTCGCGTAAGTAATTGTCAAGAGACAAGTGAACAGGCGCGAGCGCAGTGGCGGCGGCACTCATCAGAAATAACCCTCTCTTTTCTTCATCTCCATAGAGCCTTCCTGGTCATGGTCAATTGTGCGGTTCTCGCGTTCGGAACGCCTGAATCCCATCAGCTCCTCAATTACTTTCGTGAGCGTGTCCGCCTCTGACCGAATCGCCCCCGTGCAATACGTGCATCCCAGAGATCTCATCCGGCACATCACTTTTTCCGGGCGTTCATCGGGAAGGAGCGGGAAGATCGTGGTACAGCGGGATCAGCGAATTGCCGCGTACGACCACCTCACGCTCTTTTGCGAAATACAGATCGACTATCGGAATGTTCTCGGCGTAGATGTACTGCCATACATCCATTTCCGTCCAGTTCGACAACGGAAAGACGCGGATGCTCTCGCCCTTGTTGATTTTGGAGTTGAACAGGTTCCAGAGTTCCGGACGCTGGTTCTTGGGGTCCCATTGACCGAAGCTGTCGCGGAATGAGTACACGCGCTCCTTGGCTCGAGATTTCTCTTCATCGCGGCGCGCCCCGCCGAACGCGGCGTCATAGCCCCCTTCACGCAATGCGTCCAGGAGCGACTTCGTCTTCAACTGTGCGCAGCACTTTTGTGTGCCCAGCCGGAAAGGATTCGCGCCTTCGTTAATAGCCGCGCGATTGATATGCACCACCAGATTCGCCCCTACCTGCGCGCACATTCGGTCACGAAATTCGATCATCTCGGGGAACTTGTAGGTCGTGTCTATGTGCAAAAGCTGGAATGGGATTTTGCCAGGATGGAACGCTTTTTCGGCTAGGCGCAGCATCACGGAGGAATCCTTGCCGATGGAATACAGCATCACCGGTTTTTGGAATTCGGCCGCGACCTCGCGGAGAATGAAGATGCTTTCGGCTTCTAGCGCCTGAAGATGGGAGAGGTTTAGAGTGTCGTTCATATGGCGTTTGCAAGCTGGTTCGCGTAATAGCGCGCGCGCATGGAATCAAGCAATGAGTAGGGGATCGCGAGGTCGCCTCGTCCTGAACCGAGACGTACGCCCGGTTTGTTGTCGCCGTGGAAGTCGGAGCCCCCTGTTTCCACGAGTTCGAACTCCAGGGCCAGCGTTCGAAACAACTGCGTAGCTTCAGGCGAGTGATCGCTGTGGTACACCTCAATCCCGTTCAGCCCGGCGTCTACCAGCTCGGACAAAAAGGCTCGCAGGAAAGGTGGGTCGCAGCTTTCGAGCCGTACCGGATGCGCCAGCGCCGCCAGCCCATTCCCGTTGCGGATACGAGCGGCTGCCTCAATCACATTGGGCTCCATTCGGTCAACCGACGCACTCGCGCCATCAGCTAAATAAGTGTCAAACGCCTCCTGCCGCGACGATACATATCCTTTTTCCTGCAGCACCCTCGCGAAATGAGGCCGTCCGGGAAGTCCCCCGCCAAGCATCTCCACTTCGCGCAGAGTAATATCTACGCCCAATTCGCCAAGCCGAACAATTAAGGCGCGATTTCGCTCGCGCCGGCTCTGCTGTTGCGAAGCGAGCCAGGCGCGGAACTGAGCGCTGGGGCCACCATCAAAGAAGTATCCAAGCAAATGGACGGAGGGCGGGCGGACACCGGAGGCATTCATATGCGGCCGTGTACTCAATTCCACGCCGCATATCAGCTCCAATCCAGCGCGCTCGGCGTAAGGCTTAGCTTCGTCGTAGCCGGCCAAAGTGTCGTGGTCGGTGATGGAAACCGCCTCGAGGTCGAGTGCGCCAGCCATTTGTATGAGCTCCGCTGGCGAGAGCGAGCCGTCGGATCGATTCGTATGTGAATGAAGATCTATCACGGCCGTCTCGCTAGATAAGGCGGTAAGCGGTTGCAAACAGCAGGACACTCAGTGCCACCCGCAGACTGCGCGCAGGTATGCGGTTTGCTAACATGCTGCCGATGAGAACGCCGGGAATCGATCCAACCAGGAGATCCGGCAAGCATGATGCCACTTAACCTGCCCGGCGTTGATGTAGAAGAACGCAGTAATCCCTGCCAGAATGGCCGCATGGAAAACGTCGGTTCCGACGACGCGGGCCGGATTCTTGGGGAACAGGAACACGAGGAATGGCGCAAGGAGGCTGCCGCTGCCGATCGACGTAAGGCCCACAGTGAAACCGACGATCGCACCCGCGATAATCGGCATCGTCGGCCATCCACTTTCGAGGACAGGGGCCGCGCCTCGCGCGGTAGAAAAATGGTCCGGTATAAGATCGAAGCCGCGACGATGACAAGTACGATGCCGACGGCGCGCCGGATCCATTGATCACTGTTAAACCGAGCCGGTACAGGTTGTGGCGCACAGAAAACCGAGGAAACTTGCGGGAACGCTTCCGACTGCCAGCCGTAAAGCGATGCGCCAATCGACGTTGCCTTGACGAAGTGAATCGCTGCGCCGAAGATCTTTGTACACCGCGCATACACAAGATCGGTACCGACCGCGACGGCAGCAGGAAGGCCACCGAACACGAGAAGCAACGGCGTCATCAGGGCCGCGCCGCCCATGCTGGTCATGCCGGTCAGTATTCCGATGACGAAGCTCGCGAGTCTCAGATGCATGGTTTTCCTTTCGATGGGTTTTTGGCTTGCCGATAAGCGCGCAAGACTGCCGAGCGGGGCGGAACAGTACAGGCGCAAAATAATCGCGTCTAACGCGCGATACGCGCGGAACGCAATGGCATCGTAAGATCGCTCCACCAATCCGGGTCCACCAGCAAGGGATCCGTTTGCTTCATCCAGCAGCGGCCATGTCCCCGCGTATCGCTGGCGCCAAAAATACACGTATCGCGCGATCTTCTTGGCGAGCTCTGATGACAGAGACGCGGCCGTGCCTCTTTCCGCGCGGATTTCATCGGATTTGACCGCACTGTGGTGCTGCCCTTCATAGATTGCGGATCGGTCCGACCCGTTGAGTGTCGCCATACCGGGCCAATACTCAATGCCCAGAAAGGCGCAAATCCCGCGCATCACTTCGCTGGTGTTCCTTGTCAAGTCGGAATACGTAACCTCGTGTACCGAAATGCCGCGGCCGCGCACATCGTCGACGCCCTGTTTGAGAAGCTCGCAACCGAGCAGAGCCCGGGTCATAATGCCACGCCGGCGAAACCAGGACGGAGTCGCCTGTGCGGCATGAATGCTCCGGCAGATCTCGGCGGGATCGCGCCAGATCACAATCATCGATGCATTCGGATACATGCGAGCGAGATACGGAAGATGCTCGTAAAATGATGGTGATTTTTCTCCACTGATCGATGCCGAATGAGAAAGTCGATGCGCGTCGTATGCGTCAAGAGCGGCAAGCGCCGGCTTCGATGTACGGAAACAATCCGATCGGATTCCGTGCCGGTGGCCGGCGGAATTCCAGAAATTCCAGCGCAATGCGAGATCGCCGGGCGTTGATCGCCAGTGCGCGTGAAGCAGCGGCAAATCTCCTTCGTACAGGAGCGCGATTTCGGGGTGTTGATTCAGAAGCGCGTAGAGCAGCGACGTGCCAGACCGCCAGATCCCAGTTACAAACAGCGGACCACGTGATTCAGCCGGGCCCTTATGATGGGTGCGTGCGTGCGGCGCGCTCAAGGATGCAGCTACGCTCATTGCAGTTTCACCACCGCCAGTGCCGGTGTGCCCGGCCGCAAGGCAAACGTTCCCGACCATTGCTGGCCGCCATCGTCCACCGTGACGAGATAATCTCCATAGAAGCCGCGCAACGCCAGTCCACCGCTCTCTCCGACAGACGCTGTCAAGCGGGTCTGCCACTTTTCCTTCAACAGATGCCGGAGCGCTTCATAGGCGGGCTTCGGCGTCATGTCTTTCCGCAAGAGTCCGGCGGGTGCGTTCTTCCAAGCGTTTTTGTCCGTTAAATCCCACCACGTGATTGCCTTCACCTGGGGAAGGCTGAACAAAACGGTGTAGTATCGAACGACTTCATCCTTCTGCCTCAGCTCGCCCTCGGGCGTACTCGGCCAAGGGCCCGTGTGCGGTTCGCCTTTCGGTTGCAGCTCGCCCGACAATATGCTCGTTTCGGTGAAATGCACGGGACGCCCATGCGAACCGAGGCGTTCTGCGACCTTTCTTAGGCGCTCCGGCGGCCAGACGCCGGTGTGCTGATGGCATTGAACTCCAATCGCGTCATAGAGGGGCTGGCCAGATTCCTGCAGCTTCGATAGCACCTGCTCCTCGTATCGAGACCCGGCGATGTAATCGTTGATGATGAGGGTCGCATCAGGATTCGCCGCGTGAGCCGTCATAAAAACTGACCGCAGATACGGACCTACACCCATCGTGGAAATCAGATTCGTCAAGAGCGGAGCGTCCTGGCGCTCCTTTTCCCGGTCGTACTCCGTTGCTTCGTTGACCGTGTCCCAGATGGCAATCTTGCCGCGATATTCGGAAACCACTCCACGAACTCGCGCCAGAAGTTTTTCCTTGATCTCCTCCTGGTTGCCGCTCAGCCACTCCGGTTCTGTGTTGTTCCAGGCCAGTGGATGCCCTTTGGGAGTGATGCCGTTCCGTTCGCACCACGCCAGCATCTGCATAATTTCGTCGCGGCGCGTCTGTCCGGGTTCCGGTTCGTAGCTTTTCCAGTAGAACGGGAGTGTGGCGTAGTTGAACAATTCAGCGAATCGCTGCTCGTACTGTTCCTCCAGCCCCGGATCTAATTTGCCGAACCGAAAGAGGTTTGCACCAAACAGGAACGAGTGCCGAGTCTGGGTGACATGGACGAGCTGGCCTGCACGCACGGGAACTCCGGTCGGCGCTATTAGTTGAAGGTGGATGTCACCTTTTCGAAATTGTTCGATGCGCTGGGCGGCACGCATCATCTCCGCGTCTTCAGGGGTAGTCTCAGAAGCGACTGCGGAACGAGGGAGCACGCCGGCGTAGTGGGATATCCGCGCGAGATAGCCGAGTAAGCTGCACGCTACGATCGCTGTCGCGCAAGCGGTAGCAACTCTCGTGCCTGGCGGATAGTGGATCGAGGTCAATCGTATCTCCTCAATCGGCAAAGTTCCACGCACACGTGGCAAACGAACTGCGGTCCCAGCACAAGGTAGCGGTGCCATAGCCGGCGCGGATTGGTCATTAGCCGGAACAGCCATTCGAGTCCGTTCTCTCGCATCCAGGAAGGCGCCTGCTTGAGGTTTCCGCAATTGAAATCAAATGCTGCACCGACGCCTGCCATCACCGGGACGGGAAGGCTGCGATGTGCAAACATCCACTTCTCCTGCTTCGGCGTGCTCAAGCCTACCCACAAAACATCGGGCCGCGCTTGGGCGACGCACTCAGCCAGTTCCGACTCTTCCTCCGCCGTCATGGGGCGAAACGGGGGCGAGAACGTCCCCACGATCTGAGCTCCATAGGCCTCGCGATAATGCTCCGCCAACTTTTCCGGAATTCCCGGCCCGGCGCCAAAGAAAAAATGCCGGTAGCGTCCGCGGGTTTCGGCGAAGAACGTCTCCATCAGCTCGGGCCCGTATACCCGCCGCTGAAGCTCAACGCCCCGGAACCGGCCTACCCAAACCAGCGACATTCCGTCCGGAACCACCAGATCCGCTGCGCGTAGAGCCGTGCGTGTTTCCGGATCCCGGCGGGATTCGATCACGCCGTGCATTCCGGTTACGGCAATATACCGGGCGCTTCGCCGGGCGGCGATCCAATCCTCGATGCGGCTGATCGTATCCGAAATCTGCACCGCATTCACCGGAACCCCCAGCACGGAGAACGTACGCGGGCTCGGGCGTGCAACCGCCATGGTTTCCGTGCTCACGCGCATTGGCAATGCCTGGTTTCTGCTCCCGACGCCTGAGCGTAAATTGCGAGCAAGAGAGAGTAGTTTGTCTTAGCTGTGTATTTTTGTTCGAATTCGCATCGGGCCGCTGCGCCCATCGATGCCATGCGGAGTGGATCGGACCAAGCCCGCTGCACAGTATGGGCGAGGTCAGATGGGGAGCCGGCTTCGAACCGGATGCCGGTGGATCCGTTCTCGATGATTTCGTTCATTCCACCAAGACCGGAGTAAATGACCGGAGTTCCGCAGGCGAGGCTCTCGAGCACGGTCATCGGGAATCCTTCATACCACTCACTTGGAAACACCAGAAATCGGGCGCGCTGCAGCTTCGCGATGGTCTCCTCGCGCGGCAAGGAACCAAGCAGGTGCACATCGGCCAACCCGCTTCGCTCGATGAAGGCATGAAGTTCCGGGCGCAGCGGCCCATCCCCCGCAATCAAAAGCGGGATCGGCGTGCTGAGTTGCTTCCAGGCTTCGAGAAGGGTAAAAACACCCTTTTCGGGCGAGAGCCGTCCGGCAAAGAACGCGTAGTCGCGGCTCCCATTGAAGACGCCGGGATCTGTCCGCAAAAAATTAGGCTTCACGTGAATACGGTCTGCCGGCAATCCTGCGGCGACAAACTTATCGCGTGCGAACCGGGTGAGCGCGATATAAGCATCCACGCCGGTAGACCATGTATTCGCAGTTCGGTGGGCCGTCAACATTGCAACAGTAGCCGCAGTGGCGGCGCGAGAGCCTCGATAGCAGCCGTGGACGACGCTTCGCAGCAAGCTCCCGTCGAGACACTCCTCGCACACTCTCCCGTTTCGAAACAGAGTAGCCGCTGGGCACAGCAAACGATAGTTGTGCAACGTCTGGACGACCGGAACGCCCATTCTGTGGCACGCGTAATAGGCAGCCGGCGAGATGAGCGGAAACGTGTTGTGAAAATGCGCTACATCAGGCCGTTCTTGCTCGATAATTGCGCGCACCTGTTGCTCGGAATCCCACGCCCAAACCGTTTTGAGAGGGAGCGTAACCCAGTTCCATCGGCCTTGGGCAGAGATGTCGTCGTTTGTCCGGATGAATTCGACAACGGTGTTTCCACCGCCTCGAAGCATCTCCGACTCGAATTGAGCCACTGCATCTTCACCGCCGCGCTGCTGATACCGGTTATGTACGAGGAGGATTCTCATAGCGCGGTTTGGTGAACAAGCAAACGTTGTCGCATCTTCACGCGCCGGCCGGTGGGCAGGCGAGAAGAAATCACCAGCAGTGCCATCAGCAGCATGAATGGGGCGTTCGTCCGCCCTCCAAACACTGCGTTGAACATTCCGTTGATGAATAGATTGAGATACAGCGCGAAGCATCCCGCCGCGATGGTGTGAAATACCGAGCCCCTTGTGTTCCATCGAAGCGCTCGTATGAGATTGCGTATCAAAACCACATGAATAATCACGAGCAAGACGAGTCCGGGGATGCCGTTGTTGTACATGGCTTCCAGAAACCCGTTGTGCATGTGACCCGCGTCCCACTGCACGTCTGACATCTGGACAGAAATGAACTTCGAGGCGGCGTGTCCGTGCCCCAGCACAGGCGCTTCCGCGATCGAAGGCAAGGCAGTCTCCCACAGTCCCGTACGCCCGGTCAGGGTGGCCGCATTTTCCGTTTGCGAATACTCGTGCAGATAGGAAGCAAGCGGCGTCACGCTGGCGATGACGGCGCCCACACAGACAGCCCCGACGAGAATGCCGGCAGCGGCGCCTACTCTTCGCCGGAGGAAGTAATAGAGGATGGCGCAAGTAATGCCAGCCACGATCGCCGTCTTGCCGCCCGCGAGGATCATGATGGCCAGACCGATGAAGGCGAGCGGTGTGCCGTACCGCGCGCCAGCCACATCGCGGAAAAGAAGCGCCAACAGAAACAGATTCCCGCCTGCCAGCGATAGCCCGGTTGGGGACACGTTTCCGAGACGTCCGTCGACAAACAGCGGGCCGTCGCCGAAGAGTACCCGCACGACGGGTGCGATTACGAGAAAAGCGTATGCGAACAGGGTTGTGCGCAAGAACGGAAGCACGTTGTCATGCGTCATTGAGGCCGAACAGAACGCCAGTAACAATACCGTCGTAGCCAGTTTTGCCGACCACACGAGAGAAAAACTCGGATCAACAGACCAAGCAGTCGATACCGCGCACAAAAGCGCAAACGCAGTGAGCCAGCGCTGTGGCGTTTTGAATAATTCCCGGGTCAAGGTGCGGTCGCGGATTGCCAGCACGGCCAAAGCGCCAAGAACCGCCAGCCACACGATCGCTTCCGCGTATGCTTCCGGTTGGAGGTTTCCCTCGAACGTGCTTTCGCTCGTATTCCAACGGTTGAAGAATTCTTCCGAAGCCAGCAAAACCCACCACAGAAACAGCAAGACGGGCCGGTACCCGCACCCGGCGGAGGAAAAGACGGAGGCGACGCACAGCCCGATAACGAACATGAGATACACGACCAGCGCCGCAATACCCTGAGAACCGAGCAGGGCGTCCGGCAGGAACCGCAGTAGGCCTAGGGACAGACAGAAAACAGCCGCGAGGACGATCATCGTCCTCACGGTTTTCGGGCTCGCTGAAAGAGTTGCTGAATGCATAAGCGCCTTTAAGTCTCGACCGAAACAACCCCCTCAGTCGCCGGCTCATAACGCAGGCGAAGCATTTCATCCCCACAAGCGCGCTCGACTCTGCGTAGCGTCGCGGGATCCAGCCGCTCCGCCCATCCCCCTACAGTGCCGGTACCGATAAAGCGTCCCTTTCGCGAAGCTTTCTGCGGGGTAAGCAGTTCCTTCTCGCGCATTCGCGCAACTGTGTTGTCTGCAACAGCTTCGCGGATAAGGTCCAGGTCTGCTGGGACACCTAGGAAATCCAGGAGGCGGCACAGAGTCGGCTCGGTGTTACGTCGGAGGTCTTCAAACCGCACGATTAGAATTCCACCGTTCCGTTCCGCTGCGTTGAGCCAGCCACGCGCATGAGCCTGCCACGATCCGTTTCCATTTACCTTCCCGCTCACGAATTCAGCAGCGAAGGTTTCCAGGCTGCAATCGCCGAAGCCACGGCCGAGCAAATAGTTGTACTCGGATAAGAGAACATCCCTTGGGTCGCGTACGATGTAAATCGCTTTCTGATATTCGCTCCGAAACGCCTCGTGAGTTTTGAGCAGCCGACCGCCGCTCGGTAAGCGGAGCGCGTTCGCATGAAATCCAACGTGGGGGATGTTGCGATTGACCGAAGCAAAATCGGACGGCGCGCCGGTAAGAACGTGATTCAGCAAAAAGCGTAGCCAGGTGCTGCCGGCCCGCGGGTAGGACGCGATGAATACATCGCGCGCCGACAATCCGCGATGGCGCACCGATACGATCGGTTTGCGTAGCGCGGTTTTTGAGAGGGCGAAGCGAATCAGTTCAAGTTGCATACCGGGCTCCCCTAGCTCCCCGCCGCACAGGCAGCACTGTTCGCGGAGATCTCGACGGATCCATCCGCGATATCGCGGCCCTCGCTGGCATCGCCCTTAAACAGCTGCCAAATGTTCCAAAGCATAAGCGCGAGAGCCAGGGCGTCGGAAATGCTGATACCCACGAGGGCTCCGGAAACGCCAAACCGAATGGCCGCCGGGATGCCGATCAACATTGATAAACCGGCAGCTAGGGCATTCGAGGCAAATGTCAGATTCGGCCGGTTCATCGCGCGAAGCAATAGAGAAGATCCGAACGTGGCGGTCCACAATATGGAAGCGACAGCGGTCAGTGGCAGAAGATGCTGTGCGGCCAGATATTTCCCCATGTAGAGGGTCGCGAAGACCCAGTGACCGCAGGCGATCAGAACGGCCCAATAAAGAGATCCGGTGAGGAGTGCCGCCACGGTCAGACGCGCAGCCAAGGAGCGAATGACTCGTCCTCCGCTGCGAAGCACGGCCGCCGCCGCCCACGGCAAAAGAAGCAGACTAAACGCGGCCTGCAGTTGCGAAAGCGGCGCGGCAAAGTTTATCACAGCTCTTAATTCAGCCGTCCGAGCGAGCGATCCGAAATTCGCGAGTAGGGGGAAATAGATGTATGTCGGAACCCAACTAGCGACGGAACTGGCGAGCGCCCACTTGCCGTAACGCCAGTGTTCGTGTAGAGCCTCGGCAGCACTCGGCGCTCCCCCTCCGCTCGGCAGTGCGGACCACAAGCGCGCGAGCGAAGCTGCCGCTACAGTTCCCGAAGCTGCGCCCATGACGGCCAAGGCCGCCAGAGGTGTGAGTCGTCCGAAATGCCAGCAAACGGCGAGTCCGCCTAACAGCAAAACGCAGTAAATTGAAGAAGCGATTGCCGCCTGCGATGGCGAGCGGCGAAAGTACAATGCGCGCCGCGCCAACCACAGCAGTAGGATGAATGGAGCTGCGATACTGAGCCCGAGAAACGCACCGGTGGAGGGTGTATTTGGGACCACGATCCAGCACCCCAACGCCACCAGCCCCACCAAGCCTGCAACGATGAGGGTTGCAACCGTGTGCAAAGAAGTGAGGGAGCGAATATAACCTCGGAGCGCGCCCGCATAGCGGGACCCTCCGAACACGGACATGGGTTCCAGAACCACGCACTGATAGACAGTCGCAAACAGGAGGAACAACGCGAACGCAAGCGCGAAGGCGCCATATTGATCGGCGCTCATCCATCTCGCGAGCAACACAGAGCACGCGAAATTCGAGCCGGAGGTCAGACCTTGATCAATCACGGCGAGCAGGCCGCTGCGAATCCATCTCGCGCGCGAGCGCCCGGATTCAAAGGTCCCGCGCGGAGCAGACGGATTCGCTGTACTGACCGTGGCTGGATCGAACATCCCGCCACCGTCTTCGGACGGTTTGCAAGCGCGGTCGATGCATTGTTTCAACTCTCGAGCGAGGTGCTTTGAGCCGGTGTGGCCGAGGATGTCTCCGTGGTCGCCCGGAATGTTGCGCACCTCCAGGTTCTTCGCAAACAGTCTCCAGCGATTGGGGTCACCCCGCAGCGATTCCACTGAGGCGCGGAAGAATATGACGCGATCCGCCCAGGCTCGAGGGCAATAGCTCCGCTGGGCCATTGCGCATCGCCTGCGGACTTCCTTCACTGAAGGTGTGAGCTGGACGTTCTTGGCGAGTCGCTTGATTTTCTTGTACGCCTTGCGAGTAAGATAAGCAAGCTGGGTGCGTAACGGGAGGCGGACGAAGGTCTGCAACATCTCGGCTCTTGACCTGGATGGTTGCGGAAACGTGTCAATCAGCGCTAGCAGGGCCACTTCTTCGCCGGCGTCCGCCAACTCCTGGGCCATCTCCCATGCAACCAACCCGCCAAAGGAGTAGCCGCCCAGGAAGTACGGGCCATGCGGCTGAACGGCGCGGATCTGCTCTACGTATAGCGTCGCGAACTCGCTCACGGTCTCCGGGCAGCGCTTGTCGGTATCGACACCTGGAGCTTGCAGAGCATAGAACGGATGATCTGGCGCCATGGCAAGGGCCAAATTGCGGAACCGCAAAACGGCCCCGCCCATTCCGTGCACGCAGAAGAATTTCGGCCTGTTTCCAAGGGGCTGAAGCGCATAGAGCGATGAGTCCGCGTCCAACGGTTCACCTTTTTGCACCTCTGCAGCGAAGGCGTCGAGCGTGGGAGAACGAAGCAACACGGTAAAGCCGATCTTCCTGCCCAACTCTCTTTCAACGCGGCTCACCATCCGCATAGCTGAGAGAGAGTCGCCACCCAGTTCGAAGAAATTGTCCTGGCTCTCCACCTTCCGAATACCCAGGACGGCGGCCCATATGGATGCGAGTCGGCCCGCGACTGTATCCTGCGGAACCGAGTTGCCGGACGGGGGACGAAGCTCTTCATATATTTCCGCGAGCCGTTTGCGATTCACTTTGCCGTTAACGGAAAGCGGAAGCTCGTTCAGCTTCACGAACTCGGAAGGAATCAGGTAATCGGGCGAACTGCGCGCCATCCACGATCGGAGATCCCGATCCGTCATTGTTGTCCGGGCCACCTCGACATAGAAGCCGACGAGGCGCTTGTGTCCCTCGCTACTTGCCACGGGGATTACGGCAGCTTCAGCTACACCGGCGCACGCCGTCATCAAAGATTCAACTTCACCGGGCTCCACGCGGAAACCCCGGATCTTGACCTGGTCGTCCGTGCGCCCTCGAAACTCGAGAGTTCCGTCAGCGCGCCAGGTAGCAAGGTCGCCCGTCCGGTACATGCGCTCGCCCGGCACGAACGGATCTGGCAAGAACTTCTGCGCTGTTGCTTCCGGACAGTTCAGATAACCGGCAGCGACACACACGCCTGCAATGAACAGCTCTCCCGTCGCGCCTGCGGGCACAGGATGGAACATTGCGTCAAGTACGTATGTCCGTACGTTGTCTATTGCTCTTCCGATCGGAATGTCTTCGCCGTCGGCCAGGCTAGTGCCTTCCCACGCCGTTGCGATCACGCTCGTTTCGGTGGGGCCGTAGGTGTTAATCCAGCGCATGCCCGGCCGCGTCACCTTCTGCCATTTCCGCAGCGCGGACGCGGAAGCTTTCTCTCCGCCCACTGCGACGAGCCGCAAGCAACTAGGGAGATCCTCACGGTTGTCAAACAGGAAATTCACCAAATCATGCCAAACCGCGGTCGGGCCGTCCACCACCGTGATCTGCTGTGCGTCAAGCCAGCGTAAGAATTCCCGGCCAGCAACGGGCAAGGACTTGGGCCGAAACACCACCGTTGCGCCGCTCGCCCAAGCCGGGTACATCTCCTCGATCGCGATATCGAAACTTAACGAGGATAACTGGAGAACTCGGTCTCTCGGGCCGAGCGCGAACATGCGGGCGCACGCCAGATTGTGGTTCGCCAACCCTCGATGGCGCAGCATCACTCCGCGTGGCGCACCTGTCGATCCGGATGTATACAACAGATACGCGAAATCGATCCGGCTGCACTTCCGGCAAGGCGATACGACCGTCGGTAGCGGCCGCGGAACTCGGGTGGACGCTGGGTATTTGGCACAGTCCCGCGGGCAACGTGCCGGGCACTGTGATTGTAAGAGCCGGGGCAGCGTCTCGAATCATGGATTGCAGCCGCTCGGCGGGGTACGAAGGATCGAGCGGTAGACAGATTCCGCCGGCTTTTAATACCGCAAGCAGTGAAACCGCCAAATCAATCGATCGCTCGAGCGCCACGCCGACGACCACCCCCGTCCCGACGCCGCGGAGAACCAGTTCGCTCGCCAATCGAGAAGAGCGGGAGTCGAGTTCCCTATAGGTGATCGATTCGGCACCGCATATGGCGCTGATGCCGTCAGGAGTGCGCTGGGCCTGCTTCTCGAACAGCTCGTGCATCGTGCACTGCTCGATTGCCGTGCCTGTGCCGTTCCAGCCGCTTAGCGGCAAGCGCCGAGCGGAATCGGTCAGCGCTTCAGGAGATCCGGAGGTCGCAGCGAGCACTCGCTCAGGCTGCGCCATAGCCCCTCAAAACGGCAGGTACGGTCTTAAACAGAATCTTCAAATCGAGCCACAGCGACCAGCGGTCGACATATTGGAGATCAAGACGCATCCATTCTTCAAAAGCAATGGAGCTACGGCCGTTGATTTGCCAGAGACACGTAATGCCGGGGAGCACGCTAAACCGGCGCCGTTGCCAATCTTCGCTGAACCCGGCGTAATCGCGGAACGGCAGCGGCCGCGGTCCGACTAAACTCATGTCTCCTTTCAGGACATTGAAGAGTTGCGGAAGCTCATCAAGGCTGGTTCGGCGCAGGAACCGCCCTATTGGTGTTATGCGGGGGTCGCGTTTGATCTTGAACACCGGTCCGGAGACCTCGTTCAAGTGCTCAACCTGTGCCAGGCGCGCTTCAGCGTCCGCAACCATCGTCCTGAATTTATACATTCGAAAGCTTCTCTTGTTCAGCCCGACACGCTCTTGCGAGAACAGCACAGGACCCTTCGAAGAAAGGGCTATCAGCACCGCCACGACGCAGAAGACCGGGGATAGCATCACCACGACAAGAAGTGCGAGTACGAAATCGAGCGAGCGCTTCGTCAGCGCGCTCCAACCCTCAATCGCTGTTGACGTATGCCGAATCAGCAAATCGCCATCGAAGTTCTCGGTGGTAACCGGGGTGGTTTTCGGAGTGAAGGCGAGATAGCGGATCGTGATCCCTTGCTGCTCGCACGCCGCGGCCAGGTAGGCAGCGGATGAGTACTGCGAAGGCGGCAAAGCGATGACCATCTCATCCAGCACATTGGATGTCAAATAGCCGCCGATTGCGTCGGGCGTGCAAACCACTCGGTACCGGCTTCCCTCCAGCACCGCCGAACCCGGCCATTCTTGGTCCACAAATCCAGAAATCGAGTAGCCCAGATCGGGTCGCTTCTCAACCTTGCGTGCGAAGGCGATGGCTCGGTCATTCGTACCGGCAATTAGAAGACTGCGCAGGTTCCGGCCGCGGCGCCGTATGAGGTATAACGCTAACCGGATAATCACTCGGCTAGTCATCATCAACGCGAACGATGCCGCGAAGAATGTAACGCAAAAACGGGGGCTGACAACGCGAATGCGGAGCAACATTCCTACGGTGCCGATGACCAGCGTCATCGTTAAAGTGGCTTTAAGGACATCCACTAGCTCGGCTCGCAGCCCGGTAAAGCGGCGCGACCGGTATAGTGCAAAACCCGACAGGATTGTATTCCAAACAATAAGCATGCCGAGCAGAATGAGCACATTTTGCAGCTTGACCCGCATGGCGAGGAATTCCCGCAACGGAACGGGCCCGGCCTGCTGTACGGCAAGGACGCCGGCCAAGAACGAAACCAGCAGAATAGCCAAATCGAAGACTTTTGAAAGGCCCAGCAGCGAGCCTGCGGCGTAACGCGTGCGTATTCACGATGGTTACCCCGTAGCAGTTACATCTCTTGGTGGGCCGTGTTGGGTCATCGCTCAGGCCAATTTCGAATACAGACCCGCTGGAATCGGGAAATGACGCCTATTCAGCACGGCTCCGAGCACTCTCCCAGAGTTACCTTCAATCTGGTCTTTGCAGTACTGCGCCACTTGCTTCCGCGTTGTGCCTGCAGCAGCGACCAAGAGGACGCCGTCACACACTCCGGCAAGCATCGAGGCGTCCGGATACTCGTTGGCAGCGGCGCAATCGATCAGAATGTAATCAAACTTGGCACGAAGATCGAGAATGCGTGCTTTCAGTTTTTCCGAACCGAGCAGCGCTGCGGCGTCGGAAACGGGAGCGCCGGCCGGAATGATCGCCGCATTCACGTCCGTCAGCCGCCGAACTGCGTCTTCAGTGCGCACCGAGCTTAGGACCAAGTCGCTCAATCCCGGCGCAGACTCCGTGCCAAACAGCTCGTGAAGCGAGGGGTTCCGTAGATTCGCGTCGATAAGGCAGACCGAACCTTTGCGGTGCGCTGCGAGTGTTCCTCCGAGTTGGACTGTCATCCATGTGGCAGCCCGCGCCGCGGCCGCATCCAGTCAGAAGCATCATCCGCGTCGGAACCGACGTAAAGAAAAGCTTCTGCGCCAGAAGAATCAACTGTTCGCGGGTGGTGCCGTCTGCATGAGTGACGGGCCAAGGGAACGCTTTTGCATCCTTATCGACGGCTGCCGTACCAGCCGAACGCAAGGACGAGTCTGTTTCCTCGACGCCATCCGCTCCAAGCGGGTCAACCAGAATCGATTTTCTTATTTTTTCACCAAAAGTCATGTAAGCCTCACATGAGATAAGGCAGGTGGCTCTCCTGTGCGTGGCCGTTCTGTGGAATCGCGGCCAAGACAGGGATGTCTAGTGCTTGCGCCAACTGCTGGGGGGTACGCACGCTTGAATCAGTCTGCTCTGCTAAAAACGCGGCGAAGAGGCCGAGAACAATCGAGACCAAGCCGGCGATGCACAACATCGTCCCCGCGTCGTGAACCGGCAGGACGGCCTTAATCGGTGATTCGGCAATAGCTACGTTCGAAATTTTCCGCTCATCCAGGGCGTCAGTAATTCGCGCCTCTTCGCGCTTCTGAAGGTACATAAGATAGTTCTGCTCAACCGCTTTCACCGTTCGCTCCAGGTCTTGCTGCTGATAGCCACGAAACTCAAGCGATGCCATTTTTCGTCGATAGTTCCGTACCGCATCCGCCATGCTGGATTCCGTTGCGCTCAAGGCTGCCAACTCGGAGCGTGCCTTCGCAAGCTCTGTGCTCAACCATTCATACGTCGGGTTTTCATCGGTCGTGCTCTCCGTGATGGGCTTTCCGGTCTCGGCCTTCAGCATCTCCTGGGTCTCGGCGATCTGAGCTTCGACCTCTTGCAAGGGACGGTACGTGGGCGCGAAGTTGGCGGCCAGCTCTGTTTTCCGTAACTGTAAATCGAGCAACCGGGACTTTAGCTTTTCAAATAGCTGCCCGTTGTCAGCTATCTTAGATTGCGTGTTTAGCCGCTTCGGCGTAGATGCTAATTGTTCTTCCAGTTTGCGGATTCGATCGGTCGTTCCGGCTTCTGCCGCGAGCGTCTGCTCCCGCGAAGCCTCGGCGTCGACGCCTTTTTGCAGGAGAAGATCTCGTTCCGCCTGAGGGGCCACCGATTTGCCCGTCGCGCTAAATGCGGCAAGCTGCGCTTGCGCTACGCCGAGAGCTTGCTTATATTCTTCTGCCTGATGATTAAAGAAATCGTACTCGCCGTGCGGCCGGTAGACTTCAAGATGCTTTGAAAGATAGAGCTCGGCGAGCGTCTGAAGCACCTTCGCGGAGGTGTCGGCATTACGGGCGGCGTATTTTGCCTCGATCAGGTTAGATTTCCGAACGGGCTCCACTTTCAGGTCTTTCGCCAAGGCGACCACAGCCTTCGCTTCTCGGCGTTCGGGATCGTCAGCTTGATAGCGCCGCAGCGGATTCCAACCCGTCGGAGCGGAATCCAGACGGCATCGCTCCACGACTACCTTCAGAAGATCTGAGCTTTTCAGCAGCGCGACTTCGGAATTGATGTCTTCCTCTGTTACGACACCTGACGGTGCCATTCTGGCCGCGTTCGGCTCGGTCGTGATCGCCGGGTCAACGCGGTCGTGCGTAACGAGAATCTTCATCCGCGATTCGAACCGTTCACCACGCACGAGAAGGCCCAGCGCGGCGCCCAGGAAGCATATGGAGGACACTGCGGCGATAAGCCGCCAACGGCGGAAGAACACTCCGGCAACATCTCGCGAGCTCAAGCCGCGTGATCTTTGAGCGCTGACTGCGGGAGCACCAGCCTCGCTGTAATCGTTGTCCCAATCAGGTTGTTTGCTCATAATGCGTTCCTCAAAACTGATTCAGAAACAGGCCAAGAGAAGACGTCGGAATCCACGGGCGCAGTTTTGCAATCATGCTCTTGGGAACGATGATCATGTCGCCGTCGCGCAGAGCAATGTCTTCCCTCAGATCGCGCTTGGCGAGCATCGCCTTCGCGTTCAGCGTCTTGACCTCGACCCAGTCGCCCGGAGTCCGCCGCAACAAAAGAACTTCTGAATGTTTAGCCGCGTCATCAAATCCCCCAGCCACCGCGATTGCCTGCAGCACGGTTGTTTCGCCACGGAGATCGTATTTGCCAGGCTTAGCCACCTTGCCTGATACGACGAAGTACGGCTTCTCGTAGTCCTTCAGGTCCAGAGTTAGTACCGGCTGAAGCATGATCTTTCCGCATGCGGTTCGAATCGCCTCCGCCGCTTCCGCAGTGGTCATTCCGGCGATATACAGATCACCAATATCCTTGAGGCTGATGAAGCCGTCGGGGTGGACCGTTAGGGTTTGGTTGTAGTCGGGAGTGAACGGAAAGTCTAACTGCAACACATCGTTCAGTCCGATCCGATACGAAGGATGTCTCGCGGTTTCCAATTGCCGCGTGTCGGGGGACACGGCTGAGGGTGCTGATTGAGCCTGGGTAACGGGAACGAGCAGCAGCGTAATCGCCACACCAACAATCGCGGCGAGTGCCCATCGTACGAGGTGCCCCTGACTTCGCACGGTAACTCTACGAGACGAAACTCCAGTTATGTTCCTGCCGCTTGGGCTTAGATATAAAAAATTCATCGCGATTACAATCCGCCAATCTCTGGCTTTTCAGCCTCTTATCCGACCAACAGCAAACCTTTCTACAACGCGGTCCGGCGAGAAGCCCGCTGGACGCGCTCAATACCTGTCCGGGACTGTCAGAATCGCACGTAGTTTGAAGCTGGGTCAAGTACTGACGGTACCCGAACTTTGGCTTTTAATGCGTATTGGAAACTAGGCTTTACCGTTCTTCGTATCATTCCGGTGAAGGGGAAGAAACGCAGCCCAGTACCCGCATGCACTTGGCGACAGATCCACTTTATCGGATCATCTTAGGGAGACAATTTTGGTGCTCACAAGAAACAACATCAGGTTCGATCTCCCGTGGCATGTATTCTTTCTAAGCGTCGCCGCCGCTTTGCCCCTCACTGCACAGTGCATCACGGATAATCCGGGCGGAAGCAAGGTGAACATTCAACGACCAAGCGATGCGGACGTCCCAGAGGCCAAATTCTCGCCGCTTTCCGCTGTTAACAAGTCCTTACCGGAGTGGTTGTGCTTCACGGCGGGGTACCGAGCCCGGTTTGAAGGCTATAGCGGCGGAAACTTTCAGGCGCATAATTCCGATTCCTATCTGCTAACACGCTTCCGGCTCGGCGCCTCGCTGAAGCCGACGAGTTGGCTGAAGGCGTATGTGGAGTTACAGGATGCTACGGCATTCTTGAAAAATCCGCCTTTAGCGCCGCCTTACCAAAGCACCTGGGATCTCCGCCGTGCCTACGTTGACCTCGGTGATGTGGAGCAGGATCCTATCAGTCTCCGGGTAGGACGGCAAGACCTCAATTTCGGAGCGGGCCGTCTGGTTGGGACCTCCTATTGGCGCAATGCTTCCCGCGGCTTTGACGCCGCGACGGTGGTGTTGAACTGGGATTGGCTTAGCTTGAATACATTCGCGGCCTCGCCAGTGGTGGTCTTGGACAATGGGCTGAGCCATCACCAAGCCGGCAACAATCTTTACGGCATTTACGGTGGCCTAAAGCGGTTAATTCCAGGCTCCGTGATCGAGCCATACGTTTTCTGGCGTGTTTCACCCGATATCAGGACCGAAGAAGGCACGTTGTCTAGTCTCGACGAGAAAGTTGTCGGGGTGCGCTGGGCAGGTGCGGCATCGCAGTGGGACTACGATGCCGAGTTCGTCCGTGAGCTAGGTAACATCGGAACCGACAAAATCGGCGCTTGGGCCTGGACCGGCACCGCGGGCTATACGATCGGATCTCTGGCGTTGCGTCCCCGCTTGTTCGCCGAGTACTCGTTCGCCTCAGGGGACCACAACCTGAAGGACGGCACGCATGGAACGTTCGATCAGCTGTACCCGAATATTCACGACCATCATGGCCTTGCCGATCAGGTTGGCTGGCAGAATCTAAAAGAGATCCGGACCGGAGCGAGGGTGTCCGTGCGCCGGAATTGGACGGTAGCCGGCATATACAACGATTGGTGGCTCGCTAGCGCCACTGATGGTTTCTACAACTCTTCCGGGGTTATCGTGGCTCGCGATCCGAAAGGATTATCGGGAACCCATATTGGCCAGGAATTCGATGTGGAAACTTCGTACCGCGTCAATCGCCAGCTCGAACTCGGTACCGGAGTGGGCCATATTCTTCCGGGGCTCTTTCTTGTGCATACGCATCACGATTACGCGTATACGCTATCCGTACGTGATGCTTAACTACAACGTCTTTTGAATTCGGTCACGCTCATTTATACGAATCTATCGGCCGAAGAAAAATCCATACAAACTGTCCTAGCGAACCCCGGTCCCGCCGCACTCAATGGGGTGGTTGAGTTTCTATCCTCTAGTACCCACCACCCCTTTTCGAAGGCCGCCTGGGAACGATATACTCGGGAAAAACTCTGCTACAGCAAGAGCAAGTTGTGTGAAAGCCCGTCATAACTTTGTTCATTCATTCATTCTTTCAATGAAGATTACTTATCTAATTGCGACCACCACCCTGTTTTGTTCTCTTCCAGGGTTCAGTCAAGTCTCTGAACAAGAGCCCGGAGGTTTCGTTCGATGTGCAGCACGGAGTATCGGCCCCTCTCTTCCTCGGAGGACATCACTGGCCTGCATACTCCCGCGGCAACATGGCGAGCCTCCCCGAACCAAACCGGGACAGGACCTGTGATCGGGTTGAACTTCGAAGGAATCAGCGCCACGGGAGGCAACGTCGATCCGGATGCGGACATTGCAGTCGGCGCCACCCAGGTTGTTCAAGTCGCTAACCCGAAATTCGCCGTCTACGACAAGAGTACCGGAGCATTGCTGGGCGGACCTTACATGCGAAACGGCACCGTGGAACAGCGTCGGAGGACCCTGCTCAACGTATGCAGGCGCCGATACGATCATCGACTACGACAAAGCCGCAAATCAATGGGTGATTTCACGGCACGCCTCACCTACCGGAGGGCCTTTTTATGAGTGCTTCGCTGTTTCGACGACTTCGGATGCAACCGGTTCCTGGTACGTCTATCAATTCCAAGTGACAACTGCGTTTCCCGATTACCAGCGATTTGGAATATGGCCTGACGGATACTACATCACTGAAGACGATTTGGATCCCAATACATACGCCTATTTGGGTGTAACCGTGTGCGCGTTGCAGCGTTCTGAAATGCTGATTGGCGGGCCTGCTCAGGCCGTGTGCTTCAATGCCCCGAGCGGTTATCTTCATCTGTTGCCGGCCGATTTGGACGGCGCGACGCCTCCGCCAATTGGCGCGCCGAACTACATGATGAATTTCAAGAGCGGCGAGTTGAACCTTTTGCATGTTTCACGTCGACTTCACGACGCCGAGCAACAGCACATTTACCGGCCCCGCTCCCTTGCGCGTAGCAGGATTTAGGCCGGCTTGTAGCGGAGGTGTTTGTATTCCTCAACCGGGAACGACGCAGGTGCTCGACTCCGTGGCGGATCGACTGATGAATCGAGTGACCTACCGCAAATTTAAGGGCTACGACGTCCTGTTAGTGTCGCATTCAGTGCTGGCGCCCGGTGGTACTTCGTCAACCGGACCTTCTGGCGTTCGGTGGTACGAAATTCGCAATCCAGGCTCAACCCATCGCATTTATCAACAAGCGACCTTTGCTCCGGACGCGAATTACCGGTGGTTGCCCAGCATCGCAGAGGATTCGGCCGGAGATATTGCGATCGGATACAGCGTATCTTCGAGCACCCTCAATCCGAGTATTCGTTTCACCGCGAGACTTCCTTCGGATCCTCTAAACACCATGGAGACCGAGCAAAACGTGTTAGACAGGGCCGGCCGTCGAGGAAGGCGGCTCCAGGTGGGGCGCATACGCGGGCATGGCGATCGACCCAGTAGACGATTGCACGTTTTGGTTCACGACCGAATACGAGCCGACTAACGGTAATTACAACTGGAGCACTCAAATCGTTTCTTTCAAGTTTCCCAGTTGCGGTGCTGGGTACATCGGCTAAATAGGAACCCGATGAGTAGGCCTTCGCTTCGCCTCTATCTGTGCACGGCCGGGGTTTGTGCTCGTCTGCGGCTTTGCTGCTTTGGCTAATGCTCAGACCGTATCGGATCACGAGCGTTTCACCCACTGTTGGGCCGACGGCTGGTAATAACGTGATTACCGTCAACGGCGCTGGTTTTGTTTCGGGAGCCACGCTGAGCCTGGGCGGAACCGCCGCGACAGGTGTGAAATTTGTTAGTGCAAATCAGCTTACAGGCGTTGCACCGGCACATATCAAAGGGCCGGTCACGGTCACAGTTACGAATCCAAGCGGGCCGAGCGCGTCCTTGACGAATGGCTATACATATTCACCGAATCCGATTGTCTGGAAAGTGAATCCGGCCTCGGGGCCGGCGTCGGGCGGAACTCAGGTTAATCTTTCCGGCGCCAATCTAGGGCATGTCACTGGCGTTACCTTCGATGGGCTCGCTGCAGCTATCGTCTCCACGGCACCGGGCTCGGTGAAGGTGACGACACCCGCACATCTGTCCGGCCCGACGGATGTAACCGTAGTGCTGACGTCTTCAAATGGCACGTCCACATATCCCCAGAAGTTTACCTACACGATGGTGTTCGTTACTCAGGGCCTGGACGACGCGTATCCAACGGCACAATATAACGAGCCCTTGAAAGTTCTCGGCGGACAGTCCCCGCTTACATGGACCATCGCTTCCGGAACGCTGCCTACGGGCTTGACGCTGAATTCGTCATCAGGGGTGATTTCCGGGGTTCCGGCTGCCTCGTATGGGCTTTACACAGTAAAGATCGAAGCTAAGGATTCATCTCCCGTCCAGCTTAGCTGTTTCTAAAACTCTGACTTTCAATGTCCTGTACGGTTTCAGCCAAAGCGCCGTGCCGAGTAACTTCTTCGGGATGATGCTCTTCGACCAGACGATTTGGCCCACGATCCCTGTTGGGGCACTCGGGAAGGGGCTTGCGACCACATGGCCGTTTATCGAGCAAACGCAAGGTCAATACAACTGGTCTGTGATCGACCAATATGTCGCTGACGCACAAAACCATGGCGTCACTTTTTATTGGACCAATGCGAACTTCCCGCCCTGGGCGGAGAGCTCCCATAGCACTTGCTCGACCTACTCGGGCGGCGTGGTTGGATGCACCGCAATGATCAGCAACATCCAATATTGGGACGACTTTATTACGGCGCTGGTGACGCGGTACAAGGGCCAAATCCACATGTACGAATTGTGGAACGAGCCAAATGTGAATAATACATTCAGCAACCCCGACGGTACGGCATGCGTCAGCGGCCAATGCATGACCGATATGGTGAGCCTTACGACGGACATGTACAACATCATTCGATCCATCGACCCGAACGCATTAATTGCCTCCCCGTCCTCTACTGCCGCACCTTGGCTACAGACCTATTTCGATGCCGGCGGCCCGGAGGGTGTGGATATAATCGCGATTCACGGATACCCGAATGTGGGCACGAACGACGTCGCGGAAGCGCTCGTGGGGTTTAAGACTGTCAACATCAAAGAGACCATGGCCCCGCTTGGACTGCAGAATAAGCCAATTTGGGATACGGAGACGTCCTGGGGGGGGCCGAACGGTATTACCGATCCGCAGCAGCGTGCAGGGTTCGTCGCCAGGAGCTTACTGCTGCATTGGTCCGTCGGAATTCCAGTTAACTATTGGTACGGATGGGACACGAATTGGGGGACCCTGTGGTCTTCCTCGTCGGGCATCTCGCCGGCGGGAACGGCATATCAGCAGGTGGAATCATGGATGCTCGGCGCGAACATGACCACTCCCTGCACGCAGAATGGCGGAACAACATACAGCGCCGTCTATACATGCGACATCTATCGAAGCGGAGGATACTGGGGCCGAGCTGTTTGGGATACCAGGCAGACGTGCAACGGCAGTTGTTCGACCTCAACCTACACACCCGCGAGTAACTTCGTACAGTATCGCGATCTGTCCGGTAACGTTGTTCCGATCACTTCCGGACAATCCATTCAGATCGGAGCCAAACCAATTCTTCTCGAAAATCAGAACCCGTGAACCATCATGAACTAAATTAACAATAACCACGGAGCTTTTATCCCGATAACCGCTTTGGCAACAGTACCGCTAGATCAGAAAGGAAAATCCCGATGAATGGTTTTAGTCGTTTTTGCATGTGTACGGCCGGAATTCTGCTCGCCTGGGGCTTTGCTCCTTTGGCCAGCGCTCAGACCCCATCGATTACGAGCGTTTCACCGACGGTTGGCCCCACGGCCGGTAACAACACGGTTACCGTTACGGGTGCTGGTTTCGTTTCCGGAGCCACCCTGAGCCTGGGCGGAACCGCCGCAACGAGTGTGAAGTTTGTCAGCGCAAATGAGCTTACGGGCGTCGCACCGAAACATACGGCGGGCAGCGTCGCAGTTGCCGTTAAGAATCCAAGCGGCACGAGCGCATCCTTGGCCAATGGCTACACGTATTCATACGCCCCGATCGTGTGGAGCGTCCATCCCGCTTCAGGGCCCGCGACCGGCGGAAGTCAGGTTACCTTTTCCGGAGCCAATATGGGAGGTGTTACAAAAGTTACCTTCGACGGCCTGGCGGGAACCAATGTTTCCGCAGCACCAGGCTCGGTGAAGGTAACCACTCCTGCGCACCTGTCCGGACCAACGGATGTAACCGTGGTGTTGACCGCTTCAAATGGAACCTCGACGTATCCGCAGAAGTTCACCTACACGATGGTGTTCGTTACTCAAGGCCTTGACGATGCGTATCCAACGGCGCACTATTACGAACCGTTGAAGATTCTCGGCGGCCAATCCCCGTTTACCTGGACCGTGAGTTCCGGAACTCTGCCTTCAGGACTGACGCTGAATTCCTCAACCGGGATTATTTCCGGGCTTCCGGCTGCCTCGTACGGGGTTTATACAATCACGGCGCAGGCCAAGGATTCATCTCCCGTTCCGCTTACTGTTTCTCAAAAGTTCAGTTTCAATGTTTTATACGGCTTCAGCGAAAACCCCGTGCCAAGTGGGTTTTTTGGAATGATGTTATTCGATCAAACGATTTGGCCCACGATCCCTGTCGGGGCGCTCGGGAAGGGGCTTGCGACCACATGGCCGTTTATCGAGCAAACGCAAGGTCAATACGACTGGTCTGTGATGGACCAATATGTCGCTGACGCACAAAACCATGGTGTCACGTTTTATTGGACCAATGCGAACTTCCCGCCGTGGGCGGAGAGCTCCCAGAGCACCTGCTCGACTTACTCGGGCGGCGTGGTTGGATGCACCGCGATGATCAGCAACATCCAATATTGGGACGACTTTATTACAGCGCTGGTGACGCGGTACAAGGGGAAAATCCACATGTACGAATTGTGGAATGAGCCGAATATTAATAACACGTTCAGCAATCCGGACGGGACGGCATGCGTAAGCGGTCAATGTATGACGGACATGGTCAGTCTTACGACGGACATGTACAACATCATTCGATCCATCGACCCGAACGCATTGATCGCCTCCCCATCGTCTACTGCCGCACCGTGGTTGGAAACCTACTTCAAGGCCGGTGGGCCGAAAGGAGTGGATTTAGTCGCGATCCATGGATACCCGAATGTGGGTCTGAACGACGTCCCCGAAGCCATTGTTGGGTTCAAGTCCGTTTTCATCAAGGAGACAGCAGCGTCCTTTGGACTCGAGAATAAGCCCCTCTGGGATACGGAGAATTCGTGGGGTGGCTCGAACGGCATTACCGACCCACAGCAGCGTGCCGGGTTCGTCGCCAGAAGCCTGCTGCTGCATTGGTCGGTGGGAACTCCGGTCATGTATTGGTACGGGTGGGACACGAATTGGGGGACCCTGTGGTCTTCGTCGTCGGGCATTTCGCCGGCGGGTACCGCCTACCAAGAAGTCGAATCGTGGATGCTGGGGGCTCACATGACTACTCCCTGCACCCAGAACGGCGGGACGACTTACAGCGCCGTATACACATGCACCATCTACCGGAGTAACGGATATCTGGGCCGGGCTGTTTGGGATACCCGGCAGACGTGCAACGGCAGTTGTTCGACCTCCAGCTACACGCCGCCAGGTAACTTCGTACAATATCGCGATCTGTCTGGCAACGTTGTTCATATCAGTTCCGGTCAATCCATTCAGATCGGCGCCAAACCTATTCTTCTCGAAAATCAAAACCCGTGAACGCTGCTGACATGGGTATTGGAATGGCCTGAAAATCAGCATCTGCCAAAGAGATCTTCATGAATAGTTTCGCCCGCTTATATCTGTGCAACTCCGGAGTTATGCTCCTCTGCTGCTTTGCTGCGTTAGCCAGTGCTCAGACCGCATCGACCACCAGCGTTTCACCTGGCACTGGCCCGACGGCTAGTCCTAACGTGATTACCGGCAACCCGTCAAATAGCATCGTGTTTGTTACCCAGGGCCTTGATGATGCCTATCCAACGGCGCACTATTTCGAGGCGTTGAAAGTTCTCGGCGGGAAAGCCCCGTTTACTTGGACAATAGTCTCAGGAAAGCTCCCAAGTGGGCTGACTCTAAATTCGTCCTCAGGGGTTATCTCCGGGGTTCCGGCTGCATCGTACGGGCCGTATACAATCACGGCACAGGCCAAGGACTCTTCTTCACCACGGCTTACCGCTTCTCGAACCTTCACCTTCAATGTCTTATATGGTTTCAGCGAAAACCCCGTGCCGAGCAAGTCATTCGGCATGATGATATTCGATCAGACGATTTGGCCCACGATTCCTGTTGGAGCGCTCGGGAAGGGACTTGCGACCACTTGGCCCTTCATCGAGCAAACGCAAGGTCAATACAACTGGTCTGTGATCGACCAGTACGTTGCTGATGCACAAAAGCATGGCGTCACCTTCTATTGGACAAACGCGAATTTCCCGCCTTGGGCGGAGAGTTCCCAGAGCACCTGCTCGACTTACTCGGGCGGCGTGGTTGGGTGCACCGCGATGATCAGCCACATCCAATACTGGGACGATTTCATTACAGCGCTGGTGACGCGGTACAAGGGGAAAATCCACATGTACGAATTGTGGAATGAGCCGAATATTAATAACACGTTCAGCAATCCGGACGGGTCGGCATGCGTAAGCGGTCAATGTATGACGGACATGGTCAGTCTTACGACACACATGTACAACATTGTCCGATCTATTGACCCGAGTGCACTGATCGCTTCCCCATCCTCCACTGCCGCACCGTGGTTGGAAACCTACTTCAAGGCCGGTGGGCCGAAAGGAGTGGATTTAGTCGCGATCCATGGATACCCGAATGTCGCCACAAACGATGTCCCGGAAGCCATCGTTGGGTTCAAGTCCGTCTTCATCAAGGAGACAGCAGCGTCCTTTGGACTCGAGAATAAGCCCATCTGGGATACGGAGAATTCATGGGGTGGCCCGAATGGTATCAAAGACCCGCAGCAGCGTGCCGGGTTCGTCGCCAGAAGCTTACTGCTGCATTGGTCGGTAGGGATTCCGGTGAGCTATTGGTACGGATGGGACACGAATTGGGGGCCGTTGTGGTCCCCATCGTCGGGTATCTCGCCCGCGGGTACCGCATATAAAGAAGTCGAATCCTGGATGCTCGGCACCCACATGACTACTCCCTGCACGCAGAACGGCGGGACGACTTACAGCGCCGTATACACATGCACCATCTACCGGAGTGGCGGATATCTGGGCCGGGCTGTTTGGGATACCCGGCAGACGTGCAACGGCAGTTGTTCGACCTCAAGCTACACGCCGGCAGGTAACTTCGTACAATATCGCGATCTGTCTGGCAACGTTGTTCATATCAGTTCCGGTCAATCCATTCAGATCGGCGCGAAGCCTATTCTTCTTGAAAATCAGAACCCGTGATGGTCGCAAAGTGATGTTATGGAGTCTTGATTTTGCACAAAACAGTCCTCCTGTTCTCGCTGCTAGCTACAAGCATTTCTTCTCCACTCTGGAGTACCGGAGCAGACGTGCTTACATGGCACAACAACAACGCGCGCACGGGAGCGGTCGACAACGAAACTATTCTTAAACCGCCAAATGTCCGCCATGCCACCTTCGGGAAGGTTTGCTCAGCACAGGTGGATGGGCAGATCTATGCTCAACCGCTTGTGGTTTCGGGCGTTCCATTCGCCGGCGAGACTGCGCCTCTCGACGTAGTATATGTCGCCACGATGAACGATAGCGTATACGCAATCAGCGCGGCCGATTGTCGCGTTTTGAAGCAGGTCAGCCTAGTTCCTGAAATTCCGGGCTGCGTCGGCGGTGTGAGTTGTGAACAACCGGTGCAATGTGCCTACGCTGGGGGGGGCCATTGCACTACAATCTCGCCCACTATCGGGATTCTTTCGACCCCTGTCGTACAGAAGTTGGTCTCCAACGGCTCCACTTCGGGAATCCTATATGCCGTCGCTGAGACCCAGGTCGGCGCAGACGGCTCCATCTCAGCATGGCATCACCGCATTCATGCGCTCGAGTTGGACGATCTTTCTGAACGCCAGGACTCGCCGCTTCTCATCAGTGGCGAGTACATGGGAGTGCAGTTCCAGTCGCAGGATCACATCCAACGGCCTGGCCTGCTACTGACCGGCGTAGCGTCTCCTCCTGGACACATGCTTTACATCGGGTTTTCGCTAATGGACGGATCGCCGAAACTCCCCCACGGCTGGGTGTTTGGTTATTGGGCCGACCGCCTGTCATCACAGCCGCAAGGGCTGCCTTACGTCTTCAACACCACCCCCACAGGTTCATCAGTCTCGGGTCCGGGCGGAGGCGTTTGGCAGGGGGGCGCCGGTTTAGCTTACGGCTTCGATTCTGCGGATGATCCTAACTCCTACCTTTATTTTGGGGTTGCCGATGGCACTTTTGATGCATATGCCGGCGGCTCCAACTATGCCAACACATTTCTGAAGCTGACATCCAAACTCGCAGTAGCCGGCTATTTCGCCCGTTCGAATGAATTCCAGCTTCCGCCTGATACAGATTACGGCTCCGGAGGCGTTCTGTTAATTCCGCCGCGTGTAGTCGCCAGCCATCCTTACTTAGCTGTGAACGGTAGCAAAGATGGCAATCTCTATGTTGTGAATACCCAGCAACCTGGCGGTTACAACGCACAGCAGAATTCGAATGTGCAGACGGTAGTGGGTACGACTTCGGGAGTTTACCATAACACGCCAGCGTTTTTCGACCAACACATCTATGTCGCAGCGACGGGAGGCCCGCTTTCTTCGTTCCGCCTCTCCGACCAATGCAATCCTGGTCCGCTATGCCCGTCGCCGCAAGCTGTTTCAAAGGAAACGTACGCGTACGGGGCTACGCCCTCGATCTCTTCGAACGGCAACGACCCGAGTACCGGGATCGTCTGGGCCATCTGGACGCCAGTTCAAGTATCCGGCGGAAAACCGGCCGTTCTCTACGCATATACGGCGGATACTCTAACCACAATTTACAGCGGCAACTCTTGCCCGGTGCGCGACGCAGCTGGACTGGGAGTGAAATTCACGGTTCCGACGATCGCGAATGGAAAGGTGTATGTCGGAACCCAAACAGAATTGGATGTCTACGGCCTCCTGCCGGCCGGCTCGCAGTGCAAGTAATAACGAAGCACGTGGGGCGGGGCTCCCGCTCCGCCCCGACATATTGACCTACTGGTTTTCCAGCAATAACGGCTTGGCGCCAATATCGATGATCTGCCCAGACCGAATCGAAACTGTCTTACCGGACGTGTCTTTGTATTTGATGTAAGACGAGGCAGGCCGGTAAGTCGACGTACTGCATCCGGTTGAGTTGCACCTCTGCGCGGTATCCCAAACTGCCAGGGCACGATATCCGCCCGAGCGCGTCAGTGGGCAGGTGTAAACCGTGCCATTGATCGAGCAAGTTTGTGGCATGCTAGCACCTACCATCCAAGAGTAGACTTGCGAATAGGCGAGCGCCGCCCGGCTTGCTCCCTGTCCTTGGCTCCAAAGCGGACCCCAATCGGGATCATCCCAGGCATACCAATCGAATCTATGTATTCCCACCGCCCAATGCAACAGATAAGAGCGAACGACGAATGCGATATCGGTGTCTTCATCCCCATGCCAACGGCTCGTTACTCCCCAAGAGCTCTCGGTATCCCAGATGGGCAGGCTTGTGAGCTTATATTTCTGCATTACAGATTCCGTGCCGGTGGTCTTAAAGCCATAAATTGCTTCGGGAACGCGATTGTTCGCGTTGGCATATCCATGAATCGACATGATATTGATTCCTTTGGGCCCTCCAGCCGCAAAATAGGAATCGAGATCCTGGTATTTAAGGTACGACGGCGACGCGATTTGAGCTGCCGGGTCAATCTTCCGAATTGTGTTGTAGAAATGTGTCGTTAACGTAACCATCTGCGAAAGCGAAGCGGTGCAATCGATGCCGTCCGGCTCGTTCCACAGCTCGTAGGTCGTGATTTTGCCTTTGTAGCGGGTGACCAGCGCGGTTGTGAAATCGTCCCAATACTGGATGCTTGAGACCGACGAAGTACACGTCTCGACATTCCCGTAAGAGGTCGAGCAGCTCGAACGGTTGGCTGCGGCCCACGCCGGGACGCCGTAGTTAGTCCAGAAAATCGGCATGTGATGTTTCTGAGCGTTCTGGACGAAAGCATCCAGGCGCGACCAGTCGAACTGTCCTCGGGAATTTTCAATAAAGGGCCACGTCACAGCGCCACCCTTTCCAAAAGCGCCGAAGGAAACACTCGGCCACTCGCCTGGGTTTATGACCGACATGCCAAAGTAGTTGGCCGGGATGGCGCCCGAACTGAATCCCATTTGCGGCGTTGATAACGGGTTCGACCGACGCCGAAGCGGTCGAGGTTGCGTCTTGCCCCTGCACGAAAAACACGGGCATGAAGATGAGTAGAGAAGTGACAGATCGCAGCATGCGGAGTTGTGAAATCATAGTTTCTGGTGAACTCATTCCTTTGTAAGTAGAGTCGGCACTCAGGCGTATGGGAATTCCATACACCGGAGGCAATCCTTCCTTGGGGTTTCGACTCCATTCTAGCGAAACTCGAAGCTGGACGTAAGGGAGTTAACTTAATTTAAAGAAACTAAGCGGGCGCACAGCGCAGATGCTGACGATTTAGTACTAGATATATTAGTACTTACGCACATGGACAGACGAAAGTGCACGGCGACGTTATTCAGGATCGTTTCTCCGTTAGTATTTGCTTCTGCGTCGTTTTGCGCGGGTGTCTCGTCTGTTCCCTCGATCGCTATTAAACACATAGTTTTCATCGTAAGAGAAAATTGCCCAAACCAGACCGTCGGGACAGCCAGCAAGTCCCAAGCTGTTACGCTGACCAACGAAGGTGTGACTGCCCTGAATATCGCGTCTGTCACGGCGACAGGCGATTTCGCGCGAACCAACACTTGCGTCGGCACCATTGCGGCACGCGCGACGTGCAGTGTAAACGTTACGTTTTCTCCGACACACGCCGGGAGGCGTACGGGGGCAATCACATTTGTGGACAGTGACGCCCTCAGCCCGCAATCCATCTCGCTCAGCGGTATTGGCGTGAAATAGACGAAGATTTTCCCGCGCCCGAAAAGCTGTAGACTAAGTGCGAGGTATGGAGAGATCCATGACTCGATTGAGAATCATTTCTTTGTTAACCCTTTTCGTTTCGCTTCGTGCGGCCACGTTATCCGGTCAGCAAACGATACCAATTCAGCACGTTGTCTTCATCGTCAAGGAGAACCGCACGTTCGATCACTATTTCGGCGCTTTTCCCGGTGTCGATGGCGCGAGTGCCGGAACGATCTCCACCGGACAATCGATTCCGCTCCAGCGTGCCCCCGATCAGACCATCTACGATATCGACCATACCTGGTCCGGCGCAATCACCGCTATGAATAACGGCGCCATGAACCAGTTCGATCTGATTTCCGGCGGCAACACGAACGGCGACTACTTGTCGTAATACGCAGATGACGCAAGCCGATATTCCGAACTACTGGACTTATGCCCAGACGTTTGTGATTGCCGACCGGATGTTTTCGTCCATGCATGCCAGCAGCTTTCCTAATCACCTCTATATCGTGGCGGGGGAATCGGGCGGCGCCATCAATATCCCTTATGGGCCAAACCAGCAGCCGCTGGGAAACGCGGGATGGGGCTGCGATAACGACCCCTCGGTACGTGTCCAAACAATGGATGAGGATGGAGATTTTGACAATCAGTTCCCGTGTTTCGATTTTCAGACCATTGCCGATTCGCTTAGTCAAGCCGGTCTGAGTTGGAACTTCTACGCCCCGCCCTCCGGCCAGAGAGGATACGTCTTTTCCGTGCTCAACGCGATCAACCACATCAGAAATGGTCCTGCGTGGGCGCAGAACGTAGTACCCACCGAGCAGTTCGTCACGGACGCCCAGAACGGCGCGTTACCCTCGGTGAGCTGGATCGTCACAGGGCCGGAGAGCGAACACCCGCCCAACAGCACCTGTCTGGGCGAGAATTGGACAGTAGCCCAGATCAACGCGGTGATGAATGGTCCCCAATGGGGCTCCACGGCCATTTTTCTCACGTGGGATGATTTCGGGGGTTTTTTCGACCACGTTGCGCCACCCTACTCGGATGTCTACGGCCTTGGCCCACGGGTGCCGCTCCTGATAATTTCTCCTTACGCGAAACCGGGCTATATCTCCCACATGCAATACGAATTTTCGTCGGTGCTGAAGTTCATCGAAACCGTCTTTAACCTGCAGCCTCTGACGGCTCGCGACAGCACGGCCAACGACATGACGGACTCGTTCGATTTCACACAGGCTCCGCTTCCGCCACTGATTCTCAACCAGAGGGCATGTCCCATACTTTCTTCGACGCGCCTTCAATTCAGCTCTCAGGGGCTAAATACAACGGGCCCATCCGATACGGTGATTGTTACGAACACGGGATCTGGCGCCATGTCCGTTTCGAACATTAGCGTCACTGGCGATTACTCGCAGACCAACAAATGTCCAGCGACTCTTGCTCCCGCGGGGACGTGCAACGTTTTGGTCAAATTCCATCCCACAGCCACCGGTACACGGACGGGAGCACTTACGGTTCAGGACAGCGATCCAACCAGCCCCCAAACTGTGACCCTGACCGGCGTAGGAACAGCGCTTTCGTTCAACCATACTAGCCTCACATTTTCGAAGGCTCAAATTATCGGCACTTCGACCTCTCAGGGACTCTGGGTCCGTAACGTCGGGAGCTCGCGGCTGGCCATCTCAGCCGTGAACGCAATCGGCGATTACTCGCAAAGCAGTAACTGCGTCCGCCGGATCCGTGTCGGGCAGCTAAATGCGCGCGAGCGTCACCGACCTTGCGTTCGCAGAATCATTCTTGACGCGCTCGAGATCATTTCCCGGTTCCGGTCAGGTTTACGAATACCGGACTGAGAACATCATTTGTTATGAGCAATAGTCTGGCTGAGACCGCGCCCGTCTGGCTGGGCGTGAAGGTCACCTGAACGGTACAAGTTTTTCCTGCCGCCAGCGATCCTGTGCATGCTTGCGGCGACGCCGAAAACTGAGTGGGCTGATCGACAATGTTCGCGCCACCAAATTGTAGTCCCGTTGCGCCTGCGTTTTTGATAGTAACGCTCAGGGGTGCACTGGTCTGACCCACAGGGACAGTTCCAAAACTGAGGCTCGTGTTATCTGTTGATACCGCTGTAATGTTCCCATTGACAACGATTCTGTGGGGGGAATCGGCATCGCTGGTATTTACCAGAAATACGACAGGCGGAGCTTCCGTCGAAGTAGCCTTCAGTGTGAGGGTGATTGTGCAAGCTGCTCCTGCGGTAAGGGAAGAGGGACAGTTATTCATCTGGCTGTACTGGGTGCCAGTTGGATCGGTTTTGATCCCGGAGAACTTCACCGCGGAAGCCCCCGTGTTCGTCAGGGTCACAGTCTTCGTGACCGTGGAACCCACAATGAGAGTTCCAAAATTGAGGTTTGAGCTGGAATATTGGAGCGAAGTGCCGAAGGCGCCAAATTGAACGACTTGCGGACTGGTGCTGTCGTTGTCGGCTATGGTAAGAGTGCCTGTCCGCGATCCAATGGCGGCCGGCGTGAACTCGACGTTGATCTTACAACCTGCTCCCGGCTGCAGAATTTTCTGGCAGGCGGTGTCGGTTGCCAAGTCTCCACTTGCGGTGATACTCGTGATGTGGACAGCTGTCGACCTGCTGTTATAGAAGGGAACCGCGTAGGACTGAGCAACGCCAGGAGGCGTGCCACTAAGCTGAACACTGCTTTCTGTCAGCGGGCAACTTACTGTTGAGAGCACCAGCGGTTTCAAAGGAGTTTGGGCGAAATTGAATGCGTCGGTCAAATCATCGGCATTTCCGTCGCGTGCAGTCAAAGCCGCCAGTCCAAAACGCGTCTCGATGAATTTGAGAACGGAAGCGAACTCGTATTGCGTATGAGAGATATTTCCTGGCTTGGCGAAGGGTGAAATGATCAGGAACGGTACGCGAAGCCCCAGCCCGAACAGGTCGACGGGCGGAGGCGGCACGTGATCATAAAAACCGCCGAAATCGTCCCAAGTGAGGAAGACGGCGGTATTAGCCCAATAGGGCGACTGCATCAGGGCATTTAACTGGGTCGTGACCCAGTTCTCACCGGCGCAGACGCTTTCCGGCGGATGTTCCGTAAGGCTTTGCCCGTTTACCAGCCAAGTCACTTGCGCCAGATTCCCGGAAGTCACATCGGAGATAAACGTAGCGTCATCTCTGATGTTCGCCCAGAGCTTAGGTTGATTCCGAATGTGTTTAATGGAATCCATGGCGTTAAAAGAGAACTCCAGTTCGCCTGGAGCTGCGCTGTAATACCGCCACGTGATATTCTTTGCCTGCAGTTCGTCAGCGAGCGTTTTGAAGTCAAAGCACGGCGGCACCGCGGTGATGTCGCCGTCGTTGTCCAGCTTGTGAACCAGCCAGTCGGGACCGGAGTCGCAACCCCACGCCGTCCCGGGGCCATAGCTGTGCGATCCACTGGAGGAAAAAGGGATATCCACGGCTCCGCCCCCTGTAGCTGCGATCGTATACAGGTGGTTGGAATAGCTGGGCGCCTGAGTGGACGAAAACATGTTATCGGCCAACCCAAAATGTTGGGCATAGGACCAATAGTTCGGAATGTCTTCTTTCGAAAACTGTGAGACGGACAGATGGTTGTTATTCCGATTGCCGCCTGGAATCAGATCAAATCGGTCCATTGCGCCGTTGTCGATCGCCAGCGTGGAGGCGTCCCAGCCGTGTCCCAAATCGCCGTCGGACTGATCAGGGCTCGCGGCAAGTGGGATGACCTGTCCCGTGGAGATCTGGGCTGTGGTGGCTCCGTTCGCACCCGGATATTTGCCGAAGTAATGATCGAAGGAGCGGTTTTCACGGACGATGAAAATCACGTGCTGAATCTGCGTTATTGTTGTCGCCTTTGGGGATTGGACGGACAGGCTGACCGGGACAGAGTAACTCGTCGCGCCATCGCTCGCCGTGATTGTAAGGTGGTAATCGGCAGTCGGAACGTCGTTCGGAGTAATAAGGCCGAGAGTCGAGGGTCGCGATCCCGTTACAGCAGGAGGGTTGAAGCCTGCGAGCGTTCCCCGTGGTAACCCTGCGACGTCAAAAGTCACAGTGCCTTTCAATCCGGCCGTTGGAGGAATCGTAACTGTAAAGTTAGTCCGGCCGCCGGGAGCGATGGTCTGATGATCTGTGGGTGTGATAACTCTCTCCATCGGAGGGACCACGCCTGAAGGCGCCTCATTTGCAACCGCGACCTGGGTGACAGATGGCGCACCGCCTTTGTGCTCGGGAGCAAGCTTCGCTGCGGGAGGAGGCGGAAGCAGACCGTAAACTACCACCGCGTTATTGAAAGTTGCCATGTAGAGCTTGCCATTCGCGACGACAGGAGGTACGAATTTCGCAAAGTTTCCGAGGGAATCCCTGCTCGAATCCTGTTCGCTGTCCCAGATCTCGGCGAGATTTTCGGCGTTGAACGCCCGGACAATGCCGGGCACAACCGCTCCGTCCGCGCTTTGGTTAATGGGCATCGATGCCCACACGATTCCAGTGTTCTTATTGCTTTGATTGGCCGAAACGGCGAGGATACCGCCCGGCGGGCCAAACGAAGCATCGATGGTTCCTTTCATGATCGGATTTACATCGAAAGTGGTCCCGTTGAAATGAAAGGCTTTCAGGTAAGAATATTCGTCCCAGATATAAACGAGGGGCCCTAAATCGGAGCTGAGCCAATACACCGGCCCGCCCTTCATCTGGCCTTTTGAGACGGTGAGAACCTGTGGAATTTGGCCATTGCCGGTCTGCTCATGGCCCAGATTTCCGCTGTTGAGAAGGTAGAAAACTCCTTGTTTCCCGCCGCCCACCAGCAGGTTTGTCGTGGGTAGCATCGTGAGACCGGAAGATCCGACATCGGTGTCATTTGTGTTGAGTTGCTCGGCATCGTCGGGCGCGAACCAGTCCACGAATTTCAGCGTACGACCCGTAGTACTGAATTTGAGCGCCGATTGTCCGAAACTCGTTTTGCCGTCCCAATCACCGTTCCCAACCAGGTAGTAGACGTTACCCGAAGCGTCAACAACGGGCGCACGTCCCGCCTGCCAGATCCCTCCGCGACTGCCATTTGGGGTGGTGCAAAACACACCCGCTTGTTGCAAGTTGTCTGTGCGGTACGCCATCACCCAGCCGTGATAGGGATCAAGGTCTTCCTGCGAGGACCATGCCAAGATGATGAGTCCATTAGCCATCGCTAAGCCCGACCGCTGATTCTGTTGTTTCGCGTCGAAAGTGATCTGCCCGGCAACGCTCCCGGCGCCGGTACCCGAGACGGTCGCGGAAATCTCAACCGAGGCTTTGTCGGTACCGGTCGTGATGTCCACCGCGTGCAGCCTCTGAACGAAAACCCCCTGCTCGATGGTGCGGGCTAGAAGGTACATGGTCTTCGTGGGCAAGTTAATCACCGGCGTGCTCATGATCCCGACGGTCCCTGTGACATTACCGTTTGCCGATCCGGTGATCTGCTTCCACGTAGGCGCTACAACATTGGGCGGCTTGGTCAAATTCAGCGTCCACAGGGGTGACGCATTGGCGCCCGTGTTGCTGTCCGCATCGAAGGCATACACGATATCTGCCATGGTGCAGACATAGAGCACGTTGTGCACACCTTTGCCGGGGATCGTGACGCCCGAGACATAAAGCGGCTGCGCGTAAATGGACCCATTCACTGTTAAGCTGAAAAGTTTTCCGAAGTCCGTGCTGTTCACGTTAGAAACCGTGAGCGTTGGCTCGTTCAGGTTGGCGCCCGTGCGGCTAAGGTTATACCGGTTCGTGAGGATATTGACCGGTTGCGTTGTCGCACTGGACATGAAGGAGCCTGCTGCGAGCAGGAGGACAGTGAAGTTGGCGAAAAGTGGATGGCGCATGTGACTTGTTTCTGAGTTGGAGTGCGAATTTATGTTCGATTTGTACACGACTAGAGATAGCGATCCTTATTGAAGAATCCGATTCACTCTGGGTTAGAAGATGACGAGGCAATTATAGCGAATACTCCGTAGAATCAGCCATTCCTGGAGGTCTGGCGAGGTACTTGTAAGACGCCTGAAGTACTATACCTGAGGTACTATCCTTCCGTTGCGCTCGGTCACGTACTGAAGACCGGTGAACCGTTAGACCCTAAACAGGAGCGACGAGTGCCCGGAGATCCGATTTTTTGAAGGTGACAACATTTCGCTTTGGACTAGTCTCATTCGAGTATCAGTAACTCACTACAACGGTGTTACTCCGCGACATGTCGCCAATTACGAATATCGAACGAAGCAAACAATCCTTCAGACCGGATCTAAATCCGCAGTTGGTCACGCTCGCCGCCTCGGCCTACTCGATCATCTGCACCGACCCACATTCACAAGTACTCATGCCCTCGACGGACTTGAGTTCGTGGATGGCAGTCATTCATTGCCGCTCATTCGAATTCTACCGACGAGGCATCCGGCATCACAGGTGATATCCCAACTCGCAAGCATGGATAGGAGGTCGCCGATATTGGAACTTTCATACTTACGTCGGCAGAGGCAAACCGGTGATGGACATAATCAAAGCCGGCGACGATCATAGGGCTGTTTTGGTGTAAAGAGCGTGGCGGAAAGCCGATGGTCAATGAAGGCGGTTGGGCCGTAATCGCGCAACTCGGGGTAGGAGCGGGAACTGCCAGTGGGCGCTTGGGACTCGAACCGATCTCGATTTACGCTCCGCCCGTCGACGGCGTTCGGCTAGTGCGTACCCTATCTTCTAGTACTTACGGAGAGCAGGGCGCGTGAGTTACCTTATTAATCAGTGTCCCGGATGAGAAGGGATGGCCCCGCCACGCTCTAGTTCTTGTACGGGTCGGTAAAATTTAGTTAAACTCCGCGCGATTTTGGCGATCTCGAAACTACCGATACGGATGTTGTAGAAGGAAGTCGGATGAAAGAGAACAATCTCACGCGCGGCGCCGTCCCATCCAAAAACGGCGAATTTCTGTCAATCGCGGAGCGGGTATGGCGTATAGGCGAATCTGCGCCGGATACGATCGCGATCGTGGTGGATGGCGAGGACTCAACTTTCGCGATTTGACGCGCCGAGCCGAGGCCCTTTCGCGCCACTTCCAATCCTTATTGAGCGCACAACGCGGAATTATCGCGATTGCGAGTCTGGATACGGCACACACGCTAATCGCGGCGCTTGCGGCTTGGAGAGTTGGTTGCGCGTATCTTCCGGTCAACCCAGCAGGTCCCCCTGAGCGGTTGCGCCGCATCCTTACAGAGGCTGATGTGCGCTTGGTCGCAATCGACGAGACGACGGAGTCACTGCCGACGGTAGGCTCGTGGCATACGTGTCGAATCGACGAATTCACACGCGGTGCGAGGGACGCGGAAACCGAGGCCCCGCTCGAACACGGTTGGACCCTGAAACCCACCGATTCTGCGTATGTGATTTACACCTCGGGGTCAACGGGCGAGCCAAAGGGTGTTGTTGTCACGCACGGAAATCTCCAACATCTAGTCGATTGGTATCACTCCGCGTTTCATCCGACTTCAAAAGACAAGGGCGTTCAGCTATCTGCTCTCACTTTCGATGCGGCGGTACTCGAAACTTGGCCAGTACTGGCAGCGGGAGCCAGCCTTTATATACCCGAGCGGTCCATTTGCTTGTCGGCACATCGCTTGAGAGATTTTCTGGCCGCGCAGCGAATCACCCTTTGCTTTGCAACGACCCCTATCGCCGAGCAACTGATCTCGCTCGAATGGCCTGATGAGACCCGCCTTCGGTTTTTGCTGACCGGGGCAGACACATTGCGCAAATTTCCTCCCTGCGGTCTTCCGTTCACGCTCGTGAACAATTATGGACCGACAGAGTGCACCGTGCTTGCAACATCGGGGATCGTACCCGCTGAGCAAGCCACTGGAGCGATACCTTCGATCGGAAAGCCGATTCCCGGCACGCACCTCTATGTTATGGATTCGGAACTGCGGCCAGTTCAGGACGGCGAGAAAGGACAGCTTTGCATCGGGGGCGCCGGCGTGGGTGCGGGGTATATCGGGCGTCCGGATCTCACTGCGGAACGCTATGTAAGCGACCCGTTCGTGTTAGATGCGAGCATGTATCTGACGGGCGACCTGGGGCGAAAACTTGCAAACGGGGAATTCGAGTTTTGCGGCCGCATGGACGACCAAATCAAGTTGCGGGGCTACCGGATCGAGCCCGCCGAAATCGTCGCGGCGCTTCGAAGTCACCCGGCCGTAACCGCCGCAGCCGTGGTCCCGATCGGCGCAGAAGAGAACAAGCAGCTCGTTGCTTACCTCGTTCTGGGAACGGCAGTGACAGGCAGCGAACTGCGAGCCCACTTAGATGCGCGCGTCCCCTCCTACATGATTCCGGACCAGTTGGTCCGGCTCGATGAACTGCCGCTGACGCCGGGCGGAAAAATCGATCGCGCTGCTCTGCCGGTCCCCGATAATTCCAACTCGCTCGAACAGACCGGCTCGCTGGCAGAACTGAAGAACGAAGTCCAACAGGAAGTTGGCTCGCTGATTTCGGGCCTGCTCGGCGGACGCGAATTGGGGCCGCAGGACAATTTTTTCCGGTTAGGAGGCCACTCGCTGATGGCGGCCCAGATCGTTGCTCGATTGCGGAATGCCTTCCAGATCGAGTTGCCGCTGCGCGCGATTTTCGAGTCACCCACGGTTGCAGCTCTGTCCAGTCAGATCGAAAAGCGGATTTTAGATAGTCTGGCCGCGATGCCCGCCCCCGACGGCGAAAGCGCGGCAGTTTAGCGAGACAGGAGCTCTTCATGGGCGAGACAGAAGTAGGGATCGATCAGGACGCGCATCTCAGTCTGTATCAACTGCTCGATCCTGAAGTTCTCGCGAATCCCTATCCGCTATTTCATCGGATTCGCTCGGCGGATCCGGTACACTGGGACCTCTTCCTGCACGCTTGGGTGCTCACCCGATATGAGGACGTCATTCGGGTTCTGAAGACGTTTTCGGCACAGGCCACCCCGACTCCCGAGCAGATGGTCGAGATGGGTCTGGCCGATTTGACCCCCATGGCCGCCATGATGGTCAAGCAAATGCTGTTCATGGATGCGCCTGCGCATACCCGCGTCCGAAGCCTCGCGTCCTTCGCATTCACACCCGCCCGGGTAGCCGTTTTGCGGGAGCGAATCGAGAACGTCGCAAGACAATTGTTGGACCCCATCATCGAAACAGGCGAGATGGACATGATTGAGGATTTCGCGGGTCCGTTGCCAGCCATCATCACGGCCTCGATGTTGGGTGTCCCGGAAGAGGATCACGCGCAGCTTAAGACGTGGTCGACGGATTTCGCGCAGATAATGGGCTTTCAGCACCGTCCGGAGCAGACGCCTCACATGCTGAAAACGGTGTCTGACATGGCTGCGTACTTTCGCGATCAGATGCGTGAGCAATTGCGTTCCCCTCGGCCAGGCTTGGTCCATTCCCTCATGACCGCTGAGGTGGACGGAGACAAGCTAACCGAAGAAGAGGTAATTGCCAACTGCGTGATCACCATGGTTGGCGGCCAGGAAACTACTACGAACCTGATCGGAAATGGCGTCCTGGCGCTCGTGCGAAATCCGGCGGAATTCGAACGGCTTCGACGCGACGAAGCGCTTCTTGTGCCGGCCGTCGAGGAACTGCTCCGATTCGATTGTCCTAGCCAACAGACCACCCGGATCGCGATCACGGACGTCGAAATAGGCGGTAGGCAGATCCGTGCAGGTGAGGCGGTGGTTGCAGTGATGGCGGCGGGAAACCGCGATCCGGAACGCTTTCCCGATCCCGATCGGCTTGACTTGTCGCGATCCGATAACCGGCATCTGGCGTTCGGGTGGGCCAGCCACTTCTGTTTCGGGGCGCCACTTGCGCGGCTGGAAGGGCAGGTCGCGTTCTCGCTATTGAAGCAACTTCCCAATCTGCATTTAAGAACCGAACACTTGCAGTGGCGGAGTAACTTCAGGCTTCGTGGGCTTTCGACCTTGAGAGTAGGATTCGACCCGCCGGAAACCTGGAATGGCAATCCAAGAACCGGCCATGTCTAGCAAGCTCGGTTCTCCGCCGAAGCAAAGCCTGCTCGCGCGATTCCGGCAGCAAACTGGGGCGGCCCACACGGACGGCGACGGCAAGATTCCGAAGCGCACGCCGGGGGTCGATGTGGAGGCCTCTGAAGAACAGCAGCAGTTATGGCTGCATGTGCAACTACTGGCGCGGAATCGCCCGGTCTACAACGAACCTATTACGATCTACCTTCCCGAAGAGTTGAACGTACAGGCGTTTGAACGGGCATTCAACGAGATTCTCCGCCGGCACGAGGCTTGGCGAACCGCTTTCGAATGGCGCGAGGAAAAGCTCTGGCAACGAATAGCGCCAGAGCTTTCCGTGCGGATTCCTTTGCACGATTTACGCGGTGAGCGTGCGGGCGAGCGCGAACGGAATCGCACTCGCGGCGGCGGCGAGCGACGCGAACCAGATCTTCGACTTGTCGAAAGTTCCGCTGTTCCGAACTCGACTGGTGCAGCTTCAGGATCGCGACTTTCGCCTGTATTTGACGTTGCATCACATTATTTTCGACGGCATATCGTTGTCCAATGTATTCCTTCCCGAACTGCACGAGTGTTATACCGCCTACAACTGCGGACGCGAGCCTGCGTTGCCGGCTCCCGAAGCGCAATACGCCGATTTCATCGCATGGCGCAATGCGCAACATCGCGATCTCGAGCCCCATCTTCGCTATTGGGAGACGCAGCTTGGCGGAAATTTGCCCGAGCTTAAACTCCCGCTCGATCGGCCACGGCCCAGTGTTCGGGATTTTCGTGGCCGAGCTCAGAAGTTTTCCTTCTCGCGACGCACGGCGGAACAACTGAAAGAAATCGGCCGGCAGCGCGGCGCGACGCCGTATCAGATGTACGTCGCGGCGTTCCACGTCCTGCTATATCACCTCACCGGCGAATGCGATCAGGTGATCGGTGGTGTGAATTCCAGCCGGAAACACGAAGGAGTGGAACGCGTCCTGGGCTATCTCTTGAATGCGATCGTGCTTCGTACGAGGTTCGCACCCGATGAAAGCTTTCTCGAGCTCGTCACGCGCGTGCGAGATACCGCAGTTGACGCGCTCACCCATGATGTGCCGTTCCACGAGCTCGTGAACCGATTTGGAAAGCACCGGAAGCCCGGTCTTAGCCCTATTTTTCAAGTCATGTTTTCGGTCGAGCCTCCCCCGGCCACCGGACGCGAATGGAAGCTCTCCGAGATTGACGTCGAGAAATCTATTTCGAATTTCGATCTGATCTTACAACTGGATGACCGTGAAGACCCGATGGGGCGGTTCGCTTATACGACGGATATCTTCGATGCCGCGACGATTAACCGAATAACTCAAGAATGGATCACTTTGCTGGACATCATTGCGGCTCGTCCGCAAGACACCGTCGCGTCATTAGCGACTGCGCTGCGAGAAACAGAGGAAGCAGAGCGCGCTGTATTTACAGGCCGGATTGCTGCTCAGGTTTGGAGTTGGATGCGGCCCAAAATGCGCCGGGCACGTGTGAAACCGCTGCAGCGGTGATAAGCCGGCACTTGGCTTAATACGCTTTTCTTCCCGCTATAAAGTGGCAGTTGCTCTCCGCCGATGAATGTCATGAATAATGACATCCGGCATTCTGAAATACACAACGTTTTTTTGCGCTATCGTCTTCAGCGCGCATTTACAAGCGCAGTCTATGGTCCAACCCGGCCAGATCGCGGCCGCTTCACAGAGTCGAATCTCGAGCGGTTTATTGGCCAGCGTTTCGACCGGCCCGATGACCGCGCCTGCGGTAGAAATCGCGACGGTTCCGGACCACCGCAGCAGGACGGTTAATCGGGTGTGGCTTGCCAGCCTATTCGCCGTCACAGGCGCTTCAGCTTTGGACGCTGCCAGCTCTTGGGGCAAATACGAAAGGAACCCTTTATTAGCTTCCTCTAACGGCACCTTCGATTCTCGCGGCTTGGTGCTCAAGGCCGGTCTCGCCGGGGCGATCGTCATTCCGCAGCTTTTCCTACACAAGCACCAAGAGTTGAAGGCGAAATTCGCAATCTTCAACTTCGCCGGCGCAGGCGCTTTCACCGCGGTGGCAATTCATAATCTGGGCGTGGCAGCGCCAAAGAGCTGACCGGGGTCACTCTGTCCAGTGTCAGCTGTATGGGCGAATCTCGCCCCGGTGAACTTGACGATGCCTAACTGACAGTAAAATCGTGTCGCTTGTCCGGCGGTGTACATGGTAGGGGCGACAGGAATCGAACCTGTGACCCTCAGCTTAGAAGCCGCATTCCAGCGATGTCTCTGGTTTACTATCACCTACTGTAGGTATTACAGAAATCAGCGCAATACGGGCGGTTTGCCAGATGCGCCGTTACTACCAATTGCTACGGTTTTCTGTCCAGGCTACCCGCAACTTTCACCGCAGCGAAACGCCTTGGGGACCGACAGGCTTGTCCCGAAACACATTGCACCGTGGTAGACTCATGCCATCCGTTTTACAAAAGCACGAGGAATCCCTTGTTTCCCAAGACAGCGTCTGTGTGCCTGGTCGCCGCAATTTCGGCTGCACTCCCAGCACTCGCTCAAAAGACTGTGACAACCACGGGCGGCACGCTCAATATTGTCCCAAAATATTCTGGAGCCTCGACGATTGTGCCTTCGGCAATTTTTGAGAAGAGCGGAAACGTCGGCATCGGTACGGTGTCGCCCACATCCCCGCTCCATATCGTGAATGCGCTTACCCCAACTTCGGGGAGCTTCTCCAGCAGCTTTGTACAGACTGTTCTCAACCCGAGTGCATCTAGCAATGGTTCCTATGTGGGGCTGAAGACCGACACCTCGACACACTCGGGCAACTCTCACAGCTTCAGCGGTCCGCTATTCGGATCCCTTTTCGCAGTCGATCATTACGGCAGCGGTTCGCTTGCTGCTGCATTCGGATTGGAGGGTGAAGTTTCGAATCGAAGCTCAGGCACGATTAGTAACGCTTATGGCCTGTGGCTCCAAATCCAGAACACGGGTAAGGGCGCGATAACCAACGCGTACGGGCTGCGAATTGGTGCACCGAACAACACGGGTGGTGGCACGCTAACCAACTATTACGGCATCTATGTCGAAAAACCTTCATCACTTTGGCCAACGTAGCTATTCCATCTATTCTGCAGGAGGAGCGAACTACTTCGCCGGTTCCGTCGGCATCGGTACAAGTTACTCCAACTTCACCTCTGACGGTAAACGGAGTGATTCAAACCGACAAGCGGCGGAATCAAATTCCCGGACGGAAGCACGCAATCCACGGCGACGCTACAAGGACCAGCTGGCCCAGAGAGGGCCGCAAGGACCTGCCGGACCTGCCGCTGGCCCTGCCCTATACAGCGCGTTTGTACTCCAGCTCGCCTGCGATCTTCACGATTCAGAATACCGCCCAGAGTGCGGCCATCGAGGGTGACGGCGGGGCAACCGGGTGTCACGGGTTCCGGCGGAGTAACTGGCATCGCAGGTAATGGTGGGCCAAGCAACTATGAGACGCCGGGCGGGGTGGGCGTGACGGGGCAGGGAGGAGGCCAAGGACCGACTTCCTACGCAGCTCCCGGATCCGGCGTGGTCGGCTACGGGGGGGCCTCCGGCCAGGGTGCAGGCGGCCGCGGGAGGGTATTTCGAAGGAGGCACCGGAGGTGATGGGGCTGGGAACGGATGCAGCTGCAACACAGGCGGCGATGGCATTGACGCTGTCGGCGCAAACGGCCCGGACCCTGGGAGTGGTGGCGCCGGCATTGTCGCGGCGGGCGGAGCTGGCGCAAGCAGTGGCTCTGGGCCTGCGGCTGTCTTCAACGGTAACGTCAACGTTACGGGCACTCTTTCAAAGTCTGCCGGTTCGTTCAAAATCGACCACCCGCTCGACCCGGGGAATAAGTATCTGTACCACTCGTTCGTCGAATCGCCCGACATGATGAACATCTATAACGGCAATGTGACAACTGACGGGCGAGGAATCGCAACTGTCACGCTCCCCGACTGGTTTGAAGCGCTAAATAGGGACTTCCGCTATCAGCTAACGGTTATCGGTCAATTTGCGCAGGCGATCGTTGGCTCAAAAATTGCCAACAATCAATTTACGATCAGAACGGACAAACCGAACGTCGAAGTCTCCTGGCAGGTCACCGGTATTCGTCAAGATGCTTACGCAAACGCGCATCGCATTCCTGTTGAACAGGACAAGCCCGAACGTGAACGCGATCACTATATCCATCCTGAGCTATACGGTCATTCGGAGGCAGACAGCGTACTTGCCGTACAGCATCCGCAATTCTTTAAATTGCTGCAGAAGCAACGCCCCGCACGTTAGGACCCCTGAGGTCGCGAGAGCGTGACATCCATCTAAATAGAACTTGAGCACATTCTCTTCGTCGGGTGGCCTGGCGTGTGGCACGGAAACACGCTGGCTTTCAAGTGTGCGGATTTATGACTTGCGCCACACTGCGGTCTCGCGCATGCTCCCCGCGCGCTATAGCTTGCCGATGATCTCGAAAATTGTCGGGTGGTCCCCGGGCACAATGGCGAAGATGGCCACCCGGTACGGGCATTTTTCCCCCGACGAGATGCGCGCCGCAGTGGACTCCATTTAGCGGATCTGATTCGGGGTACCCGCGATTTTCACCGCACCCGGCGCCCTCGGAGAAAGCCCAAATCCAGTAAGGCGTCGTTTTCATGGTAGGGGCGACAGGAATCGAACCTGTGACCCTCAGCTTAGAAGGCTGATGCTCTATCCGACTGAGCTACGCCCCCACGTCGTTGTACTCTTACAGTCTAGGCGAGCACGTGACAGCTGCCTTTCGAACGGAACAGCTCCCTCCACGGCGCTTCAGGAAACTGAGCAGCGTGCGCGACTGCTGTCGCCAAGAGGACGAGAGTTGTGGCGGCGGTAGCCCTTATCGCCCATTGTTGTCCTTGGAGCCGGCAGAGGGATTTGAACCCCCGACCCTCTGATTACAAATCAGATGCTCTACCAACTGAGCTATGCCGGCCTTGTGCTTGGGACGTTGGAGCGGGAGACGGGAATCGAACCCGCAACCAACAGCTTGGAAGGCTGTGACTCTACCATTGAGTTACTCCCGCGCCATACTGGCCAAACCTCTTCATTCTAAGGCAGGGCCGCCGCAGGTCCGCGCTCGCGACGTGGCGATCGCAAGCAGGATCATATTCAGAGTATGCGCAATATTCTAGGGAACTCCATTCGCATCGCGGTCGTGGGCGGTTGGGTAGCTGGATTGCTTTTGTGGGAATACCGAAAGTCACTTCGGCGTGTTGTGGACAGCAAGCTGAAGCGTGACACTCGGAACCTGGCAGTAGCGGGTCTGGCGGCAGCCGCCATGCAGTTTGTCGAGTTTCCCGTGGCGATGGCGCTCGCGGTTCGAGCGCAAGAGACACAGAGTGGATTGCTCCAGATCGGACCGGCCCCGGAATGGGTTAAATTAATCGCGGCCATTGCGCTGCTCGATTACACGCTTTACATTTGGCATCGATTGACACATCGTGTAGCCTTCCTGTGGAGGTTCCATCAGGTTCACCACGTCGACCGCGAGATGGACGCAAGCACAGCGCTGCGGTTTCACTTCGGCGAGATTACGCTCTCCGTTGCATTCCGCGTGGCGCAAATTTGGGTGATCGGGCCGGCGCCCTGGTCCTATGCGGCTTGGCAGATGTTTCTTTTCTTATGCATTCTGTTCCATCACGCGAACATCCGGCTGCCTCTTGCCTGGGAGCGGCGTCTAGCCAGGATTATTGTGACACCTCGATTGCATGGCATCCACCACTCGGTGATTCCGGAAGAAGTGAATTCCAATTGGTCGAGCGGACTTACTGTCTGGGATTGGCTGCACGGCACACTGCGAACAAACGTTCCCCAGGCCTCGATCATCATTGGAGTCGAGGGATTGAGAGACGACCGCGATCAAGAGTTGGGGAACATTCTATCGCTGCCGTTTCGTGCGGCCGCGAGCGTGACTCCGATGCCCATTTCCCGGTCTAGTCAGCCCATCAGCGCACTCGAAGAGTAACACTTATGCCGTGCGGCGGCGAGCATGACGGTACCGGCGGGCGAGCCAGTTTGGTGAGACGCCGGCCCAATAAAGGATCTGCAAAGTGGTCCAATGCAGCCAGACCACGGCGAAATTGCGCTGCTCGAAACGCCGGGAAGAAGTGCGTATCCTGGACGGGCAATGAACGAACCGGCCGGCTCTGCGCAAACGGCGCACCAGGTCGAGATCTTCGAACAGCGCAAGCGCGCGGAAACCGCCGATGCTGTCGTAAACCTCGCGACGGATGAAGATACCGGAATCCCCATAGCAGAGGCCGAGTATTCTCAGCATCGGGTATATGGCTGTCAATCGCCTCGCCGCTCGCGAAGGGCCGTCGAAGAGTAACCCGAAATTGCCGCCCACGATCGATGCATCTTTCAAGTGCTTGCGAATTTCATGCAAGGCATGCGGCGGGGGAACGGTATCGGCATGAAGGAACCAGAGTACGTCGCCCCTGGCTTCGAGCGCCCCAGAATGCATTTGCACGCCACGCCCTGGCGCGGCCGTGAGGACCTTGGCGCCCTCCGCGCAAGCGAGAGACCGGGTTTCATCGCTGCTCCCGCCATCGACGACTATAATCTCCTTCTCGCCCTCGAGTTGCCGAAGAGCGCGTAAGGTTTCAGCTATGCACTGCTTTTCATTCAGCGCGGGAACAATAATGCTAATTCGCATGGCTAAGCACGCATCAAAGAGGTTCTATTTTGAAAGAACCAAGCTCGTGTTGCCGGGGCTAAGAATGGATCGGCAGCCAAACGCTCCTCAAGTAACAAAACGTCGCCGGGGGTATCGACATCGAACAGCGGCTCCAGTTCCGCGGTCGCGAATTCCTCTTGTTCCAACTTCGCTCTCAATGCGAGGCGCGTTTGGGCACTGCTCCACTCGAGCGAGCAGAACAAGCCGGGGCGGCATCGCTTGAGCCCCAATAAATAGAACCCGCCGTCAACTGACGGACCCACAACTGAGTCAGTAGTTCGCAAGGCTTCGAGGGCAGCTTCGAGATGAAGAACCGCGAGCTCCGGCGAATCAGCGCCGACCCCAATCACCGCATCAGAATCAACAAGTGCTCGACTCAGAATTCGCTCGATACGCTGCCCCAGATCACCTCCACCTTGCAGCCAGACGTCCTCAGGCGCTACACGCATAGGGAAATCGCCGCGCCGGGTGGTCGCGAGGACGGGACGAACGCCAGTGCAGTTTCCGACGGTCCGCCAAATATCCAGAAGCATGGCGGAGGCCAGGCGAGCCGCATTTGCAGAGCCCAAAACCGGAATCAGCCGCGTTTTGACCTCGCCCGGAACCGGTGGTTTTGCGAAGATGCATACGGGAATCGTCGTTGCGTTCATAAGATCGCCAATTTGCGGTTCGCGGCTACTCTGAAGGTAGCGCCAGTCAGGCGGTTGTGCCGAATGGAAGATTCGAGCGAAGCTCATTCGAGAGAGTTTCTGACGGTGCTCGGAAACGAGTTCCGTAGGCAGGGCTTCGACCAGATGTTGCTTGCGCGAGGATGCGGGACACTGGCGCGCGACCGCATCACCACCCTGCAGATCAATGTCGGGAAACTCTGCAATCAGGCGTGCCAGCACTGCCATGTGGAAGCCGGGCCGAAGCGAACGGAAAGCATGTCCCGACAGATTGCCGAACGCGTGCTCCAGATGCTCCGGGTCAGTCCAACGATCACGAGTGTGGATATCACAGGCGGCGCGCCGGAACTGAACCCGAATTTCCGGTACCTGGTTACCGGCTCGCGTGAGTTGGGCCGCGATGTGATTGACCGCTGCAATCTCACAGTTCTCCTTGAGCCGGGAATGGAAGACTTGGGAAATTTTCTAGCGGAGAACCAGGTAGAGATCATCGCAAGCCTTCCGTGTTACACGGCTGAGAACGTCGACGCGCAGCGCGGGCGGGGTGTTTTCGACAAGAGCATTCGTGCATTGCGCCTGCTCAACGCACTCGGGTACGGCACCGAGGGTTCGGCGTTGAAATTGAGTCTTGTGTATAACCCGCTTGGAGCAACTCTGCCGCCGGATCAGAGCCGGCTGGAAGCCGAATACAAGCTGCAACTGCACGAACACTTCAAAATCGAGTTCCACAGGCTGTTCACACTCACGAACATGCCCATCAAACGCTTTGCCGATTTCCTCGACCACAGCGGAAAGCGCGCGGATTATATGACATTGCTGACGGAACACTTCAATCCGGCAACCGTTTCCGGACTCATGTGCCGTTCGCTGGTGAGCGTGGGATGGGACGGAACGCTCTACGATTGCGATTTCAACCAAATGCTCGAGATCGGCATCGGGGGAGACCGCCTGACCGTTTGGGATTTGGAGAGCTTCGGCCATTTGGCGGGCCGGCGCATCGCAACTTCAACTCATTGCTTCGGATGTACTGCCGGCGCTGGATCGAGCTGTGGAGGGGCATTACTGTGATCCGAATGTGAATTTGACGGTCCAAGCTGCGCCGCTCGCGAGCGACACAAAATGCGGCGAGTACTGCTACCTTTCCACTCGTCAACACTTCACTTTCCCTGAAACATCTGATCTCGCGCATTCCAGCGTGCAGATTCTTCGTTGCAAAACGCGTATTCCGCTTCAGATAGTTACCACCTGTATACCCGTGGATTACGTGCGCCGGTAATGGAACAGGCACCCCTGGCGGGTTGCTTCAAAGCGCGTCATAGTCATCGATAAGTGAAGCAGGTGCAGCTGATGAAGACCCGTTACTTCGCCGTCATCGGACTCTGCGGTATCGCGAGCGCAATCGGTATTAAGCTCTACCACCAGCATGGCAACCCATTCCAGGCGATCACTCCGCGAGTTCTGGCTTCTGTATCAGAAGCGCCAGCGGCCGTGCGGTCTCTTCGACTGAGATATCCATATTCCATCATTCCTGGCGGCGCGTACTCTCCCGCCGAGCTGCGCGGGGCAAGCGAAAGGGACCAACTGATTCGGGAGCACTATATCGGATTCGATATGCCGAGCACCCGGCTGGTCACTCTGACAACGGATCGATATCAATACGTGTCGTTCCGCTTGAACAACAAAGTTTTCTGGACCAAGAAGCGGCTGCTCATTCCGAAGGGCGAAGTCCTCATGACCGATGGGACGAACTACGCTCGCACCCGGTGCGGAAACCGGCTGTCAAACATAGCGATGAGCCCTACGACGATGCATCAGCCCCCCGAGCGTTTGCTGGGCTTCCCGCCGCTTCCCGATGTTCTTCCGAAGCTCGATCTGACTTCCGCGCCTCCGTTGGGCGATCTTGCACAGCAGTTGCCCGCGCCAGCGCGCGTCGCGCCGGTTGCACCTGCTGTCATCGACACCGGCGTCAAGACTCCGGAAATATGGGCTCCGTTGTCCTCCGCCCCCTCATTCACGCCCGTATCGACATCTCCGGGATTCACTCCCAGCCCGCGGACACCCGGTCCCGCGCATCCGCAAGTGATCCCACCCAATATCCCTCCCGTTGCGCCTGTTCCGGAGCCTGCCACTCTTTCTCTCCTTTTGGTGGTGAGCCTCGGAACGGCGCCGTGGCTGTTGGCACGCGGCGTTTCGAAAAAGCAGGACGCCTGAGATCGGGGGCGCTCACGGGTAGGCTCCGCTTAATGGGGTGGGTTCGACGAGAGATTCGACGTTTACAGAATAGAGCGCGGACTTGCCTTCGCGATCGCTGTCGAAGTAAATTCTGCGGCTATCGGGAGAGAACACAGGCGATACAGCCGCCGGATTCGATGCGCGATGTTCGCACAAGGTCAGCTCCCGCTGAACGGAACGAAGGAGAAGGACCACATTCGGCTGCGCTTTACTCCGGCTGGCTCCGACGAACACCGATGTATTCTCGTTTGGGGCAAATGCCGCAAATTCACTCGTAGGAGCGACACGACGCTCAGCACTTCCGTCGAGAGGGGCCTCGTGAATTTCTGCGAGGAAAGCGTTTTCACGCTCGAGGATGCGCAAAAACAGAACCGTCTGCCTGTCAGCAGACCAGAACGGGTCGGATACCTTGCCGGTGGCGAGCAAAACCGGTTTGTTCGCCGGCTCGCGGGTCGCGTACCAGATCTCGCAATTCGCTGCCCCGATCTCCCGGGTGAACAAGCAACCCTCACCTGTGGGCCGCAACAACACCTGGCCGGTAACATTCTCAGCGAGCACTTGACCGCCGCTTAAGCATTTAAGCCGGCCACGCGTCACCATGCATACTTCCGCTGAGGACGGTCCGGCGCTGAACGCGCTTACATCTTCCGCAATGGTCCGGCTTTTTCTGTTTGCCAGGCTGCCTTCCTTCAAAATCTTTCCATCGATGAAGTAGATGCTTCTCTCTTTTGCGTCGAGGCAGAGCGAACGCGGCGATAGATTCGGCGTATCGGCAAGCTGGTGCAACGCTCCGGTTCTCAGATCCAACTGGAACGGGCACACCTTGCCGGTGCGGTCGGAAGAAAAAATCAAGAACCGGCGCTTCGAGGAAACAAAACGATTCTGCGGGAACGGGAGAAGACTTGCGGCGGCCGGGCTCGTAAGCCGGGTCACGGGCGTCTCCGTAACGGGATCGGCAAACCGGACGAATTCGCCCCTCGCGCGGGACCGGCTGGGACTTCTGTGTTCGGACAGACTTGGCCGCGGCCCAGGTACCCGGAATCGCAGCCAGCATCGCGCGGCGCGTGATGCCTTCTTTCACTAGTGGGGAAGACGCAGGTGCAAAAACACGTGTTGCATTAAAGCCCGAGATCGCTGGATGCGGACATGGTGATGCGGACGACGGACGGGCGGCCCATGTACTTGTAAGGATTCACGGGCGTGCCCGCAACGCGGATCTCGTAGTGCAGGTGCGGCGAGGTGGCTCGGCCCGTGCCGCCGGATAACGCGATCACCTGGCCCAATCGAACTTCTTGCCCAGGCACCACGAGGCTTTGAGAGAGGTGGGCATAGTATGTCTCGAGGCCGTTTCCATGGTCGACCGTGACCAGCCTTCCGTAATCTCCGCTCCAGCCGGCGCTCACGACTACACCGTCCGCTGTTACATGCACGGGCGTACCGGAGGCGGCCGCCAAATCGACGCCGGTGTGGAAGGCGCCTTCTCCGGAAAACGGATCGGTCCGGCCGCCAAACGAGCTTCTAAGGACGCCCTGGACCGGCCAAATGCTGGGAACACCGTGAGACTGCCACTGGTACGGGTAGCGGTGGTAAATGCCTGAAAAACTGGCAGCCTTTAAGAAGTTGTATTGCTCCATCGACTCCTTCGGCTGAGGGGCGGAACCGCGGCTGGAAATATCATCACCGGGCGCACCTGTCGGGGGCTGGCGAAGACCATACGCGGCCGACACCTCTGTGGCCAGCGATTCGAGCGAGGCCATCTGTTGGTTGTGTTGCCGCGAGAGCCGCTGAAGTTCCAGATAGCGGGTTCGCAACCGATCGAAATCGGCACGTAATTCGTTGTAATGCTGTGCCTTCCAGCTCATTTGGACGTACCGCGAAAATAACCCCAGAACCAGCAACCCGCCGAGTGCGAACGCGCCCGCCACGTAAAGAAGGCCTTTATGCGTAATGTGGATCCTCTTGACCCGGCCGTGAATCGAGTGCGCAAATTCAAGTACGAAAAACGGTTGGTTCACTAATAGGACCTCCTGAGACGCGAGGTTGCATTTTCAACAGCTTGCCCCATATATACCACTGGGGGTAGGTGCTCCTCACACTTTACCAATTCGCTTCGAGCCCGATCGTACACCGGCTTAGTCGGCGATTAAGATAAATCTCTCAAACCCCGTAGGCCGAACCGACATAATCAAGCATGCCCTTTGAACGGGAGGTGGAATTAGCGAAGGTGATGACCCAGGAGGCGGGGGCGCTCGCTCTGGATTATCAACGGCGTGGCGTTACCGCGCAAGCAAAATCGGACGGCTCGCCGGTGACGGATGCGGACCGGGCATGCGAAAAGCTGATCCTGGAGCACATAGGCCGGGAGTTCCCGGAGGATGGCGTCCTGGGGGAAGAGGGCGCAAATCGTCCGAGCCGAAACGGACGCAAGTGGATTGTCGATCCGATCGACGGAACGCGCGACTTTGTGCGAGGCATTCCGCTCTGGGCGGTCTTGATTGCGCTCGAACAAGACGGGGAAATCGTCGCGGGAGCGGCGCACAGCCCCCGGCAAGGTATGTTGCTCTGGGCGGAGCGGGGAGGCGGCGCATGGGCGAACGGTGCTCCGATTCGCGCATCGCAAGAGAGCGAGCCGGGAAGCGCGGTTCTTTCGTTCAACGGCTTCAACAAGAGGGGTGTCAACCGTTTCGCGAATCGCTTGATGGGTTGGATGCAGACATTTTGGGCAGTCCGCAGCCTGGGGGGAGCGGTGGACGCGATGCTTGTGGCGCAAGGCTTGGCCGATGTCTGGATTGAGCCGAATGCCCAGCCGTGGGACTTAGCGCCATTCAAGCTGCTGATCGAGGAGGGTGGCGGAAAGTTTGCCAGCTTTGACGGGCGGAACACGATTTACGGCGGGAACGCCTACGCTTGTTCGCCCGGGCTGGAGGCGTATGTGAGAGAAATAGTAGCGGCGTAGCTTTTCCGCCGATTGCGATGAACGCCATTGCAGAACGTTTCAGCCGGGTTCGGGTACTCGTCGTCGGGGACGTCATGCTGGACGAATATCTGTTCGGAGCGGCCAGCCGTATTTCCCCTGAAGCGCCGGTGCCGGTGGTCGAGATCCAGAGTCGCCGTTACGTACCCGGTGGAGCGGGAAACGTTGCTGCCAACATCGCGAGCTTAGGGGCGGGCGCCAAGATTCTCGGGGTTTGCGGCACCGATGACGCGGCGCAGGTGCTGCGGTCGGCATTGCAGTTGGGCAGAGTCGATCCGGCGGGTCTCATTTCGCTGGAGAGCCGTCCGACTACTCACAAAACACGGGTTGTCGCCGGGCAGCAGCAGATCGTTCGCCTGGATACGGAAGAGCGGTCTCCAGTTGCTTCGGATGGGCAGCGATTCCTACTGGAACGATTCGAGGCGATGCTGGACACGGCCGATATCTGCGTGTTTTCGGACTACGGCAAAGGAGTGCTTTCCGAGGAGTTTTGCCGGGAGGCGATTCAGTTGGCGCAAGAACGCAAAAAGCCGATCCTCGCGGACCCGAAGGGATTGGATTTTGAAAAGTATTTGGGATGCACCCTGATCACTCCGAATCAAAACGAGGCGTGCCAGGCGGCCAATCTTCGCAACGAAGAGAGCCAGCAGGTCATGGCGGCGGGGGCGCGATTGCTCGAGAAGATGCCCGGCTCGGCGATTCTCATCACGCGAGGACCGGAAGGAATGACGCTGTTCCGAGAGGCCAGGCCGCCTCTGACGATTACTACTGTCGCGCGCACGGTATTTGACGTAGTAGGGGCCGGCGATACTGCGATTGCTACATTAAGCGTCTCGCTTGCAGCGGGCTTCGATTTCGAAACGTCTATTCGATTAGCGAATGCTGCGGCCGGAATTGCGGTTGCGAGACATGGCACCGTGGCCGTTACGCTGAAGGAACTGCTGGATCTGGCCGAAGCGCTGAGAATTTTACCGGCAGACTTCGTCCGAGAGACCGCTTACGCGTGAAAGGGTGGAATCGCGGCGGCTGGCAATTGCTTCCGCGATGTTGGTGGTGGAATACCCCGGTTCCAGGGGAAGAGCGAAAACTTTGCCGCCTGTCGCTTCCACTTCTTCGCGCCCGACAATAGAATCTGCCCAGTCCGCGCCTTTCACGAGGATGTCGGGCAAGAGCGCCACGATCAGCTCACGGGGCGTGTCTTCGTCAAAAAGCGTGACGGCGTCCACGGCTTCGATATGCGCAAGTAGGTCGGCCCTTTGTTGCTGGTCGAATACGGGGCGCGCGGGTCCTTTAATGCGGCGCACGCTTTGATCCGAATTGAGAGCAACAATCAGGACCTCGCCGAGGGATCGTGCTTGTTCGAGAAGCCGTATGTGGCCCGGGATGAAGAATGTCATAACAGCCGTTCGTGAAGACAACGCGCTTGCCTTCCGATTTCCAGATGCGACACTGCGCGATCAGCTCGTCGGCGACATAGATGCCAGCCATTTTCGTCTCATTCTACGATTGGAGATGGAATGACAGGTTATGAAGCGCTACGGGAACGAGCGGCTTGGATCGATCTCTCCAAACGCGGAGAGATACGGGTTAGCGGTGAGGACAGGGCCCGACTACTTCATGCAATGTGTACGAATCACGTACAAGAATTACGGTTTGGGGACGGCCTGTACGCGTTCTTTTTGAACCCCCAAGGCCGCATTTTAGGCGACGCGTATGTGTATGACTTGGGCGACACGTTGCTTTTGGACACGGAACCCGAAACCGGACGCAAGATTCGCGACCATTTGGAGAAGTACATCATCGCGGATGACGTCACCTTGGAAGATGAGACGGAGCAGTGGGCGACAGTGGGGTTGGAAGGGCCTGAAACCGAGGCACGCGCAGCGGAGCTCGGGATAGCGATTCCCGAAAAGAAGTACTGTTTTCGGAACTGGAAAAACGGCTTTGTCGCGCGAGTGGCGAGTACGGGAACTAAGGGCGTCCGCATCTTTGTTCCCAGCGACCAGAAGCAGGAACTGGTGCGCAGGTTCGAGGCCGTCGACATCCCGAATGCAAGCCAGGAAGAGGCCAGAATCGTCCGGCTGGAGAACGGCATTCCGCGGTATGGCGAAGACATTAGCGAACGATACCTGGTTCAGGAAACGCAGGCGATGCACGGTGTCCATTCCAACAAGGGATGTTACCTGGGCCAAGAGATCGTGGAGCGCGTGCGCTCGCGAGCGCAAATTCACCGGGTATTGATGCCGGTCCATATCAAAGGGACACAGGTTCCGCGGCCGGGAACCAAGTTGGCGATTGACGGAAAGGACGCCGCGGAAATTACGTCCGCTGCATTTTCGCCCGGCCTCGGGGAAGTTGTCGCGCTGGCCTATGTCAGGACAGAAGCGGCGCGCAGCAAGGCGGAAATGGCAGTGGCGGGGCGGGAGCCGCTGGCGGCCGCATACATCCCTTGAGCGTGACCGTGAGGCCGATGGGGCCGCGGGGCCGAATCCTGGCGCTCGACGTGGGCAAGAAGCGGATCGGCCTGGCGCTGAGCGATGAACTTGGGATCACGGCCCAGGGCCTCGAGACCCTCGAGCGGAGCCGGATTCGCGACGATGTGGGAGAACTAAAGCAAATCGCGAATCGCTGGAATGTGGAGATTTTGCTTATCGGCCGTCCACTGCACATGAGCGGTTCCGAAAGCCGTCAAAGCCAATACACCGCCGACTTTGCCCAGCGGCTGGAACGCGATCTTAAGCTGCCGGTGATTTTCTGGGATGAGCGGCTGACATCTGTTGAAGCCGAACGGCTGCTGCGAACCGCGGGCGCATCGCTTGAACATCGGAAGAAAGCGGTAGATAAGCTCGCGGCCGTGCTGTTGCTCGAAAGTTACATGGCGCATCGACAATTGAGCGGACAATCGGAACCACACGAGAATGGCTAGAAGGCGTGGGGTGTTGGGCCGCGCGGCGCTTGTAGCGGCACTACTCGTAGCCGGAACTCTGGCCGGCGCCGGTTATCGATATTTCGGACCATACCGGGGAACCGGGGCCTCTAGCTTCGTCGATATCGAGCACGGCATGAGCGCCCGTGAAATTGCACGCTCTCTTGCCTCTCACGGCATTGTGAGGCGGAGCTGGACGATTCTTGCGTTGCGAATGATTTCCCGGCGAGCGACTCTCCAGGCGGGCGAATACCGGTTTGACACTGCCCAAACGCCCTGGCAGGTTTTCGACAAGATACGGCGCGGAGACGTGTTTTACGAAGAGCTAACCGTGCCGGAAGGAAGTAACATATTCGAGATCGCCACACTCTTGGAGCCGATGGACCTTGTCGATCCCGCCGAGTTTCTGAAAGCGGCCGCAAACCCCGCCAGCATTCGGGATCTAGACTCGAGCGCTCCGGATCTGGAGGGTTATCTATTTCCGTCGACATATCGCGTGACGCACAGCACAACGGCACGGCAGCTCTGCGGAATGATGACGAGGGAATTCCGGAGGCGATGGGCAGCGCTCGACAGTAGCGGTGTGGCCGATACGCATAGAATCGTTACCCTTGCGTCACTGGTCGAAAAGGAAACGGCGATTCCACGCGAACGGCCGCTCGTTGCCGCGGTGTTTGAAAACCGTCTGCGCGCGAACATGCCTTTGCAGTGTGATCCCACTGCAGTGTACGCCGCGCTACTCGAGAACCGTTATCGCGGCGTGATCCGTAAGGCCGACTTAGCGAGCGCCAACCCATTCAATACGTACACGCATGCGGGGCTTCCGCCCGGGCCTATCGCCAACGCCGGGGTGGGGTCGATTCAGGCGACTCTTCATCCGGCCGCGACAGACTATCTGTATTTTGTCGCAAAAGCTGATGGTTCGGGTACGCACCAGTTCTCCGCCAACCTTCACGATCACGAGCAAGCGGTGCTCGCGTATCGGAAGAAGTCACGGGAATAGCAAAGAGCCCTTCGAACGAGCGGCACAAGTGCGTTTTATCACAAACTTACAAGCAACTTACTACTAACTTAGACCCTGCTAGAAACGTCTAATAAGTGGAGGTTGAAGTCATGACACATAGTGAGCCAACGAGCAGCGGAACGAGAGTAGATCCCGCTGCGCGAATGAACAGCGTGAGAGCGGCCAGCACAATCGTGCTATTGGCCGGCATCTGGTTTTTTGTCTCACCTTGGGTATACGGTGCTTATACGAATGCAAACGCCTGGAATTCCTGGATCGTCGGAGCGGTCCTGTTCATCTTTGGGTGCATTCGAGTAGCGCGTCCCGCCTATTCGACTGCCCTGAGCTGGTGCAATATGGTGCTCGGGATTTGGGCGTTCTTTTCACCTTGGATCTACGGCTACATGGGCAACACAGGGCGGTTCATTAACAGCCTGTGCGTTGGGGTAGTCGTGTTTGTGCTTTCGATCGCCAGCGCGCGACTGGCCACACGAGCGAACCCACAGCGCGTCGCCAGCGTGTAACCGGTAGATCTCAAACAAACGGGTTGGGAAGGCGAACACAGCAGGAAAACGCCGGAGCGCGACGAGGCCTTTCGTCACGAGTCCGACGCGCCTGCTGAGGGCATCACGCAAGGGTATCCCTGAGACAGAAATGGCGCGTCTATTGTGCGCCGCGGCGGAGAAGCATCACCTTGATCGTATGGAAGATGATGTAGAAATCCAGGCTGGTGGCGAGGTTTTTGATGTAGTAAAGGTCGTATTCGAGCTTGATTAACGCGTCGAGCTCCGTGTCGCCGTACTTGTGATTGATCTGCGCCCAGCCGGTGATGCCGGGTTTTACGGCGAGGCGCTGGCGATAGTAGGGGATCTCCGCGGCAAGCATGTCGACAAATTCCGGGCGCTCGGGGCGCGGACCTACGATCGACATATCGCCCCGCACGACGTTCCAAAACTGCGGCAGCTCGTCGAGACGCAACTTGCGCAGCCAGCGTCCGACGGGGGTGATCCGGGGATCGTCCACCTTGGCCCAAACAGCGCCGGTGCGGGCTTCGGCGTCAGCATACATGGACCGGAATTTATATAGCGTAAAAATGTGCCCGTTCCTCCCGACGCGTTCCTGCCGGTACAATACCGGCCCGGGTGAGGAGAGTTTCACGACTGCGGCTGTTACCAGCATCACAGGCGAAAACAAAACAAGCCCGAGAAGGCCGATCGCGACGGAATAGAAGTTCTGGATGGCCAGCGCGTGACGGCGCGGACCCAGTTGAGAGGAAAAAACAAGCTGCGACGGCTGGATGATACGGCTGCACACGCGGCGCATCGCCATTTCATACGTATCGGCGGCGTGTTCAATCATGACTCCTCCGAAGCGGATCGCAAGAAGCTCCTTCATGGGAAGCCGGTTGCGCCGCTCCGCCATTCCGACGACGATTCGGGTCGGCCGATACGTGTCGAAGACCTGGCGCAGATCGCTCAGGTTCCCCAAACAGGGTATAGGGAAATCGCACGGGCTCTCTTCGCACAGATAGCCGATCAGGTAATAGCCGACCTCGGGCCGCAACCGCAAATGAGAAATGACCTCGCCGAGAATACTGGAGTTGCCGAGCAGCAAGACCCGGTCGGAGCGGATTGCGGCAACAACGTATCTCCAGTAAACGATCCTCCAGACGGGGAGGAACACGATCACCCCCAGGCTGCCCGCGATGGTGAGCCACCGCCCCAGCAGCATCGCGGCTTTGAGGTATCCGAGAAAGGCCATGATAAGCAGGGCGCAACCGACCGCAAGACAGACTTGCTGAACCAGCAAAACGCGGGAGGTGATGCGCAGATCGCCGTAGAGATCCTGGAAGTACAGCCCGAGGACGATCAGGCCGGTGATTGCCAGAATCCTCCAATAGTGGCCCTTTTCGAACAGGTAGACGGCGGGATTCGGGACAGTAAAGAGAGAGGCTATGAAGTAGCAGGCAAGAACGAGGACGACTTCAGAGAGAAGAAGCGCAACTACGCTTGCGGGGATGAATACGCGAAAAAGTCGAATCACGCGGGATGTTCACAGAAACTGTATGCCCGGAACGAGTGTAACATGCAGTAAGATCGTGGTATAAATGAAGTAGGATCGAACTGGTCGTAGATGCTTCGGCTCACCAAAAAGGCGGATTACAGCCTCATTGCTCTCAAGCACTTTGCTTATCGGCAGCGGGAGACGAAACAAGCGGTAAGCGCGAAAGAAGTTGCCGAGGAATGCGGGATTCCGCTGCCGCTGTTATCGAAGCTGCTGCAGAAACTGGGCAAGACGGGATTCCTGGTTTCCGAATACGGAACGAATGGGGGATACCGGCTGGCGCGCGATCCGAGCAGGATTTCGACGCTCGAAGTGATTCGGGCGATTGACGGTCCGATTGTGCTGGCGAATTGCTTTACGGAGCACGCATTCTGTGGCCATTCCGACCGGTGCACGGTCAAGCGTCCGCTGAAGCGCATTCATGAGGGCATTTTGCGGCTGCTGGATAGTGTCAGCATTGAAGATATGCTGGAGGATTCGGAAGGCGACAGGAGTGAGGCGGGGCCGCCGTTGGTGGCTCTGCAGGCCATCACACGATCTTCGGAAGTGTATAGTTCCTTGAGGAAATGAACGTATGAAATTGCCGATTTACATGGACAATCACGCCACGACACCGGTGGATCCGCGGGTGTTTGAGGCCATGAAGCCGTACTACACGCAGGTGTTCGGGAACGCGGCGTCGCGGAACCACAGCTTTGGATGGGAAGCCGAAGAGGCGGTTGAGAAAGCGCGCAAGCAGGTGGCCGATCTGATTGGGGCGACGCCGAAAGAGATTGTGTTTACGAGCGGCGCGACAGAATCGAATAATCTCGCGTTGAAGGGGATTGCCGAGATGTATGCCGAGCGCGGCAATCACATCATCACGCAGGTGACGGAGCACAAGGCGGTGCTCGATACATGCAAGCGCCTGGAGAAAGATGGCGTGCGGGTGACCTACCTGCCGGTGCAGCAAAACGGGCTGATCGATTTGGATCAACTGCGGGACGCCATCACGGACAAGACGATTTTGATTTCGATCATGTACGCCAACAACGAAATTGGGGTGGTGCAGCCGATGAAAGAGATCGGCAAAATCGCCAAGGAAAAAGGCGTGCTGTTCCACAGCGACGCGGTGCAGGCGGTGGGCAAGATTCCGGTGAACGTGAACAGCGACGGCGTCGATGTTTTGTCCTTAACAGCGCACAAACTGTACGGACCCAAGGGCTGTGGCGCTCTGTATGTACGGCGGCGCAATCCGCGGGTGCAAATCACGGCCCAGATGGACGGCGGCGGACACGAACGGGGCATGCGATCGGGAACGCTGAACGTGCCCAGCATTGCGGGCCTGGGGGCGGCGTGCGAGATCGCGAAACAGGAAATGCCGGAGGAATCGAAGCGTCTAAGCTTCCTGCGCGATAGGTTGAAAGACAAACTGATGGGCAATCTGGATGAGGTGTACATCAACGGATCGATCGAGCATCGGCTGCCGCACAACTTAAATATCAGCTTCGCGTACGTGGAAGGCGAAAGCTTGTTGATGGGCATCAACGACATTGCCGTATCGAGCGGTTCGGCATGCACATCGGCGACACTCGAGCCGAGCTATGTATTGAAAGCGCTCGGCGCAGGGGACGATCTGGCGCATTCATCGATCCGATTCGGGATCGGCCGGTTCAATACGGAAGAAGAAGTGGACTACGTTGGCAATAAGGTCATCGATGTTGTGAAGAAGCTGCGAGAACTGTCGCCGCTCTATGAGATGGCTAAAGAAGGGGTCGATCTGTCCAAGATGGTTTGGGCAGCGCACTAGACTGAAAGTTTGGGAGGGGACGGAAAAGGAACATTATGGCTTACTCTGAGAAAGTTTTGGATCACTACACGAATCCGCGAAACGTTGGGTCTTTAGACAAGGCCAGCCCTGCGGTCGGCACGGGGATGGTAGGCGCGCCGGAGTGCGGCGATGTGATGAAGCTGCAGGTGAAAGTGAATCCCGACACCGGCGTAATTGAAGACGCAAAGTTCAAGACGTTCGGCTGCGGCAGCGCGATTGCCAGCTCTTCGCTGGCCACCGAGTGGCTGAAGGGCAAGACGGTGGACCAAGCCCTTGAAATCAAGAACACGGATATCGTGAACGAGCTCTCGTTGCCGCCGGTGAAGATTCACTGCTCGGTTCTGGCGGAAGACGCAATCAAAGCGGCGATCTCCGATTACAAGAAGAAGCAGGTCACTGCGAAACCGGAAGCTGTGGCGGTCAACTGAACCGGGCAAAGGAGTTCGACGCGTGGCTGAGCTGGTAGGGCTTGCCGGGGCCGGCGAGCCGCCGCCGAGCGGGGCAGAATCGAAACCGCCGATCGAGGTGACCCCGCGGGCGGTTCAAAAGATTCGGGAAGCATTCGCACGCGAGGGCGTTTCGGGCGGCCTACGACTCGGTGTTTTGGGCGGCGGGTGCTCGGGACTAAGCTATCAATTTAAGTTCGCGCCGGAGCCGCGGCCACGCGATCATGTCTTTGAATTTGAAGACGTGAAAGTATTCATCGATCCGAAGAGTATGCTGTTCTTGAACGGCATGACGCTCGATTGGCACGATTCGCTCATCCAATCGGGGTTCGTCTTCCAGAATCCGAACGCCAAGAAGAGCTGCGGCTGCGGGACTTCGTTTTCCGCATAACCTGCTCACGAGCCCACCGGTTCCCCGCGGCCCCGAGTTTCGCGGGCCACGATTGTTTCCGTATGGTAACTCTATCCAAAAACTTCTACGAATTCTTCGGGCTGGAGCGAAAGCTCACGGTTAACGGCGAAGCTCTGCAGCGGCGATTTTACGATTTGAGCCGGCAATGGCATCCGGACCGGTTCAGCCGAGGGAGCGCGGAGCAGCAGGCGCAGGCGCTGGAAGCGACGGCGATTTTGAACGATGGATACCGCACCCTGAGAGACCCGGTAAAACGCGCCGAGTATTTGCTGAAGGAGGAAGGTTTTCCCATCGGCGAGCAGCGGTCGAAGGACGTGCCTCCGGAATTGCTGGAAGAAGTTTTCGAGCTGAACATGATGTTGGAGGAACTGAAGAGCGGGGACGATTCGGCACGCCCGCAACTCGAGGCCGCGAAACGAAATTTCGAGAAGCTGGAGAGCGATATCGACCGTGAGCTCGAGGGGTTGTTTCGAGCGTACGATGAGGCGCCCCCGGAAAGCGAGACAGCGAAGCAAGCGCTGCACGAGATCCGGGGCATTCTGAACCGCCGGCGCTACATTCAGAACCTGATTCGCGACGTGGATCGGGCTATGAACCGAAAACCGGAAGCAGCCGTTGCCGTAGACGAGGAGCTGTAGTTTACTTCCAATGGGAACCTTTCAGATCGACTTTGGCGATGAGCGCAGATCGAAAGTGGTGGGCATCGATCTTGGCACGACGAACAGCCTGATTGCGTACATGAGTCTCACGGGTCCGCAGATTCTGGAGGACTCGGAGGGCCGGAAAATTGTGCCGAGCGTGGTTTCGCTTGCGGGCAATGGAACGCTGGTGGCGGGCGAGCCTGCGCGAGAACTGCTGTTAACGAGTCCCGAGCGGACCGTTTATTCGGTGAAGCGGCTGATGGGACGCGGCGTGGACGACGTCGAAGAAGAGGTGAAGCTGTTTCCGTTTCGGATTGCGGAAGACAGCGGGTCCGTTATCAAGCTGAAGCTGGGCGACGGAACGTATACGCCACCGGAGATCTCGGCGGCGGTCTTGCGGCAGCTCAAGGAGAACGCGGAAGAGGCACTTGGCGAAACGGTTTCGGAAGCCGTCATCACGGTTCCCGCGTACTTTAATGACGCACAGCGTCAGGCCACGAAAGACGCGGGGCGGCTGGCCGGGCTGAACGTTCTGCGACTGGTGAATGAGCCCACGGCGGCGGCACTCGCGTATGGTCTCGATAAGCGGGAAAACGGCATCATCGCGGTATATGATTTCGGCGGCGGCACGTTCGATATTTCGATTCTGCGGCTCCACGACGGTATTTTCGAGGTGCTCGCGACCAACGGCGACACCCATCTCGGCGGCGACGATATCGACAATCTGCTCTTGAGGATCGGTCTGGAAGATATCGAATCGGAGTGGGCGAAAGATTTGTCGCGGGATCCGGAGGGCGTTCAGAGATTGCGGCGCGCCGTAATTCGGGCCAAGGAGGAGCTCTCGTTTCTCCCGGAAGCGGCGATTCAGCTCGAATATAAGGGCGACCGCTACGAACGCCTGATTTCGCGGGAGCTGTTCGAGCGCCTGATTGCTCCGGTGGTGGAGAGAACGCTGGAACCGTGCCGGGCGTGCTTGGCCGACGCGAAGCTCACGCCGGAAGAGATCGACGAAGTGGTGCTGGTGGGCGGATCGACGCGCATACCGATGGTGCGGACGGCGGTGGAGCGACTGTTCAAAGCCAAGCCACACACCGAGCTGAATCCTGAGGAGGTGGTGGCGCTCGGCGCGGCGGTGCAGGCGGGGATTCTGGCGGGCGACGTGGAGGACAAATTGCTGCTCGATGTCACGCCTCTGTCGCTGGGAATTGAGACGATGGGCGGCGTGGTATCGAAGCTCATTCACCGGAATTCGACGATCCCGGCAAGCGCGACCGAGGCGTTCACGACCGCGGTTGACGGCCAGCGAAACGTGTTGATTCACGTGTTGCAAGGCGAGCGCGAACTGGTGAAAGACTGCCGCAGCCTGGCACGATTCGATCTGAAGGACATCGCGCCCATGCCGGCGGGGCTTGCACGGATTGAAGTTCGGTTCCTGATCGATGCGAATGGAATTCTTAACGTAACGGCGCGCGATGCACGGACCGGCAAAGAGCACAGCGTGGACGTGAAACCGTCGTACGGCTTGACCGAAGAGCAGGTGGAAGCGATTATCCGCGATTCGGTGGAGAAGGCGGAAACGGACATGCGCGAACGGCAGGTTCGCGAGGCACGGGTGGAAGCCGACGCGATTATCAGCGCAACCGGCAAGGCACAAAAGAACGATGCGTGGGGAACACTGAGCGCGGACGAGCAGCGCGCAATCGAATCGGCGATGCGAGAGCTTGAAGGCGCGTACAACAGCAGCGATCATGAACTGATTCGCGCGAAGATCGACGACTTGAACGAGGCGACAGTGAAGCTGGCTGAAAACATCATGAACACCGCGGTGGGCGGGGCCCTGAAGGGCACGAAGATCGATTAGGCTTGGACCATGCCTGGACTTACGTGGGACCACACCGAAGATATCGCGCTTAGCCTGCACGAAGCTCATCCGGAGATCGATCCGACACATATCCGCTTCACGGATCTGCACAAGTGGATCACGGAGCTGCCGGATTTCAAGGACGATCCGGCGGCATCGACGGAAGGAAAGCTGGAAGCGATACAGATGGCGTGGCTCGACGAGTATAACGAGAACGAGTGAGTGAAGCTCGCCGTGCGCGGGAGACGGGAAGTCTAGCCGTCGAGGAATTTTTTCGTGGCTTCCGCGGTTGTGTAGATCTCACCATCGATCAGAAGGCGACCGGTGTACGCGCCGCCGGGGCTGTCGAACTCCCAAGCAACTGCGTGACCTTCGCGAGCGAGCTTGGCCCATTTCGAGGCTTTGTTTGCGTTCTGCTCGAGCCAGAAATGATTGCGCTCGTCAGTAAACGTGCGCAGGCGGGAGTGGCCCAGCCGCTCGGTCCAGGTTTTGATATCCGTAAACTCGACCAACTCTAAAAGTAACGTTCGCGCAGAATCCTGATGTGATGCGCGGAATGCCCGGCAATGATAAAGGCGAGGGCGCGCACCGTGAAGGGTTATCGCTGGCGATGCCGCTTCGCGTCCATGCCTCGTCCGGCATATTGCTGAACAGTGAAACGGTGGAGAGGCGCACGCGGCGGAACTCCTCGACGTGAGCGGCCCAGGAAACCCGATCGGCTTCAGCGCCCGAGGCCGCGACGTTCTGATCGTAGCTTGGCAGGGGAGTCGTGAAGCCACGAGCAAACCAGAGGGCGCGAAATGCAAAGGCCCGCTCGGTGTCCGTGAGGTGGTTCAATACTTGGCGGATACTCCATTTTTCCGGCGCGTATCGGTGCAGTGATTTCTTTTCGGAGATATCGGAGAAAAACGGAAGGAACTCTTCGAGCTGGTCGTGAATGGCTTTACCTGGATCGTCGCTCGATACCTGATTGATGTAGGTGAAGTAATAGGGGGCAGCCTCGACGTTCTCCGGGCGTCCAACCATGGAATTAATGTACCTCCTCTTCTCCTGAACGCGGTTTTGCGGAAGCTGCGGCGGCATGGATTGGACAGGTGTCTGCTGAGGATGGCGGTTTCTACCATTCAAAGCCAATTTCTTCTTTCAGCCTTTGTTTCTTGAGCTTTAGGTGATCGGCGAGGGCGCGCGAGAAGGCCCGTTCGGCGGATTTGGGGCGGCGTGGCAGCGCGGCGGCGGTTCGGCTGCTCGCCGGCGCCGTTCTGGGATTGGTCAAGATCGATGACTTTTTGGGTCTTCACGCGGGCAACGGTAGCGCGGAGGTGGGCAGTGCGAGGGTGCTCGGCGGAGGTAAGTTCATGGCCTCGGGAGAGATAAAAAGATGGTGGGTTGTGGATCAGACGGCGAGTCGTCTGCTGCAAGGCATCACGATAATTTGGTTACTGGTCGAATCTACTATTTCGTTGTTCGCTGCATATGCGCAAACTCAAAATCATCGAACACATCTCGCTTGATGGTGTCATCCAGACCTCCAGCGGTCCGGAGGACGAGTTTCGATACGGCGATTGGACGGCTCCGTATCGCTCGCCTGCCGGCTTACAGACGGTAATCGAGTTGTACGGCGAGAGCTTCGACCTGCTGTTTGGCCGCCGAACCTACGACTTGTTGGGCAGTTTCTGGCCGAAAGCGCCGAATAGTCCGATGGCGGACCGCCTGAATGCGGCGACGAAATACGTTGTAACTCACAGACCAGAGAGTCTGGAATGGGGCCCGTTCGAGGCCATTGGGCCGGACGTCGTGGAGGCCGTTCGTCGAATAAAGGCCAGCAACGGCCCAGACCTGGTCCTCGCGGGCAGCGCGTCGCTGATTTCCGTGCTGCTCGAGCACGGACTCGCGGAAGAGGTGGTTCTGCTGGTCAATCCTGTCGCGGTGGGCAAAGGTAAACGCTTCTTCGCGGACGGAACGCTGCCACGAGCATTTGCGCTGGGCAGCACGAAGGCTCTGACGACAGGCATACTCGTCAACGTCTACAAGCTTATTCCCATGCTGGCCGAGGAGGCCCTGTCGCGCGCCAAGCTAGAACGCGAAATAGAGATTGCGCGCGAGGTGCAGGAGCGCTTGTTCCCGCAGACGTTTCCCAAGGTTGCGGGCGTAGACATGGCCGCGCACTGCAGGCCTGCCCAGGCCGTCGGCGGCGACTACTACGACCTCATCACGGTACGCGATGGCTCGCTGGCCGAAGCAGAACATGCGCCCATCGAAAACGTCACTTCCGCCAGCGGAACAACGGCGCACGGCTGCGATCGACTGGGTATCGCGATTGGCGACATCAGCGGCAAGGGCATCTCCGCCGCTCTGTTAATGGCCAGTCTTCACGCCAGCCTGCGCAGTCAAACGCTGAGCGGCGCCGGCGATCTGGGCATCAAGATGGCCAATGTCAACCGCCTTCTCTACGACGCGTCCGGCTCCAACCGCTATGCCACATTCTTCTACGCCGAACTGGACTGCGGCTCGCGCACCTTGCACTACGTCAATGGCGGACACAATCCTCCTGTGGTGCTGCGCAAAGAAGACGGCTCTTGGCGTGTGTTTCGCCTGGAAGACGGCGGACCCGTCGTTGGCCTGCTTGCCGGTGCGGCCTACAAGCAGCATACGCTGCACCTGCTGCCCGGCGATATTCTGCTAGCCTTTACCGACGGCATCAGCGAAGCCATGAACGCCGCAGAAGACGAGTGGGGTGAAGAACGGATGATCGCCGAGGCGCAAGCGCACGCGGACCTGAACGCCGCGGAGCTGCTGCAGCGCTTGTTTCGTGCGGCCGACGCCTTTGCCGCCGGCGCGCCGCAGCACGATGACATGACGCTAATCGTGCTGCGCCTGTCAGCTTGAGGCTTTGACCCGTTGATTGCGTGGCCAGAGCTCAAGGGAAGGTCTTCGTACGTCTCCTTCGGTCCGCATATCCCGATTTGACGGGGCTCAACTCTTCACGCCCTTGTCCGGATTCCAGCTACCTTGCAGCTTGCGCACGTACACGATCTGGCCGATGTGATACGCGTTGTGGGTGCAGAGGTTGTCAATGGTGTTCGCCCATTTGGCGAGCTGCTGGTCGTCAGCCGTTTCCACAAGTTTCTCAAGGTCGGTCATGACTTGGTCGAGTTGTTTGACGATGTCGGCCCACTGCTTGCTGTCGAACTTGTCAAACGTTTCCTTGTTGTCGCCGGTAAACTTGTCATTCTTGATGCCTTGAAGATTATTCAGATTGCGCCGATTCCAGAACAGCAAATGGTAAGCGAGTTGCCCTGCTGAATGGCCGCCGTTGGGAGCCTGCCAGTTGGCCTGTTCGGCCGTTAGGCCCTCGACGGCGGTGTTGATCGGGACGAACCATTCGGCCTTGTTGTGAGTTGTGCGCAACTCGTGCAGCAAGAGGCTCCGTAATGTAGCCGGTTGTGGCTGAGTCTGAGCGGACAGCGAAAGTGTTGGCAGGGCGATTAGCAAGAGAAGAAGGGGGATGCGCGATTTCAAACGAGTTCTCCTTGGCAGGAAGTGGCACCAAACATCATAGCCGAAGATCTGAGGCCCCTTCCCCGTCCTTTACAGATGGGTCAGTGGCAGGAACAGCCCTTCCACCAGCTGTTAGGCCTCCGGGTCCAGAAACGGCGTTTCTAGTCCACCACTTCAGCCAAACACAAGTTGGCCGCATTAGGAATGGGAAGTCCGCATCGCATCTGCGATTCCCGTTTATAGTTTGTAATTGCGCGAACTGCCGCGTGCCGCTGTCGCCCGACGTCTTGTGCGCAGTAGCGCCCGGAAGTGCCAGAGTTGGGGGTGCTTACACTTGCGGCTCCGATTCGAGATTTCGGGGAATACGGGCGAGGTTGCGATTTCCGAGGCAATCGTTTGACGGCGGCCAAGCGCGTATATCGAAAATCGTCAAAGATCGATGACTTTTTGGGTCTTCACGCGGGCAACGGTAGCGCGGAGGTGGGCAGTGCGAGGGTGCTCGGCGGAGGTAAGTTCATGGCCGCGGGCGAGATAAAAAGATGGCGAGTTGTGGGATTCGGGCGATTCTCGGAGATGGCGATTTTACGGGTAGGAGAGTCGGGGGATAGGCGCGTTGTTCAGTATTAATCAGGCGATACGATCGCAAGTGACTGATGTGAGGTGACAAACGCAGCAGTCAAACGCGCCTCGCGAGCATGAACGCACGAGCGGCGCTGAATCGTTCGCGTCAGCGGGCGCACGGCACAGCGTCCGCTGGAGTGCCTTGCTTTACGCCTTCGTTCTCAATTCCTCTTCGTATATCTCGTAATCGCCCAGATGCGCTCGCATTAAGCTCTTCCACAGTTTGCCGTGATTTGGCACGCTGAGGTGCAGAAGCTCGTGGACAATCACGTAGTCCTGCAATTCCCTGGACCTCGATAGCAGTGACTCATCAAACGTGAGTCTTCCGGCGGTCGAACAACTCGCCCACTTCTTCCGCATCTTGCGGATTGTGACTGCCCGGACGCGTACCTCCAGCCGCGCTGCCCAATCGCGAATGCGCTGAGCGAACTTCTCTCGTGCGTTGTCACGTTTCGTCCTGTTCACGCAGTGCTCCTCAGCAGCTTATCGATCAGCTTTTCAACGATCGCTGCCACTTCGTCGAGATCGTCCTTCGCCGCGTAAACGGCGAAGGTCACCGCCTTGCGCACTTCCCGAAGCTCGGCCTCACTCTGCCGCCAGTTCGGATGCTCCACGAACGCCTTGGCGATCTTCGCGCTGACGCCTTCCGCGTTGGCGACGCCCGCCTCCTGCATCGTGGTGAACACGAAATAGCGCAGCGAGTCGTATCCCTTCTCGGCCTGCTCCCTCTTCCTCTGCTCATTCCGCTTGATTTCGGCAAATAGCTCGTCGAGCGCTTCCTGCGTCGAGGTCTGCCGATCCTCGTAGCTCTCCTGGATCGCTTCGCCGCGGTCGGCCATCGCAATCAGGAACGGGTCGCCCGACTCCTCTTCCGCCGTCTTCTCGATGCTCTTGATCAGGTTGATGACCTTCGTGTCGTCGCCGCCGTGCTTCTGCTTGATCAGGTCGATCGTCTGCTCGTTGATGGCGACGAAATCGGTCACGGCGGCGATCGGGCTCGACGTGACGTGCTTCTGCACCAGCTCGTTCGTCTTCCGCTGGAACGCCTTATCGACGTACACCGGCTTGGTGTACGCCTTCGCCACCACCGCGTACATCGCGGCCAGCGCCGTGTAATCGTCGATGAACGGCCGCAGGAACGCATCCGGCGAGATGATCTCGTAGAGCATCTCCAGCTCCTTGAACTCCTTGAAGAACTCCTTCCGCCGCTCCTTGTCGCGGAAGTGCTCGATCAGGTCGTCCACGTCCTTGTCGTTGAAACCGTGCGTGACGAGCTTGAGATACTGCGGGGCCTTCTGCTCCATCTTGTTCTTGAACAGGACTTTCAAGAGCCCCAGGTCCTTGACGATCGCGTTGATCTCGTCGCTGTCGAACGCCAGCGCCTTTTCCAGCTTGTCGAAGATGCCGACGAAGTCGAGCACGAAGCCGTGCGGCTTGCGCGTCTCGGGCCGTTCCCTTCGTCCACCTCGTAAGGCCGATTGACGCGCGCGATCGCCTGCAGCAGCGTGTGGTCGCGCATCGGCTTGTCGAGGTACATCGCGTACAGCACCGGCGCGTCGTACCCCGTGAGCAGCTTCTCCGTGACGATCAGGATCTTGGGCAGCTTGCCCGCCTTGGCGAAGTCCTTGCGGACCTGCTTCTCCTTCTTCTCGTCGATGTGGTGGGCCTTGAGTTCCGCTTCGTGTCGCTGTTGCTGCCGGTATAGACGACCTCCGAGTACTCCGGCGGCAGGTACCTGTCGAGGGCCTTCTTGTACTTCGCGCACGCCGGCCGGTCCACGCCGACGAGAAACGCCTTGTAGCCCAGCGGCTCGACGTTCTTCAGTAGTGCTCGGCGACGTACCGGGCGATCTTGTCCACGCGCTCGTCGCCCTTGAGAAAGTTCTTGAGGTTCACCGCCCGGTCGAGGATCTTGTTCAGCTCCTCGATGTCGGTGATCCCCTCCGTCTCGGCGACCGACCAGAACTCCTTTTCCATCAGCTCCGGGCTGGCGAGCATCTCGTTGGGCGCGAGGTTGTAGTAGAGCGGCAGCGTCGTGCCGTCCTCGATGCTCTCGCGGATCGAGTACTTGTGCGTGTAGCCCCGCGTCGGCGGTGCCGAACGTCTTGAACGTCCCCTTGCCGTACTTGGTGAGGTCCACCGGCGTGCCGGTGAAGCCGACGAACACGGCCCTGGGAATGCCGGCCATGAGGTAGTTGCCCAGGTCGCCGCCGGTCGTGCGGTGGGCCTCGTCGATCAGCACGAAGATGTTCGGCCGCGTGTTGAGGTCCGCCGGCATCCCCTGGAATTTGTGGATCGTCGAGACGATGATGCCGCGGTAATCGTCCTTCAGCAGCTTGTTCAGCGTCGCGATGCGGTCGGCGTGCTGGACGTTCTTAGCCCCAGCATCGCCAGGTTCCGCAGCATCTGGTCTTCCAGCTCGTTGCGGTCGATCAGCACCAGCACGGTCGGCTTGTCCGCGCCGGCCGCCTTGAACAGCAGCTCCGCGGCCTTGATCATCGTGAACGTCTTGCCGCTCCCCTGCGTGTGCCAGACCAGCCCGCGCCGCGCCTCGGGCTTCGGCGGCGCGGTCAGACAGCGCTCCACGACGCGCTCCACCGCCGTCGTCTGGTGCTGGCGGAGGATGAACTTCTGGAGCTCCTCGTCCTTCTCCGCGAAGAGGATGTAATCCTTCAGCAGCGCCAGGACGTGCCCGCGGGAGCAGAAGCTCTTGACCTTCGCCTCCAGGTTCCCCTTCTGCTCGTTCTTCCAGTTGAAGATGTTGCGGCGGAGCAGGTTCCAGGTGACGCCGTAGGAAAAGCCGATCGCCTCGGTCGCGGTGAAGACCATCTGCGGCACGAACAGCTCCGGCGTCTCGGCGTGGTAGCGGCGGACCTGGTCGACGCCCAGCGCGATCGCCTCGTCCTTCGTCGCGTTCTTGCACTCGATCACCAGCACCGGGATGCCGTTGATGAGGAAGACGACATCCTCGCGCGTGCCGTGCTTCCGTTGTGGCAGTAAAACTCCTCGGTCACCTCGAAGAGGTTGTTCTCCGGGTGCTCGTAGTCGATCAGGACGAGGTTCAGCTCGCGCCCGCGGCCTTGTCGTAGAAAGTCCTCGTGTTGCGCAGATAAGCGAGGAAGTCGCGATTGCCGGCGATGTCCGCGTGCAGCCGGCGCAGGTCGCCGACCAGCGCGCCGGGGCCTTCGGCATACTTCGGATTGAGCTTCCGCACCTGCGCGTCGAGCAGATCGTCGAAATAGGGCGACGCCTCCGCCGCCTGCTCGGCGGGCGTCGCCTTGGAGTGTCGAACCCGCGCCGCTCCTCGGCCTCGCCCCGCGGCACGTACGTCCAGCCGATCTCCTGCGCGTAGGCGAGGATGCGGGCCTGGACGGTCTTGTACTCGCCGGGCTTGCTGGGCATCTACGCGACCTCCACGGGTTCGGCTGCTGGTTCGTCGAGTGCGGAGAGGTCGAGATCGTGGACGCGGATCTGGGCGGTCATGAGTTGGTGCAGGAGCGTGCGGAAGAGGCGCATTGAAGCGATTGCGACTGCGCTCATGCGCCGTCCTTCGCGTCCACAGCACTCGAGAGCTTCGGAGATCTGCACCTGTTCTCGACCCGGTCGGAAGCAGATCGGGAAGTCGCTCCAGCACTTGTTATCAGAGTAGCGCATGATGACGCCGGCTGCATGACTTCGCAACCAAGTGATCAGATGCTCTGTCGATAGTTCTGCATCGAGGAACCAGAGCATCGAACGTCGCAGGTCGGACGCGAATCGGATGAAGCAGCGTGCCGCATAACAATCGCTTCGGCTTCGATCAGCCATAGGCATGGCTGTCCATGTCGCCGCCGTCGTCCGCACACACGAGATCATCTACCTTGAGGCGGTACGATCGATCTTCAGCTGCCGATCGGCAATTAGCCTTGCAAACGTCAGTGTACTCGATCTCATATTGCCGCGATGTCACAGTTTCGACGATGTGGTCAGTGTCCGGTGACGTCCTCGATACTCGTGTGCAGAATGCTGCGGACGGCTTCGTACTGGAGTCCGCCGTTCGCGACTTCGCACAGCTCGCCGAGCGGTATGACCGTCCAGCTCTCCGGGACCAGCCCGATCTCGGTCTGCTTCAGCGGCTCGCCGCGGGTGCCCTCGGTGAAGAGCTTGTGCATGAGGGCCTTCTTGAGTTCGGCGGTGAGGGCGATCAGCCGCTCCTGCCGCTCGATCGCCCGCTGCACCGCCGACAACACCGCCGCGACCTGCCGCTGCTCGTCGAGCGGGGGGACGGCATACGGATCGCCTTGACGTCAGAGTCGCGAATGGCTGGGTAGCTGACGCGCTTTTTGATCCTCGCACGTCTCGACAACGTCTTCGATGTAGCCAGTAATAGAGAAACCCCGCATCAAGATTCGGGCCCGTCGAAGGACGCAGAAGCCGCGTACTGCAGACCTGATCGTCGAGCGACGAGTCAACCAGAGCACCAGTCGTTCAGCGTCGGCCGAGACTGTAGCAAAAAGCACGTCGCGCTTCTTCGGATCACCTTTCTGGCTCGGCTTGGCGCATCGACGCCGAACAATTCTGTTGGCTGCCGGACGGCGAAGGCTTGGTTGATCGACACTGGAGACATCGACGTACAGCCGAACGCGATCGTTCGTGGCCACTTCGCGGGTCGCGCAGCTCGTCTGACCAAGTAGTCGCCGATGGTGACTGTGTTCCAGGGCGCATTCAAACCGCCACCTTCTTAAGCACGCTCCGCAGCGCCGCGTTCGCCTCCGCCGCCTCCGCATCCAGCGCCTCCAACTCCTCCAGAATCTCCGCGATCGGCCGGTGCGTCTCGGCGTCGGCGACGTGGATGTAGCGCGACGGCGAGATGTTGTAATCCTCCTTCGCCACCTGCTCGCGCGTCACGACCTTGGCGAACTTCTCCTCTTCCTGCCACGCCAGAACGCCGTCGCGATCCGCTCGATGCCGGCGGCGGGGATGAAGTTCTTCGGGTCGCCCTTCTCCACCACCTGGCTGGCGTTGACGAGGAACAGCTTGCCCCGGCGGTCCTTCGGCTTGTTCCGGTTCAGGAACAGCAGGATGCCCGGGGCGCTGGTGTTGTAGAACAGGTTTTCGGGCAGGTAGATGACGCCCTCGATCAGGTCCTGCTCGACGAACCACTGGCGGACGGTCTCTTCCTTGTTCTTGTTGGCGTTGCCGCTGCCGCGTGAGGCGGCGCCGGTGTCGAGCACGATCGCGGCCCGGCCGTTGGCGCCCAGCGAGGCGAGGATGTGCTGCGCCCAGCCCCAGTCGGCCGACTGCGCGCCGGGGAAGCCGGCGCCCTGCGGGAAGCGGCCGAATTCGTCGGCGTCGTAGTCGTCTTCCTTGAACCAGTCCTGGTTCCACATCGGATTGGAGACGACGCGGTCGAACGTCTGCAGGCGGTTGCCGGCGCGGAACTTCGGGTTCTTGAACGTGTCGCCGATCTCGATCTCCCCTCCATGTCGTGGATGATCATGTTCATGTTCGCCATCGCCCAGGTGGTGGCGACGTACTCCTGGCCGTGCATCTTCAGCGGCGCGTATTTGGTCTTGCTGCGCAGGCTTCATCTTCGCGTCCAGCACGTGCTCGCAGGCGATCAGCAGGCCGGCCGAGCCGCAGCAGGGGTCGTAGATGCTCATGCCCGGCTCGGGGTCCATGATCAGGGCCATGATGCGGGCGACTTCCGGCGGCGTGAAGAACTCGCCGGCCGACTGGCCGCTCCCCTCGGCGAACTTGCGGATCAGGTACTCGTAGCTGCGGCCGATGATGTCGGCCTCGACGTCCTTCAGGCCCAGGCGCTTCTCGCTGACGCGCTCGATGAGATTGGAGAGGCGGTCGTCGTCGATGTCGCGCTGGCCGTGGTGGTGGCGTTGAAGTCCATCCGGTCGATGATGCCTTCGAGCGCTGGGTTGGCCTTGGCGATGTCGTGCAGGTAGGTCGTCAGGCTCTCGCCGATCTTGCCGGTGAGCTTGCGGATGACCGACCAGACCGGCTCGGCGGGGTCGGCGGCTTGAGCGGCAGGTAGAAGCGGACGAGCTTGTGGTCCTTCTCGACGAGCTTGAACGCCTTGGCGCGCGAGCCGACCTCGACGGCGATGCGGTTCAGCTCGTCGTCGAAGACGTCGCAGAGCCGCTTGGTGAAGATGAGCGGGAGGATGAAGTCCTTGAACTTCGGGGCCTCCTGCGCCCGCGGATGCTGCACGCGGCGTCCCAGATCCAGGATTCGAGCGACTTGCCGTTCCCGTTTGTTATCATGCCTCCCTCACGTTTCGATACTGTGGCCCACAACTCGACAGCTTAAGCCTTGCCGGACCCTTCAGATGCAAGAGGCGAGCGCAGGGTCCGCGACATCGAAATCACATGAGGGCAAAACGTTGCGCGTTATGTCCAGAGCTCTGATGATTATTTATTTGACGAAGTGTAGGCATCCTGATATTTTGCGCGTCGGTACGCGGCTCAGCGGACTGCTGCCGATCCTCTGACGTTTGAAGCATTGACGGCGTAAAATCACTCCCGATATAAAGACAATTTCTTCGCCCGCACACTTCGCTGAGTAATCTGCCTCATCAGCTGACCCCTTTTGAGAGTGCTGGTCCCGATAATTGATTGGAGAATGCTGCCTTCGCACATCGATCATAGTTTCTAAATATGGACTCCAACTCTAAAACGGCTTCCGGATCCGCCACTCTCGGTATGCCGTCGTTTCGCATCGACCAAATCACGGTATTCTTCCCGCACCCTATGGCGTTCTCCTTTGCTGTGAAAACGGCATAAAGCGCCCATTACGCTTGTGAAGCGCTCGTCACCTACGGATACGACCTCTTCTGAGCACGTTGTGCGCCCACGTCGCGCCTGATCCTACCGCCGCAAAGCCCAACGGACCGTATCTCCTTACTGTATTCATCTTTGTGACCCAGAGACCGCTCACGTTGCGCAGTCGACCACCGATAACCAATTCGACAGCAAGAGTCTCTCCACCCATCTGCGAAAAGGGGATTACGTGTTTCCTATAAAAGTCAGCCAGGCTTTCTTTTAACGAAGCCTGGAGACAAACCGGCAATGGTCGGGCTTTCGTCGAATCTGTCGTGGATCTCCTGGCCGATTGCGTCGATATAGCCGCCGTATCCAGCCCCAGTAACAACAACCATGCAAGTCAGCAGGTTGCCCCGTTCGTCAAGGTTAAGTACCGCCGCTCATCGCGATTTTGTGAACCGCTGTTTTGATATCACCCGAGTGACTTTCTTCGGAGTCAGCGGCAATTATCAATGAAAGGGGGCTGATGATGCCGAGCGCTATCGTCATGCGCCTTCTTCAGCGAGATACCTTGGGTGTAGCTTGATAGGCCTCGGAACGATCATACGCCGCGCCCCAAACTTCCTCAAATGAATAATCTGGCCTGATCTGACCTCCACATTCTCTTGGGCCGTGAGCAGTGCCCGCTCTCACGAAACGGCAGAGGGTTCTCCCATAAGCAGCGTCGAGATTTCTACCCGGAAGTCCGCATCGCGTTTCGGATCGGCGTGTGGCGTTCCTGATCCACGCTTTGCTCAGTGCCTGGAGAGCGAGCCGGTGTCGCCCGACGTATTTTGCGCAGTAGTGCCGGGAATTGCCAGAGTTGGGCGGCGGCCACGCGGCGTATATCGAAAATCGGTGACCGCGTCGCTCAGTCGGATTTTCTTAACTGCCCCCTCGCTTTGGCCAGTTCGACTGCCCGTTTAAGATCGGCAAGCTGCATTTTGGCGACGACAGAGCTTAGCTCCGGATACCGCAACAGCGGCAGCAAAGCTCGTTACAGCAGCCGCGCGGTCCAAGACGGCGCGAATGTATGGCTCGCTGAAAATCACGCGCCACGGCTGATACGTTGCGCCCCACGACTTCTCGGAAGCGGAGAAGACCTCCCAGGAAGCACCAATGTTCCACGGCTCCGATCCGTCGAATGGCAAGACATCGGACCGCAGGGGGCTGATTCGAGCTTCCACTCCCCAATCGTCTGCCTTCACCTGATCGACCCGCACCAGAATGACCTGTGGAAATGCGAAGAACAACCCTTGGGCGCCTTCGAAGACATGCTTGCACTCCAAGAACCTGTCGTGTTTATACCAGTGCCGGGTGCCGCGGTAATCCGCTCTCGGTCCTCCGGTGACAGCGTTCCCGAAATATCCAAGCGTGTTTTCTACAACTACGGAACTCAAGTCCGCCTCCTTTTTACACTTCAGCTAATCTTATCCGATGACATCGAAGGGCGGCGACGGAGCGCGTGTTATGATCAGCAATAGTTCCGCCTTCAAGTCACGGCGAGTGTGGCGCGTGAAGCTCCCGGCGGGAACTGCCAATGCCGGAAGCATTTCGAGGACGAATTTATGCCTAAGCTCAAGACTCACAAGGGTGCGGCCAAGCGCTTCAAGAAGACGGGAACGGGAAAAGTGACCCGGCGGCATGCCTTTGCGCGGCATATTTTGACATCGAAGCCGCGTTCTCGAAAACGGAAGCTGGGGCAAGGAGTGGTGGCTGACGCGGCGGATCAGGCAAAGCTGCGGACCATGCTTCCCTACTAGGAATCGCGAGAGAGAAGAGACCGTGCCACGAGTTAAACGAGGGACGCACCGGCGAGATTACCGGCATAAGACGCTTAGCCGGGCGAAGGGTTACTTCCTCACAAAATCGAAGCTGAACCGCTCGGCGCAAGAAGCAGTGGAGAAGGCGCTCCGCTACGGGTATGTCGGACGCCGGCTCAAAAAACGTGATTTTCGATCGTTGTGGATCGTCCGGATCAATGCGGCATGCCGCAGCGCAGAGATTTCCTACAGCAAGTTTATGGGCGGCCTGAAGCGCGCGGGGGTGGAATTGAACCGGAAGATACTGGCGGATCTGGCAGTGAACGATGCGGCCGCATTCCGCGCACTGGTGGAGCGAGCGAAAGCGGCGGCCCCGGCGGACGTTCAGTAATCACCTTCCAGCGAATATGGCTACAAGTTCTATGCAAGCTGTTCCCGAAGCGGTGGATGCACTGGCGAGTTTGGAACAGCGCATCACGCGGGCTGTGGATCTCTTGACCCAACTACGAACGGAAAACCAAGGGCTGCGGGAACAAGTGAAGGAGCTTTCGGGCGAGCTCGAGGAGTTGCGGGGAGAGCGCAAGCAGGTAAGGGCTCGAATTGAAAAGCTGCTGGCTCAGATGGATCTGCTGAGCGCAAGCTGAACAGGCGACGCAAGTGGACGCGCCGGAGACAGGCAAGCACACGGTCCGGGTCACGATCTTCAACCAGACGTATTCCGTTTCCACCTCGGGCGACACTCACGAAACGGAGCAGCTAGCCCAGCGCGTGGATGAACTAATGTCTTCGATCGCGCGGCGCGCGGGGAATCTGGATTCCACACGGACCGCGGTTCTGGCGTGCCTTCATTTAGCGGACCGGCTTGGGGTAGCCGAGCGGAAGCTGCAGGAACTCGAAGAATCGATCGGCAGCAAGAGCCGCGATTTTGCACTGTTGCTGGATCGGGCGTGTTCGATTTGCGAGGCGGAATAAAACAGAGAAAATCGCCGTATTAGAACTGTCCGGCCTGCCTTTGCAAGCTGCCGAACGTGCCGATGTTTGCAAGCGATACCGAAAAGAAGTATTGATTTTCGTTTCGAATGCCAAGATTATAGTTGCGAAGCTGGAAACTGAACCCGCAGCAATTTGTATTGTAGGTGACTTCGAACAGGTCAAACAGCCGGCGACCCAGAAGAGCGTCGAAATCGATTATCCCGAGCCCATTCCACCCTTTCCTATTGGCTCCGCCATAGCCGCCGCCGACGGAGATTTGATCGGCTTGCGGAATCAGCAACGGATTCGTAGTGATGGATGTCTCGCCCAGCGTTGCAAAGTAGTTGGAATACCGCGCGCTGGCGCTGATGCTGTTGTCGACGAATTTGTGCCGCAAGGGATCATACTCGCTTCGCCATTCCAAGGTCAGTAGTGGCGAGGGATTCACTCGAAGCAGAGAAATGATGGGCGAATAGGTCCGCGGGCCATCGAAGAAGGTGAAAGGAGAGATTTCTTCCCCAGCCAGAATTACGTTTCGCTGCCCTTGTAAGACGGCACCTCCGAAAGTCGGATCGAAATAGCGCGCTTGGGAGAGCTCCCAGCTCAGCACCTCGACGACGTTCCCTTTCTCGATCCTTTTTATACAGGCGGTTTGTTAAAGAGATGGTGAGCTGATTGGTATTCGATAGGATATCCGTCGCATCGAAGTGAATAATCTTCTGGAACTCATCAACTCCGGTGACATATTCGTAGGTGGCTTCGGTCTCCACCACGTGTTTGATTTTCTTGCCGAGATGGAGCCATTTGGGTGGGCTGTAGATCTTTTCGAGCGAGGGCGTTCTGAAATCGAGGACGAAATCTGCATTCTTCCGGAACAGGTTTGCATTCGCCAGCGCAACGTTCACGGTTGGGCAGACGAGCTCAGAACAGGGAAGTGGAGGCGGGTATGAAGGAGTATACGTAGTGGTGTTGACGGCATACGAGTTGCTGTAATCGGTGGCTCCCAGAGTGACGCTGGGCGTCAAGAAAAACCCTTTAAAGCTGAAAGCGGTGGAGACGCGAGGCTGTAAATCGAGGCGTCCGACTTGCCCGGAATCAAAGATCGCGGGGGGAGGTCCGGCGACCTCAGACTCTGCCGTAGGCTCTTCCCGGCTCAACAGCCCGGCGCTCGAGGCGAAGGAAAACCAGATGGGTATCGGCCCATCTGTGATTTCCTGGTCGCTTCCAGAAAACTCGACTGCAGGAAGTTTCTGGACAGTGACATCGTTCGCCCGCTGGTGCAACGAGGGGAAGGTAATGCTTTCGAATAATTGATTACGCTCCATAAGGATATTGAGCGCATACGTGTCGTCTTTGAAGTGCCTTTGAAGGAAGCCGATCGAATAGACGTCGGACGAGAGTGCGCCGGTGAGAGAGGAGGCGAAAGCCGCGCGGAATAGAAAAGAGCTCAGGTAATTGAAATCGAGCCGCCCGGTGAAGCCCCAGAGTTCTGTTGTTGCAGTTAATTCGAAATCGAGCCCGCCCTCTTTGATGAAGTCGCCCTTCTTGAAAAATTCACTGTCATTTAGCGCGATGGCGCCCCGATCCTTCACGCCATAAAGATTAAAGTTGAAATCGGTTACGTCATTCGGCTTCCCGCGAAAGTCGTAGCGCAGTGCAGGTCCTCGCAACGAGAAGTCCTGGACAATTGCGGTGGTGTCGTAGCTACGGTTGATGGCCCAGTAGTAACCAAGGCCGTAGACGTAGCCGTATAACGAGCTGTGGCCAATGTTGGGTGTCAGGAAGCCGCTTTGACGAGGGTTGCTGCCGAGTGGGCGATAGAAGATAGGGAAGTAGAAGATGGGTACCCGCTTGAAACGGAACACAACGTTACGGGCAATGGCGCGATCACCGGGGATGACATCGAACACGGGAGCATCGAGTCGCCACCACGGCTTCGGAACCTTGCAATCGGTTAAAAAGCCCTTGTGAAGGATGTAACGATCCTTGATGCGTTGCGCCCATTGTGCCTGAAAGAAAAAGGGATTGGTTGTCGTAAGCACACCGGGGCCGGACATAATCTTGGGCGGCGCAGTGCCGTGGACGGAATAGAATCGCCCTTCCTGAGTCTTGATATTGTATTCGCCGTGATCCGCGAACAGGTTGTCACCGCTAACGAAATGCTCGAGGTGCACTTGCCCGCGCGCCACCGCCCAATCGGTATCGGAATTGTAGTCGATCTGGTCGGCCGTAATGACCATTTCGCTGGTTTCGAGTTTTGCGTCGCCGCGCAGATAGCGGAGGGCGCCGTTCGACTCTTGCCGGACGGCGGAATACCAGATTTCGTTTTCGGGAGGCAGATCAGCTCGGAGCGGGTGGGTCTGCGGCGTGGCTACGCGGAGACCTAAGAAAAGCAGAGCACATAGCCGATAGAACAACTTAGGCGAGAAATGTTCTAGACAAACCTCACTTTTTCTGGTAGGTAAGATAATGGGGTCCGGGGATGAAGCGGACCGCGCGGGACGGAGGTTCAATCGAAAACCGTACCATGGTCGGCTTCGAGCATGCAATGCTTTGGAGGATAGAGAGGCGGTAAGCGGCGCGAAATGACTTGCCAGCATTGTCAGACTTGGATTTTAGACGACGATCACCGATGCCCGCGTTGCGGGCGGCGTGTGCGAACCGCGACCGCTCGTATTTCTCCGAACACGTATCCGATCGCGGCAGCAGCGACGGCGCCGGCGTACGACTTCGCTCCCCAGCCGGAAGTTGCTCCCCCGGCTGAGCCGGAAACGAACGCGCAGCAATCCTTGTTTTCCGGGACGTGGTCGGACCCGCGCATCATTCCATTTGATTCACTGACGACGCAGGCTGAAAGAGAGTCGATTCGCGCTCGGGGAGCGGCGCTTTCGCGACCGTCGCCGGTAAAGAGCCCAAGGACGCGAACGCGGCCCACGCGCGCGCCGAAGGTACGGACTTCCGATCAACGGGATCTGGATCTGCTGGAGCCGGAACCGGCTCGGCCGCAACCCGAGTGTCACATTATTTGTGATGCTCCGGTCGCGCCCCCGGCGATACGGATGCAGGCAGCAGCGGTGGACGGCCTTTTCATGCTGGCGGCTTGTGCGATGGTGGCGGGATTGCTCCGATATGTGGGCGGGTCTTTTTCGCTCGGCAAGCACGAGTTGCCATTCTTGGCACTGGGATTCAGTACCATTCCGCTGTTTTACAAAATCCTGTGGACATTTGCGGGGGTCGACACGATCGGCATGCAGGCCGCTGGGCTCAAGCTGGTGGATTTCGATGGAAATGCGCCGAGTCACGGGCGGCGGTATCAGCGGCTGGCAGGAGGAATTATCAGCCTGTTAGCGGCGGGGGTCGGTCTCATTTGGGCATTTTTCGATGAGGACCGGCTTACGTGGCATGATCACATGTCGAATACCTTCCCGACGATCAGTGATTCGGGCGAGTAACAAAGTAGCGACTATCCAAGCGCGGTGTTGCCGACGGGCACGATGACAGCCGACATGGAGCCTTTCGATTTGGGCATCCTGTGATCTGCGCCATACGCGTGAATCTGATCGCGAGCGAATTCCGCTTGCGGGCGCTCGCAGGTGATAACGATTGTCCGCCCGGTGGTGTCGACCTCGACAGCGTGTTGAAACGCCACTTCGAGCGGCAAAACGAATAGCTTCTGCAGCATCTCGACGACGTAATCGTAGGTGTGCTCGTCATCATCGAGGAGCACGACATGGAAGAGTTGCCCGTGCTGCTCCTGCTGATCGCCCTTGGCAGACGGTTCGAGGGTGGGGACTACCGAGGGGCTCCGCATCGCCACCAGATACTATCTCATTGGAACATTTTCGAGCACCGGGGGAGCCCGGGGCGGAGCGCGGAAAAACGGCTATAATGGTTTGGACCCTCGAATGTGGGGGCGCAACGGCTTCGACGGGATTGAATCGTTGTGTGAAGGCGTGTCGGGTTCCGAGCTCCCGTAAAACGATCGGAAAACAACAACTGCCAATAACCAGCAGTTTGCATACGCAGCCTAATTAATTAGGCAGCCGCTCCGGCTGATGAGCCTGCGCGTCAGCTAGCGAGCGTCATGTTGCAGGATAGGCCCCGGGCTTCGGCCCGTAGCTTTGGGGCTGAGATCAATCGGGCTAGGCGGCTCTCGCTTTTGCCGGTTCTTTAGGGAGTCGCTGAAATTGCAGAATCGGATACACACGTAGGCTTTGCATGGCGGGCTTTCTCGGACGCGGGTTCAACTCCCGCCGCCTCCACCAGCAATCCCAGTTCAGTACCCGAACCGGCATCTCTCGACTTTCGGGACCCGTCCACCTAACGGTACGCTGGTTAGATGTGAGTCTAGTGATCGCAAGCCAAGAGATCTTCGTCCCAATCGCAGCTGCTCTGTGCCTTGCAGGACCGCTGTCCCGCAGCTCCAGCTCACCTCAAGATTCCTGGGACGGCCGGGAAGTTTCAATTGCAGGTCTGATGTCAGTTTGCGGCGAGCCATTTTCTGTGTATCAGGCCATAATCAAAAAGAGACTATGAAATGACGCTGATCGTGCCGCTGGAACCGCAAGACGAGGCCAAGCTCATGGCAGTGGCCCAGGGGCGCGGTGTTTCCGCGGATCAACTTGTACGCGAGGCAATTCACAAGATCCTTTCTGATGCTCCCGAAGCCTCGACAAGTAGGGAACCGACGCGCTCCTTGCGTGGGCTGCTCGCCAAGTACGGCCCAGCTCCCTCAGCGGAGGAGATCCACGAAAATCGGATAGAGATGTTTGCCAATTTCCCGCGTTCTGATTTTTGATGATCCTCGCCATCGCCGATACCCACACCATCATTTGGTATGTGTTCTCGGATCCGCGGCTCGGCAAGGCTGCGTCCGCCTTCATCGACGACACGATTGCGAACGGAGATCACGTCGGAGTCTCGGCTATCACGATCGCCGAAATGATCTATCTAGTCGAGAAAGGTCGAATCCCCCAAGACGCGCTGCATGACCTTCAGGCGGCAACTGCCGATCCCAAAGCCGTTCTGCAATATGTTCCGCTCGATGACAATATCGCCATGAAGATGATGGACGTCCCACGCCAAGGGGTTCCGGATCTGCCCGACCGCATCATTGCCGCGACTGCCAGCTTTTATGGCGTGCCTCTTTTGACCCGTGACGAGCGCATTCAGGGTTTAAGTCTTCAGACGATCTGGTAGTCTCCGCCTGTTTCGATTCCCCTGATCCGCGTCAGACCCCCCGCTGCCGTCTAATCTCCTTCGGCTTTTCGCGTCCGCAGAAGTCCCTGCGGGATCTCACGTAAGTTTACGTGGATCAGCGGAATGAGCGGAATCAGCGGTATCGACGGAATGCAAAATCAATAACTTGTCTGTTCTCAACGCCTCGACCCGGCCCAACTACTCCCGCCGCCTCCACCAAAACGTTTCGATAGCTACCCGCTCTATTTGCTGCGCCCGAGGTCAAGCGACAGCTTCACATTCGAATACGATCCCGTGATTTTGAACGGAACCAGCTTCGCCGCACGCTTCTTTTTGAAAAAAGGAGTGATCACTTTCACCATGACCGACTTGAACCCCGTTGTCGCATGCGACGGGTCTCCTGTCGTCCTTAGGGTCCCGTGCAGGTCGACTTTGTAGTCGATCAATCCGTAGGTACCGTGCATCCACGCCTTCGCACCGGGAATGGTGAACGTAATATTCGACAGAGTCGCAGTGCCGTTGACGGCCGAGCCGTGCCCTTTCAGATCTGAAAGCACGTTGGCCGGCGGCCGATCGGCAGTCTTCTCGCGATTCTTCTCAGAGCTGTCACTCAAGCGCGTCAAGTCGCGCTCCGTCTCCCTGTTCGCGAACTTACCTCCGAGAACACCGAAATCGCCGCTCATTCTCATCCTGCTGAGAAAAGGCCGTGGCCCAGGTGGAATATCGACGTGCCCAGCAAACGTGAAGGCGCCACTCATAGGCGCAGTCTTCTCGGATATGAATAGGCTCAGGACGTCCTCCACTCGCCCGCTGTTCGTCCACATATCAATCGAAGCCGTCTTGCCGCCGGTGCTTCCGCCCTTCGCGACTGACCCCCTGAACCCCGCCGTTGTGTGGTCGAAGCGGGCACTCACCTCCTTGAGCTCCGTATCGCCCTTTGTTCCGTCCACCATTGCATCGTACGCCACCGAAAGCTGGCGCTCGTGGCTGGTGTCATAAACTTTGAAATTCGGCACATTGGCCGTCCCGCGCACGCTGATATCACGCAAAGTGCCACCAAAATTCCCGGATGAAAACAAGGTTCCCGATATGCCGCCGAACGCGGCGAGATTGGCATTTTCGAAGGTATAGCTGCCATGCAGCGGTGTGCTGCCCGGGTCCTTCGGGTTCCAGGTACCGAAGACGCCCGTGGAACGGATCTTCCCGGGTGGCATTTGATTCGAGATCAAACTCTTATACGAGATCGGCTCGTTATTGCCAACTCCGTCCAGCCGCAACTTGTCGATAACCAACTGGTACGGTTTCTTCCCTGCCTTCGACAAAAAAACAAGAATCGCGCCGTCGGCGATAATTCTGTCGATCTTAATCGCGGGCGCCGACTTGCTGTAGGTCAACGGCATCACCGGGTTTGGCTGCCCGGGCGCGCTCGGAGGCACCGTCACGTGCATGTGCATGACGCGTACCAGCGAAAGCCGCTCCTGCAAGGTCAAAATCCTGGAGTAGCTTGTGACAAGGACCAGCTTTCCGACGGTGATCAGCGGTTGCTTCTCTTTGTGCTTTCGGTGGAGAAATCGAATATCTTCAGCCGTGCATCCGGGCGGAAAGTACGTTCTGTAGAAGTGGCCGATCGTCACCGTTCGCAGCGATCTCTCCTGCAGCGCATCGATGACAGCCTGTTGTGTAAACGGCCAATTCATGGCAATCACCGCCATGTAGACGATCGCCAGGGCCGCAACGGCTGTCGGAATCCATAGCGCCCACCACATCCTTCGCCGGTACTGCGGGCGTTTCACGCTCTGAGGAAGTGACTCTAAAACACTTGCAGTTTGCGCCATCTATTCCCTTCGCCCCGGCAAGCCCCCTAGGTCCTCTGCTTTAGGGACCACGCCCTTCTGACAAAGGTTTCTCGCGCATGGCCTTGTGTTATCTCCGCGACGAAAGCGCGTCCCGGTACTGATGGGTAATAGGACCGGTCCGCAGTTTGCGCGTGTTACGAAATGTTCGCGCCAAAACTCACATCAGTTACGCTGATCTCAGGCTGCGGGCATCGGATCGTTCGAGATTGGCAGCCGCGGCGAGTCAGCATTTAAGAGAGTGAAAAGCTATCGCAAAGAATTGTGGTTCGAGATTCCCTCGCGCCGCGCGTTCGTCAACATCACCGAGCAGGTGAATGCGTGTTTGCGGGAAAGCGGCGTGAAGGAAGGATTAGTGCTCGTGAATGCGATGCACATCACTGCCTCGGTGTTTATTAATGATGATGAATCCGGCCTGCATCATGATTATGAGAAGTGGTTGGAAGAGCTGGCGCCGCACGAGCCGATCTCGCAGTACCGACACAACCAGACCGGGGAGGACAATGCGGACGCGCACCTCAAGCGGCAGGTGATGGGCCGCGAGGTGGTGGTGGCGATTACGGGCGGACGGCTCGATTTCGGTCCGTGGGAGCAGATCTTCTACGGTGAATTCGACGGCCGGCGGCGCAAGCGCGTGCTGGTAAAGATTATCGGCGAATAGCATAGCGACCCAGGAAGGATCATCTCTAGCGAATGTTTAGCTCGGGTAGAAAGGTGTGCATCATAGGCGGCGGACCGGCGGGTCTGACGGCAGCAGTTGCGTTGCGGCGCGAGAACTGCGATGTGACCGTTGTAGACTGTGGCGCGCCACCCCTGGATAAGGCCTGTGGCGAAGGTCTCCTGCCGGATGGCATCCGCGGATTGAGCGAGCTGGGTATTGAAATTCCCGTCGAGGTTGGATTCGCATTTCGCGGTATCCGGTTCACCGACGGCCGCTCCTCGGTTTTCGCCGACTTCCCGAACGGGCTTGGGAGAGGCGTGCGGCGAACGGTGCTCCACCAGATTTTGATTCAGCACGCGATCGACTTGGGTGTCTCAATTCTCTGGAACGCCAAACACGTTCGGTTGAAAGAAGGCGGGGTATCCCTGGATGAGCACGGGATCGAGGCTGATCTTGTGTTAGGGGCCGACGGGCAGAATTCGCAGATCAGGCGACAGGCGGCGCTCGACCAGGTTACGCACGAGACCCGGCGCTACGGATTTCGGCGGCATTACCGGGTCGCGCCTTGGTCGTCGTACATGGAACTGTACTGGGGAGCCCGCTCCCAGGTATACGTCACGCCGACCGCAGCGGATGAGATTTGCGTTGCAGTCATCTCGCGCGATCCTAAATTGCGCTCGAGGCAGGTGCTGTCCGACTTTCCGGAATTGAGCAGACGGCTCGGAAATGCCGTGCCGGTTAATCAGGAATTGGGGGCGCTATCTGTATCACGCCGCCTGCGCCGCGTGCAACGCGATAACGTGGCGTTGGTCGGCGATGCTTCGGGTTCCGTGGATGCAATTACCGGTGAGGGCATATGTCTTGCAATCAAACAGGCGCGAGCGTTTGCCTGGGCGGTGAAGAGCGGCGATATTCAGGTTTATCAGCGGCTACACAGAGCAATTATGAAGCGCCCGCAAACGATGGCCTCCCTCATGGTGACATTGGAGCGCAACGGCCAGCTTCAACGGCGTGCTCTGGCCGGGTTAGCGCGTCATCCGGAGATTTTTGAATCATTGCTCGCCATCCATGTTGGAGTGTCATCGTTTCGCGATCTCTGTTCGTGGCGCCTGCTGGATTTTGGCAGAGCGTTTCTGGCTGCCTAGGACGCATTTCGTGTTAAGGCGACGCGCGCTTTGCTTACGAGCGATTTTGTTGCTTGTAATTTTCGCGCTGCGCGAGAATTCTCGAAGGAGACATCAGATCGCCGGCTGACGAGTTTCGGGTCGCGGCCTACTTTTCCTCCGCTTGGGTCCGCTTTTGCCTTTTGCAGCGGAATGGCATTCGCGCATTGGGCGCGTTTCGCTAAGGACAGCCAAACCGCAACTGAAGCAACTACTTCGACGCCGCGAGAATCGCATCCAGGCGATCCGGCATGCCATCTACTCGCTCCAGTTTCGGATACCGCAATCCGCCGTGGTAATCCACGTCAATCGTTTCGTATTCATCGCCACGCTTGACCAGCAGTTTCAATGGCGACTGGCTCTTTTCGGCTTCGAGAATTGCGGTACGAAAGAGATCCATCTTGAATGCCGTGCCATTCACCGCCGTAATCCGCATATCGGGCGTGATCCCGGCCTTGAACGCTGGACTGTTCCACCACACGTTTTCCAACGTGCCGTCGGTCTTCACAGAAACACCGATCGAAGTTCCAAAATTAATCGCCGCGTCGGGCCGCTCCGTACGTTTTAGCCAGTCGGGAGGCGTATCGCTATATGCCAACCGGTACCCGCCCCCGGTAATGCCGCCCTCCGGAGTGTGTGGTGCGATCTCATACACGCGCGTCTTCAGGAAGTTCGACCAGTCGTAGGGCTGAACCGTATTTAACGCTGCGATCACGTCCTGGAAAGAATAGGTTTGAGTAATATAGCTGCCATTATCGATTCCGAAGAAGAGCTTGGCAAAGTCGTCGAGTGATTTCTTGTCACCACTCAACTCGCGGATTTTTGTGTCCGCATCCAGCCAGATCAGCATGCCCTCGGTGTAGTAATCCTCCGGCCGCTGCCAGCTAACCCAAGTTACCGGGCTGCGCATCGAGATCGTCGGCTGGTTCGTCGTGTCGATCAACGGCCGCCACAGTCGCCCGGGGCTCGCATCAAAATTTGCGGCGACCTCTGCGATCAAGTCGCGCGTCTGGGCTGCCGTGCGCAGGCCCGAGCGAGCCGTCAACACATACCCGAAGTACTGCGTCATGCCCTCGTAAACCCAGAGCAGATCGTCCTGCATGGGAACGTTGAAGTTCGGCGTCCAAAGATCGGCCGGCCGGCGGAACTTGCCATTCCATGAATGCGTATACTCGTGCCCCAACAGATCCCGGCCCGCAACTCCCGCCGCCCAATCGGTAAAGTAATTCGATCTCGTTCCGTCTTCGCTTGACTGATGGTGCTCCAGGCCCACGCCGCCCACGGTGTCGCTCAGGAGGAACAGAAAATCGTAATGATCATAGTGACGTGACGCATAGAGTTTCTCCGCCTCTCGAACCAGATTTTTGTGGAGTTGCAATTCCTCCGGCGTAATCGCTAGATTCGCCGGTGTGTCGGAAAACACATCCAGGAACACAGGGTTGTCCGGACCCGTCGAAAGGTCTAGACGTTTGAAGTTCGCGCCTGCGTACACCGGCGAATCGATCAGCGTGTTCAAAGGTGTGTCCTTGAAATGGACCACATTTCCGCTCCGCGACGCGGTTTCGAGTGCGGAAGCGAACTGCCAGCCTTCCGGCAGTTTGATACGTGGGCGAGAAGTTGATGCGCCGCGCGAAATACCCTGCAGGATACAGCACAACCGTGTTCCACGCCAGGTCCGCAATCTTCGACGAGATCGAGATGCGGCCTTCCGTTTTTCGCAGCGGAGCCAAATATTGAAACTCCACATCGAGCGTTTTGGCGCCCGAAGGCACAGCAATGTGAAGTGCGTAGACATCGACGCGGTCGCGCACCCAGTCCACCTTTTCGCCGTTTGCTGTGACAACGAGCCCGGCCAGTTTAGAAATGGGTCCGGTTGGCGAATGATTGCCGGGAATCCACTTGGGGTACAAGAGCGTCAGTTCGCCCGGTGCGACTGGAACCCTCTCGTGCACGTTCAAAATACGGCGCTGAACGTCGGTGATGTCTACCAGTAGCTCAATCGTTCCTGGATAGGGCCGGTCGCGAGGCGTCACGATCGGCGGAGGCAACGGAACAGGCTCGGGCTGACGAACCTTCTGTGCGTACAGAGTTGCGATAAGGCTCAAAATCCCAAGCCGAGCCGCGCGCGTAAGCAGGCGGTTTCTTATCACGACGCGATAGATCGCCTAATGATTCTCAACTGGTAAGCGATCTTGAAGCGCTGATTGCTCGGAAGCCTGTCCTTGCGAAGGCAAGTCTTTCTGCATCCGCTCCAGGACGTCCTTCGGTTCGGTCTTCGGCGGATTGTTCAAGTACTTCCCAAAGAACACCAGATACCGCTGCCAGCGATCCTGAACGTGCCGCGGCTCGCCAAAACCGTGGTTTTCGCGCGGGTAGATCACGAATTCCACCGGGACATGCCGCTCGTACAGCGCCCGATAGAACTCCTCCGCCTGCGCAATGGGCACGCGCGTGTCCACTTGTCCGTGAAGAATCATCGTCGGCGTCTTCACGTTATCCACGTACTTCATCGGCGAATGATCCCAGTATTCCTGAAAGTTATCCCACGGCGCTTTCGTCCCGAAAAACAAGCCGATATAGCGATGAATATCGGTTTGCGAATACATCGAATACAGGTCGGGCAAACCCGCGCCCGGTGAAATCGCCTTGAACCGATCCGTCTGCGTATCAATCCAGAACGTCATGTAACCGCCATATGACCACCCGAAGGCGCCGAGCCGATCCGGGTCCGCCCAGCCTTTCTCGATCATCGCGTCGACGCCGCTCATATCGTCTTGATAATCGCCCACGCCCCAACCGTTTATATTCGCGCTGGCGAACTTTTCGCCTCGGCCACTCGATCCGCGAAAATTCGGCTCCAGAACCAGATATCCATTCGCCGCCATAACCTGCTCCGCGGGATTGAACGAAAGCAGCGATGCCCCCGTCGGCCCACCGTGCGGATTCAACAGAAACGGAAATTTGCGCGACGCTTCGAAATCCACCGGCTTGGTCACGATGCCGTCGATCTCCATTCCGTCTTTGCTGCTCTTCCAGCGCACCACCTCCGTCGCGCCCAGCGCGTAATCCTTGAGCCAGGGATTTTGATTCGTGATCGGCTCTATCCTTCTGAACCTGACGTCGCTGCGAAACACCTCCGAGGGATGAAGCGGGTCAGTCCACGTCCCGACAGCGGTCTTCCCGTCGGCGCTGATTTCGCCTAGCGTCATCACGCCGCCTTTCTCGGTCAACTGCCGCACGGAACCCGACGCCACGTTCGCCTCGAAAACTTCCTCCGCCTCGCGTGTTTCGGTGCTGAAGTAAATCGTTTTGCCATCGTGCGCCCACACCGGCTCTCCCGCATTCAGCTCGAATGACGGGCCGCCCAGCTTTCGCCCGCCGCTTCCATCAGCGCTCGCCACCATTAAATTCGTTTGATACACCGCCATGCCCCGGGTGGAGAGATACGCGATCCACTTTCCGTCCGGGGACCACCGCGCCGTGTGCGTGAAATTAGACGTCTCCGGCAGTCTCGTCTGCTTTCCGTTCGCCACATCCAGCACCCATGCGCTCTGCTGCCAGTTATCGTTCAGGAGCGGAGTCGGATTTTCGGTAAACGTGATTCTCGATCCGTCGGGAGACCACCGCGGATCGCTGACCGTGAATTCCCCTTTAACAATTTCCTTTTCTTGCCCCGTCGGAACATCCCAGGTCCAAAGCTGCGCCATCTTGAGATCGTGATCTTCCACCTTGGCATCGTCTTTGTCCTTGGTCCGCTTTTCCTCGTCCGCGCTCTCCGGCTCGACCGCCGATAAGACCAGCATCTTTCCATCGGGCGAAAAGTCGAACGACCGGACGCCCGGCTTGTGCTTCGTCACCTGCCACGGTTCTCCGCCATCCGCGTACATAAACCACACCTGAGGTTTCTTGTCTTTCTCATCTCCCGTGTTCATCAGAAATCCCAGCAGCTTGCTATCTGGCGACCACTTGATGTCGGAGATGTTTTCATCGCCCCGCGTATATTGGCGCGCGGCGCTGGCCGGCCCTGCCGTAGGCACCACCCAGAGCTGCTCCACGGCTTTCCAAGGCTTGTCTTTGTCCATCTTAGTTTCGGAAACCAGATACGCCACGCGAGCGCCATCCGGCGAAATGCGCGGCGAGGAAACCCGCGCCACTTTCAGCGCGTCCGTCGTCCCGAATAGTTTTTTCCCGTCGCGCGCCGTCGCCGGCGATTGCGCCAGAGCGACACCTGCGGTCAGAGCCACGAAAATGTACGTGTGCAGTTTCATCAGATACATATTACGCCCTGCTCGGTCTAGACCTCATGGCCATGCGCATGCCGACCATGTGCATGACTATGGTGCGCGTGGCAATGGCCGTGGCTTCCAACGCCGGAGCTGCCCATCATGCGCAGCATCTCCGGGCCTCCCGTTCGAAAGAATCGCACCATCAGCACGGCCGCAAGAAGTAGAAACAAAATATTCAGAACGCTGGTGTAATTCCAGTGGATCGATTCTTCCATGATTTGGGCGCTCCGATGCTGCGGAATCAGATGGAGCAGTCCGAACACGAACTCCACCACGAGCGCAGCCCCGGCCATCGCCGCATAAAACACGGCAAGAAGAAACGCGCTAACCTTCACGCCGTAATACTTCCGATAAATATCGAGAATCGGCAGAACGATCAGGTCCCCGAATAGAAACGCCACCACGCCCCCGAAGCTAATGCCGCCGTTCCAGAGCACGGCTGCGAGCGGCACATTCCCTATCGAACAGACAAACGAAAGCACCGCCACAACGGGACCGATGAGCGGCCCCCAGATTTTCGCCAGCATGGGGTGTCCATGAAGAAAAAATGCCTGCCAGAAATCTCTCGGCACCCAGGCGGCGATCGCGCCCGCAATTAGAAGGCCTCCTGCAATGTCCACCCAGAGTGAAGCCCAGTCCATGCCGAAGAAGTGACTAATCGCCGTCTGTCCTGTTTTCGAAAACATCCGGTGCCAGATCGACCCTTCGTGAACGGACATGTCCATCGCGGCGTGGCCTTCCATGCGCCCCTGCAATCCTCTATCCGCCTGCTCCCTTGCAGCGCTCACGATCTTCGGCGTCAGGAATGCTTTGAACAGAAGCACCAGCAGGATGATCATCATCGGTCCGCCCGTAAACTCTGCCAGCGTGAACTGCCATCCCATGAGCACGGCCAGCAGAATTCCCAACTCGATCACCAGATTCGTCGAGGCAAACTGAAAGGCCATCGCCGCCGTGAAATTCGCCCCCTTACGAAACATCGATCGCGCCAACGCGACGGCAGCATACGAGCACGAAGAGGATGCCGTCCCCAATCCGCACGCAACCGCGATCGTACGCGGCGAGTCGTCCGGCAGCAGACGGCTCATCTCTTCCTTCGAAACGACAGCCTGAATCACGGCGGAAAGGAAGAAGCCCAGAATAAGCGCCCACAGGATCTCCCATCCCATCGTCAGCGCCATCCACAGCGCATGTTCAATTGCACCAATCACGCTCATCTCCTTTAATTCTCCTCAAGACCGCGCCTTCAGCCGAAATCTCAGAAACACATTTCCGCCGATCGGATGATCGCCATAGTACGGCTTGATCGCGCCGGGCAGGGAATACGTCTCAAGATTGGCGCCGACGCCCGTCTCGACATGGCGGAAAATATCGATGTCCCGCGTGTATCCAATCGTGTACGCTCCAATGCGGAACGTGCTGCCATAAAACGTATCGAGGAATTCCTCGACATCCGGCTGCCCGGCGAACAGCTCATCCTTATCCACCAGTTCCATTCGCCCTGTGATGAAGTTCTTTCGATGAACGGGCAGCACCGATTCCACGCCGTAGGAATTCAGATTGCGTCTCGTGTAGGTGTTGTGATCTCGTCCCCAGATGAGGCTTGAGGACCAACTTCCGCCCGGCATTGGCTTCGAATATTCAACGGACGCGGTCGTCCGGGTCTGATCACCCCGCTCCAGCAGCTCCGGATGCGCCAAGTGTCCCACCGAGAACTGCGCCGCCCAGTTTTCGCTCGGAAAATACCATAGCCGCGTGGACCAGGAATTGATCGGACCGGAGTCAATGTCCCATCGAAACTCATCCGGTTCGGTACCATAAAAACCGCTCGCCTCCAGCCTGAATTTCTTATACGCGATTCCGGCTGTCACCACGTCGTTGGCGATGTGCGTCGAATCCTGCCAGTGATGCGAAATCGTCGCCTGCGGCAATTCCATCGCCGACGCCCGATGCGGATAGGCAATAGGGCCCAGCGCCGGATCGCCCACAGGCGCGAAATAAAGCTCGAGCGTGGTGTTCTCCCCGAGGGCCAAAGCGTACTCGAAACCGAGCCCCATGATGAAGTCATGCGGATGCTGTCCGTCGATAATCGGCTTTCCGAAAGCTGTTTCGCCGGTTTGGAACAAGAGCGGATAGCGCCGGTCCGTGATGGTTGCCGGCTCCAGACTGAGCATGAGCTGAACCTGGAATGCGCCGTTTTCGCCCGCTCGATGTTCCGCATCCGCCATGAACCAATTCGGGGAATACAGCTTGTCTGCACCCCTTGGGCCCGACTGCTGCGTATCCACGAGGAACGCCTGAGCCATGTACATTGTGTTCCATCCGTCAAAGGATTTCATCAGCATCGGCATCGGCCACGCGGCTGGATTCACAGCAGTCCCCGACATGTTGTTCATCAGGAACATACTCGCTGCGTTCATATCGGGCATCTTCATGTCTTGCGCCTGCAAAGCGGCAGCCAAGAAAGGAATCGTTAATAAACACCTCTGAAACACAGCATCTCCTTATTCGGCAAATCAACGACGGCAACGAGCCCGCGCGATGCGCCGATATCAGATGCGAAGAATGACGTTGGATACTGCAGCAGCGCCAGGCGGCGATGCGGTGAGGAAAACGGCTCGATGCTCAACCACCGGAACCAAAAACGAAAAAGCGGAGACTGGAAAAAATGCTGTCGCTACGAAATGCGGAAGAGCCAAGTGCGAACCAGGCGAGCGCGCCGAATCCGCCACCATCAGATGGGAACAGGCCGCCGGAGCCTCATTAGCCGGAGCGTGATGCCGATGGCACGGAGGCAGATTGTTCTGCGCAACACCGTGGCACGGCGTAACTGCGCACGCAATCATGCACTTCACGCTGCTGAAGAGCGAGCACGAGTGCAAAGCACGACAACTGCACTGCGCGAGCGACCGCCCATCTGGCATCAGGCTAACACCCTCCGCGGGTGACGGCTCAAAATTTGAACCCGAGAGCGCCTGATCACGCGCCTGAAACTGAGCCGTGCGCGTGAGCAAGCGTATATGTTACGAAAACTGTTACTCTTACAAAAGAAGCTGTGTTACGAGCGCTAGTCAATTCGCTTCTTTCGTTGCTGCTTGTCGCCACACTTGTCGGGGGCGGCTGCGTCTCCTGCGAACAGTACTTCATGTGGCCAGGGGCGAAGAGCTGCTGCGCACCCGATGGTCATTGCAAAAGAGTGCCCGCAAAACACGACTCGGGTCGCGAATGCAGACAGATTGCGTTCGACCATCAGAAATCGATTGATCTTTACATCGAGTTGCCCGTGATCAGTTGGATCGCGATTGATCCGCCAACCTTGGCCGTGCAGGCCCTTGCACGTCGGCGCGGTACGCGCTCGATTGATCCATCACCGCCGGATCTGCAAATTCTCCACTCCACCTTTCTGATCTAGTTTTCCTTTCAAGGTCTCGACAATGCCGAGCGCGTTTTCGTGCTCAGCGCCTGCTGCCGCGTTCAACAGGCAAATTCATGAAAGGAGAACTGGGAATGCGCTGGCGAAGTAGAGTCTTCCCCACAGCGACTCTTGCCGCGATGCTGCTGATCGCGCAATCTGCTACAGCCGCCGATCATGGCCCGGTATTTGGACTAGCGACGCCGACGAATCCAAAAGGCGGGTGGAGTTTTGATCTGGGACTGAACGGTCGAGGCGGCACCGGGGCCTTCACCTCGACTCTCGAAACGGAGCTATCATACGGACTCACCGAAAACCTAAAGCTTGCGGTCTCCGGTCCAGTCGTTTTCCAACCCGACCCATACCCACGCTCGTTAGTAACAACGAACACGCCAATCAGCGGCGATTTCAGCGGGCTTGCATGGTGGCGTTTCCAGCGAAAGGATTCCGCCGGCAAGCGAATTGAGAGCACTGCCGTTGCCGGTGTTCTCGTTCCCGGACCGCAGCAGGAAGCCGGAATCTACCGCGGTTTGAACAGCGGTCTGGGCTACGTAGTGGGCGGCGTCAGCGGCATCGCCTCCCGCAGCCAATACGTTTGGGTCGGCGCGACCTATCAGCGCTATGCGGAATCGAAAGGCGATCGCCGCCCTGATTTGCTCTCTTACACCGCTGTCTACGGCTATCGCCCACTCTCCTGGCGCACCGATTACCCGCGTTGGGACTGGCGCGTATTCGGAGAGTTCACGGGCGAGCGAGCCGGCCCGCTTCAGCGGCGGACGTTCGAGCTGCCAGGCAGCCGCGCTCAACAATTATTTCTCGGTCCCAGTCTCCTTGGGGTGTATCGCGCGATCGGGATCGAAGCCGGGATGCAATTCCCGATCTACCGCGACGCTGGTCCGCTCTATCCAAGAGAGCGTTACCGGTTCGCGATCAACTTTGCTTATTTCTTCTGAGAAAGGAAAACTATGATGCGGAAAAGATTATCGCTTCTGATTTGCGCGCTCCTGATCGCGTCTTTGCCGGGCCGTGCGGAATTGCTGGAAGTGGATCTGTCCATCTTTGGAATGGATTGAATGACCTGCGCCCACGTCGTGTACGTGGCATTGAAAAAAGTGGCCGGAGTGGAATCGGTGGAGGTGAGTTTAAACAAGGGACTCGCCACTGTGAAGCTGAGGCCGGGCAATAGTGTCTCAGTTCCTCAACTTTGGGAACTGATTCATGACAATGGATACACGCCCAAAGCAACGACTGTGTCTGTTCGTGGCGATCTGGCGAACGTCGAGCGGGCGGTTGCAACTGAAGGTTTCGGGAACAAACGAAGCGCTTGGACTAGTCAGCGATCCGAAAAACCCCACCGCCTTCAACGAGGCTTCCAAGAAGCTCGGCCAGACAGTCATCCTCCAAGGCGTGATGATGCCGACGAAACATCTGAAAGCGCCCGCGCCGCTTCGGATAACCGAGGTGAAATAGGCGAAAGGACGCGATGATCCAGCTAACCACTTCCAGCGCGCCGCGACCAGGGCGCGGTGGCGTACTGAGCTATTTGTCCTTATTTACGTCGCTTAGGAACGCTGCTCTGCTGCGCCTTGCCCTCACTCCTTGTGCTGTTCGGTTTAGGGGCAACGGTTGCCTCCGTGCTTTCTGAGGCTCCCTGGTTGGTCACGATGTCGCACCACAAGAATTGGGTATTTCTCGCGGCAGGCGCGCTTATCGCTGGCAATTTCATTTACGTGTACGGGATCGCCCCGAAGCTGCAGACGAGAGCCGGAGCCTGCGACCCCAACGATCCTGCAGCCTGTCAAACTGCCAGCCGCTTCAGCCGGGTTGTGCTCTGGTGCTCGGCGGTGCTATACAGCATAGGGTGCTTCACCGCGTATTTCCTCGGGCCAATACTAACGTGGTTCGATTGATAGTCAAACTGTGCAGGAATACCACAAAGGTCGGCTGGCTGCTTGACAAGACTCCATAATTCCATAATAATGGAAATATGGAACTGATTTTAGATGGCGTTTCCTATCCCGAGGATCAGCAAGACGCACCTCGCCCGGAGCCTCAACCTGTCGACCCGGTATTAACCGACAGTGTTCTAGCCGAGATCACGGCCCAAGCCGCGTCGGGTTGTGTCCTCTGTCAAATCGAAGATTGGGATTGGGATGAATAATGGCTAAATCCAAAAATCAACCGGATGTGGTTCGCTATGCCGACATGTTTTCCGCTATGGGAACTGAGCCCCGGCTCCGGATTATGCGCGCTCTTTTGGCGGCGCATCCCGGCGGCATGGTCGCAGGCGACATTGGGGCCGAGCTCGACATCCCGGCTTCCACGCTCTCCCATCATCTCGACAAGCTGAAGAACGAAAACCTGGTGAACATTCGCCGGGAAAGTACCTATCTCTGGTATTCCGCCAACACGGAGGTTCTTCAGGAGCTTCTCGGGTTCCTGTATGCCGAATGCTGTACGCGGAACAAGGCCATTGAGCCCAAAGCTATCGTCCGGGTCTGCGGTTAAGGTATCGAAAGGAAAACATGGAACTGAAAGAATTCGTGAAAGAAAAATATGGCGAAGCGGCGCGCCGCGTCACGAGCGGCGAAGGATTGCCGGCGGATTGTTGCTCCGCTACCTCGTGCTGCAGCGGCTCCGCGGCAGCATCGTGCGACCCCATCACCTCGAATCTCTACGATGAGGCGCAGACTGGCCAAATTCCCGAAGAAGCGCTGAAAGCGTCGCTCGGCTGCGGCAACCCGACTGCGCTCGCCAGCCTCAACCCAGGTGAAACCGTGCTGGACCTCGGCTCGGGTGGCGGCATTGACGTGCTACTTTCGGCGCGCCGCGTCGGACCAACAGGCAAAGCGTACGGCCTCGACATGACGGAGGAAATGCTTTCGCTCGCGCGGGAGAACCAGCGCAAGGCCGGCGTCCAAAACGTCGAGTTTCTCAAGGGCGAAATCGAGAATATTCCGCTGCCCGACAACTCGGTCGACGTCATCATCAGCAATTGCGTGATCAATCTATCGGGCGACAAGGACCGCGTGTTGCGTGAAGCATTCCGCGTGCTCAAGCCGGGGGGCCGTTTCGCCGTATCGGATGTGGTGGTGCGCGGCGAAGTGCCGGCCGAAATCCGTCAGAATATGCTGCTCTGGACCGGCTGCATCGCAGGGGCGCTTGAGAGTGATCAATATGTCGCCAAACTCGCGAGGGCCGGTTTTGAAGCCATCGAGATTGAACCGACCCGTATCTACGAGATCGAAGATGCGCGGGCGTTTCTGGGCGGGCAGGGCGTGGATGTCGATGCCATTGCGCCACGAGTGCAAGGCAAGTTTATGAGCGCCTTCATTCGCGCCACGAAGCCCGCAAGCTGAGGCCAGATCGCCGACAGGGCTCCCGCGGGACGGGAACACCCGAAGAAGGACGTTTAGCTCTGCTCCGCCCGCAAACAGTGGTACCTTGGTATTTATGTACCATGATTCCAGCGATCCCGCCCGCGTAGTCGAACGCGTCCAGACCGGGGTTCGTATCGAAAAGCGGATTCTAAAGGTCATGAAGGCGGTGGCCGAATACCACGACCTCACCCTCGGCGACCTCATCGAGGGCATCGTGTTGCACGCGTTCGAAGGCAAGTGCCCTTTTGGAGCGGAAAACCTCAAGCTGATCGCCGAGTTGAAAAGCATCTATCACCTCGATCTCGACGCCAGTGCGAGTCACAAACTCATCGAGCGCAAGGCGGGAAGGAGGAAACGATCATGACTAAGGAGGCGGCCCTTGAAGTTCTGCGGATTGTGCTCGGGCTGGTCGTCGGGGGCTACAGCGCGGCGCTCGCCATTCACCAGTTCCACAGTCGGACTCATGGGCATCTGTTGGTGCTGGGTCTCGCCGAGCTGTCTGCGGCGATTCTTTTCCTCATACCCGGGACCGTGCGCTTGGGAGGCGTCGCGCTGATCGTCATCTTCGTGCTCGCGGCCGGTTTCCACGTGCTCCATCACGATTACAACGTGGCCTATCTTGCTATCTATGCCGCAGCCGCTTTGGCTGTAATTTCGACGCGAGAACGCGCGCATAACGCGCATGAATAAGGATATGAGCGATGACGATCTAATCGCGCAATTGGAGGCTTGCACCCTCCCCGAGAATCAATTTCATCACGATAACCATGTGCATGCAGCCTGGCTGTACCTCACCCGGTTCCCCGCAGCGGAGGCGATCGCGAGATTCTCACAAGCGCTCCGCTGCTACGCGGCATCTCGGGGCAAACCGAACCGGTATCACGAGACCATCACATGGTCTTATCTCCTGATAGTGAACGAGCGCATCCACCGCTCCGAACCCGCGGCAACGTGGGAGCAATTCGCCGCCGCACATCCCGACCTGTTCGATTGGAAAAACTCGATTCTGCTGAAGTATTACCGCGAACAAACGCTCGAATCCGGTCTAGCACGGCGTGTATTCGTCATGCCTGATCGATTGTGAGCGAGTCTACCTTCTTAAGTTTCTCCAGCGATTTCCGTATCCGAGCAAGCTGTTCCTTTACGAAATGCGAAAATCGGGTCATTTCCTGCTCGCAGCTTGCAATACTCGCCCGATAACACCGGCAACGCGCTCCCAGTCCTCCTCGCGCCAGCCCCTCAGCGAGCCGACAGAACGATCTGATTCCCGTCCGGGTCCTTCATAATGGCGAATGTTCCCCAGGGCTGTTTTTGAGGAGGTCCGGCGAATTCCACCCCTTTGGCCTGCAGCTCGGCATAAGTCTTTTCGATGTTATCGACCTCCCACGAGGTGTTCACGAAGGTCCCGATCCGTTCTTCGTGACCGTCCGGCGTGAAGAGCGTGATTCCAGTCTCCGCGCCCGGGATGGTCAGCTCAATCCAGCGCTGTTTTTCCGAGAACTGCTGATCGGTTAAGACGCGGAATCCGAGCTTCTCGGTATAGAAGCTGAGTGCCCGGTCCTGGTCGCGAACCGGGATGCCTAGAAATTTGATTCGTTTGATCATATAGCTTCGAGAATGCCAGCCGGAACGCGCGAAATCAATCGCTGGGCATCCGAAAGGCTGCAAAGCATGCTATAGCTGCTATTACTACTGCATGAAAGTGGATCCATATATCCTCGACACCCTGATGCGCGATCTGGTCGGCCACAGCCGGTCGAGCGCGGCATTTCTCGTGTATCTCCAGCTCTATCGTCATACGCACGGAGTTGGCCGGGAATCCGTTGCAATGAGCCACGCGGCGCTCGCAGACCGTATCGGGCTTTCGAAGCGATCCGTGCAGACGACCGTGGCGCATTTGGCCGAACGCCGGCTGATCCGGCGGCGAAGAGCGCGTCCAACGGCGGTCCCGGTCTATACGGTTCTGACGCCCTGGATACGGAAGGCAAACTCGTAAATAAGTTTGGCGATCCTGCTCACCACCGGGAATCCCGCACGTCTAAACGTGCTGACCGCGGGTCCCGCGATCCGTGAGCGTTTCAGGGAAGTCTGCGATTTACGCGCAGTTGAGATGAAACCGAGGGAGTCGTTCCACTATGTTTCGAGCAGCTTGGTCAGGATTTCTGTTCTGTTTACTTGCAGCAGCCGTGCCGGGCGTGAGTTCGGCGCAATCGTTCGTACTTGATTTGCCTCTCCCCAGCCAACGGGCAGAGATCACGCAGCGGATCGGGATCACCGATGTCACGATCGACTATCACCGGCCGCTGGTAAAGGATCGTAAGGTCTGGGGCGCCCTGGTTCCGTACGGGAAAGTCTGGCGCGCGGGCGCGAACGAAAATACTACCATTACGTTCAGCGATCCGGTTCAGATCGAAGGCAAGCCGCTCGACAAAGGGACGTTCGGGTTGCACATGATCCCGAACGCCGATGCATGGACGATTATCTTTTCGAAGAACTCGACCTCCTGGGGATCCTTTACCTACGATCAGGCGGAAGATGCGCTCCGCGTGACCGTGAAGCCCAAGGCCGCGGATATGCATAACGCGCTCACTTATGAGTTCGACGAGCTTCAGCCGGATTCGGCCGTTGTCAAGCTGGAGTGGGAGAAAATCGCGGTTCCGTTCAAGGTCTCGGTGGATGTGCACGACGTTGTCGAGGCCAGCCTGAAGAAGCAGCTTCGCAATCTGTCGCAGTACACGTGGATGAGCTGGGACGACGCGGCGAATTATCTGCTGGCGGAAAAAGTCGGTCTCGATGAAGCCTTGATGTATACAAATAGGTCGATCGAAACCGAAGATCGATACGACAACGAGATGACTAAGTCGAAGGTTTTGGCGGCACTCAATCGCAAAGACGACGCCGCCGCTGCGCAGAAGAAAGCGCTCGCTATGGCCAGTCCGCTACAGATCCACTTCTTCGCTCGCCAGTTGCAGGCTGAAAAGCGCAACGACGAGGCCTTCGCAATCTTCCTCGAGAACGCGAAAAAACACCCCGATATGTGGTTCGTGCATACGGGAATGGCTCGCGTCTATTCATCGCAAGGCAAATTTGACGACGCCGCGAAGGAAATGAAGGTGGCGCTTGCAGCCGCTCCGGACAACCAGAAAAGCTATGTGGACGGCCTGGTGAAGCAGCTCGAGGCGAAGCAGGATATCAATTAGTACGCACCCGCGATAACCGGCGCACGCCGGGCCCGTTATCGCGTCCCGCGACGCCGGAAACGTTTAGACGCCGAAAGCGCAGGCAGTCATTGTTCCTGATCGTGCACGAAGTCGGTTAGCTCACGAGCATTCAGATCGGATATGGCCCAGTACGCCATCCCTGATCGGGTCCAGTGGATTACGTTATAACCTCTGACAGCGAGTGTTCGCAGTCTGGAGTCGGACCCTGAAGCTGGCCAAACAAACAAGCTAATTGTATGTTGGCGGTGTTTGTACAAAAGCGCCGCCACGGGTCGGCTATCCAAATAGTCGAGCCGTCCTCCGATGAGCGGAAATCCTTCAGGCGCCAAATCTTTGACAGGCGGGGCGAAGTCAAGTTTGCCGTTGAACCAGGGCTTTACGGTGTGTTGATCGGAGGAAGGGACATCTGTCAGGTGATTGGCCATCAACGAACGGATATGGCTGGACACCACTTCTTGAGCCAGCATTTCTGTGCGAGAAGTTCGCTGAAACATTGCGACGGAAACTGCGGCAACGACTACGAGAGCTGCGGTACTGGCGGCAACAGCGAATGCGCGCCACCGGGGAAAGAGGCTGGGAATTAGGTGCTTTCGCTCGGGGGCCGAGGCTCCGCGGAGCTGTATGCGGATTCGCTGCTCCAGCCCTTCAGGAGCCTTGAAGTATACGCCATGCGTTTGCACGGACCGCCGCAAGGCTTCGTATTCGTCGCGGGCTGCGCGGCAATAAGTACAGCCGCTCAGATGGTTTTCGAAATCCAAAGTTCGAACAAGATCAAGTTCTCCATCGATATACGCATCGAGCAATCCGCCTGCATCATGGCAGTTCATCATCTTATTTATCCTCTTATGGCTTCGCAGAGCCGAGCGTGGAGTTCCTTTCGCCCTCGAGATAAACGCGACATGACGGTTCCCAACGGGACATTCGTGATCTGAGCGATTTCCTTGTACGACAATTCTTCCAATTCTCGCAAGATCAACACTTCTCGATATTCAACCGAAATAGCATCGATCGCCTGATGAATCACTTCTGAGTTTGCTTGGTCGATCAATGCTGTCTCCGGATCCGAGTGCGTGCGTCCAGCATCCGGAGAGTTTTCCTGAAATTCTGTAAATATCTCCTTCGGCTGATTTTGACGTAGCCACGTGTAGCAGGTGTTTCGGACGATTTTCAACAACCAGACACGCGCATCGCGTCCAGGTTGAAAGGTGTCGAACGAGCGCAGTGCCCGAAGATACGATTCCTGAACGACATCCTGTGCGTCGTGTTCGTTGCGTGCAAGCCAGCGTGCCAGGTTGTAAGCGGCGTTCAGATGTGGCAAAACAATCTCTTCAAACCGATCCCGTTTGCCTTTCGATACCGCAGGTTCCATGAAGTTATTCCAGAGTTTTTTCGATACACAAGCTCTGAAAGGCGCGCTGTTGCCAGTTTGTCAGCATTTAGCGATTTGCACAAGAAGAGGAATAAAAGAGTTCCGAAAACGGTATTCATGCCGTGAGGGCTTCCCTCTTAAGCCGTCGGATTTCGCTTTGCGTAGGATTCCTGCTCTTAGTGTTCGGATGTTCGGTCGCAATTCATCCCTTCGGCCGTGTCAAGCAGGCGGGTCGCAGGCACGCGAGCTTTAATGGCCTGACAATGCCGCCGGAAGTAAAGGCATTGGTAGAACGATCCTGCAAAGATTGCCACTCGAGCCAGACCGTCTGGCCGTGGTACAGCTATGTGGCGCCGGCCTCTTGGCTCGTCGAGAGAGATGTGCGCCGGGGGCGCGGTCGCATGGACCTATCCAAGTGGCCTCAATACAGTTTCGAGCAGCAGCAAAAACTGCTGGCGGACATCGCTACGGTTGTAAAAAATCATGAGATGCCTTTGACGCAATACGCTTTCATTCATCGCGATGCAAGGCTAACCGATGCGGATGCAGACATTCTGTACCAATGGGCGCGGCTGGAGCGGCGAAAATTGCGCTCGGCACATCCGAAAAATCATCTCACTCGGGAATATTCGCGCTCCGGAACCGGTATTGGGAAATGAAAGCGCGCGAAAAAAAAGCGCTGGCGTGAATTGAATGGCAGGAGAGCGCATTTTGTCTGATCGAATCAAAGTGGATCTGAATAAAGACGGAGTGGACCGTCGCGGATTTCTAAAGTGCATGGCGTGGGCCGGCACCGGCGCCATTTGGACCATAAGCGGCGGCGTTCTGACTTCAAAAGCCTTCGGCCAAATGGCTCACGAGATGGCGGGTACGGGCGGGGAATTCAGCTTCGTTCAGATCAGTGACAGCCACATCGGCTTTAACAAACAGGCGAACAGCGACGTCACGGCAACGTTGCAAGAAGCGATCGGGAAGATTAATGCGTTCGAACGTACGCCGGAATTTCTCATTCACACCGGCGACTTAAGTCATCTCTCGAAGCCTACCGAATTCGATACCCTCGATCAGGTTTTGCGGTCGTGCAAAGCCGGCCAGACGTTCTTCGTACCCGGAGAACACGACATGCTGGCCGATAACGGCCAGCAGTATTTGGAGCGGTACGGCAAGGGAACCAAAGGTGCGGGCTGGTACAGCTTCGACCACAAAGGCGTGCACTTCGTCGCGCTTGTGAACGTGGTTGATCTCAAAGCCGGCGGGCTCGGAACGCTCGGCGCGGAACAACTTACTTGGCTCCAAAAAGATCTGGCGGGCCGTTCCAGTAGTACTCCGATTGTTCTCTTCGCCCACATCCCTCTCTGGACCGTGTATCCCGAGTGGGGCTGGGGTACCGATGACGGAGCCAAGGCTTTGTCGTATGTGAAGCGGTTCGGTTCCGTGACCGTCTTAAACGGACACATTCACCAGATCATGCAGAAAGTGGAGGGCAACGTCAGCTTCCACACTGCGATGTCCACTGCTTTCCCGCAACCGAAGCCGGGCACTGCGCCTTCTCCGGGTCCACTGAAGGTTCCGGCTGAACATTTGCGCGAGCTCTTGGGCATTACGCACGTAAACTATATTGCCGGAAATCACACGCTCGCGGTTGTCGATTCCACTCTGGCGATGGCATCCGCCCAACAAGCAGTCTTCCAAAATGTGGCCGATGGAACTATGGTCAAGATCGACAACTTCTCATTCACGCCGAAATCGCTGACGGTGAAGGCAGGAGCGACGGTCACCTGGATCAATCACGACGATATTCCTCATAACGTCGTGAGTACTGAAAAGAAGTTTTCTTCGCCAGTCCTCGACACCGATCAATCTTTCTCATTCAGGTTCCAGGAGCCGGGCTCTTATCCGTACTTCTGCAAAATTCATCCCATGATGACAGGCACGGTTGTAGTGGAGAGAGATGCATCGGGGAAGGCATGACGACGACAGAAAGGATCAACACCAATGATTGAAGGTTTACTGCGACCCACCCATTTACTAGTCATTTTTATTGTTGCTTTGTTTGTGTTCGGGCCGAAGAAACTTCCCGAACTGGGCAAAGGGTTAGCACAAGGCATCCGCAGCTTCAGGGACGGAATCAAGCTCACAGAACAGTCCGCTGAGGCCGAAACCGGGGAGAAAACAAATACTTGAATTCGTGCCGCTGAAACATTTCTCCAGAGCGGCCTTAAACCATCAGGAAGAGGAGCACTTACCATCCTCTTTCTCATATCCAACAACATACTCGAAACAATTAGGAGACAAAAAACCATGAAAGCAAATCACCCTTCCACTATTAACGATTCGCCAGAAGCAACACCCACTGAATCGAACCACGAAACTGTCAACGCTAGCTGGGGCCGGCTCGTAAGGCGCCGCTCTTTTCTGTATGGCCTTGGGGCAGCCGCGGCCGCAACACTGCCGGTAACCACGTTATTTGCGCAGGATGCCGATCAGGAGAAAGAGACCAAGAGACTTACAAGGGGCGATGCTGCGCTGTTGCGCTTTGCAGCAGCCGCTGAACTCATTGAGGCTGATCTGTGGCAACAGTACAACGAGCTCGGGGGAGCAAATGGCGGGAATCCGTCGTACATTGCTGCCCTTTCAAATCTCGACAGCGACATGCCGCAGTACATCGCTGACAATACCGATGACGAGATAAGCCATGCAGCCTTCCTCAACGCGTATTTGATATCAAAAGGCGAGGAGCCGGTTGACCTTGACGTGTTTCGGACTCTTCAAGGCAGTCTTGCGACGGGGGCGGATCAGACGATCCTGCATCTCACGAATCTCAAATCTCTCAATGTGGACACGAGCTGGTACTTTCGATACCGAAGCACGACCAATCCAGACTTAGGCGCCCATTTCCCGCAGTTACTCACAATCAAGAACCAGCCGGCCATTCCGTTAAGCGATGCCGATACGGACCCGACCGCTCTTGTGAACCTACTCAAGAATTTGCCCATCACGAATCCCAAGGCCCGGCGAATGCAAGCAATCGGCAACACAGCAGGGTTCCATTTCGGGTACATCGAGCAGGGCGGCTCAAGCCTTTATCCCATACTGGCCCTTAAGGCAACGAGTCTGGAGGTGCTGCGAATCCTGCTGAGCATCGGCGGAGTCGAAATAAACCACTTCTCGCTCTGGCATGATAAGGCCGGCAATGCAATAGCGCAGCCGTTGGCCGGTCCGCACGGCTTGACTGACCCGGAGACCGGATTGACATTCCCCGACTTCAATAACCCGGCGAACCAACATAATGCGAACCTCTCGCCGGCGGATAAAGCTGCGGGACACGAGATGTTCCAGACGAACTTGATCCTGCCCGAGCCTTGCGAATTTCTAAGCCAGAATCTGCCGGCGTGTTCGATCGTCCGACCTACGCTGACGCAGAATGGAGGCGCGGTCGCTACGATCCATTCTTTCACGGCCGACAATCTTTTCCTTGGCCAAGATAAAGCATTCTTCAATGCTGTATTGGCGCTGGCCGCGGCTGCTGACTCGGCGAAACGCGACGTGGATAGCTAGGATCGAAAACATCGTCTCTCCCCTAAGCCCGGGGCTCCTTCCATGCGAGTCCTTCAGGACGTCAAGTACGCCCTTCGGATACTCGCAAACCCCGGGCTTTTCTTTCTATTGCCGTCCTCACGCTCGCGCTACGTATCGGCGGACCAGCTGAGGCGCCGATAGCTTCCGCTATAGTAAGGACCAGCGTTCCGCTGTTCTCGATGAAATTGAAGGCCAGCGTTGTTCTGATGGTGTCGCTTCTCGCCATCCGGCCCGCGTGCCCGTGGTGGGAAACCGGCCACCGCGTTGTGGCGCGGCTCGCGGCGGCGCATCTTACGCCTGCTGCACGTACCCGGGTGGCTCGCGTTCTCGACGTGCCCGACTCATCAAATGAAGTTGCGGACGCCTTGGCTCGAGCGTCAACCTGGGCGGACGAAACCAAGAAACAGACGAATACCGGAGCTTGGCACTTCATCGATCTTGCACTTCAGGACCGCGAAAGCGATATTCCGGCACGCTGTCCGAACGATAACTGCGCGCCGGCCCGCATTCGGCTCTTCGCCGCCCAGTTGGGAAGCCGGGTGCCCGAACCGCCGTCGAGCGACCTCGACGCGCTTCGCTACCTCGTTCACTTCGTCGGAGATATCCATGAGCCCCTCCACACTGTTTCCGATGCTGACCTGGGTGGCAATTGTGAGGTGCTCGATCCGCCGATAGACCAGGCGAAGAATCTGCACGCGCTCTGGGATGGCCCCCTGGTTACGGAAACCGGGACAGAAGCGGCGCTTACGGCCGAGCTCGAGCAGTCGATCGAAAAGCTTTCTCGCCGCGAGCAGCGAAGGCTTGCTGCGGGCAGTGTTAACGATTGGGTCTGGGAATCGCACAAGCTGGCAATACGAGTGGTGTATGACCGCCTTCGGATACCCACGGAGCCGGTCGAGTTTCCCGGCACGTGCACGGATGCGCCGCCCGCCATCACTGAGTTCCGGCCGGTCATCAACACTTCTTATCTAGACGAAATGAAGCCAGTTATACGGATGCAGTTGACGAAAGCGGGTCTCCGGCTGGCACAACTGTTGAACGAGTCGCTGTGAAGCCGGCGTATGGGGTTGCGTTGGTTCACAAAGCCCTGAACCGTGCTCATCGCCGTCGCCGAGATTCCTTCAAACAGATGTCGGGTGTACACTTTCCCGCGCTGGTCCGAAGGGCTCAGCGGTTGCCTTCAGTTCCCCCGCTGAGTCTTGCTGCCGCGAAAATACCGACCTTCTTGAGCAAGCGCGTGAGTTCAACGCGCTCACTGGGTGTTAACACGGCCATGGTTTCCTCCATGTCGAGTGTGTGCTGCCGAAACGCGGACTCAATCGTGTGCTCACCTTCGTGAGTGAGTTCGACGAGCCGGGCGCGCCGGTCTTCCGGATGAGCCGTCCTGTGAACCAGCTTTCTTGATTCCAGCCGATCTATTGCGCTCGTAATCGAACCGCTGGTCAGCAAGATCTTTTTGCCAATCACATTCACCGGCTGAGGGCCTTTATGGAGCAACGCTTCCAGCACCGCGAAATCGGACAAACCGAGCCCCAAGCCAGACACGCTGCGTATCGCGTTCTGCTCAACCGAGCGGGCGGCTTTCCACAAAACCAGCCAGACATGCGTGGCGCTTGAATCCTTTTGAGAGGTGCTCACATCCATCTTGATATCAAGCTATATTTTGGCACAGTTTGCAGGAGGAAATTATGTCATTACGCCCAGTGAAACAGATCATTCAGACGAAGCCCACGATCGAAGGCGCCGGGGTGAAACTACAGCGCGCATTCGGATTCGGCAAAACAAAGGATTTCGATCCTTTCCTACTACTGGACGACTTTCGCAACGAAAACCCGGACGATTACCTGGCCGGATTTCCGTGGCATCCGCACCGCGGAATCGAGACGATCACCTACGTGCTCGCGGGCTCCGTCGAGCACGGCGACAGTCTCGGTAATAAGGGCAAGATGACAGCCGGCGACGTACAATGGATGACCGCCGGCAGCGGCATCCTCCACCAGGAGATGCCCAAAGGAGACGCTCGGGGCCGCATGCACGGTTTCCAGTTGTGGGCGAACCTTCCCTCGTCTCTAAAGATGACTGACCCACGGTATCAAGACGTCCCGTCGAACGCGATACCCGAAATCACGGACGATGACGGTACCCAGGTGCGTGTCATCTGCGGGCAGTTCTGGGGCAAGCGAGGGCCGGTGGAAGGCGTCGCAGCCGATCCCAATTATCTCGATATCTCTGTCCCGCCTAGCCATCGAAGGCGGCTTAAAGTGGAGACCACGCGCAACGCCTTTGCCTATGTATTCGGGGGTTCCGGCACGTTCCGCGACGCCTCCGATCCTCGCGCGGTGCTAACGGATCAGGTAGACCAACCCGAAGCGGCGCCCGTGTACGACGTCAAGAATCACTCGCTGGTGTTGTTCGATCGCGGCGATGAGATTACAGTACAAGCCGGACCGGAAGGAATTCGGTTTCTGCTGGTATCGGGCAAACCGATCGAGGAGCCTGTCGCTTGGTACGGTCCGATCGTGATGAACACGCAAGAGCAGCTAACGCAGGCGATGGCCGATCTACACGACGGCACGTTCATCAGGCAGCGCTGATTTCTGAATGCGCCGCCAAGCCCGTTTTAGACTGTGAACGCGCCTGCGCGTGTTCTCCATTGACCTCAGTGACTCAGGACGAACTTGACCGTGATGTCTGTGAGTACTTCCACCGGTTGCCCGTTGAGCAACGTTGGACGGTACTTCCACTGCAACACCGCCTGCTTCGCGGCATTGACGAGAAGTGGATGTCCGCGGACGAGTTGGAGATCTTCAATGCTGCCGTTCTTGCCAATAACAGCCGTGAATTCCACAGTTCCCTCGATACGTGCGGACCGCGCCAGGGCAGGGTAGACAGGCTGCACGCTCCGGATCAGGTTGGCCGCCGCAACATTCCCGCCGATGCGAACAGGAGCAGCGGGAGCCTTGGGCTTCGCCGCGGGCACAGGCGGTGCGCTAACAATTTTGGGGCTGAAGAGATCGCTGGCGATGGAATTTTCGATGCCATTTGAAGCGCCCGCCTCAGCAGGAGCAGCCACGTCCGGCGCGTGCAGATCTTCCGTGACGTTGTTCACCTGTGGAGGAATCACTCGCGGTGCGATCAGCTCTGGAGCAAAGCGGTGTATCACCGAAACGGATCGTTTCGCCATTGCACGCGGAACCGGCGGAGGAGGCGGCGCGGGAGCCAGCAACGCGCTTTTTAACTCTACACTCGGAAGCCCCGCTGTATAGACGATTGGAATCAGTATCAGAATTGCGATCGCGATAATCTGGAGCACGAGCGAGAACAGAACACTCAGCTCTTTCGCCGTTTTACCGTCGCCATCGATGAAGCTCTGCGCAAATATACGCATCCGTTAGGAACAGACACCTGGGACCGCGGCAAGGTTCCCGAGGCCGGCCCGGTTCGCCTAACCTCGAAAGCTTCTTACCGTTTTCGTGGCTGGGTCGATTGCGAATGCGCTGGGCGCATCGGAAATCGTGTCATAGACGACGAACGTCGGCGCAACATCCTCCCACTTCCCGCCGGAAAACTTCGCGCCCATGATGGGACCGGGATTGATCAGAAGACAAGCACCCGGCTGCGAAATTTCGAATTCGTGATTGTGGCCAAAGCAAACCAGATCGAAATCGCCGGAACGGGACAATGGTCGGGCAATATCATCAAAATGATTCACGGCGACGCGCTTGCCCCCTAGCTCGCTGGTAAGTAACTCGCCGTGCAGATGACAATGCCGGTGCTTCAGAGTCTTTGAGGTGATCCGGTACAGGTCGGCATCGTTGTTACCAAACACGATGTGAATGTCGCGCTCGAACTTCGCAAGTTCATCAATCACAAAGGGCGAGCAGAGATCGCCGCAACAGATGAGCGCATCCGCATCCCGAACCGCGTGCAAAGCGACCGCGAGATTCCAGAGATTGTCGTGAATGTCCGAAAGAATCGCAAGGCGCATGATTCACCGAAAGAAGATTCATTCGTAAAAATTGCGGTTCCAGGCATGGCGCTTGAGAATCGCGAGCGTATCCGAATCCAGTACTCCGGCCGCAGCGGCCCGGCAACTGCTTTCGACGGTTTCAACCCGGCGCATCCCGGGAATCACGCTGGTCACCGCAGGATGAGACAAGCAAAACCGAAGCGCGATCTGAGGCAGGCTTCCAGGCACATTGCCCAGATCTTTTTCGAGAGCCTGAACGTGCTCCCTCACTTGGCGCTTGCGATCGTCCCGGAAATAGACTGCGCGAAAATCAGCGGCCGCAAACCGCGTGTCTTCCGTGATTGCACCCGTCAGGCCGCCTTCGTCCAGAGGAACGCGCGCCAACACGCCAACTTTCATCTTTTCGCATAACGGAAACAAATTCGTTTCGGCGGTTTGATCGAAGATGTTGTAGATGACTTGCGCCGCCGTAAAGACGCCGGTCTTCACGCCTTCGAGCGCCGAATCAGGATCATGTTCTGAAACCGAAATGCCGAAGTACCGGACCTTGCCTGCCTGCCTCAGATCCTCAACCGCGCGGCGCCATTCCTCGGTGTTCACCCAGGCATCCGTCCAGACATGGAACTGCTGCAGATAAATCTGTTCGATTCCGAGATTTCGTAAGCTTTGCTCGGTCGATCGAACGATGTGGTCGTACGGAAAAACTTCAGATATGGGGGCGGAGGGAGATGCCGGCCAGATATCATTCATCGGCGGGATTTTCGTCGCGATGAAAATGCGGTGGATGGTATTTCTCGCTGCGTAACCGACAAGCTGCTCGCTATGCCCATCGCCGTATGCAAGCGCGGTATCCACGAGGTTCACGCCCAGATCAAAAGAACGCAGGAGGGCCCGGGTCGACTCGTCATCTCTGGCACCGATCCACTGAGTGCCCCCAATTCCCCAGGCGCCGTAACCGATCTCGCTCACTTCCGCTTCTGTTGGCCCAAGCTTTCGATAGCGCATTCGTTTTTGGATAGTCGTTCTATAGAAACACAACGGCCGCCGGATCTCATGCGAGAGCGGCGGCCGAGATTTGCTGGTTTGTATCCTACGGACGAGCGACGTTCTCGGCCTGCAGACCCTTGGGGCCGCGCTTGACCTCGAACTCCACCTCCGCGCCTTCCTCGAGCGTTCGGTATCCGTTCATTTGGATGGCAGAAAAGTGGACGAACACATCATCGCCGTTCGAGCGTTGGATAAATCCATAGCCCTTGGCGGCGTTAAACCATTTGACAACACCTTTTTCTCTCACTTACTAATCTCCTGTTTCAATTGATGCGCCATGGAACCCGCTCACCCATAGCGCAGACCAGGAGAGCCGAGCCCTCCGATAAACGTTTTGGGCTCGCAAGAAACAACCAGCTAACATCGGAAAATCTGCAATACACTGTAGCAGATCAGCGTTGCCGCTTCAAGCAAAATACAGGAAGCCAACGACTCGTAGTACCAGCAGTTCCAGCGGGTTATGCCGTGTTTGCAACCAGAGCTTCGGCGCTTCTTTTTCCGTTCACAGCCGTTCGTAGCATCACAGGCGAGGGAATCGTCAGACGCCGCCGCGATAGCTTCACAAGGCCGCGACGCTCCAATTGGTTCAGCGTCGTTGATGTCGTTTCCCTCGTCGCGCCAATTAGATCGGCCAGATCGAGCTGTGTGATGGGCAATTCGTACCCATCGCCATCTTGCTGCGGTGGCACCAGTGCCGACAGCTCCGCCAAGTAATGCAGGATACGGTATTGGACGTCGTGCAGGCACAGCAGCTCGATTTTCTGAGCCAAAATGAGCTTTCGCTGCTCCACATATGCAACAAATGTGGCAGCAAACTGCGGTTGCGAGACCATTGCGTTCAACAGCGTTTCACGAGGAATACAGAACGCCGTCACCGGAGTTAGAGCCTCCGCCGCGGCGTAGTACGTGGGCGAGCCCTCGCCCAGCGCCTCTTCCCCAACCACCGTGTCTGATCCGCAGATCGATAGAATGATGCGGCTTCCGCTGCTGTTCATGCGACACAGCTTCACCAAGCCACTTTCTACGAAGTACAGCGAATCAGCCGGTTGGTTTTGTGCAAAAAGGGCCGCCGACCGCGGCAGAGGCGCCATCCGTGTCACGTCTGGCGCAGTTAGAACGACACTGCGAATAGCGTTGCTGAGAGAGCTCACAATTCCGACCTCGATTGTTTTAGATTATAAGCACTTACGTCACCAAAACACAGGGGGTAAGGTAATAGCTCAAGAATTTTTAATGAAGGCCAAAGTACTATGTAAGCAGAATTACAGACTCCTGGGGATCCCGACAGCCGGACCCAATTTCAACGGGCGCGTCAGATCGGAGACGAACTTCTCGACGGAACGGGCAGCTTCGCCGAAACCGCTGGAGCGCTCGATGCACGCCACAATGGCGCTCCCGACGACCACCGCATCGGCTAAACAAGAGGCTTCCATGACGTGTTCCGGAGTGGTGATCCCAAACCCGAGTGCCAGTGGACGATCCGTAAGCTTCCGTAAGCGTTCCGTGAGCGGACGTGCGGCCTCAGAAAGAGATGTTCGCTCACCTGTTACGCCTGTCCGGGAGACCAGGTAGACGAAGCCCGACGAGTGCTCCGCAATGAGCCGCAACCGCGCGTCATTACTGGTCGGAGCCGCCAAAAAAACCGTATCGAGTCCCTGAGCCCGCAACGCATGCACCGAGTACTGGGCCTCTTCCACCGGCAGGTCCGTCATGAGTACGCCGTCGATGCCCGCAAGCGAAGCGTCCGCCGCGAGCTTTCCGAAACCATATCGCAACAATGGATTCATGTAGCTGAACAGCAGGAGCGGAATCTCGGAACTACGGCGAATCTCACGAACAGTTTCGAGCAAAAGTGGGAGCGTCATGCCCGCCCGGAGCGCGCGATCGGACGCTCTCTGAATCACCGGTCCATCCGCGATGGGATCTGAAAACGGAACACCGAGCTCGATCAAATCCGCGCCCCCGCGCTCCAGCGCCGCAACGAGCGAGGCGGTGTGAGCCGGCGTCGGATCGCCCGCTGTGATGTAGGCGATGAAGGCGCGGCGCCGCTCGCTCCGGCATGCTCCGAATAATCGTGCGATGCGGGTAACCGTCTGAGCAGGCATTTTAGGCCTGCAGTTGCGGGAAACGCTCGCGGTAGATGTCCATATCCTTATCGCCGCGGCCGGAAAGATTAATCAGGTAGACTTTCCCGGGCTCAGACGGGGCGCGGCGCATCGCCTCGGCTACGGCGTGAGCGGATTCGAGCGCCGGAATGATTCCTTCCGTTCGCGCAAGAGTTTCGGCGGCCGCAAGCGCCGCTTCGTCCGATATGCCGGTGTACTCGGCGCGGAGCTGATCATGGAGCCACGCATGCTCCGGCCCGACCAGCGCGTAATCGAGACCTGCAGAGACGGAATGGGTCAACGAGACCTGGCCTTGTTCGTCTTGCAAAAGATAGCTGAGTGCGCCGTGCAGTACGCCGGGCGATCCTCCCGAAAAACGCGCCGCATGTTGGCCGAGGTTTGGGCCATTTCCGCCCGCCTCGACTCCGATCAGCCGAACATCGTCCCCAAGGAATGGATGAAATATCCCGATCGCGTTGCTCCCGCCGCCCACGCAAGCGAACACCGCATCCGGAAGCCGGCCCGCTTGCTCGAGCGATTGAGCACGTGCTTCTTCGCCGATCACTCTGTGAAAATCCCGGACCATCATCGGGTACGGATGGGCCCCCAGAGCGGAACCCAGCAGATAGTGAGTCGTTCCGATATTCGTGACCCAGTCCCGCATCGCTTCGCTGATGGCGTCTTTAAGCGTGCGACTACCGTTGGCAACTGGCGCGACGGTCGCTCCGAGCAGGCGCATGCGGAACACGTTCAGGCGCTGCCGCCGCATATCTTCTTCGCCCATGTACACCACGCATTCCATGCCGAACAGCGCTGCCACGGTTGCGGTTGCGACCCCATGCTGGCCGGCGCCCGTTTCGGCGATAATGCGCCGCTTGCCCATGCGTCGCGCGAGCAGGATCTGGCCCAGGCAGTTGTTAATCTTATGAGCTCCGGTGTGAAGTAAATCTTCACGTTTAAGCCACAGTTCCGCGCCGCCTATTAAAGAGGTGAGCCGCCGGGCGAAGTAGAGCGGAGTGGGCCGCCCGGCGTAATGATGCAGCAATGACCGGAGCTCCATCACAAACTCCGGATCCGCGCGAGCCGCAGCGTAGGCATTCGCAAGCTCGTCCAGCGGCGACATCAACGTCTCGGGGACATACCGCCCCCCGTACGGCCCAAAGTGCCCGAGTGCGTCTGGCGTCGTCCCCGGATTCATCGTGTAAACGCCGCAACCGCCGCCGCAACGAAGTCGCGTACCTTCGCCGCATCCTTCTTGCCGGGACGCCATTCCAGCCGCGAACACGCATCAACGCCCCACGGACGCATCTTTTCGATCGCTGCCGCCACATTCTCCGCGTTCAACCCGCCCGCGATAATCTTCGGGTCCGGAAAATCGGCCGCGAGATCCCAATCGAACATTTCGCCCGACCCGCCATACTGCGGCGTGGCCGCATCGAGGAGGTACGCGTCAAAATGTCCATTTCCGGATAGTGCTGTTTCGCTGACCGCACAAGCGCGCCACACTTGGCAATCTTGCGGGATCCCAGACGAGCAATCCGCGCCATAAATTTGGACGACATCGAGCTGGAGTGAGGCCACCGTCTCGAGAAGCCGTTCAAAGGTTGGATCCACGAAAACGCCCACTTTTAGGAACGGCTCAGTGATCGTTTCGATGATTTCTCGCGCCCGAGCCGGCGAGAGATAGCGCGGGCTCGGCGGATAGAAATTGAACCCCAATGCATTCGCGCCCGCATCGATCGACACACGCGCGTCATCTTCTTCCGTAATGCCGCAGATCTTTATCACGAACGGCAGTCCCTGAGCAGGTGTCATGGTCTATGGCGAAGGAGCGCCCGCAGCGCAGCGGCGGGGTCGGGTGATGTGACGAGCGATTCACCCACCAGAAAAGCATCAAATCCCGCCCCGTGAAGCAGGTCGATATCCACTCGTGACTGGATCCCGCTTTCGCTCACCCGCAGAACGTTCGTGGGCATGCACAGGCTTAAACGTAAAGACGTGTCGAGCGAGACCTCGAATGTATCGAGGCTGCGATTGTTGACACCGATGACCTCCGCGCCGGAATCGACCGCTTGGTCCAATTCCTCGTGGTCGTGGACCTCTACGAGCGAGGCAAGCCCCAGAGAAGCGGCCAGTTCCCTGAAGCTGGTTAGATCCGAGATATCGAGCGCAGATGCGATGAGCAGGATGGCATCGGCGCCGTGAGCGGCAGCCTCAAAAATCTGGAGCCGGTCGATTACGAAATCCTTGCGCAACACCGGGAGGCTTACGGCCGCCCGGGCGGCTTCCAAATCGAGGAGTGCGCCTTGAAAGTATTGCCTGTCGGTCAACACAGACAAGCACGCGGCCCCGCCCTGTTCGTATGCATGCGCGAGGAACGCCGGGTGAAATTCCGGCTGCAGGGTTCCCTTGCTCGGTGACGCCTTCTTGATTTCAGCAATGATCCCAGGTTGGGAAGCCCGCAACGCCCCGGCAAAATCGCGGACGGGAGACTTGCGCTCGTATGCCGCCTGTTCCAGCGCCGCGGCGCGCGTGTGCAGATCGGCCACTTCAGCCTGTTTATGCTGCAGAATCTCTGAAAGAATGCCCGAAGCGGTGCGCAGCGCCACTACTTGAGTGTACGTGGCTGGCTACCCGGTCAGGACGAGTTTCAGGTGTATAATCGGGTGCTCCATGGAGGGGCAGCAACATGCGCATGATGCTCAAAATCTCAATTCCGGTGGAAGCCGGGAATGTAGCCGCTCGAAACGGCACTCTCGGAACGACAATTCAGCGAATCCTCGCTGATCTAAAGCCGGAAGCCGCGTACTTCGCTGAAGATAATGGCGAGCGTACCGGATACGTCTTCTTCGACATGACGGATTCCTCGCAGATTCCCGCCATTGCAGAGCCTTGGTTTCTCGCCTTCAACGCTCGGGTGACTGTCCGTCCGGCGATGAACTCTCAGGACCTTGCGAATGCGCGACCTGGCATTGAATCAGCAGTGAAAGCCTACGGTAAAGCTGCCTCGTCTTAATATCAGCAGCGCCAAGCGAGGCTTGCGCGTTTCTTTTAGGATCGTACTCCGCAGTTTTCTTCAGCTTCATAGAATCGGCCTGCTTTCGCCCCTGACTACAACATTGTATACTTTGACTTGTAAAGTACTCTTCCTGATCAAAAAGGTTCGATGCCTAAGACGCGGTCATCCCGTCGAATATTCAAAGGCTTCGCAGGATTGGCTGCGGTCGCTGTTCTCGGAATCGCAGTCTTGCTGGGATTGCTGTGGATGGACCACAAGCGGGAGACGGCACTCCCCACGCCTACCGGCCCGTTCGCGGTTGGTCGCACGATGTACGTCTGGACTGATTCCGCGCACGCAGACCCAATGGCGCCGCAGCCAGGTACAAGGCGCGAGATCCTTGCCTGGATCTGGTATCCCGCAGTCCCCGGCCGACCGTCGCAGCCACGCGCCGACTACTCTCCGGCCCCGTGGCGGAAGGCTCTAGATCGCCAGCGTGGCCCGGTGATTACGAACCTACTAACGCGGGATTTGTCGCGGGTCCGCGCACATAGCATCCGTGACGCCGATGTATCGCCTCAACAGCGTTCGTATCCCGTCGTACTTATAAGAGCGGGACTCGCGGCGCTGACCATCGATTACACCAGCCTTGCCGAGGACCTTGCGAGTCACGGCTATGTCGTGGTGGGTTTTGATGCACCGTATCGAAGTTGGCTTGTTGTGTTGCCGGACGGAAGGGTGATCCCGAGGGCGCCCCAAAACAACGCCGACCTCCTCGGTGGGCCTCAGCAGGAGCAGCTCGCCACGAAGCTGGTCCAGGCGTGGAGTGCCGATACCGGCTTCGCGGTCGACCAGCTCGAACGGCTGAACGCGTCCGACCCTTCCGGCAGATTCCTGGGACGGCTCGATCTGCACCGGGTCGGCTTGTTCGGCCACTCACTCGGTGGTGCAACAACCTTGCAGTTCTGCCATGATGATTCGCGCTGCAAGGCGGGCATCGATGTGGACGGGGCTCCTCTCGGCATTGTCATCGCCCAGGGCGTCACTCAGCCGTTCATGTTTCTCCTGAGCGCTCAAATCGAGTCGTCTGACTGGGAGAGCAGCAAGGTCAAGGCGCACATCCAATCGATTTACGATCGACTGCCGCCGAATGCAAGGTGGAAGATCGAGATCCGTGGCGCGAACCATTATCTGTTCAGTGACGATGGAGCTCTGTTGAAGAGTCACGTCATCGCGGGGACGCTCCGTACGTTCGGGTTTCTCGGTATCGATGGACGTCGCCAGCTTGCCGTGACGGAGCACTGCATCAGCACGTTTTTCGACGTGTACTTGAAAGGGGCACCCGCTGCGGAGTTGAAGAGCCAACCCGAGTACCCGGAGATCGAATATCTCCAGTGAGCCCGTCGCGCCCCAGCTCAGAATTCTGCCGTCTTGACTTACGGCGATCCGGGAGGACAACGGATCAGTAACAGCGACCGGTCGTCAACGGCTCGGCCATGACGGTCGCAAGCTTCCAAAACGTGAACACGTGCATACCGGCGGCCCTCTGAAATCGAGACGGATTGACTTTCGTGGAACAGTTCGCCAGAATTCTGTTGGGAACGAATAGTTCACCGCTGCCATAGTACGGTTCGCCAAGCGGTGCATGATCATGAAGACAATCGGGTGCTTAAAACTGCTCCTCATTATCACAGCGCTGCGGGTCGAAGCCGCTGAGAATCCGATTTCCGAAGCGCGTTACAAATTATCGGCGGGCGACTTGTTGAGCGCCGACGCGATCGTCGATGAATATCACAGAAGCCATCCCGACGATTCCACCTACGCAGCCGCCGTCGCGTGGCTCGCGCGCGGTGCCTTGATGCTTCGGAACGAAGAGGCCGCTTCGCAATACTTGGCCCAAGCGAAGGCGGTGACGGCCCATCTTCTGCAGACGCAAAATGTCAAAGATGACCCGCTTTTGGCAAACGCAGTGGGCGCCACAATCGAGGTGGAAGCACGCTTGCTTGCAGTCCGCGGGCAGCGCGACCGGGCCATCGCACTGCTCGGAACAGAGTTGCCGAAGTGGACGCTGTTTTCGATTCAAGCCCGCGTTCAAAAGAATTTGAATCTGCTCACGCTCGAAGGAAAACCTGCGCCCGCGCTTCCCGAACAGGCAAAGGGCAAACCCGTTCTCCTGTTCCTTTGGGCGCATTGGTGCAGCGACTGCAAAGCAGAGGGCCCGGTGATCGCGCGCGTGTGGAAACAATATCAGCCGCGCGGTCTCGTTGTCCTTGCGCCCACCCGGCGCTACGGTACCGTTCACGACAAGGACAATGCGACGTCGGAAGAAGAGGATCGTGAAATCGAAGCCGTCTGGAAGGATTCCTACGCCGGGCTCGCGGATGTAGGGCATCCAGTCAGCGATGAAATCATGCGCGCCTATGGTGTGAGCTCCACGCCGACACTCGTGTTGATCGACAGAAACGGAACCGTCCGAATGTATAAGCCGTTCCGGATGAGCGATGCGAATTTGGAGAGCCAAGTCGAGCGTGTGCTCGCGATCCAGCCGTCGATTAAGAAATAGATCCGGCTTGACTCTTTGAAATCTCCGCTCGATGCCAGCAACTCTGCAAGCCTGTCGTAGCTTTCCGCCGCGCCGTGCTCCATGCCGGATTTTAGGACAGCCTCACGAACCTCCGGGGAAGGCGAGAGCACTGTTGCCGTGAGCGTTGTCTTCCCTCCCTGTTCCACCAGAACGGTGGTCACCTCCGACTCCCCCGGGTAGTCGTCGAACGACTCCATGTGGACCGAGCGCTCGGGCGGAACGATCTCGCGATAGACGCCGCGCATCCCCATCTCTCTCCCATTGGGGCCCTGCAGCACGAACCGGAAGGTTCCGCCCACTCTCAGATCGACTTCGCAGACGGCCATTGACCAGCCGTGCGGTCCGAACCAGCGTTTGAGCAGCTCCGGCTTTGTCAACGCGTCGAAGACCACCCGGCGTGGTGCGTCGAAAACTCGCGTCATAACAATTTCGCGGTCCCCGCGTGCAGTTACTTTCAATGTTCCGGTGTTCCGCATGGCTGCTTAACTTTGCTCGTCCTTTCTCGTTCCGTTGATCAAGGTCATGTGGTTGTGAATGGCGCGAATGGCCCGCTTATCGCCGATCTTGGTGTTGACCATCAGATCGTAGAGATCGCGCTGCGGCCAAACCGTGCCGTAATACTTCTTGATGAAGGCCGCCCGCTCACGGTCTACTGTTTCGATGAGGCGCTCGGCCTCGCTCTCGTCTTTTCCGGAATGGATCAGGCGCCGAATCTTCTCATCGCGCGAGGCGTAGAGAAACACGTGCATCGCATTCGGCCGCCCTCGCAGGAAATATGGCGCGCCCCGGCCGACAATGACGCAGTTGCCCCGTTCGGCAATGCCGGTCACCACACGCTCGAACAGAACGGACAGATGCTCGGCGTCCAGCAGCTCGATGCCGCCGCCCGTGAAGCTCTCTTCATAGCTTCCGCGCATGAACGCTTTCACCAGGCGGTGAAAGGTAGGGTCAAGGCGCTCCTCGCGCTCAGCTACCGAATCGACGTCGCACTTCATGCGCTTGGCTATTTCGCAGGTAATGGCATGATCCCAGAGTTTCCAATGCAGATCGGCGGCAAGCGTTTCGGCAATGTGCGGCGCGCCACAGCCATATTCCCGCTCGATGGTGAGGATCTCGATCACGTGCGCGTCGCGTCCGTTGTCTATTGTAGGCATGCCGGGATTCGGACGCGGCGTGGTGTCCCCGCGCTGCGCCTCAATCGGACGTAGCGGCCTTATGAACGTATTTGCCGTGATCCGGCATTGCGATGTGATCGAAGTTGATGGACAGCTTCTTAAGCTGATCGGCAACTTCTTCGCCGCACATGGGTAGTCCGTGGCCGGGTGCGATTGTCTTCGGGCACAGATCCGAAAGGATGCGGACCGATTCGCGAGCCGCGTCCCAATCCGGAGTGTAGTAGGCCGGAGGGCCTGTGAGCTTGGGTGTCTGCTTGGCGACAGATAAAAACGAGTTCTGGTCGGTCGTGCAAAATGCGTCGCCGGCCAGCAGGAGCTTGTCTTCCTCGCGATACAGAGAAATGTGGCCGGGCGCATGACCGGGCGTGTGGAGATAGCGCCAGCCGGGCAGGGTGGGGACGGAACCATCGGCCGGCAGCGCTTGTACTTTGCCGCTAAGGTCCGCCGACGTACGCGGATATAACGGCGACATCACCGCCATCAGCCCGCCACCCACGGAAGGATCGGGCGGCGGATACTTCACATGGCCGGTCAGGTAGGGGAATTCGTCCGTATGCGCGTAAACCGGAACGTTCCAGTCCTTTAAGAGATCCTTGATCGCACCAACATGATCGAAGTGCCCGTGAGTCAAGATGATGGCCTGCGGGCGCGTCTCCTTGCCGAAATGAGCTTCGGCCCAATGCTTGATCTTGCCTGCTGACATCGCAAGGCCGGCATCGATCAAGGTCCAGGTGTCCGGGCGATCGAGAGGTGACACGGCGAAGACGTTGACGAACAAAATGCGCACGCCTTTCACGCCTCGGGCAATATCGTCCAGCGGGACGGCTTCGTAGAAGGGAAGCGGTATCGTGTCCATAGTTGCTCCTTCAGTTGCTCTCCCGGTGGTCCGGCACGCCGGTTCCCGCCGGGTCCTAGCAGTTTGAAGCTAACTGAAGGTTAGTCGTTACCTGGGAGTCTCGCCTCGCGCGGTAGACTGAAGGATTCGGGGCGTGGCTCAGCCTGGCTAGAGCGCCTGGTTCGGGACCAGGAGGTCGGTGGTTCGAATCCACTCGCCCCGACCAATCTTCTTAGAATCAGCAACTGACGAGTTTTCGCGGGTACCGTATGAGGCGATGATGTCAGTGACCACAAGGATTACGATCGAGCCCGGCAAGCGGGGTGGCAGGCCCTGATTCGGGGCTCCGCATCATGGATCTCGTCAAGCGAATTCCGCGGGTGGCCCGCCCATCACCGGTCGCACTTCGATAGGCATGTTCATGGCCGCACCTCCTAGCCCGGGCGCAGCCGAAGCTCGTGCGGCAATCGCATACGCGCGCTCGGGAGTGTCGACGTCGACGATCCAATAGCCCGCCAGAAACTCTTTTGATTCCGGGAACACGCCGTCCGTGATCGGCGTCCCGTCCTTACCGGCGCGGACCAGCTTCGCCTGATCCGGAAACGACAACCCTTCCGCTGAAACCAACTCGCCGGATTCGCGGAGTTCTCTGTCGAAGTTGATCATAAATGCGATGAGCGCCTGGACGTCCTTCTTGGGCCAGCCGGGAAATCCCTCGGAACCGGCTTTCATGGTGTTCATCATCAACATGTATTTCATGTCTTCTTCTTCTTTCATTCTGACCGAGTCGCGCACAACGCCCACCGGACGGGCTGTGCGCTTGGCGCTGATATTTTGCTCTCCTACGATACTCGGAGCTCATCGGCGTATTCTCGACATCGCGGGCAGCGATTTTTCGATGATTGTCACGCCAGCTCGAAGCGTCCCTGCGCGAACGATCTTGTTAAAATGTACAACCATGTGCACACTTGAGACATGAAGACGTTGAACGTCAGTGATTTTCGGGAGCAATGTCTTCAGTTGCTGGATCGCCTGCCGGCAGATGGCATTCTCATCACGAAACGCGGACGCCCGGTAGCCAAAATTACGCCCGTCCCTTGCTCCTGTTCCGATCTCATTGGGGTCATGAAAAACCTCACGTCGAATCCGCAAGACGATCTGTTTTCAACTGGAGTTGCTTGGGATGCTGAATCTGGATACTCATATTCTGATCAAAGCGTTCGAGGGAAGCCTCACGCAGCACGAACGAAACGTCCTCACCGCAGATCCTGAATGGAGTATTTCGGATCGTGCTATGGGAGATCGGGAAATTACACCAGCTCGGCCGGCTTCGCTATGGGCTCGACCATGATACCCTCGCCGCAGCATTGGATCAGGTGCATATCGCCCATTACTCGCCAAGTATGCCTGAATCTGCGCGCGCTGGATTTTCAATCCGATCCTGCGGACGAAATCATCGCCGCTACGAGTCTGACTTACAATATTCCGCTTGTGACGCGAGACTTCCGTATCCGCAAATCAAAGGCTGTGAAGTTCGCCTGACACTCGACGCCAAGGTTGATGGGTCTGCACTACACCCACCCGTCGCTAATGCTTATGGAAACTCTCCGTCGGCAGACCCGCGCCTATCCAGTCGGATTTACCCTCCGCATAGTCCCGAACATTCGTGTATCCCAGTGCCGCCAGAACACGGGCGGCATTCTCAGAGGCGTTTCAAGTGGGGTTGGCGCAATACACCACAATCTCTGCATTTTTTTCCGGCAGCAATTGGGGTGCCAGCGCTTCCACCTGGTCCGGAGGCAGGTTAATCGCTCCCGGAAGATGCGCGTGGTCGTACGTCGTGCGCGGCAATGTTTCCACCAGCACAAAATCGACCCCGCGGTCGAGTTTCGCTTTGAGTTCGTCGCGGGAGATCGTCTTGACCGAAGCGTCCATGAGTTCGTTTCAGTGTAGCGAAAACGCCTCCGCCACACACCCCACCTACCCATACCGGCCGAACAAATCACCCTCGGCATTCGTCTAACTTGGAAATGTCCGGCATCCTGCAAGATTTTCGTTTTGCCTGGCGTCTCCTCTTCCGGCAGCCGCTTCTGACCGCCGCAGCCGCCCTCACCGTCGCCTTCGGCGTCGGCGCGAACACCGCCATCGTCAGCGTTCTCGAAACCGTGCTCTTGAATCCCCTGGGACTCCGCAATACCGGCCCCGTTATGGTGCCCTTGGTCCGAATCGACAAGTTAAACATGCGCGGTATTCAGAATTCCGGAGTCGAGTTCCGCGACATCCAGGCCATGACCGACGCCTTCTCTTCCGTTGCCGCCATGGAGGACCGCGCCTGGACCTCCGAGATGGGCGGCCAGGCCAGCCGCCTCCTAGGCCAAGCTGTTACTCCCGATTTCTTCAAAGTCTTCAACGAACGCCCCGCTCTCGGCCGCTTCTTCACACCGGATGACCGCGAAACGCTCGTCCTCTCCGACGCTTTCTGGCGTTCCGCGTTCGGTGCCGATCGATCCGTGCTCGGCCGCGTTCTCATGCTTGAGGGCCAGCCGTACCGCATCGTCGGCGTCGCTCGTCCAGAGTTTCGTTTCCCGGCGACCGCCCAGGCTTGGAGTCCGTTGATCCTTTCCCCTGACCGTTTCCGCCGCGGATACGACATGATCTTGACCGTGCTTGCTCGCCGGAAGAACGGCGTTACGGCGGCGCAAGCATCTGATCGCGTTAATCGCTATGTCGCCAGCCTGAAATCCGGTCCCGGCGGCGAGGACTGGGCCAAAATCGGTTACTACATTGACCTCGAGCCGTTCGCTCAATATATCGCTGGCGATCTCCGCCGCCCGCTTTTGCTCTTATGGATTGCCGCCATCGTGGTGCTCTTCGCAGGTTGCGCGAACGTCGCCGGCTTGCTCCTGACGCGCAGCGCGAATCGCAAGCGCGAAATGGCGATTCGTCTCTCGGTCGGCGCGGCCCACTGGCAGATACTACGGCAGCTCCTGTTCGAGAGCGTCATGCTCGGCGCGCTGGGCGGCCTCGGTGGGCTCCTTATGGCCGAAGTTGCCACCCGGCTGCTCACGCGCTTGGCCATTCCCGGCAGGCAAATTCTGGAACTGGTTTCGCTTGATCGCACCCTCCTGCTCTACGGTTTCGGACTCGCGCTTCTGAGCGGATTGCTGTTCGGCTTGGCTCCCGCTCTGCAGCTTTTGCGCGACAGCCAAACCGCAGGGCTGGCACGGAGCCGCCGCCGCTGGTTTCAGGACGTGTTCATCACCGCGCAGGTCGCGGGAGCTTTTGTGCTCGTCGTGACCACCGCGCTTTTGCTACGTAGTCTCTGGAACGTGCAGGATCTCCGCCCGGGCTTCGATCCCCAGCACCTCACCACTGCATTCCTCATCAAGCCGCGAAACGACCCCGCATTCCTCAACCGCCTCGAAGACGCGTTGACGTCCACTCCCGGTGTCGAATCGGCCGCTCTTTCGTATCCGCTGCCATTCGCGGGTGGCGGGTTGACCAGCGGATTCACCATAAAGGGCCGCAAGCCTATGCCCGGAGAACCGGAATGGCATGGCGAAGCCTACCTGGTCTCGCCGCGATATTTCGAAACGCTCCGCATTCCGCTGCTGCGCGGCCGAACCCTTTCCGAATCCGACTCCACGCCCACCGCTCCTTATGTCTGTGTCATCGATGGCCGGCTCGCGCAGCGCTTCTTCCACGACCGCGATCCGATCGGCGAATCCATCGCGATGTATCAGGGGTGGGCTCAAATCGTAGGTGTCGTGGGCACCATTCGCGGCACTACGCTCGAAGAAGGTTCGCGCCCGACCGTCTATTACCCCCTAGCCAAGGTCCCCTTCTTTCCGGAAGTCGCCACAATTGTACGCTCGCCCGTGCCGGCAGCAGGATTGATCCGCGACGCCGTCCATCGCAGCAACCGCTCGGCTCCGGTTTTCGATGTGCATACCATGCCCGAGCGCATCGCCGAATCGCTCGGAATCAGGCGTGTTGTCGTCGTGCTGCTATCGCTTTTCGGCGGAATGAGCCTTCTTCTCGCGGCCATCGGCCTTTACGGTGTGATCGCGCAGGTGGTCGGCGAGCGCACGCAGGAGATCGGAATCCGTATGGCCCTCGGTGCACGCCCGATGCAGATTCTGGCGCGCTTTATTCGGCAAGGTCTCCGCTCCGGCCTGCTCGGGCTCGGCATCGGCTTTATCGTAGCCGCGTATGCGCAGCGTTGGATCGCCAGCATGCTTTATCAAGTGCCACGTTTCGACCTCCTCACGTTCAGCATCACTTCCGCCGGTGTCTTGCTCATCCTGGTGCTCTCTATAACGTGGCCCGCTCTTCGCGCTGCACGAATCGATCCGCAGCAGGCGTTACGCCACGAGTAACGCGTTCCGCGCGTGCAACCGGACACTCATCCTTTGGTGGGCGAGGACGATGCCTATTCGACTCTCTTGGTCGAAGATAACGAGACTCCAATCGTTTTCAGCAGGCGATCACTGGAGTCACTGATCTCCAGAACCGCGCGCTCAAACGCTTCCTGATTTGCCTTGGAAGGCTTATGGAATCCGCTGATCTTCCGTACAAACTGCAGCGCGGCACTGTTCAGTTCCTCGACCGTCGCGGGTTCGCCAGGTCGACGTAAGACTTTGATGCTTCTGCACATCGCTAAAGCCAGTGTAATGGACGCCCGACACTCAGTACCCTTAGTACGGAGAAGTCCTGGAAGGGAGCGGCACTTACTCTTCGGAGCTTTGCGTATCGCCAATGTCGGCGCGCGCCTCCAGACGGCCCAATTTAAACGCAATGCGAAACAAGAGAGTGCTGATATTCTTCCTCGCGATCATCGGAATTGCCGGTGCGGCGATGTGGATTGGTAAGCGATCCCATGCAACGCAAACGAAGCCGGAAGCCGGACTCATTGCCGGAGGGGTGCGAGAAGCGACAAACACGCCGCGACGTATCTATCCCCTGTCGGTGGTCCCTGGCGGCGTTTACTCGTCAGACGAGCTGGCGCGGGCGAGGCGGATGGATTCTGTCGTAACCGCTCACTATGCTGATTTCGGAACCGTAGCTACGGCTGGCCGCCTGACGCAGGACGCGTACATGTATGTTTCCTATCGCCGTGGCGACCGCGTGTTCTGGACGTTGAGCAAGCATCGCATTCCGCGTGGCGAAGCTGTCCTGACTGATGGCAAGAATCTGGCGCGTGCGCGCTGCGGCAATCGATTGTCGGATGTGGCACGGCAACCGACGCTTCCGGGGCCGCAGCCCACCGAAAAAGCTTTGAATATGCCGAGCCTGCCTCCTCCGCTCGGGCTTCCGGCTCCGCCCCTGTTCAGTCCTGAATATGAAGCCTCGCTTCCAGTTGCGCCTACCGGGACGGCAGCCAGTCCGTCTGTACCAGGACCCGCTGCCGCTACGACTCCAGCCGCAAGTCCCTTATCGCCGCTGGGATTTGCGTCTGGAATTGGCCCCGCGGGATTTCCGTATGTGGCTGCACCGGGAACCTCCACGGTCGGCACCAAACGCGGCGGTTCCGGCGGAACGACTCCCGGGAGCGGCGGCCCCGGCATCCATGCTCCCGGAAGCGGTCCCTCGCCCGTACCCGAGCCTGCCAGCTTCGGTCTGCTCTCGATCTCTGCGGCTCTCGGCTTCCTTCTCGCCTGCCGAGAAATTTCGCGCCGCAGGAATTAACGCACGGTAGCGGCACCAGCCAACGGCCGCAGCTTGGCTGATACTTTGCCCGATCGAAATCGTCTCACTCCTTGGCTGACTCACGTGTTACGCGGATCGCTGCAATCTATGATATTCACGCGAATCTCCCTGCGCTTGAGGCTGTACTCGAAGACATTCGTCGAGAAGAAGTAGACCGCATAGTAGTCGGTGGCGACGTGCTTCCGGGGCCCATGCCGCGTGAAACAATCGCGTGTTTGCTCGATCTCGCAATTCCAGTCCAGTTCATCCAAGGCAACGGCGACCGCGAGGTGCTTGCATCCATGAGAGGGGCGGAAACAGGCACCCTCCCGGAACAGGCTCGAGAGATCGTACGCTGGGTGGCCGAGCAGCTTCAGCCTGAAGACGAACAGTTGTTAGCAAGCTGGCCACAAACGCTCCGTATCCAGATTCCTGGTTTAGGTGAGGTGCTGTTTTGCCATGCCACGCCGCGAAGCGACAGCTGAGATATTTACCCGTCTTACTTCTGAAGACCGCCTCCTGCCAATCTTTGCGGAATTGAACGCAGCCGCGGTCATCTGCGGTCACACCCACATGCAGTTCGACCGAACTGTCGGAAGCGTTAGAGTTTTGAATGCTGGAAGCGTGGGAATGCCGTTTGGCGAACCAGGCGCCGATTGGCTGTTACTCGGACCCAACCCTCAGTTTCGGCATACGTCCTACGATCTCGCGAAGGCTGCCGACCGCATTCGCGAAACGAAGTATCCACAGGCCGAAGATTTCGCAGCGCATAATGTCCTGCAGCCCCCGCGCGAAAAAGAAACACTTGAAGCATTTTCGCGGGCCGAATTGAGATAGAACCGGATACGCTGAAGGGCAGCAACTGCCGCTACTGCCGGCTCAATTGGATCGTGGAAGCCACTCCGTCACATCGCCGTCATCGGATCATGATGCCTTCGAGTGCGCTCTGATCGAGGGCTTCAACCGCAGGCTTCGTTATTGCTAGAACGTCGATTCGATTCAGCGCCATATAATTTACCAATGGGCCGCTTCGTGATCGAGCACCTGCCTCGCGCGGCAGCATCTTATCGAGCCACTCCGCTGGATTACGATCAAGCCAAACACTGGCTTCAACAGCCGAACTTGGTGTCCATGATTCGGACTACAGAAATGATTGCCGCGATGGAGGCGGGCATGGGCGTCACACTGATTCAATCAGCTGTGCCGGTAACACTTCGCCCGGGAGACGAGGCCCTGCTTATTACACTCTCCTTCGGGGTTCTGCTCGCTTGGGCTGAAGGAAAAATAATGCCGATCGCGGAAGATTGGCGATGCGTGTCACTGAGCGTAAGAGCTCCGGCTGACGGGACTGGCCCGACCCGGGAGGTAGCGCTCGAGGAGGATTTTCTTTCGGACGAGGCCGTCAACTAATCTCGGAAGTCGCGGGTTTACTTATTCAGACCCAGCTCGACAAGCTCGTCGGACGCAAATGCCTCGAACTGAATCTCCGGCCCGTTCTGATTCGCGCTCCGATTACTGACCCTCCGGGCCGCGAAAGCCGTGATGCCGAAAATCACAGTCACGCACCAGTAACTCAGCGGATTCGACATGGCACTCCGTTTCTTACGGCCGCCTCAATGGCGAACACCAGCGGAATGATTCCGAACCAGAACACCATGTGCGGCCTTCGCCGTTACGTAGCGCGGTGTTATTTCGGCGGCTCGTCTTCCTCGAAATACTCCGTGGGCACGTCGTCCACCGCGACCTGTCTTGTTGTCACTTCGGCAACATCGGCGGGCGGCGCATTCTGTATCCCGCCGATCACGGAAGCCTCGAAATACTGGCCCTCCTCTAAAAGCTCCGTCACACTCTCGGAATCAGTGTCTTCCGCATCGGACAGTCCCTGAATATCCCCTGACTGGCCGGCCGAACCGGGTCCAATATCGGGCGCGATCGTTTCTTCCATCTCGGAATTCATCTCTTTTGACATTCTTGTCTTCACGTTCCGATTTTCCCTCAACCTCGTCCCAGCACGCGCGACAGAGTTTGCCTTCACTGCGCGAAGATCAGGGTTCCGAAATGCTCGGGTACGTGATTCGCATCCCGCTTTTGCACACACGTGGGCTGCCAACACATGAAATGCCGCTGCGTATCGGGCCCGAGTCCTTCGATGCGGTAGAGGTTCATGCGCCACTTCGCACCGGGAGCGATCGGGTCGGCAGTAACTGAGGCAAGTGGAATCCGCGCGGCGGCGTACCAGACTTTCCGCGCCTCGTCGATGCGCGCCATGGTTTTCCAGCCGGATCGCCAGGTGTGATCGTAGCTTTGACGGTCGAGATCGATGGCGAGGTCGATCCAATCACCAGTTGGCGCAATTTCGAACTCGCGATAGCGTCGAATATGCGTCCAGTCGGCCCCGAGAAACATTTCGACAACGTCCCGGTCCCAAAGACCGACTCGCGGCTGGGCGTTGTTTGGCGGCTCAAATAAGTTAAGAACGGCATACGGGCACTCAAAGAGGAAGTAGAGATCCGTACCGGACCAAAATGCGCGTACGGTAGTCGCGAAAGCGGGGTAATCGGTCTGATGCGTGCAGTCTTTCGAGATCGTTTGTGTCGCGGCGTTCTTCCAGATCTCAGATGCGGGGTCGGTGTTGAGATCGGGGCTCCCATCGAGGTGGCGGATCGTGAACGATGCGGTTGGTTGCGTCACAACACAAGGCTGTTCAACCGCCAGGGAAGACAGGGCGCATGCCACGGCAAGCAAAAGAAGACGCATCGCTATCGGAGGCCAACTTACCAGAGGACCTTAAGACTCAACTGGCCGATGCGCGGATCGCGCGCCGAAGTTACTTCGCCAAATTGGCTGCTGGTGATGTTTCCCTCCGGATTCACAAACTGCGCGTGATTGAAGATGTTGAAAAACTCGGCCCGAAATTCCAGGCTCGTGTTTTCCCAGATCCTGGTTACTTTATGAAGAGCAAAGTCGGTGTTGATAATCCCCGGTCCATGGAAAAAGCGTCGATTCGCAGTGCCGAATCCGCCAAGTGGTCCTAAGGTGAAGCTGCTTATTGAAAAAAACTGATTGGGGAGCCCTGAGGGCCCGGCATTTCTCGGATCTTGGATCGTCACCGGCGCGATGACGTTCGGCGTGTCCGTGTTTCCAATGGTCCCAACCAGCGACAGGTCATCAGTCTCGGACAGCGTCACAGGAAACCCATTTGCAAATCTGCTTATGCCGATCACTTGCCAGCCCTGCGTCAATCGTTTCGGCAAGCTGGCGAAAGCTCGATCGAGAGGCAATTGGTAGATGTAACTTGCGACGAAGTTGTTGGGCACGTCGAACGCTGAAAGGGCTCGGCTGAGGTTGTAATTGAAGGGATTGATCCAGTCACTGAATCCAGACGCGTCGTCGATCGACTTTGACCGCGTGTAAGCCACCAAGAACGTCATGTTGGTTGTCTTTCGTTCGAGGCTTATCTGGAGAGAATTGTAAGCCGAATTTGCCATCGTCTTGATAAACGCATTACTGCCGAAGCCAGGCAATCCGAGCGGGCCTCGCGTTCCATTGATGACCGTTCCATTTGCGAGGGTGTACGTGGTGTTCTCGAGACCCGGTCCGCAGGTCGGCGATCCCGGCGCGACAGCGCTACCTTGCAGTGAGAGACACAAAGCCGGATTGCCTGGATTCGCCTCCACTTCTGCGATCAGGTGATGTCCCTGCGTCCCCACGTATGCAAGCGACAACAGCAAAGACTTCGGTAATTCTCTTTGAATTGTGAAGTTATAGTGCTCGGCGTACGGAAGACCGTTGTGAATGTCATATCCGGGTGAACTGGTGATCGGAAGAAATTGGGCGAAACTGATGTTCTTGGTAGCGGGGTTGCTTGGGTTTGGAATCGTGAACGGGAAGCGCTGGCCTTGCGAAATACCATCTCCGCGATCGAGAAACGGCTCGCTAAATAACGGGGGGTTAATGCTCACCCAATACAATCCATACGGGGCGTCGGCGACCTCGGTGAACATCGTCAGATCTTCGACCGCTGTGTAGTAAAGACCGTAGGCAGCCCGCACGCTGGTTTTGCCGGGGCCGCCGGTCAGTTTACTCGAGGAGACCTGAATTCGCAGACGGAGACCATGCGATACCAATACGCGGACCGAAATCCTTCCATCGCGTAGGAGCAAGCGTGCTTGGAACCCCTGGATCCCCGGGAAAAACCCAACCCCGCGGCGCATTCGGGAAGACCTGCGACTGTTCGCCAGGAACGATCGTTTCAAGCTTATTCTGCGTGTCATACCACGGCATGCTGACTTCCCAGCGGAGGCCGTAGTTCAGGGTAAGATTGGGCCGTATCCGATACGAGTCTTGCGCATACAATCCGCCGTACCGGGTCCTCGAGTCCAGAATTTGGTAGCTGCACTGGATGTACTGAGTTGGCGCACCCAACAGGAAATCAGCGAAATCACTGCCAGTCTCCTGACCGTCGAAGAAGAATGCGCCGTTCGGGTTACAGATATTGCGCTCGTTGATCTGCAAGTATCGGAACTCGCCACCAAATTTCAAGGAATGTTCACCGATGGTCTTCGAAAACCCGTCGGAAACGTGCCAGGTATTGTTCGGTTGAAACGTATTGAGTTGCGGAATACCCAACGTAAAGTTATTGAAGCCAAGCGGAGGAACCGCCTGCTGCGTACCGGGAGGGCCAGACGGGATAATCCCGAGCGTACCGGGGCCGGTCACGAATCCAAGAGACGAGAGATTGGTGAATCCGCTGGTAGGCGTATCCACTCTGGTTGCCGCGCGTGTGAAGCTCAGGCGCGCTTCATTGACGCTCGAAGGACCGAATATATGGATATTGCTCATTACGGCCTCTTGAGCACGAGAGGGGGTGACAGCACTGAATCCCGGCAAGGTGGCGCCATTCCCGCTCGTGCTGACGCCCGGCAGAGGGCTGTTGACCGTCGAATCATCAAAAACGTAATAGAACGACCAGTTACCGGTGCTCTGGCTGAGGAAGTCGACGCGATCGCTGAACTTGTCATCTCTTACGATTTCGTTTTGACTCGAGCTCGAAAAGTTGTTGAGGCCCAAGTTCGGAACAGGGATGTATTTGAGCAGTGCTAGTGCGGGCGCGGAAAACAAACTCGGTGGAATGACGTTGTTGGGGAAGACGCTGGTATATGGTTCTCCCGGAGTGACTGTGTACCCCAATTTTTGAGACAGCATTTGTGCCCAAGCACTCCCGACAACGGAGCCGCTCAACCCGCCGATGTCGCTAAAATCCCCTCCACGCTCGGCTAATGAGGGGACTTGCACGACCCCGGTACTCAAGCCTTGCGTCTGACGCGTTCCCTGGTAATCCGTGAACCAGAACAGCTTATCTTTCCAGAAAGGACCTCCAGCGGCGAATCCGAATTGGTTGCGATGCAGCACTGCACGTGTGGGGTCGAAAAAGTTTCGCGCATCCAAATCGCTATTGCGAAGGAACTCAAAAGCCGATCCATGAAAACCATTCGTGCCCGACTTCGTTACGGCGTTCATGACCGCACCGCTGAACCGTCCATATTCGGCGTCGAAACTGTTGGTGATCAGCCTGAATTCCGCGATAGAGTCGAGATCCGGAATGACGGATGCGCCCATATTTCGGCCCTCGCTTACGTCACCGCCGTTCACTAGAAAAGCGTTGGAAGTCTCCCGTTGTCCGTTCACCGATATATTTCCTGCACTGAGAGTGCCGGATACCGGCCGATCCTCCGCGAGAGCGCCCGAATTACCTGGCGCAACGCCCGCCTGTAAGCCAAGCAGATCGATGAAACTTCGCCCGTTCAAGGGCAAAGCAAGGATCTGCTTCTGGTCGATGACTTCTCCTAACTGAGTACTGGAGGTCTCAACTTGAACTGCTGCTGCATTCACCTCAACCGTTTGCTGCACGTTGCCGATCTGGAGCGTGGCATCCACGCGCAGCCGATCATTGACCTTGACATCGATGTTGATAGCCTCAAAGGCTTGGAAACCGGAGGCGGCGATTTGAAGCGTATACCGCCCAACCGGAAGCGCGAGGATTGTGTAATCGCCATTTGCCTGGCTAACCGCAGAAAACTGTTGCCCGGTGCCGGCGTTGGTGGCCGTTGCTCGGGCGCCGACAACGATAGCCCCGGAGGAATCCCGCACCGTGCCGAGTATCGTCCCGGTTACATCCCCATACAGTTGCCCCAACCCGATCAGCAGCAAACCTGCGACTTTCACAGCGTGAAAACGCATAACTACTCCTTGGCAAAGCTTTAATCTAACGAATCATGGATACACGTCGCAAGTCAAGAGATTTTATGGGCTGGCTGCAGAGATGCTCGGTATTGGGAGTGCTGGTTGCCGCGGTCGCGGATCCCGCTTTCTGCCAATTGGGAATGTTTAGTAAGGAACAGCGCGCGGACATCACGCGTGCGTGGAAAGGAGAACGGTTTGCGGACGGCCGTCCAAAGGTGGCAGATGCCGTTTTAGAGCGCTTGAAAGATGTCACCGCCGAGGAGGCGTGGGACACGCTCGAATCAGCCGGATACCGGTTGCAATTCGAAGGGGGCTGGAAGGAATTGAACGGTGGTCAACGGCTGGTGGGTAGAGCGGTTACCTGTGTCTTTATGCCGCTTCGGCCGGATATCGACGCGACGATCAATGACAACGGCAAGCGTGAGGGTCGCGTAGGCGAAGGTCAGAATTCGTGGGTGATCGACACTCTGACGAAGGGCGATGTGATGGTCGTGGATCTTTTTGGAAAGATCGACGGCGGAACGATTATTGGCGACAATCTCGGGACATCGATCATGGCGAAAACGGGTACGGGACTGGTCGTCGATGGCGCGGTTCGCGATCCAACGGGGCTGCTGGAGATTAAAGGCTTTCATATCTTCGCGCGCGATTTCCACCCATCGGCGATCCGGGATGTAACGCTGATGGGCATCAATGTGCCGATTCGCATCGGGCAGGCAACTGTGCTGCCGGGCGATGTTGTTCTAAGCGATCCAGACGGAATTACGTTCATCCCGCCGCAACTGGCCGAGAAGGTAGCTGAACAATCAGAGCTGACCCATTATCAGGACGATTGGGGGCACATGATGCTGCGCGAAGGAAAATATTCCCCGGGACAGATCGATCAGCAGTGGACACCTGAAATGATTCGAGAGTTCAACCGCTGGCTCTCGCAACGGGGCGCTAAGGTGCGGCTGAAAGAGCGATAGCTCAGGCCGTGTGTACCTTGAGGATCTCGGCGAGACGTGCGGCGATGATTTCTTCTTCGCCGGGTTTCAGCATGAACGATGTCATTTCGAGACCGTCTGGCGAAGCTTCGAGCACTATGGAGGGCCGTGAGCTTCGTAAGGCTGCGCCGACCTGCTCAGGCGTGATCCGAATGCGCTGAGCGTCCCAACTGATTCGCATGCTTGGAACGTGATTCGCGACATCGGGCACGAAGAAGGATGTCTTGATGCCATTGATGTGCGCTACACGAGAGGCGACGGTATTGAGGCGATGTTGCCATTCGGTTGCGAGGGCGTCGTGATCTTCGGCAAGATAAAGCTCGAGCGCCTTAATCATGCCGACGATTTCTTCTTTTCCGACCTTTTGACCGCGGCCGACGGTGTCTTCGTAGGGGCTATTGTTAAGCAGAGCGTAAGCGACCAGATCCTTTCTGCCGAGGAGCAAACCGGCGCATTGCGGACCGCGTATTGCCTTGCCCCCGCTGAAAGCAATGAGATCGTAACCCATATTGGCGTAATCCCAGAGATGGGAGACCGGAGGCGTGTCGGCGGCTGCGTCATTGAAGCACGGAAGTTTGTACTGCCTTGCCAGCTGGACCCACTCGTCGACTTTGATCTGGCCGTCAGCATTGAGGAAATTGGTGAAATGCATCATGGCCGTTTGCGGATTGATCGCGCGGCGCAAGTCGTCGCGCGTCTCGATTTCGATCAGCTTCACGCCTGTAGCGCGCAAGGCATGGTCGAAAGGATAGCGATGGGCTTTCTGAATGATGACTTCCGATTTCATGCCCGCCAGATCCGGCACTTGCTTGATGAATTGCTGATTGTCGCCGGTGAGGATGCCGGCCAGACCGCTGGTCATCGCGCCCGCTGCCCCGGAAGTTACGAGGGCGGTGTAACCGGCGGGCAATTTGAGCATTTGCGCGATGCGGTTCCCGGCCGCAACTTCCAGATCCGGGATGCTGACGAAGTGCTGCGCGGCTTCGGCCATAACGGTTTCCACTTCAGGCCGCATAAGAGAGCCACCGAGCACGGTCATGGTCCCCTGACCGTTGATTACGGTTGTGACGCCGAGCTCATCGTAGACGTTGCCCGAGGCCCCGAATCCGCCACCAACGCTTACCTTGCGCGATGCGGCTTGCGCGTGGCCCACGCTAACAGCTCCCGCCGCCACCGCGCCTGCGCCCGCCAGAAAATTCCTTCGATTCCACTTTGCTTTGGAGGATGACATCAGAACTTGCCTCTCGTTTCACGGTAACGCAAAGGTGAATACGTCGCTACCCGCTGCGATGGCGACATATTGCTTATTCTCGACCGCATACGTCATCGGGGAGGCGTGCATCATCTGGCCGGTGTTGAAATGCCAAAGCGATGCGCCCGATTTTGCGTCGACGGCTTCAAAAGCGCTCGAATCATTGCCAAAAAAAACCAAACCTCCAGCTGTTGCCATAACGCCTCCCGCTGAGTGGCCCAAGCCGACCTGAGGGTAACGCCACGCGAACGTGTTCGTTTCGAAGTTGTAGGCGAGCAAGATCTTCTGACCGTGCTCGCGGGGGGTGCGCGCCACGCCCGTCGCGTAATATTCCTGGCCTTCGGCAAATTTCTGCGGTCTGGAGAAAAACGTTTGGCAATCTTCGAGGGCGAGAAAGTAGAGCAGGTGAGTGGAACGGTTGTAGGACGGCGCGTACCAGTTCGTCGCGCCGCTGTAGCCGGGACAGATCAGTGTTCCGCCGGCAGTTGGTTGGATACCGGTCCGAACGGGTTTCCCTGTCTTGTCGACGGCGCTTGCCCAGTTCAGTTTTTTCACAAAAGGGACTGCGGATAAGAACTGGCCATTCGTTCGATCGAGGGCGTAGACGAACCCGTTGCGATTCGCCTCAAGCAGAAGTTTCCGCTCGCGGCCATCGATAAGCGCGTCGACGAGAACGGGGGTTTCGGCTGCGTCGTAGTCGAAGACATCGTGCGGCGTGAATTGGAAGTGCCATTTCAGCTTGCCGGTGTCGGGATCGAGGGCCAGAACACAGTCGGTATAGAGGTCGTCACCGGGACGCGGCGCTCCGTCAAAAACAGGAGCGGGGTTGCTGGTGCCCCAGTACAAGGTGTTTAATTTTGGATCATACGTACCTGGCATCCAAGTGGTGCCTCCGCCGCGCAGATACAGGTCGCCGGGCCAGCTCGATGACCCGAATTCTCCCGGCGCGGGAATGGTCCAAAACCGCCAGGCTTCCTTTCCGGTTTCAGCATCGAAGGCCGCGATAAAGCCCCGCACTCCGTCGTCGCCCCCGGAGGTGCCGACCAGAATTTTGTTCTTGACGACGAGAGGTGCGCTGGTCGCGCCGTAATTTTTGTTGCCTTCGGCATAGGCGACATCCCACAAGAGATTGCCGGACCGGGCATCGAGACAGAGCAGGTGGGCGTTGTCGGTCTCCATGAAGACGCGTGAATGCCAGAGACCGACGCCGCGATTGTGGTGCTCCGAGGCGTCATCGATCAGCCCCTGGGTGATTGGGCGTGAATAGTGCCAAACGACGCGGCCGTTTGTCGCGTCGAGAGCAAACGCGTCATTGGCTGAGGTAACAAAGAGGAGGCCATCGATAGCAACCGGCGTGCACTCGAGCGAATCGGAATTTGAGGAATGGAAAACCCATTGCGCTCGCAATGCATTCACGTTCTTCGTATTGATTTGTGAAAGGCTCGAGTATCTGCAGCCCGTGTAATCGCCGTTATACGATAGCCAGTTCCGGCCGACGGGTTGGACCTCGAGATCGACGGGATTGACATCGATCGAGATCGAAACTGCGGTGGTCTCGCCGATGTGCCGAGTGGGAGCGAGGCAGCACAAAAAGACCGCAAGCAGCCATTGCCGCACCCAGCGCATGCGAAGAGCATAAAGCGGTTTCACAATGCGAAGCGCTCTTCCGCAATGTGAGAAAGGTTTGCCGGCGTCATGGTAAAAACAACAGCATACCCGGTTATGCGTCGGCGAGTCGTCTGCATTCTCTTCATGTCTGCGCTGCTGTCCGTTCATGCGCGCCCAAACTCCGGACCAGCATGAAAAAGAACCGTCGGCGGTGGACGGGCGGAGGCTGTTCGGTTCGAGTTGCGCCGGATGCCATGGCCTGGATGGGCGAGGCGCGGAACGCGGCCCGGATCTTGTCACTAATCGGGACGTGCAGCGGCTATCCGACTCCGCATTGCTCAGGATCATCCGTGAAGGCATTCCGTCGGGCGGCATGCCGCCGTTCGGCGCAATGCTCGACAGTGCTCAAACAAATGCTGTGCTCGAATACCTCCGGCATTTGGAGGGGCGGAGTGAAGCGGCGGCGGTCAGCGGTGATCCGAAGAGAGGCGAAAAGCTGTTTTTCGGCAAAGCGAAATGTTCTGATTGCCACATGATGCACGGCCGCGGGGGTTTTATCGGGATCGATCTTTCGACGTACGACGGTTCCCGTTCAGCGGCGGACCTACGCAACGCGATTCTTCATCCCGACAAGAACCTGGATCCGCGCTATGAGACCGTAACGGTGGTTACCGATGATCACCGCACGTACACGGGGCTGGCACGGAATGAAGACAATTTTTCACTCCAATTGCAGACGCCGGATGGCGTGTTTCATTTTTTCGACAAGTCCGGATTGGCGCGAATTGACCGGGCGCAGCGATCAATGATGCCAAGCGATTACGGCAAGACGCTGAGCGAAGCGGAGGTAAATGACATTGTGGCCTATCTGCTGACAGCGGGATCGAAAGGACCCAGACCGGATAGCGGAGAGCCAGAGCGATAAAGCTATGGGGAACATGAGACCGATTTGGGTACTGACGGTATTGTCGGCAGTAGCGATAACCGCTATTTCGCAGGACACAACCAAGCCGCGGCGTGAGTTCAAGCTTGCTGCCATATCGCCAGAGTTCTGGAAACTCATTGATCGAGGCGCACAGCTCACAACTGTTGCATCGGGGTTCGGATTCACCGAAGGACCCGTGTGGGACCGCGGTCGTTTTCTCTACGTCAGCGATGAGACGCAAAACAAAATTTACCGAGTGTACCTTGACGGGCGCAGAGAGGCAGTAATCTCGCTCGGCGATCCAGATGGGAACACATTTGATGACCAGCAACGACTAGTGGATTGCGCGAGCGTCCTTCGCGCGATCATCAGAGTCACTCCGCAGGGCCAATATACGACGCTCGCTGACCGATTTGAGGGCAAACGGTTCAACAGTCCGAATGACGTGGTTATCGGCCCGGATGGAGCAATGTATTTCACGGATCCTACGCTCGATCTACCGGCTGGTCAGAAGCAGGAGATCCCGTTTCAGGGGGTGTATCGCCTGGATAAAGATGGCCAGGTTCGCGTGCTTGTGAAGGACATGTCCCAGCCGAACGGACTCGCGTTTTCTCCCGATGGGAAACGGCTGTATGTGGACGACAGCGATCGACGCGACATTCGTGTCTTCGATTTCCAGGCCGACGGAACGGCGGCGAACGAGCGGTTTTTCGGAGATGAAAAAGAGGAAGGCGGAGTGCCGGACGGAATGCGTTTGGACCAAGCGGGCAATCTCTTCGTGGTAGGACCCAAGGGCATTTGGATATGGGATCCTGCGGGGCGCCATCTCGGAACGATTGTTGTTCCAGAGCAACCAGCGAATCTTGCTTGGGGCGATGAAGACTACAGCACGTTGTACATCACCGCGACTACATCGGTTTATCGGATCAGGACGAAAGCACACGGGTTCGTCCCATATCTGAAGCCCAGGAGACGCGGAGTATAGTTGACCAAAGGGATTCTGATTTTGTCGCGAGATTCAAGAACAGGAGAAAAAAATGGCCGACTCAAATAGGAGACGATTTATCGGAAAAAGCGCAGCGACGGCAGTTGCGGCGACGGTCGCGGGAACAGTGGCAGAGGCGCAGACAACCGGCGCTGGCAAGAAAGTCTGGTGGCAAAACGGGAAGGCGCCCGAGAAGACGCCACTGTTCAGCCCGGCGGTGTCGTATGGGAACCTGTTGTTCCTATCGGGCGTGGGTGCGCACTTTGAAGGCGATATTAAAGCGCACACCAAGCACGTGCTGGATGAGATCCAGCAGAAGTTGCAGGCTTGCGGCTCATCCATGGACAAGGTCTTGAAGGCGCAGGTGTACCTGGCGGATCTCAAAGATTACACCGCCATGAACGAGGTATTTCAAGGCCGGTTCGGGACGGAGCCGCCAGTACGAACGACAGTATCCGTTGCCGGCGTACCGGGTAATTCGCTCGTCGAAATTGACGTGATCGCCTACATCTGAGCGGAAGCTATGAGCCGATTTCGCACGCGTCGCGATTTCTTTAGCTGGAGCCGGAACGTGCTCGCATTGAGCGCGGTTAACACCGTGCCGCTCGGAGCCGCTTCGAAGACCCGTCGCCCGAGTGAGCAAGGCGAAGATTACTACGACAAGCTCGGGGTCACGAAAATCATCAATGCGGCGGGAACGTATACCTTCTTAACGGCATCGATTATGCCTCCTTCGGTTCAAACGGCGATATCCCGGGCAGCGGAGCATCCCGTGCGGCTCGAAGAACTGATGCATGCATCCGGAGAATATATCGCGAAGCGATTGCAGTGCGAAGCAGCGCTTGTCACGGCGGGTGCGGCTTCGGCTCTGACGCTTGGGACCGCTGCATGTATGACGGTTTCGAATCCATCAGCAGTGGCGCGCATGCCCGGAAATACAAGCGCGCTGAAGGACGAAGTGATTGTTCAGAAGGCGCATCGCTATGACTACGATCACGCGTTACTGAACTGCGGAATTCGATTTGTGGAAGTCGAAACCATTGACGACTATGAGCGGGCATTCACCGCAAAAACGGCAATGGCCCATTTCTTCAACGCCGCCGAGGGCGGAAAGATCAGCCGCGAGGATTGGGTTCGGATCGCGCATCAACACAGCATCCCCTGCTTCAACGATGCAGCAGCCGATGTCCCGCCGATTTCGAACCTTTGGAATTACACCCGGATGGGCTTCGATTTGGTCACGTTTTCAGGCGGAAAAGGAATGCGTGGGCCGCAGAACGCGGGATTGCTGCTCGGCCGAAAGGATCTGATCGCGGCGGCGATTGCAAACGATATGCCGATTTCGAACACCATCGGCCGCGGGATGAAAGTGGCGAAGGAACAGATTATCGGGATGGTTGCGGCAGTCGATTGGTTTCTCAGCCAATCGGACGAAGATATGGAGCAGGAGTTTCGCGGGCGGGCGGAGAGGATCGCCCGCTACTTGAAAACGATTCCCACGCTCGAAACGCGGATTGTGGTTCCGGAAGTTGCGAACCATGTGCCACATCTGCTGTTGGACTACGATCAGCAACGCGTGCGGATTTCCGCCCGCGATGTCGCCGAGGAGCTCCGCAGAGGGAAGCCGAGTATTGAGCTGAATCCGGCAACGGGAAGCAGCAACACGCGCGGGCTCGGGGGCGGTGAGAACACGATCGTTGTCGGAGTATGGATGCTGCAGCCCGGCGAGGACATGGTCGTGGCAAAGCGGCTGCATGAGGTGCTGTCGAAAGCGGTAGCGGCGTAACGAGCACGTGGAGATGCGCCGCGCATCGAAGACGAGCCACATTCGGTGGCTGCTAATTTTCTGGATCTTCCTCATCAGCGCGATCGCGTATTTGGATCGCGTCAACATCTCGATTGCAGGGCCGGCGATTGCGCGAGAATTCCATCTCACGAATGTGCAACTGGGGTGGGTTTTCAGCGCGTTTGTATTGGGGTATGCAATATTCCAAGCGCCGGGCGGGATGTTAGCGGATAAAATCGGGCCGCGCAGGACATTGGGGTTGGGCGTTCTCTGGTGGGGCGTGTTTACGGCCCTGATCACGGCGGTTGCGCCGAACGTCGGCGGTTTAATTGCGACCCTGATTGCGATTCGGTTCTTGCTGGGCGTGGGTGAAGCGGTGGTATACCCGGCATCCAACTGCATCGTTGCGGCGTGGATTCCGTCGGCTGAGAGGGGCATCGCGAACGGCATCATTTTCGCCGGAGTTGGTTTTGGCGCCGGTATTACGCCCCCCATCATCACGTCTTTAATGACCCATTTTGGCTGGAGGTCTTCGTTCTGGGCCAGCGCGGTTTTGGGCTTGCTTGCCGGTGCGGTCTGGTATCTCATTGCGCGCGACAGGCCGAAGCAGCATCCCTGGATTTCGCCCAGTGAGATTGCATGGATTGAACAGGGAACCGGTGGCGTCGCTATGGATGCGCAGGTGATCGACCGCTTGCCATGGAACAGCATTTTGCGCAACGCGAACGTTTGGGCCGTTACCTTTAGCTATTTCACCTATGGATACGCGGCGTACATCTTCTTCAGTTGGTTCTTCATTTATCTGAGCACCGTGCGGAAGCTGAATGTGCGGGAAAGCTCGCTATACACGATGCTCCCGTTTCTGGCGATGGCGATTGGCTCGCCGCTCGGAGGTTGGATCAGCGATAGGCTGACGAAGCGGTGGGGCAAGCGCGTTGGCCGCTGTTTGGTTGCGGGAGTTGCAATTGCAATCTCCGCGGTTTTCATCGCGCTCGGGACAACGGTGGACAACGCCCGTCTGGCGAGTGTCGTTCTAGCCGGGGGTGCGGGCGCGCTTTACTTATCGCAGAGCTCCTTTTGGTCGATTTCGGCGGATATCGGTAAGAGCTCGGCTGGATCCGTTTCCGGATTCATGAACATGGGCGGGCAGTTCGGGGGAGCTTTGACTGCGTCATTGACGCCTGCAATTGCAAATCATTTTGGCTGGAGCGCCTCGTTTCTGGTGGCGGCATGTTTATGTGGGGCGGGCGCGCTGGCGTGGCTGCCAATCCGTCCGGAACCCGTCGTCAGAGAGCGAGTTGTTGCCGCGTGAATCAGCGCGGCCGCTTACTCGCAGGATTTAATCCGTCCCATCGAGGGTCACCCACCTCCGTATAATTCTTCGGCAGCTTATCCCACTCTGGACGGCTGATGCCGTTGAGATCGTAAACAATCTTGCCGCCCTTGACCGTCATTTCACATACAAACTTTTTGTCTCCGTTCATGCGGGCGCCGTACGTGTCTGTGAACCCGAAATTACCTTGCTCGATGCGCAACACACTGACGTCGGCAGGCGAACCAACGGAGAGATTTCCTAACTCGGGGTGATGAATCTCTCGCGCCGGATTCCACGTTGAACGGACGACGACGTCATCCACCGAAAGACCAAGCGCAAGGAACTTGCTCATGATATTCAGCATGTTTTTCATGCCGCTATTCATGCTCCCGATGTGAAGATCTGTCGAAATGGAATCTGGCAGGAAGCCTTGCTGAATGGCCGGAACAGCAACGCGCCACACGAAGCTGCCGCCGCCATGGCCGACATCGAAAATAACGCCGCGCTTCCGGCCAGCCCACATTCCGGGATTCACTTTGCCGTCAGGCAAAAGCTCATTGCGAAGACCGGAATAGCAGTGAGTGTAAATATCGCCGGGCCGGAGCTTCTGCGTTAACAGGATGCTGATGGGCCGCTCGGGCCTGTTGGCTCCGAAATCCACCATAACGGGAATGTTCGCGAGCGTTCCGGCCTCAACCGCGTGCTCTACGGGCGTCCACTCCGGTCCTGCGTAATGAGCGGTCTTGATGCCCACGATTATTCCCGGATACCGCTTCGCCATTTCTGCCGCAGGCTGCGGCTCCATATCGGCGAGATTGTTTTCGTATTTTGCTCCGCGCATGCCCGCGCCGACGATGTTCAGGAATGCGAGCACGCGGGTTTTCGAACGATCAATAACGTGCGCCTTGAAATCTTCGAAATTGCGATAGCCGGAGCAGCCCGCGTCAGCGACGGAGGTCACACCTGATCGAAAAGTAAATCCATCTGGAAATACGCTGTTGTCGCCGGCATAAGAATTCGCCTCTCCAGTGCTGGCGAATACGTGAACGTGAATGTCGACCAAGCCCGGCGTGACGTACAGGTCTTTCACGTTAACTGTTTTAAGCGCGCGGGCGGCGTCGATGTGCTCGGCGACTTCGGCAATTTTCCCGTCGCGAATTGCGACATCCCGCACCGCGCTTACATTGTTTTTCGGATCGATGACGTGGCCGCCCTGCAGAAGCAGGTCATATTGCGGCTGGGCAAAGGCAGAAGAGGCGCCCAGGTACGCCGCAGTTCCGGCAAGCACGCGTGTAAGCATAAACATTTTCAAGTTCATAACTGAGTTTCTGGCGCTAAACTGGTGGAAGTTCTAATTATCAATCAACACACTCAAGAACTCCCGGGAGAACACAAACATGAGTGCCGACCGCAGACAATTTCTAGAGACAGCGTTCGCCGGAGTGGTGGCAGCGCTTTCGCAATCCTCGAGCGAAGCGCAAACCCGGAGGGTGGAAGACCGTAAGCTCGGCATTCCGGGGCCTTATCCAGGACGAGTCATCGCAGTGGAGCATTCAGGCTGCATCGCGAATGGCGTATACCAGCCGGAGCCGATCCGGAACATGGTTGAGCGCGGGGTCCAGCAGCTTACGGGTGCACCGACGGCGCAAGCAGCATGGCGAAGCATGTTCCAAAAAGGCGATGTAGTGGGCATTAAAGTTTGCCCCGTGGGCGGACCGGCGCTTTGTTCGGATCCGTCCGTCATTCACACGATCTTCGACGGACTGAACCAGGCGGGCGTGCCGAACGAGAATATCATCGTGTTCAACCGATACCGGGAAGAAGCGGTGGAGTGCGGTATGGATAAGTGGGTTCGGCCGGGCATTCGGTTCGATGCGGCGTCCCCGCGTTACGATAACTCGCAGCTAGCGATGGATGGCTACGATGCGAATCACTTCATGGAGATGGCGCTTGTGAAGGAAGGCGACGACCCGAATAATCCGCACTCCCGCCGTTCCTACGTAGCGAAGATCGTCACCACGGATGTGAACAAGATCATTAATCTCGCGGTGTTGAAGCATCATCAATCGGCAGGTGTGACGATCACGCTAAAGAACATGTCCCACGGCTTCGTCAACAACGTGAATCGGAGCCATACAACACCCACCGCGAATGCTTGCGGAATGTTCATTCCATCAGTCGTGAGCCTGCCGATTATCCGGCAGAAGGCGGTGCTTCACATCGTTGATGCGGTGAAGGCGTCCTATCACGGCGGCCCTCCGGGGCGGCCGCAGTTCATGTGGGAAACGAAAACCATGTATTTCGGAACGGATCCTGTCGCGCTCGACAAGACTGGCTGGAAGGTGATTGATCGAAAGCGGCAGGAAGTTGGAATGGCGCCGATTGCGGTAGCGAAACCGGATAAATACAGCCAGTTCTTGCACGGCCAGGTGGAATACATCGAGTTTGCGGGGATGCTGGGTCTGGGCGAGTTCAGCGATGACAAAATCAACGTGAACCGCTTGCGACTGGCTTAACCACGCGGCGCTCCGCCCCGCACCGCTAACTCGCCGAAGCCGGACGGATCGTGAAAGACCTTGAGACCACACCAGTCGAAATAGTCGTACTGGCCCGTCGCGGGGTCTTTGCCATTGACGCAGAAATCAATTCCTATCGCGGTGCTATTAGGAATCGGTTGCACGCCAATCTCAGTCCAAGGAACTGCAGCTTCGAATGACGTAATGATGATCGTCTAGGATCTTCACGATGTGGCGCGCGATGCCATTCCATTTTTCGTCCGGTTTCCCAGACGGCGTGCCGCGATCATCCCAGACCGTATTCAGGATGTTAATGTGATACGAGAAATCGTCCGGCAGAAATTCCTTTGTCCGATGCCGATGAGCATCGATCAAGAATTCGACGCCGTCATCGAACCATAAATTTGCACCATCGTGCTGCCGCACGGAAGCTTGGAGCTTCGATGAATGCACGTCAAACGCGAGGTAGAGATACTTATCGTCCCAGAGTGTATAAACAGTGGCGCGGCGCTCGGAGCCGGCGAGTGGACGGCCTGAAAAGCTGACCGAAGCGGCATTCTTGAATGCTGAAAGATCGCCATTCAACTCGATCGGCCGTTGTGCCTTATATGAGTTGATGGTACGGTCGGGCGATTGCGCTGTGGCGGCGATTGGCAGCAATCCAAATGCTACAACCGCGACACTGATTGCGATAACCTTCATGACAATGAAACTCACTTTTGCGTTGCTTGCAGCCGCATCCCTGTTTGTCACCTTGGCGTTCCAGGATGTGACAAGAGCTGTCCACGAGGATAGCGTGATCGAAGGCTTTCGCCTGGTGGAAGCTGCATCCGTTTCCGATGCGATGGAACAGTTGTATGGGAAACGAGCATACATGTCACACGATATGCGGCCGCTGATGGCGACGAAATTCGCCGGTCCTGCTGTGACTGTGCTGCTGGAGAAACAAGAGCACAAAGAGGGTGCGAGCGCGCAGCAAGGCATGCTCGATGCGATCGACGAGGCTCCAGCGGGGTCGGTTTATGTGATGGTGCTGGAAGATGGTCTGGATTATGCGGGAATCGGCGGGCTGATGAGCACAGCGATGAAGTATCGTGCGCTGGCAGGAGCGATTGTGGATGGCGGTATCAGAGATACGCCGCAGATCACGAAACTGCAGTTTCCCGTATTTAGCCGGGGAACGGTGCCCTCAACGACGGTAAACCATTATCGGTTCGGCGGAAAAAACGTTCCTGTGATGTGCGCTGGCGTTCAGGTGCGGCCGGAGGACATCATTGTGGCCGATATGGATGGAGTTGTTGTCGTTCCGCACGAGCATGCCGCTGAGGTGTTGAAGCGCGCGCAACAACTGGATGACAGCGAGCACAGCATGTACCCGTTCATTGAGAAATACAAATCCATCCGACAGGCGGTGGCGAAGTTCGGCCGGCTATAAACTGGCTCGATATTCGTCTATTTTGCTGCGAAACTGGCGAGCCCGCTCCGTCAAAACATCGAAGCGGCCTTCGACGACCAGCTTGCGGTCGACGAGCTCGCCGCCTATGCCGACCGCGCAACAGCCCGCGCTCAGGAAATCGATAATCGTGCTCAGGTTCACGCCACCCGTGGGAACAAACTCGATATGCGGAAACGGGCCGCGCAAAGCTCTTATGTAATTTGCGCCACCCACCGCGCTGCAGGGGAAAACCTTGATCGCGTCAGCGCCACTCTCCCAAGCTGTAACAATTTCGGTCGGCGTAAGTGCCCCGGCGAAAATCGGTTTGGAGTATCTGTGGGCTATTTCTATTGTCTTTAGGTTCAGAGATGGCGCAACGAAGAACCGGGCGCCGGCGAGCATCGAGGCGCGCGCTGTTTCGGGATCGAGAACTGTGCCAGCGCCGAGAAGAATTTCATCTCCCAAGCGATCGGCCACGCACTCGAGTGCCTGGAGTGCGCCAGCGACAGTCATTGTGATTTCGGCGCATCGGATGCCGCCCGCGCTCACCGCTTCCACCGCGCGAACCGCCATTTCAGCGGTCTCGGTGCGTATTACGGGAATGATGCCGATCGATCTGATCGTCTCAAGCGTTTCGTGTCTGTTCATTTCACGAGCACCATTTATCATAGACACGCATGCTTTCTGAAGCGGTTAACGCGACGGGCGCGGCGGATTAAAACGTGGAGTGCTGTTTGTGATTGCAACCTTTGGAGAGGTGATGCTGCGTCTGAGCCCTCCGGGATTCGAGCGCTTTCTGCAATCCCCGCAGCTCCTCGCGACTTTCGGCGGCGGAGAAGCGAATGTGGCCGTCGCGCTGGCTCAGTTCGGTGCACGAAGCCGGTTGATCACGATTTTGCCGGAAGGGAATCCTATTGCCGCCGCCCTCATAGGCGAGTTGCGCCGCTTTGGAGTGGATGTCGATCACGTGGTGTATGGGCCGGGGCGTTTGGGCATTTACTTTTTGGAAAATGGAGCGAACCAGCGGCCGTCCAAGGTCATCTATGACCGCGGACATAGCGCTATTGCGCTTGCCCGGCCGGATGTGATTGACTGGGATGCGGCTCTCAAAGACGTGAGCTGGTTCCATGTAAGCGGAATTACTCCGGCGATTAGCAAGACTGCGGCAGAACTGGCAACCGACGCGGCGCATGCGGCCAAGAGAGGTGGCGCAACAGTGTCGGTGGACCTGAACTTTCGCAAGAGTCTCTGGAAATGGGGCACGCCGGCGATCGAAGTGATGCCGAAGCTGCTTGGCAACGCGGACGTTTGCATTGCGAACGAGGAGGACTGTCAGCAATGCCTGGGCATCGACACTGACATCGATGTGGAATCGGGGCAGCTCGAAGTAAATAAGTACAGAACGCTGGCGGAAAGTGTGCTCCAGCGGCATTCAGGTTTGCGGCGGGTTGCGATCACATTACGTGAATCAAGAAACGCGTCACATAATTCCTGGTCGGCGTGCTTGGCTAGTCGGGAACAGTTCCTGGTCAGCCGGAGGTACGAAATCACGCATATCGTGGACAGGGTGGGTGGAGGGGATAGCTTCGCCGCCGGGCTTATTTACGGACTGACGGAGCTCGGCTCTGACCAGGAAGCGCTCGAATTCGCGACTGCCGCATCTTGCTTGAAGCATTCCGTTCCGGGGGATTTTGTTCGCTTCGGCAGAGACGAGGTCGTCGAGCTGCTAACAGTCGGCGGATCTGGCAGGATCCGTCGATAGAAGTTCTGTGTGTGGGCTCGTTACAAAAATTCGTTAAATCCTAAACCACCAGAACTTCCAGGCCGAGTGAGCGCAGTTTCTCGATCTCGGCTTCAGATGCGCCGCGATCCGTGATCACCCGGCGGATCGATCGAAAGTCGGAGACCAAACACAGGCTGCGATGGCCGAACTTACTGGAATCGGCCAGAACCGTCACTTCTGCCGCAGAGTCGATCATTCTGCGATTCAACTGGGCCTCCATGATGTCCAGCGTGGTAAGTCCGAAGCCCGGATCCAGGCCCACCGTACTCAAAAAGCAGTGATCTGCATGGAGCGACGCCATGACATGCTCGGCGTGCGGTCCTACAAAAGCGCCCGACGGGTGGCGGAAAAACCCGCCCAGCATCACCATCGAAAGATTCGGCAACTCGGCGAGGATCGACGCAACATTCAGCGCGTAAGTAATCACGGTCAGGTTCTCGGGACACTTGCGCCGAATTTCGCCGGCTAATGCAGCCGAGGTCGATCCCGTGCACAGGATTACCGTTTGAGAGGGCCGGATCAGTTGCACGGCCCGGTTTGCGATGCGCAACTTCTCCTCATGGTGCATGCTCTCGCGGACCCGCAATGGGTGTTCCGGAGCAGCGGTTAAGGGCCGAATCCCGCCGCCATGGGAGCGAACCAGTGCCCCGGTATCGGAGAGCGCATCCAGATCACCCCGCGCAGTGACCGTCGAGACCCCAAACCGCCTCGCAACCTCCTCGACGGTAATCCGGCCGTTCTGCCCGAGCATGCCCAGTATTTCCCGGCGCCGCTCCTCGGTCAACAACCGGCCAGGGGTTTGTTTAGGCATTCCGTAAACTCCACCTCCGCAGTTGTACAAGGGTTGTCGGTTGCGCGGGACAACCCTCTCCAGTTTTCGTTCGACCGCTAGAAGTTGTACTTCAAGCCAAACTGGATATTGCGCGCACCCTGCGAGGTGTTGATCAATCCAAGGGTTGTGCCCAGGCCGTTGATAGGGCCGCCGAGAATCGGCGTGTTGGTGAAATTGATCGCCTCGGCACGGAATTCCAGATTCTGGTGTTCGGTAAAGGCAAACAGCTTCGAGACACTAAGGTCTGCTGTGTGCAAACCCGGACCCCGAATGATGCCTACGCCGCAGTTGCCAAATCCGGATGCCGGCTGATAGAACGTACTCGGATTCCAGAATTGATAGCCGCCTAAAGGTGAATTTTTCTTGCCATTGACGATGGGGCTGCCGCTGCAACTCGCCAAAGCACCGAACGATCCCGTCCCGGAGTTGTCGCTAGCAGTAATCGGGAACGGGAATCCGGAGTGAACTGTCACGATCGCGTTGACCTGCCAGTCGCCGATAACCGCATTAACGGCGCGATTCATGTTGCTGCCGTACGCGCGGCCACGGCCGAACGGAACATCATACGTCACAAATCCATTGAAAGCATGCTCCGCATCGTAGTAGCACGGACCGTAATTGCCGTGCGCGTCGTATGTATTCTGCCAGTAGAAAACATTTCCGCCGCTTTGATCCGCGCTAGCGCTCGCTGACGTGTCGCCGTAAAGACCGTAGTATCCGATGGAATTCGTCAGACACTTCGACCAGGTGTAATTTGCCTGGAACTCGAGTCCGCTGCTGAGCCGCTTCTGCAAACTAACCTGCAGCGCATTGTAGCTTTGGATACCGTTCGTGTTGGTCAGTTTGTCGGTCGGGGCTGAAGCCAGCAGTGCGGCGTTACCTGCCAGGTAAGGGCTCGGCAAAACCGTGCCACTCGGCGTCAGGAAGTTTTGCGATGCCAGGATCGGCACCATCAGGTGATCGTTCTTTTGACCGACATAGGCGAGCTGCAGCGTCGTGGAATTGCCGAATTGATGCTGGATCGAGAAGTTCCACTGGTTCGAAACGGCCGGGCGGTTGTTCGGATCCCACGTGAAGATTGTCGCGCCCGCGAAGCACGCCGGTGAATAGGTCGCGATGGTCGCCGGAGTGCAACCGGTGCTGGAAAATCCGGAAAATCCTTGATCCAGCGTCGTCGGCGGCAATACCAGATCAGCAGCCGATGAATAGGTCACAAGATGGCCGCTCTGCCATGGTGGATTTCGAGTCAGGCGAAGATTTGTGCCGGTGCCCTCGAGGAAGCTCGATAAGGAGTAAGATGCCCGAACGACCGTATTATTTGCCACCTGGAAGGCCACACCGATGCGCGGCTGGAAATTTGTGATCCCGTTGTATTGGTTGTACAACGCATTATTGTCATTGAACAGCTTCGTCTGGCCTGAGAGCAGCACCTGACCACTGAATTCAGTGAAGTTTGTTTGCCGGTTAAAAACCTCATCCCAAGGCGTGTGCAGCTCCCAGCGCAGGCCCAGATTCAGCGTCAGCCTGCTGCTCACCTTCCAGTCGTCCTGCACGAAGGCGGAATAGATCCAGGAGCGCTGACCCCATGTGCCTCCGCCCGAGCCCACGCCAACAGTTTGGGGAAGTCCCAGCAAGAAATCTGCTTCCGGAACACCTATCGATTTTGCTGCTGGATTTGCCGTGTATTGTCCGTTGAAATTGAACGTGCCCGCCAATCCCTCGTTGCCGGAATAGAAGACATTGATGCGATCACGAAAGAGCTGAAACCCGGCGTGGAACGTGTGAGAGCCTTTGTTGATAATCGCCGTATCTTCGACTTGACCGACGGTGGACGAGAAATCTTGCGTCACGTCGGCGTTGCCGAAGGCGCTGCCCGCCAGATTTCCTTGGGTAAAGAACATTTGCGGCAGGAATGACGATGGCGCACCCGGAATACCGAAATTCGTATTGCCTGAAGAATTCGTGTTTCCGGTCATGACCGGATAGTAATTCACACCGCCGCGAAAGTCGTTTACGAACGTCGGACTGAAGGTACGCGTGAAGTCGAACACGCCGTTATACAGCGGATAATTATTGAAGCTGTTGTACAGGAGCGCCTGACTGTTCGTCCCTGGATTGACGACCTTCTGTTGCGAATAGCGCCCGGAAACATGACTCTTGTCCGAAGCGGCCCAATCGACTCTGATATCACCCTGATCCCCGTTTGTGTAGGTATGAGACGTATTGATCTGATTGTTTACCGAGTTGCCATTAATCGGCACGGGATATAGCGGTGAACTCAGAATTGCTGTAGCGATCGGACTAAGCGGAGTCGTAATCTTGTTGAACAGATAGGGCGCGCGGGTGCTGGGGTTTGTACTCGAAAACGGGTTGTAGATCTGCTGAGCAGGATTGGTGCAAATTCCCGCAGCATTAAATCCGGCCGTGCAGAATGCGCCAAAGTTGCCAGTGCGCTCCGCGGCAGTAATGACCGTAAAACCAGAGGCGGTCGCGGGCTGATCATAGCGCGATCCTTGATAATCGACGAAGAAGAACAGCTTGTCCTTCTTGATCGGGCCGCCGACCGTCCCGCCAAATTCGTTCCAGCGCAACTGAGGAGTCGGAGTGCCCACCAGGTTGTTCTGCCATTCGTTGGCATTCAGGACGTTATTGCGCAGGAACTCGAAGGCGTCTCCATGGAAGCTATTCGTGCCGCTTTTTATGCTAACGCTGATGATGCCGCCCATGTAGTTGCCGAATTCCGCCGACGCATTCTGCGTGATCAGATTGAATTCCTGAATAGCATCCACGCTGGGCGCATAACCAACGTCGTTTTCTGAAATCTGATTGTTATCCATTCCATCCAGAAGATAGTTGTCCGCCTGCTCGCGGTTGCCGTTGATGTACGGCCGGCCGCTATTGAACGTACTCTGGGCTCCGGTGAAAGCGACCGGACTTGTCGAAATCGCACCCGGCGCCAGCAACGTCAACTGGTTGTAATTGCGAGTCGCCAAAGGCAGCGCCACATTTGTGCGCGCGTCTAGAACCGTCCCAAGCTGCGTCGTTTCGGTCTGCAGCACTGGCGCCGCGCTTGTCACTTCAACCGTTTGATTAACATTCCCCACCTGCAACTGAAAATCGATCTTCGCCACCTGGTTGAGTTGCAAAACAACGGGCGACTGCACGGCCGCTTGAAATCCAGGATTTTCCACTCGAATCTCGTAGTTGCCTACCGGCAATCGATTCAAAGTGTATGCTCCGTTGCTGTCAGTGGTCGTCGGAAATGCCGTTCCCCGGTCCAAATCTTTGGCCGTGACTTTCGCGCCCGCAACTGCGCCGCCCGATGGATCAGTGACGACACCATTGATGGCCGCAGTGACTTCCTGTGCCTGTGCCGGAACAGCACTCGTTAACCAGCAAAGTGCAAATGCGGTTGCAAAGAGCCGCCCCGCGAACTCGCCGGTGTTTTTCGTAAACAGCTTGCCCAAAACGCTACCTCCTTGTTGCTCTTTACCGGACGCGCCCCTTAAATGGCGTCCGAGAGCATTATCGGAATTGTAAGGCAATCGCAAGCCAAAGTCAAACAAAAAAGAAAGTAAAAGAAAGTTATGATCCGAGCTTCCTTTCGGCGCCACCCATCCCAGGGCCCTAACGTTGTAACATCGACTAGTCGGAAGGAGTGCCGGCCATGGCCATTTCGTTTGAAGTCAACGGCGACACCAAATCGGTCGACGTCGATCCCAAAACACCGCTGTTATGGGTTTTGCGCGATACGCTCAATCTCACCGGGACAAAGTACGGCTGCGGCATCGCAGCCTGTGGCGCGTGTACCGTTCATATTGACGGCGAACCTGCGCGCTCCTGCGTGTTTCCCGTCGGGTCGGTCGCGAACAAAAAGGTTACAACGATCGAGGGCCTCTCAAAAGATCGCAGCCATCCCGTGCAACAAGCATGGGTGGAAGAGCAGGTCCCACAGTGTGGTTATTGTCAATCGGGCCAGATCATGACCGCCGTTGCGTTTCTCAAAAAAAATCCGAAGCCAACCGCTGCGGATGTGGACCAGGGCATGTCGAACAACATCTGTCGCTGCGGGACCGCACAGCGAATCCGCGCCGCTGTCCTGAAAGCAGCGGAATGGAGCAATTCCGGTCAAGCCGCAGCAAAGGCCGAAGGAGGTGAGTTGTGATGACGTCGTCTTCCTCCGTAACCCGTCGCACGCTGCTCAAATCGGGCACCACGATCGGGGCCGCTCTTGTCCTCGGCTTCGAAGTGCCACGCGCGATCAAGGGAGCGCAGAGCGATAGCTCCAATGAACAGCCAAATAAACCGCTCGCCAATCCTCTGCGCGCTTGGATCAAAGTTGATCAGAGTGGTGTCGTGACACTTACCTGCTCCAAATCGGAGATGGGCCAGGGTGTCTTTACTTCCATGCCGATGATTTTGGCTGAAGAGTTGGATGTCAATTGGAAAGACATTCGAGTCGAACAGGCCGCAACGGACAGCAAGATCTTTGGCGATCAAGGCACGGGCGGCAGCTCGAGCGTGCCGACGATGTGGACGCCTCTCCGGCAAGCCGGGGCTGCGGCGCGACAAATGCTGGTTACGGCAGCCGCACAACAGTGGAGCATTGCACCAGAAAAATGCGTTACTCGAGACGGGGCAGTGTGGCGTGGAAGCGAGAAGCTCGCATATGGCGACCTTGTCGAAAAAGCTTCCAAGCTGCCCGTGCCAAACGTCGCAACTCTGAAGCTGAAGAAGCCGGAAGAATTCCAAGTCATCGGCAAGCCACTCCCTCGCAAGGATATTCCTTCAAAAACCGACGGCAGTGCCACGTTCGGCATTGATGTACGCGTGCCTGGAATGATCTACGCCATGGTCGAACGTTGTCCCGTCTTCGGCGGCAAGGTCAAGAGCTTCGACGCGAGTAAAGCAAAAGCAATGCACGGCGTGCACGACATCTTCGAAATCGAAGCCGTCGAAGCGGTTCATTCGTGGGGCGGTGTCGCCCTTGTTGCGGATTCCACCTACATCGCCATGCAGGCGCGCAAGCAATTGCAGATCGATTGGGATTACGGCCCGCACGCAACCGAAAGCAGTGATTCGCTTCGACGCCAGTTCCGGAAGCTGGTTGACTCGCAAATGAAGGTGGTGCTTAATCAGGGTGACGCCGCGGCGGTTATCTCTTCCGCGCCAACCGAGAAAAAAATCGAAGCGGATTACGAGCTGCCGTTCCAGGCTCACGCCACGATGGAGCCTATGAACTGCACGATGCATATCACCGCCGATCGCGCCGAGGCCTGGGCACCCGCGCAAGGGCCGGAGTGGGTGCAGCAAGTCATTGGACAGGTGACTAAGCTTCCGGCCGAGAAAATTCAAGTCCATACCACCTTTATGGGGGGCGGCTTCGGGCGGCGCTATCAGGCTGATTTCGCCATGGAAGCGGCGCAAATTGCAAAACGGATCGGCAGACCTGTCCAGCTCATCTGGTCTCGCGAAGATGACATGACCCACGATTACTATAGACCCGCCGCGTACCATCGGGTCAGTGCAGCCGTGGACCCGAAAGGCAATATCCTTGCCTGGCGGCACAAGGGCACCTCGACGTCAATCGCCGAGTGGTGGGATCCAAAGGCCCCGCGCGAATCTTCCGAGCTGGGCTCCACTCAGCAGATGCCGTACCTCACGAACAGCTATCGCCTCGAATATCTCCCCGCGGCATCAGGCGTGCCCAGAGCGTGGTGGCGATCGGTCGAAGCTTCGATCATCGGATTCGTGATGGAGAGCTTCGTCGACGAACTCGCTCACTTGGCGCAAGCCGATCCGTATGAATTCCGCATGCAGAAGCTCAGCGGAAACCGCATCATCAAGCATCCATTCGACAAGTCGGCCAAACCGCTCGAAACCGCTCGCATGCAAGGCGTGCTGCGGCTCGCTGCTGAGAAGAGCGGCTGGGGTAAGCCGCTGGGAACCGGCTCCGGCCGCGGGATCGCCTGTCATTTTTCGTTCAACAGCTACGCTGCGAACGTCGTCGAGGTATCCGTCAGCAACGGTCAGGTCCGCGTGAATCGCGTCGTGTCGGCAGTCGATATCGGCATACCTGTCAATCCGGATGGTATTCGCGCCCAAGTTGAAAGCGCCATCGTTTACGGTTTAACCGCCGCATTGAAGAGCCAGATCACCATTGAAAACGGGCGATCGGTACAAAACAATTTCAACCACTTCCCCACGCTCTCGATGAAGGAGACGCCGAAGATCGAAGTCTATGCCGTTCCGAGCACCGTTGACCCGACAGGTATTGGCGAGCCCGGATTGCCGCCGGTTGCACCCGCGCTTATGAATGCCATCTTCGCCGCGACGGGCAAACGTATCCGCCGATTGCCGTTGCAGCCTAGCGATCTTGCTTCTGCCTAGCGAGGGCGGCTGTTGCGGCTGACCTCGTCACAAGAAGTTCTGCGAATCGTCCATCTGTTCGCCGCCGGGTTCGCGCCCGTCCTTCTGAGCGCCCAAATTATCCGCGTCGATATCACGCCAACTCACGCCATCAACAAATTCGTTCCTCGAGAAGCCCTGGGCGCGGGCGTGGATCGTATACCCGTCGCAGCCATCGACCACGATTTCACGCGCCCGGCGCTCCAGCGCGTCTTCGAGGCCGGCTGGCAGCCAGTCACCTATCGGCAAAATACGGATCTCGCCGTCGAGGCTTGGCACTGGAACCCTGAAGGCGCGTGGAGCGATCGGACCGGCAAAGGCTACTTCGTCGGCTCAACCACCTCTAGCAAATTTATCCGCTATTCATTTGGCTACGCGCTTCCGCATCGCGGCTTTACTCGCAATGATGGAACCGGAAATGTCGGATTCTCGCGCCTCACTGACGGCGACGAAAGCACATACTGGAAAAGCAATCCGTATCTCGCCAGTAGCTTCACGGGCGAGGATGATACGCGTCATCCGCAATGGGTCATTCTCGATCTCGCGAATACACAGCCAGTGGACACGATCAGGATCGCCTGGGCCGAGCCGTACGCCAAGCAATACCTCGTCCAATACTGGACAGGCGATGACCCCATTCACAGCCAGACTCGCGGCGTCTGGACGACATTTCCGCGCGGGCTCATCTCGAATGGAACCGGCGGCACCATCTCATTAAGACTCTCCGCCGATCCGGTTAGCGTGCGCTTTGTCCGCATCTGGATGACGCAGTCCTCGAACACGTGCGACACGCACGGCTCCGCTGATCCGCGTAACTGCGTCGGCTACGCGATAAAGGAACTCTCGCTCGGCGTTATATCCGAAGACGGCACGTTTCACGACCTCGTGCGCCACACACCGGACCAGGAGCAAAGCGCGACGTACTGCTCTTCAGTCGATCCCTGGCATGAAGCCACAAGTCCGGTTAACCACAATGAGGCCCAGGTCGGCTTCGATCTCTTCTTCACCAGCGGCGTGACCCGCAATCTCCCCGCCGTGATGCCGGTTGCCATGCTCTACGATAATCCCGACAACGCTGCAGCCGAAATTCAATATCTTGAAGCTCACAAATACGCAATTTCCTATGTCGAGATGGGTGAAGAAGCGGACGGCCAATACATGCTACCTGAGGATTATGGCGCTTTGTATCTTCAATACGCAACTGCGTTGCACCGCATCGACCCTAACTTGAAACTCGGCGGTCCATCGTTTCAGGGCGTCAATGAAGATATCCAGGTCTGGCCCGATGCGGACGGAAGAACGTCCTGGCTTCGCCGTTTTCTCGATTACCTCAAGCAACATGGCCGCATGCGGGACCTGCAATTCTTTTCTTTCGAGCATTACCCTTACGAGCCGTGTCGCATTGATTGGGGCAAGTTGTACGACGAACCGAAACTGGTCAGCGACATCATTACTGTTTGGCACAACGACGGCATCCCTGCCGAGATGCCCATGTTCATCACGGAATCGAATCTCTCGTCATCAACCAGCGAAACATACATGGACATCTTCGGCGGTCTCTGGCTGGCTGATTACGCTGGCTCGTTTTTCAGCTCAGGAGGCAATGCGCTGTATTATTTCCATTACCTGCCGCTTCAAATGGAGCACGGGTGCAACGATTCTGCCGGCACGTTTGGAATGTTCACAGTCACTCGCGATTACCAAATCAAGCAGTCCCTTTCTCAATTTTTCGCGAGCCGCATGATTAACCGCGAATGGCTACAGATGGACGGGGGCACGCACCGTGTGTTTCCCGCTTCATCAAACGTTACGGATGGCGCTGGCCATGTGCTGATCACCGCGTACGCAGTCGAGCGGCCCGATGGCCAATGGTCCATCATGCTTGTCAACAGAGATCAATTCGCGAGTCACCGCGTTCGCATTATCCTGAACGACGAACAATCCGCCCATGATAGCTATCTCAGCGGCCAAGTTCAACAAGCGGTTTTCGGTAGGGAAGAGTATCAGTGGCACCCGGCGCAGCGCGGCTTCGACGCGCATTTGCCGCAGGAGCAAAACACACCACAACAAATTTACGTTGGAGGCGACGCGAGCCCGGACGGACCCATCCGCCACCAGGAAGTCACAGCGGGGCAGGGCACCGAATACACAATTCCGCCCGCATCAATCTCCGTAATCCGAGGGCAAATCGCTCCGCCGTAACTCCAACGCGGATGTATAGTTCACGGCTGTAATTCCAGTCTGTCGGCTACTGCCTTTTCGACAGCAGCTTCCGAGTACCGCAAGGGAAAATATCGGCCATCGCTCCAGAGCGGCAAGAGGTCGGAATAATGTGGGCTGCCGGGCTCGCCACTTTGGCCCGGAGTGTTAATCGCCACAGACCTGTCCCAATCAGCCAGATCGAGAATTTCGCGATAGCTTGCACCTGCAACTTGTTCGAAAGAGTTATCGTGATAACTTGTGGCATCGACGGTATCGCCGTCACCTGGCCGCGATATCGGCCCCAGGTCCTTGACAGCGGGACTGAGCGGATGACGAAATTCAATGTAGTGCAACCGGCCCCAGGTCCATTTTCCCGAATCAGGACCTTCTAACGCGCTGAGTCTCTCCGTGGCGGCTCGCAGTGACCGCTCCAAGATACGATCGCGCTGAGCTTCCGGATTGCTTCCGAAAATGTCCTCCGTGGGATGTGACAAAAAAGTCACCACCTGATAAGCGCTCCAATGCGTTGCCAGGAACGATAAGCGAGAAGGCAGCGCCTGCTGAACCATAGCCTTCCTTAATTCCTGGAAATAGATCTCATACAATGCGGCCGCCGCAGAGTTTCGATCGAGGGTCCCATCCCAGTCAACCAGGAGTTGTTGCTCTGCGCTCGGATGGTCTCCTATCGTTTTTCGCAGCAATTGAATCAGTTCACGCGCTGGCAAACATACCACGTCATTCTGAAGCTGCTCGAAATTCTCGGTTGTGAGTTTGTGACCGGCTCTTTGCGCAGCGCCGAGTACGTCATCGATCCGTTGCACGCGATAGCGAGACCACTGGTAGCCAATCTTATATGGATATTCGTTGGGGATCATCTTGTTGTTTGCGGTGGCAATGAAGCCCTTCGATGGATTGTACGAATGCGGCAGTTCGCCGGTTGGTATGAAGCCCGCCCATTCGTAGCCGCCAATTCCAGGAACGGGAAGAAGTCCCGTCCAATTCTTTCGCAAAGGAGACAAGCCAGCCGAATACTCGCCAATATTGCCCTGCTTGTCGGCGTAGACGATATTCTCCGAGGGGACCTTCCATCGCTTCATGGCATTAGAAAACTGATCCCAGTTCTCTGCTCGATCAACTGCGAGCGACGCAAGGTATCCCGCAGTGCCGGGTTCCGTGCCGACCCAGCGCAGCGCGAGCGCGCGTGTTTCATCCTGCCACACGACCGGGCCGTGCCGAGTGAACTTCAAGTCCACGGTGACATCCGGACCTCCCCGAACTTTAAAGATCTCTCGTTGCACTTGCATGCGTTCCCAGCCATGTTCAGTTCGATATTCCAAGGAATTCTCGGACCGAAGTTTCTCGAGATAGAGATCCTGCTGGTCTGATCCAAAAATTGTGAAGCCCCACGCAATCTGCCGGTTGTGTCCGAGTGCTACGCCGGGAAGGCCGGGTTCTCCTGCTCCGATCACGTCCCATCCTGGGGCTACCAAATGCACCATGTAGCGCAGAGAAGGCACCGCAAGAATGCGATGTGGATCATTTGCGAGCAGGGGTTTACCGGTTTGCGTCAATGCGCCAGAAACCGTCCAGTTGTTGCTGCCCTCGATGTAATAACTCGGAAAATTGATTCTTGAGTCGCTACCCACAAGATTCCCCAGGAGGCCTGCGGACAATCCAGAGAAATTGACGCCGGGTGCCGGATCAAGAATAACCTTGGGATTCAGATCTAGAAGTTTCGAAGCTCTTTCCGCCCCAATCGCAGCCACCATTTCCGCGTGCTCCAGTTCGGCAAACGCATTGCCAGTCATTGAAAATGCTGCCATGCGATTTAAGCAATCGTCCGGTTTCCACGGCTCTGGTTTAAATCCTGCCAATCTAAATTCGATCGGCAGACCGGGCCCGTTAGGCGATTCCCTGAAGGCAATATTTGCGTTAATTCCGCTTGTGAAAGCTTCCAGGATCTCTTTCGAATCGGGCGAGTAGCTCTGGTATTCCGAGGCCATGTCACCCTGATATCGCAACAGCCTCGCGTTTACATCACGGAATAGCGCCGAGGACCCCAGTACTTCGGCCAATCGTCCTTGCGCCCGAACGCTTCCACAATTCCATCTGGAATAGCCGGTCCTGTGCTGCGATGAAACCTTGGGCAAAAAAGAGGTCGTGCTGGTTCTGGGCATAGATGTGCGCAACGCCCCAGTGATCACGAAGCACCTTCACGGGATGTTGCAAACCCGGAACTTTCAACGTTCCTCGAATAACCGATAACGCCTGCGTTGAATCCTGAATCGTTGTCGGCGCTTCCTGGGTATAAGCAGGATGCCAAACGGCTGAAATAGAACAAAGAAGACAAAAAGAAATGAAGGTTATGATCCTCACCAAGCGAGTCCTCCTCAATTCTTTTCTTCCGCGTCCTCTCCGTGCTTGACGATATCTCCCGATTGAAAGAGGATGCCCTTTAGAATTCCTTGCCACTTTGGTTTGCGTCGCAGAAGAAATTCCAAATCCATACCGAAATGTTTGAATTCTTCACCCTGTGCGTCCTCCATGATCGCTTTTGCATCCTTGTCTTTTTCCACCGCCATTCGTTGCTCGTACCAGCCGATGGCGTCCGCCTCTTCACCAAGAGACGCGATCATTCGGGCAAACGTGCGTGTCTCCTCGGGTAGCTCGTTGGCAGGCTCGTGATATTGTTCGAATCCCATTTTCTTGGTTTGCTCACTTTCTGTTTCGCGAGTCAGCGCCGTAAACCTGATATTGCTGCATATCCGTTTCCTTGAGCACCAGGCCGAAACCAGGCCGTGACAAGTCTGGAGTCAGTACTCCGTCAATTACTTCGATCGCGCCATCAAACGCCATCTTTTCAATCCGCGCATGGTCAAAGAAGTACTCCACGTTGATGGCTCGTTGTGCTGCGCAGCAAGCGTGCGCGTGTATGGAAGGCGAAGTATGCGCGGAGAGAGGCATCGAGTGGCTCGCGCATAGAGCGTCCGCTTGGAGAAAACCAGTGATGCCCGCGCACCGAGTGGCGTCCGCCTGAAGGACATCGACAGCGCCCGCCGCGAGCATCCTTCGGAAATACCAGGAATCGTAGCCGTATTCGCCGGCCGCGATGTCCATTCCCGCCGGCCCCGCATCGCGGATCAGCCGCAATCCTTCAAGGTCGTCCGAAGAGACTGGTTCCTCGAACCACACGACATCGTACTCCCTAAACATGTCTGCTTGATGGAGAGCTTGTTTGCGCGTGTACGCGCCGTTCGCGTCGACAAAGAGCTGAACGTTCGGTCCAATCGCCTCGCGCGCAGCACGCACCCGATCGATATCCGCCGCCGCATCGCGACCGATCTTCATCTTCACCGCGTGAAAGCCGTTTTCTGCCCAACCACCCAATTGCGCGCGCAGTTGTGAATTCGAATACGACGTAAATCCGCCGCTTCCGTACGCCATGACCTGCGTGCGTACAATTCCGAGCAAAGCTGCCACCGAGACATTCAGCAGCTTCCCTTTCAAGTCCCACAGCGCATTATCGACGGCCGCAATCGCCATCGAAGAAATCCCCGGCCGACCCAGATTGCGTATCTGCTCCACCATCTTTCGCCAGGCACCTCCGATGGCTAGAGCGTCGTGACCGGCCAGCTTTGGCGCCAGCGACTCGTCAATCAGCTTTGCCGTTGCCGTATCTGCATAGCTATAGCCAACTCCTGTTTTGCCGCCCCCAACAACTTCAACAAGGACCAAAGAGGTTTGATCCCATGCGAAAGTGCCATCCGACTCCGGCGTCTCCGTCGGCACCGTGTAAACGGAAACCCGAATGCGTTCGATGGTGGGGCTGGATTGCATGACCATCTAAATCCGAGGCATCCCGTGTCCCCACGTATCCGGCGGAGACAGATCGCGCCGCATAGGAGGCGTTTCCATGTTTCGCTTGTCAGATGAGAAGATTTCCTCTCCTTCTCTAATGAGGTAATCGGCAATCCGCGCCGCCAGCGCCATGATCGTCAGCCCCGGATTGGCTGAACCTTGTGTCGGCATCAGGCTGCCATCACAGACGAACAGATTGCTGATATCGTGCGTACGGCCAAATTGATCGACCACCGAACTCGCAGGGTCATTGCCCATCCGCGCCGCTCCGACAAGGTGCGCATAGCGCGGCTCCTGCACGACTTCCGTTGCCCCCGCTGCCGACATGACTTGCATCGTTTTGTTCTTGCCGTATTCGATCAGTTTCTTGTCGTTGTCATACAAGTTGAAAGTGACTTTGGCGATGGGGATACCAAACCGATCTTTTTCCTCCGCCAATTGCACGCGGTTCGCGGCATTGGGTAGAATTTCTCCCAGGAATCCAAACGCGGCCCAGTGGTTGTAATCCATCATGACGCTCCGCAGCCCCCATCCCCAGGCGCCCTTCGCGACCATCATTTGCTTGGCAAACGCAATCGGCAAAGGGCCTACGGTTTGGATCGCAAACCCGCGCACGAAATCGCGTTTCGGGTCGGTCTCGTAAAACTCCTCCGTCAGAGCATGCGCCGGGGGCGCTTTATACATACGGACGAGTTCGTCGAAACGGCCGAGCACAAGATTGCCGGCTTGCGCCATCAAATAACGGCCCACGCAGTCACTCGAATTCGCAAGCCCGTTTTCAAATCCCGGGCAAGCGGAATTGAGTAACAGGCGCGGTGTTTCAATGGAATATCCCGCAACAACCACCGCTTTTGCTTTTTGAAAGCGCTCGCGCCCCTCAGAATCAAAATAGGTCACTCCCGTGACGCGCCGGTTCCCGCCCAAGTGGATACGCGAAACCATGCAGTCCGGACGAATCTCGGCTCCATTTTTGATGGCGTCCGGCACATGCGTGATGAGCGTGCTTGCTTTCGCGCCGACCTTGCATCCCTGGATGCAGAAACCACGGTAGATGCAGTGTGGCCGGTCCGCGCGAGAGCCTTCCAGTATGGCTACCGGCCCACCTGCAGAAACTCCGATTCCCAATCGCGTGCATCCCCGGATCAGAGCGTCGCCGACGCCGCCCATCGGGTGCGGTCCATAAGGATAGCCGTGCGGGTCGCCCCACGGATAATACGACGGACCGGAAACGGGCAGCTCTAATTCCAGGAGTTCGTAGTAAGGCTTCAGGTCAGAATACGCGATCGGCCAGTCGACACCAACCCCGTCAAGCGATTGGATGTGGAAATCGGAAGGGTGCAGCCGCGGCGTGAAAGACGCCCAGTGAACCGTTCCGCCGCCCACGCCTTTGCCGCTATTGTTCGCGCCGAATGCCAGCGGGTGCTGACCGGCGGTGATTCGCAGATCGTTCCAATAGAGGTTATGCGCGCCCTTTTCGTCACTTACCCAGTCACGCTCCGTGTCCCAGAAGGGTCCGGCATCGAATCCAATCGCGCGAAATCCGGCGCGCGCCAGCCGCTGCAACAGAACACCGCCCCCAGCGCCAACACCCACAATGACGTAATCCACTTCTTCGTCTTCCGGAAAGCGGCGCATCGGTGTTTCGATCCGCTGCATCGGGCCGAGCATGTGTGGCTTCCCGTTGGGCGCCCGAAATTTTCCGAGAAGCGGTGATTTCAATGCGTACCTCCCTGGCCGGGTGAGCCGAAATGCTCAGACTGTCCTCCGACGCGCTCATACTCGCCTGACATAGAGCTGTCCGGAGGTTCCCATCGGTAACGTTTCTCCGCGCGTTCCCAGGGCTCCGCTTCGCCACGTTCGAGTCGCATGTAGGCGCGCGGGTAGGCTGGGCCGCCGAACCCGATTTCATCCCAGGCCCATGGATGTGAGTAGTATGCGTCAGCGCAATCGGAAACCAGCAGCAACCAAAAGCGATGAACCGGCATGCGCTTCCAGATATCGTGGGCCGCCGCTGGTTTGCCATCGTGCAACGAGCGCATGATTTCATCCTGTTCCAACGGACCGATCTCCACGAATCCGCGACCGTGCAGATGTCGCGCGATTCCCTCAACAGCCTGCAATCCCAAACGGAAAGCTTCGCGATCGGGGGGCATATTGTCGTACTGATAACCGTCGTGCGAATCTTCGTAGAGACGCTTATCGATTTGCGGCACGATCGGTATTCTTATGCGCTTCGTCGCGGTCATCCTGGGGCAGAACACGGTCGCAGATCGCTTTAAGCAGGCGCGCTTCGTCAGCGTCGAAAAATCGGATCTCCGGAACATTATTGACGCGGTCCAAAACCACCTCGCGCGTTTTCGCGTCCCAAAACTTCTGCTGGCTGAGCGTGCTGAATCCCGGATAGTACCCGGGCTGAGGCATCGGCCCGATCGGCTTTCGCGTGCGTGGATCAATCGGACGTGTGTCCACCTTGGCCGTCTTGATACTCACCGCTGTTTCTCCCTGCGAAGCAAGCTGGCCAGCAATCCCAGAAATCCAGTGGCGGCAAATAGCAGAGGCGCAAAAAGCGGTGGTCCATAAATGATGTTGTAAATCGGTTTTTTTAAGCCGCCCGGACGTCGCAATACGCCGCGCGCGTGATAACCGAAACCCAACGCTCCATCCGCCATCGCCAGGGCGGAAACAGCCGGGAGCCAGGTGTGCGCAACTCGAGGACTTCTGACAGCGCCGATTCCTGCTGCCATCAACATCGGCGTAAGAAGGATCGGTGTCCACTGCACCTTGTATTGAAAATTGTTTTTGTAATGCGAGTACCAAGCCTCAAAACCACTGAAAAACGCCGAGATGGCGGTTGCGATCGCCATCTGCTTTTGAAAGCGTCCTTCGCGTACGTCTTGCGTCCAGCTAATGGGCTCGTGTTTGCGGGCGATGACAGCCGCCCAATGCCGACGATGCGTGCCGCGGGGCAGCGCCCATCTGTTCTCTTGATCGCTACGACGAAGGAACGAAGCGAGCAATCCCAAATATGCGCTCACTCCGAACAGGAGCGGAGCAAAGATGGGCGGGCCCATAACCATATTGACGATGGGAAGCCGCCAGCCCCCGGGTTTGCGCTGGATTCCCCGCACGTGAAAATAGAAGCCAATCACGCCGTCAGCAAGCGTAAGCGACGAGATGACAGGCAGAACCGTTCGAGCCGCGCGCCTGCTGAAAAAACCAGATAGCCCGCCCACCATAAGCGCGCCGCTCAGAATCACCGGCGTGTACATGATTCGCCGGCTATAGCTGCCCTTGTAATGCTCGTAGGCAACTTCAATACCGCTCAGCGCGCTCGATGCGCCAGCGATAAGCGCCAGCCAGCCTTGAAAACGTCCTTCGCGTACGGCGAGGTCGATTTCCGCCACGCTGCGTTCGAGCTCCGGGCTGAGCAGTTCAGGCATCCGAGGCTCCCCTTAATTCACGTAGCGCCGCTCTTGTTTCCGGCAGCGCGAGCGGGACAACTGCGAAAGTAGCCGTTGCCGTCAGCAGGCACCAAATGCAAAACGCGCGGTATTTTGTCCATTGATCGGAGGTGAGTTTGCCTGCGAGGGCGGCGTCGAGCAAAGCCTTGGCGGTCATACTAAGCGGAATCCACGGATGTGTTTGCCAGCGCTTCTGTGCCCCCATACCCGCCAAGCACGCTGTGACTCCATAACTCACCAAACCCAGGAGAGCGTCAGGTGTGGCGACGTGAGAGTATGCCTCTGCGGAGCCGTTCACTTTCTCGGCATTGAGGTGGGACCAGCGCGGCTCAGGGATTTTCTTCAAAATGCCCATTTGGTAGAGTGCGATTCCGCCCATCACACCCGCTGAAAAAAGCGACAGGCCAAGAATCGAGCGCCGATGCCCAAGAAATCCACTCGAGCCTTCACGTAGATCGCTGCCCAACTCTTCCGGGCTCAAGTCCGTCAGCATCATGTTTTCCTCCGCAGAGCAGTGAACGCGAGTGCGATCAACCCGGCTCCCATTATGGATACCGTCGAGACGGTTCCGCGGTGGAGATTCAGCCAGCTCTGGATACTAAAATTGCTGGCACGCTGATCGAAAATGCCATGAGCGCCAAAATTCCCTTTTACCGGCTCAAACAGATTGTCGGGACGGTCTGGTGAAACCGCCTCCGAGGTCTGCTGGCCATCATACCCATGCTCTGCGAGATAACGGTCCGCAAAAGATGGCGCGATGTCCTGCCCATAAATCGCCTCTACGGTTGGCCAACCAACAAAAACCTCGCGCCGTTTGTGGCTTGCGGCCCAAACAATCGCGCGAGCCGCCACCTCCGGTTGATAAATCGGGGGCACCGGCTGGGGATGACGTGGCAGACGCGTGCGGCACCAACTGAACTGCGGTGTGTTCATAGCCGGCAGCATCACTGCGGTAATGTGCACGTTGCTCTTGTCGTGAATCAGCTCCGAGCGAATCGAATCCGTGAATCCCACAATCGCGTGCTTCGCTCCGCAGTATGGAGATTGCAGCGGGATGGAGCGATACGCGAGTGCGGAGCCCACCTGCACAATCGTGCCGCGGTTGCGCGCGTGCATGCGTTTCAATGCTGCCATCGTCCCGTAGACTTGCCCGAGATATGTGACTTCGGTCGCGCGCTTGAACTCATCGGGTGTGATCTGGAGAAAGGGCGCGAAGATCGTAGTCATCGCAACGTTCACCCAGATATCGATGGGTCCTAATTCTTCCTCGACCCGCTCGGCTGCGCTTTCCATTCCCTGAGCGTCTGCGACATCCGTTGGCAGTACCAGCGCCTTTCCACCCGCCTCTTCGACCTCGCGCTTTGCGGCTTCTAACCTTTCTTTTCCGCGTGCGATCAGCCCGATATGCGCTCCTTGCCTAGCGAACTCATTAACCACTGCGCGTCCCACTCCCGCAGAGGCGCCGGTCACTACGACAACTTTTCCCTGATTTGAATGACTTGAATTTTCCATCCTTGTTCCTCGTTACTGTGCCTGCACCAGGTGATTCTGTCCTTCCCACTGCCCACGCGCTGTCCAAAAGAACGTGAACTCCACCTGGGGCTTAAACGCGCCCGGAGCGAGATCGAAGTATTCGCCACCGATGCCTGTCGCGCGCGATTGGCTATCCTGCCATGTCTTCCATTCATCGGTTGACCAGCGGAGACGGAATGGTTCCGGCGCGCAGATGCGCAGAGTGCAATCGGGTTTTGCACGCCGGATCGGATGCTTGGGCAGCCAGAACTCGACTTTACTCTGCGTCTTTCTTTCTTGATATCGAGCGACCACTTCCGGGATCAAATCGAAGACCTTTCGGTCATAACATGAGCGCAGCAGCCGCAAATATTCCGAATGGGCCCAAAGAAGGGGAGTCGCGGAACCGGTCGGACCGCCGCATTTCAGATCCTTCTCCGGCATGTCCGCTTCATCCCAGATCTGCTCGGGTAGCAGGCAGGTGCCGTTCGAGAACTGTTCCATCGCATGCAGCAGAGGGCGGCAATCGTGACCGGCAGCCAGTTCGTAGTGCCCGCGCTCGCCCGTGAGCAGTGGCCAAGGCCGCCCTTGGCCCCAGTGCACATAAGGCCCTCCACCGGGCTGCTGCCCATAGCCGTCGTGGTTATACCGGCGCCAGCAGGGGCCGGCGGGCATATCGCTCTTAAGCACCGCATCCACCGCGCGCAGACTCTCGACGACCAACGGATCATCGACCGAAAGAATTCCGTAGCGCACCAGTTGCAGAAAACCCGCATCGACGATCTCGCGAGCCGGATACGACTGAGGAGACCCCGGCGGTTGACTTGTCAACATTAGCTCCGCCGTATTGACAGATTCTGGATCCGCCGCTTGTCCGGGCTTGGCTGGATTCAATCGGACGAAGTAAGCTCCCGGAGCAAGCGACCCTTCCGTTGTTACCGTCCATTCCTCCAAGTGCGAGCGCAGAAAATCGGCATAGCTCTCAAGAAAAGCGGCCGCTTCGTTCTCCTGATCCACTCGCGCAAAAGAGGCCGCACAAATGAAAGCCGAGATGATGACCGCCAAAGTCGAAGGAGAGTATCCGCTCGCTTCTTCCCATCGCTCTTCGCCCGTCACTGGTCCGCTATGCAGCAGAAAACCCACCGCCCGCGTCACCATCACGCGCGGACTGAACTCTGCCAGCAACCGAAACTGATGAAGCCGCCAGGCGAGCAGTACCGGGAATGCCACTTCGTCGAGTTGCATTCCTTTCCAGAACGCTACGCCGTCTACCCAGAAATTCTGCGGAAAGCTGCCGTCCTCTTCCTGCCGTGCCGTCAGATAGATCAGCGCTCGCAACGGCGCGTTCGTATTTCCGGCCGCCAGCAGCCCCATCGCAGTCTCAACCATGTCTCGCGTCCAAACCAGGTGATAACCACCTCTTCCAAACTGGTCGTCGCGCGCCTCGCCCCACGGAATCGTGAGCGACGCCACGAACGCGCCCTGAAACAGCTTGTCTTCGTGAGCCAACAGGAGGTTGTAGCTTGAATGGAACAGCCGTCCGTTATCTCCACTCGCCTGTTCGAGAGCCTTTCTGTCTTTCGCTGCTGCATCCCACTCCGTTACGAAGATCTGCCGCTGCTCTTTGTAAGCAGCGCCCAGGCTTTGAAACAGTGCCGAAACAGCGCCGGAGAGGGTGTCGCCGAACGCCACACCGAGCGTGAACTCGCGAGTCTTCGAAAGATCCAGCTCGCCGGTTAGCGCGATGTTTCCATTCTTCGCTTCATCGAATTCAAAAGCCATCCGGTGGTTTTTCACCAGATCGGTGTACCCGTCGCTCTGACCGACATATCCGCACGATAGCCGCGAGAAACCACAGGAAGTCCCCAGTACAAGCCAGCGGCTCTCCTTCTGGCCCACCAGCAGTTCTCGCCCAGAGGCTTCTACAACAAAGGCGTTGTTGCCTTGTCCTCCAACTTCCAAGTGAGGAGCGCATAGAACATATGTCTTTAGATGCCGGAGGAACTGGCCGTTGCCTTGAAATTCCGTGCGTATAAGAACGCAGGGCCGCGTGGGTTCCGCGATGATTTCCTTCGTGAACGAGAACCGTCCCTTGCGATCGTGACTGGTGATCCTGTACCCCTGAGAAGGCGAGATCCGTTCAACCTGGTAATCAAAATCCCTTTTTTCTTCCAGAAATAATCCATTCCCATCGGCAAAAAGAAACTCGAGATCCCGCATTTGCGGACGATCAACGGTTGGGTAATAGACTTCCGTCAAGGTGCCGTGCCAGACCGTGAACCAAACGCGGCCGCCTGGTGAGTACGAAGTACCAATGCCCTCCTTGTTCGCATGGGTCCAACGCGGGTCGTCTCCCGGTGCTCCGAATGCGCTCTTGTTTCCGCGAAAATGCGCCATGTCGCTTGCCTGTTCTAGCCCTCCTTAAGCAACTCACTGATGCGGCACTGAAATGAAGTCAGCACCTCCGCATGCGACTCCGTTACCGCGACCATGTCGCAATGTCGGATCCCTCCATAGCCGTCGAAATAAATTGCGGGCTCAACGTTAAACACCATCCCGACTTCCAGCACGTCTGCCGATTTCGGGTGAAGACGCGGCTTCGCGTGGGCGCTGATTGCGGAAAACCCTACCCCGTGACCCGTTGAATGCTTGAACTGCGGGCCGAATCCCTGCTTTTCCAGAACATCTCGTGCTGCCCGGTCGACATCAGCTGCTCTTTCTCCCGGACGAATTGCCGCGAGCGCGGCTTCGCGCGCCGCGAACACCGCCTCATACATTCGCTTGGGCCGTTCCTCCAATTTGCCAATAGAGTACGTACGCGTAATGTCGGTCCAGTACCCGTCCACATAGGAATTACAATGCACCAGCACCAGATCCCCTGGTTCGATCCGCTTGGCGCGCGACCGAGCGTAAGCTCCCGCAGCGAGCGCCGAGTTCGCGCCCGACATGCACCACGCGAAGCCGTCGGCCCTTTGCACACTGGGGAAATTCACTAGGCTGGCGCTGAGCGGCGCGCGAAAGGCCGCGGCGATTTCTACTTCGCTCGCTCCGGCTTTGATATGGCGGAAGCCTTGCTGAAAAGCTTCTTCCGCAATCTGGCACGCGGCCCGAATCTGGTGGAGCTCCAGTTCCGTTTTGTGCGCCCGTAGATCGGCCAATACTGCATCTGCGGGGCTGAGCGCGGCGGCCTTGAACGTTTCTTCGATCAGGTGGCGCATCGTCGCGCCATAGAGGTGCATTGCGGCGTACGAAGCGGGTTCGGAGGTCTCCTGCTCCTCAAGACCGACTCGAACCGGCTCTGCCGAAAAGCTCCCCGCCATCTCCCGCAGGGGCGCCCGGATCGCTTCGGCCGCTGTGATTAATGTCTCTAGAGAGCCCGGCCTAAAGCTCCGCACTTCATCCGCCCAACCGCGCTTTGCGAGATCTTCTTCGTCTTCCGGAATCAGAAGAGTGATCCGGCCGTCCGCTGAAGCGACTGCAACGCCCGTGCCCACCACTGGCCAGTAGCCCGTTAGAAGAAGCACGTTCATCGGTAACGCGCACACAATCAAGTCCCACCGGTTCTCACGCAGCGCATCCCGAATTCGATTGACGCGCTCAGGGTTGTTCATGGCTGGACGATTTGGTTTCAGTGCTGGATGGTGCTCGCAATTTTTCCGGTTTCTGACGAGGCGATCCTTTGATGTTCGATAATTGAATAGCTCCAATTCTTAGGCATTAATGGTTTGCGCCAGTTGCAAAACGCCTGTTCCCGCTTCTGCAACCTGTTGCCCCTCATGCGGGACCGCCACTCCAGTCGATGTTGAGGAAACGAAAATCGTTTCTTCCTCCGCCGATCACACTCAAGTTGCCGATCAGACGGAACTCTCCACCAGCCGGGGCAAGGAATGGTCAAAGCCCTACACCACATCCGACGCCCGTGCTTACGAATCTGTGTCTCTCAAAACCGGCGTCATCCTTGGCAGCCGTTACGAGATCCTCGAAACGTTGGGCGAAGGCGGTATGGGAGCCGTCTTCAAAGCGCGTGATCGCGAAGTCGACCGGATCGTTGCGCTCAAGGTAATTCGTCCGGAGCTCGCCGGAAGCGAGGACATTCTCAAGCGCTTCCGTCAAGAGCTCGTGCTCACGCGTAAAATCACGCACCGCAACGTGGTCCGCATCTTCGATCTCGGTATTGCCGATGGCCTGCGCTTCATCAGCATGGAGTATATCGACGGCCGGGAGCTTGCGCACCTGCTGCACGAAAAAGGCAAGCTGCCGCCAAAAGAAGCCGCGCAAATTATGCTTCAGGTTGCCAAGGGCCTGGCCGTGGCGCATGGTGAAGATGTCATTCACCGTGATCTGAAGCCTCAGAACATTATGGTCGACAGGGCGGGCAGGGCAGCGGTGATGGATTTCGGCATCGCACACTCCATCGAAGCAGCCGTTATGGAATCTGGCGGCGTGGAATCGCTCTCCTCCAGCAGCGAAAGTCTCACCCTTGTGGGTTCGCTCCTCGGCACGCCTCGGTACATGTCGCCCGAACAGGCGCGTGCCGGCCCGATCGACCATCGCTCCGATCTGTTCACCTTCGGACTGATCTTCTACGAGCTCCTCACCGGCAGCGTTCCCGTAAAGAAAGGCTTGCTTGCCGATTTGCTGCGGGACCGCAGCGAACAGCAAATTCCGCCGCCCATCGAGGTCGAGCCTCGCATTCCGCGTCCCTTGAACGACATCATCGTGCGCTGCATCCAGCTTGATCCAGCCAAGCGCTATCGATCCGCGGATCAAATTGTTCACGATCTCGAGATTTGGCTGGGGCTTCGAAAACCCCACACCACGAACTGGAAGCTGCTGTCGCTTGCGGCGGCGCTGATTATCCTGCTCGCCGGCGCGCTCGTCTACAATTTGCGGCCGCGCGCGGCGCTCAACCACCCTCCGGTCAAGATCCTAGTTACCGATTTCACCAATTCGACAGGCGATCCGGTGCTCACCGGAACCCTCGAGCCCCTCCTCGCTACCGATCTGGAAGGCGCATCCTTCATTAACATCTACAATCGCGGCCAAGCGCGAAAGGCGGCTGTCCAACTATCCGGAGCGGGTAAGCTCGACGTCAATGCGGCGCGTCTCATCGCCCGCCGTGAAGGGGTGGGCGTCGTCGTGGATGGATCGGTCAGTCGCGATGGCGGCGATTACAAATTCTCAGCTCAGGCGATCGATACGGTAACCGGCAAAGTCATCGGAAATGAGAGCACCACGGCGTCCGATCCCAAGCAGTTGACCAAGGCTGTCGCAAAGGTCGCGGCCCATCTGCGCAAAGCGCTCGGCGACGTCGTACCCGAATCGCGCCAGATTGCTGCCGCTGAGACATTCTCTTCTCAATCGCTTGCTGCTTCCCAACAGTACGCTGAGGCGCAGGAGCTGCAATTTGCAGGAAAGTGGCCCGAAGCGCTCGAAAGTTACCGCCGCGCCATCCAACTGGATCCGGGACTGGGACGGGCTTACTCGGGCATGGCCGTGACTCTGGCCAACATGGGCCGCAGGCAGGACGCAGAAAAATATTTCCGGCTGGCGATGTCCAAAGTCAGTCGCATGTCCGATCGTGAGAAGTATCGCACCCGCGGTGGCTACTACCTCCTCAAACGCGACTATGACAAAGCGATTGAGCAGTTCAAGGATCTCGAAAAACAGTATCCGGCCGATACGGCAGGCAGCATCAATCTCGCTCTTGCCTACTTCTACGAGCGCAACATGACCGCTGCTCTCCAAGAAGGACGCCGCGCGTTGGCAGTCTATCCGAACAATATATTGGCGCTGAATAACGTCGGCCTGTTTGCCATGTACGCGGGCGATTTCGATACCGCCATCCGCGAATCGGAGCGCCTGCTCCGGATCAATCCGTCATTCGGCAAGGCGTACGTCTGCCTGGCGCTATCGCGCCTTGCCCAAGGCGCAAAGATGGAAGCGACACAAGCGTATGACAATCTCGCCAAGCTCAGTCCCTGGGGCGCATCCGCATCCTCCGTCGGCCTTGCCGATATCGCGCTTTTCGAGGGACAGCCTTCGGATGCTATTCCGATCTTGCAGAAGGGCGCCGATACTGACCTCGCCGCTCACGACAATAGCCGCGCGGCCGGGAAATGGATCATGCTCGCCCAAGCGGCGCTGATGAAAGGCGACACCGCAAATGCACTGCGAGATGCCGAGCGCGGCGCATCCGGCAGCAGCGACGAGCATTTACTCTATCCCGCTGCGATGATTTTCACTGAATCCGGGAAAATCGATCGCGCGCTCGAGCTGAGCCGCATTTTGGAACAGCAGTTTGCGCCCGACCCGCAGGCTTACGGCAAGTTGATCGAAGCCGAAGCGCAAATGAAGCGCCACGATTATCACGCGGCCGTTCGCGCATTCAACGACGCGCGGAAATTCGCCGATACCTGGCTCGGCCGCTTCGGCTTGGGACGCGCGTATCTCGCTGCGGGCGCATTCACGGATGCGGACGCGGAACTCGACGCGTGCATGAAGCGCCGCGGCGAAGCTACCGCCGTTTTTTTAGACGACGAGCCGAGCTGGCGCTATTTCGCTCCTGTCTACTACTATCTGGGCCGCGCGCGCGAAGGCCTCGGAAGCTCTGACGCCGCGGATGCCTACACGAATTACATCCAGATCCGCGGGAACAGCAAGAACGATCCGCTCTTGGCAGATGCGCGCAAGCGTCTCCACTCGCTACACGCAAGTGGAAGCGTCAGCCAATAAGGGCCTGTCCACTTAGGGCACGTTAACGAAGGTCACTACTCCTGGCGGGAGAGTGCCTAACGCGCATCCATGGCCACCCGCAGTCCGCGGCACGATCGTCGGATTTAGCATTTGTGTCAGATCGACGACCGCTAGTTGGCTGGCGCCTTCGTTCGCGAGCAAGGCGATCGCGTCGCCACTGTTCGGGCTCTGGTACGCGGTTATCGTGTGGGGATCATAGCCATTTGAGAAGCTGTTCCCAACGCTGCACGTGACCCAGTCGCTGATTGCGGGCGTGCCGCTGCCCGACGTCGCTGGAAGCGCAATTGCCGTGACACCGCTGCCGCCGAATTCCGGGGCCACTAGGCCCGTATGCGTCCCCTGCGCCACCGCGATCCCGCCTGGTGTGCCCCCAAGCGACCCGGGCCGACGACTCCGATAGACTCTGAACCTGCGAAGGCGCGGCCCACGTGCCGGGCGAGCCCGGTGTGAACGCTACCTGGTTCAAGTCGGCGATGTATACACCGGTCGGGTCGGAAAATTCCACGGGCGCCAGAGCGATTCCGGTCGAGCAATCCTCACCCGAGGAATCGAGCTCTCCACCACCGGTACCGTTCTCAAAAAACGTGGGACTCGTGCTGGTCGCCACGTTGACGATCTCGTAGTTGCCGCTTTCAGCGGCCGACAACAGCAGGTTTCGCACTGGATCGATTAGCGGGTCCTCGGAAATCTCACCTGAAGGCGAGGCAAATGCTGGTTCGAACGTAGGCGTTGTGCCAAGGTCCAGGAACTGGAATCCCGGGCTGCCGGCGACGCTCAGTCCAATTACCGCCTTGTTGTGAGTCGCGTCCATAGCAATTCCGCAGTTGGTACAGTAGCCACCGGAAAACTCAATCTTGTTCCGCTGCCGCCGCTCGTAAGAGTACTCGCTAGCGTGGTGCCCGTGAGCAGATAAACGTCTGTATTATTCGCGGTGCACACCGTCTGACCCGACACCGGGTTCGAAGCGCACGAATTCACCACGCTCGGTGTCGGGATGAGCGTCGGTGTAACGCTCATTCCCTCTATGGGGACCACCGAGACGCCGGTGGCCGAAGTCGGAGACCAATTACCCTTTGGGACATACGAGACCACGTTTGCCCCAGTGACCAGTACGGACAAAGAACTCGACGGCTGGCATGAGCCGGGTGCAACCGCCGGACTCACAAGCAACGTGAACACACGTTGCGCCGTCTGCCCGCTCTGATCGGAAACAGTAATCGGAACGGAGTACGTTCCTAATAGCCGTCGGCGATCCACTCAGCACTCCGTTTTGCGCCAACACGATACCCGGGGGAAGCGACCCTGCGGGAACGCTCCAGGTGTACGTACCGGCCGGAGCCGCCTGTTGCTTGCAAGGTCACATTGTAGGTTCCGTTCAGCGTAACAGAAGGCAGAGCGCTGGTGGCGATCGAGAGAACAGTGACCGTCAGGTTCGGCGGGGGCGGTGGCAGATTCGTGTTTATGCTCTGGCTGCCGATTACGGGGGTTACGTTGCCAAGGGGATTGTAGCGCTGAAGAGCGGCGGCCGGGGTGGTGTCCAGCGAATCATACACGCGCAACGTGATCACGACCTGCTCGCCCGGTTCAAGTGTGAACGTCGGGGCCAAAGGCGAGGGAGGACCGTTCGGAAGCACCGATCCAGGAGCCACAAAAGTGGGATTCGGGACGTTTGCGACCGGAACGTAGTGCGCTTCCACGGCTAACGTGCAGCCGTTCGCTATGGGCGTCAGGTAGACGCCGGAAATGAGCAGTTGAACGGTTACACCTGTGGGCGGGCCTTGACCCACGAGGGTTAGCGCATACGACGCAGCCGTGTTCCCCGAATTCGTCACTGTGTAAGACACGTCCGTGACCTCTCCGGACAGAGAAGTATTCGCAATATTCGGATTGGCGATATTTGGATTCGCAATATCCGGATTCGCGATGTTCGGATTGGCAATGTTTGGATTCGCGATATTCGGGTTCGCGATGTTCGGATTGGCAATGTTTGGATTCGCGATATTCGGGTTCGCGATGTTCGGATTGGCAATGTTTGGATTCGCGATATTCGGGTTCGCGATGTTGGGATTGTAGATCTCCACGTTCGCGATATTCGGATTCGCAATGTTGGGATTCGAAACGTCGCTGTTCAAAGTGGTGCTGCTTGTCAGCCCGTTCGGAATCACGTTGTTGTTCGGGTCCGTCTGCACAGCGTTCACTGGCACGGTGGCATTCGGATTCGAGGACGTAACAAACACCGATCTGGAGGCACTCGAGAACGGCGGAATACCGATATATATCTGTGTCATTGGGTTTGGCAAACCCGAAACCGGATATTGCAGGAAAGAAGCGGCTCCCCCAGGCGGCTGCGACGCGATGTTGAGTTGATAGTAAAGCGTCTGCCCTGTCGGATTCTGGATCGTAACCGGAAACTCGCGTATCAGCGAAGTGGAAAGCTGCTTGGAATTGCCCTTAGCGCCCATAACAATGCCGGGGCTGAGCGCGGCGGTGTAGATGTCTTGGTTCCGAATCCCCGTTTGCCCTGGGACACAGCCGGGAGCATTTTCCATAGGGTTGAACACGCTCGGTGTATTGCCTGTTGAGCCCACAGGAGTGTAGTTGGCCCAATTTCCGTCGAGCGGTTGGACGACGTTACGGTTATCGGTCCAGACGACGTGTGTGTAATCGGGGTCGGTTGGTAGATTATTGAATCGCCAAAGTTCTTTGCTCCCCGAGAGGGCGGGAACGAATGTCGGACCCGCTACATCGATATAGTCTCCGACGAACGGTACCGTGCCCAACTGGAATAGCGGCAAATTAGGCGCATCGAACTCGAGTTGCTCGATATTATCGGGATCGTTGCCCACTTGGGTCTCTGCGCCAGCCGGGGTGCCATAGGAATATTGGGAAACCATGATCGAGGGGCGGAACGAAGGCGGTAAACCAACGCTCGCCTGTGCAGCTCGCACATCGACGGTGTGCCGCCAGAGTGCGGGTGAATAGGGAGAAGTCGGGTCGGCGACGTATTGCGAAAAGGCGGGCGTGACGCCGGCCGGCAACTCTTCCGAGAATGAGTAGTTACCGCCGCCTGCGGCGGTATACACAGCGATCTGATCGTCATCCCGGAAGTCGTACCAGGCCACCGTCAGTTTTCCACTCGAAACAGCCAGCGCCGGCATGATCTGGTGTCCGCGCCCTTGATAGTTGTCGACCGTAAGAGGGCCCGCGATTTGCACCTTCTCGAGCTGGTTCCCACGGTAAGTCGGTTTCACCGCGAAGACCTGAATGCGGGCATCGCCGCCGGTGATTTTGTTCGAGGATGACCCGCGTTGAGCCCAAGCGACGTAGATATTTCCGGAGTTATCCACCGCAATGGATGGATAGGCGTTGGTGCGAAACGAGAGGTCGGTGGTTGCTTGGTCAAATGCGGATATCGGAGCGGAAATAATCGGAGTAAAGTTGTTGCTTCCGTACTGATGGGCAACCCCGGCGATTGCGTTCGGTTGGCTTTGTGCTGCAAAGATCCGCCATACGATGTACACGTCTCCTGTGCTCGGATCGATGGCGAGAGCAGCACCTTGGTTGGTCTGTTGCGGCCCGCTGATCTTCTGCGGGCTGCTCCACGTCTTTCCGCAGTTGCTCGATTCCGAGAACATGATCTTGGACACATTCGAGGATTCCGGGCCAACGAACTGCGTATACGCGACGTAAATACGGCCGGCTGAAATAGTAGCGGCGTTCACGTGGGGCCCGGCTGGAATCGTGCAGGTGGGCGAACCCGGACGTGGAATATCGACGGCGATTGCGGGCTTATCGAGGAAGTTGTTCGCGCCTCCGGTCGCGACGACGCTCGTGCTGAGATAGCGGATCGTATTTGCGCCTTGAAAATTGTTGTCATCCACGTAGCGGGCCACAAACACCGCGCTGGTTCCGTTCGCTTCGCGGTTGAAAGCGAGCCCGCTGTAGTAGAAAAGTCCATTCGTCCCGGCCCTCACCATAGGGTCCGCGCCCGCCTCATAAGCCTTTAAAGGGGAAGTGCTGCCCTGAGTGGACGTGTCCTGGGGGTAGCCGGGGAGCAGAACGCTTTGCCAGACGTTCCCTCCGTCAAAGGACGAGAAAAGACCGAGCCATGCATCGCCGGTGGGCTTACCACTCGCTACTCCCGGCAGATCCACCGTGCGGTAGTCGTTGTTTCCGGCCAGAAGATGAAGCGGATTACGAGACGAAACCGCCATAGACGGTTCGTTCTGGCGCTCCAAAAACGGATCGCCGCCCGGCCACTGAGTGCCGGTGACCATGTTCACGCTGGGGCCGACGTTCTGCGCGAGTGCTGCGGGAACCGCCGAAACGATAAAGAGAGACAGGAGGGCTTCAGGGATACACACCGCAGCACAGGCGCGGCGGTGGCGCGGTTTGATAGACATTTTGCGTGTTCCTTCTCACACTACAGGGATAGACGGCGATTTCCTAGTCCTACGGGTAATAGTCCCCCACGACTCGCAGCTTTCCCTATGCTCCCAATGACTTGAGCGCCTGCTGCTCGTCATCGTAGGTTTCGAACAGCTTTGTAATTCCCACCAGCTTAAACGTTTGGGCGGTAAATTTCGATGGGCTCACGAGCTTGATCGTCCCTCCGGCCTGGGTTGCGGCTTTAAGGCCCCAGACAATCTCGCCAATGCCTGAGGAATCGACTGTCGGCATCTCGGACAAGTTCAAGACCAGATTCGCGGTGCCATTCTCGATCGCGGATTTGAGCACCTCGCGCAATTGGTTCACGCCCGGCCCAAGATTCAGTGCGCCTTTGATGCGGATCAGGCACACGCCTGGATACTGTCGAACATCTAGATCCAAAACTGTTGGTCCTTTTTTGCGCGGTCACAGAGCGCAGAGTCATGGTATCATCGACCGCAATCTCTTCAATGTGCCTGCAGGTTTTCTGAATGGCGCCGCATCTCGTCCGCGATTTGGCGGAAAGTTTACTCGCCACCAATGAGCTCGCGCCCCGCGCTACGCTGATCGCCGAAGCCGTTACTGCGGCTCTATCCGATAGTGCTTGCGTCGTATATCTGGTCAACGATGATGTCGCCGGCGTCCTTCATCGCGAACGGTTTTGCGGGAGACATCGCTCTCGCCGAAGCCATCGTTTCCGGCGACGCAAGACCGTTCGAAATGCTCGCGGAAAAGGGTGCGCCATTCTTGCTTCCGGCCACTGCTCTCGCCCGCGAAGACTACGCCCACCTGGACGTCCGCCGGTCCTTTCAAGCTCTCGGGTACGTCCCCATTATTCGCGACGACTATCTGGTAGGCGCGATTGAAATCGTCAGCTACGGCCCGAGCCTCACCGAAGATTCGCTCCAATCCATTGAGCCCATCGCATCCGCCGCAACAATCGCGCTGGACCGCGCATCGCAATACGAACAGGAGCGGAACAACCATCTCGAATCCATCCATCGCTTAACCCAGCTCTACGACCTCGAAAAAGTCTTGAACTCAACCCTCGAGCTCGACGAGCTCCTGCATCTGATTCCCGAAAAAGTTCGCGACATCCTTCAGGCGCGAGCCGTGAATTTGTGGCTCTTCGACGGCGAGGAGCTTACTCTCAAAGGGCAAGCGGGTTTGGATCCTACCGTCGCCCTCGGCGCCATTCAGTCCGCGGGCGCGGGCTATATCGGCGATATCGCCGAAACCGGCGAGCCGTCAGTTATCGGCGCCGATGACCCTCGGCTTGAGCTGAGGAACGGCGAACTCGCCACGCGCCGGCGGAGAACAGGACGAGCAGGAATTCGCAATCCGCTCCGCTGTCGTCGCCCCCCTCCTCGATAAAGGCGCGGAAGTAGGCATTCTCGAAGTCATCAATCGCGAGGACGGCGCCGAGTTCGATGACGACGATCTGTTCTTCCTTACGACGGTCGCTGAAACCGTCTCCAGCTCGCTCCGAAATGCCAGCTTGCTGTTCGCGGAGCGCAAAGTGGAAATCCTCCAGACCCTCGTTCAGGTGTCTACCGAAATCACTTCAACCCTCCGGCTCGATCGCGTTCTGCAATCGGTGGTCAACAGCCCGCAAGCTGTCATTCCGTACGAGCGCTGCGCGATCGCGCTCGACATCCGCGGACGTATGCACCTGCGCGCTGTTTCCGGTATGGCCAGCATTCCGGCCGGCGATGTCACGGTCGATCGCTTGCGCCGCCTGATCGAATGGCTCGCCGATATTGCCCTCCCCATTCACATCGCCCAACACGACGAGGATCTGGAGCACTCGGACCCGATCGTGCGCGAGCGCTTTCGCGAATACTTTGCCGAGTCCGGCTATCGCGGATTCTACGCCGTGCCGCTCGCCGACGATCAAGGGCCGCCTGGGCATCCTGTGTTACGAAAGCAGCGATCCCGATTTCCTCAACTACGCGCATTTCGAGATGATTAAGGTCCTGTCCGGCCAGACGACTGTCGCGGTCCGCAATGCCCAGCTCTACCGTGAAGTTCCGCTGATTGGACTGCTCGAGCCGCTTCTCGAAAGAAAGCAGCGATTCTTGCGCCACAGCCGCGGCCGTCGGGCTCTCACCAGCCTGGGTGTCGCGGCCGCCGTGCTTTTCCTGGTCTTTGTCCCGCTTCCCATGCGGATAGAAGGCGATGCCGTCGTCGCTGCCAATCAAAGCATCAAGCTCGAGCCCGAAGTGGATGGCATCGTGAAAAAAATCTACGTCCACGAAGGCCAGCGTGTCCCGCGCGGCGCGTTGCTTGCGAGCATGGATGATTGGTCCTACAAGGCCGACCTCGCAAGCACCCAGGCCAAATACGATACCGCCATGTACGAGATGAACCGCGCTTTGGCCGCCAACAACGCGAGCGAAGCCGGTTTCGAGCGCGTTCAAACCGAGTACTGGAGCGCCGAGCTCGCCCGCGCTCGTGAACGCCTGCAACACCTGAATCTGCGCAGTCCCATCGATGGCATGATCGTGACTCCGCGCATCGAAAACGCCGCGGGCGAGTTCCTCAATGCGGGAGACGATTTCGCCGAAATCCTGGATCTCTCAACGGCCGTGATCAACGTCTCCATCGACCAACGCGACGCCGGCATCTTGCGCCAGGGCGCGCCCGCAGCCGTAAAACTCGAGAGCTTTCCCGGCCGGACCTGGAAGGGCAATGTTACGGTTGTTAGCCCGGAGAGCAAAGTGGAGAACAACGACAGTGTTTTCTTCGCCCGCGTGGAGGTTCCCAACCAGAACGGCCAACTGCGCTCCGGCATGACGGGAAGAGGCAAAATCTTTATCGGATGGCGGCCTGCCGGGTATGTGCTATTCCGGCATCCGGCCCTGTGGGCACGCCAGAAACTGTGGAATTGGACCGGATGGTAACGATGACGAAAATTTTCCTTCCTCTACTCCTGGCGCTATCGCTGCTTCCACTCGCCGGGTGCCAATACGGACGCACTGCGGCTGCGAACGACTCGCGCCCGCAGCCTGCGACGTCAGCTCCCCTCCCGCCCCGGCTTTGGTCCAGCAGCCGGTTCCCGCAGCAACGCCTGCGCCCGATGACGCATCGCCTCAAAACACATTTGTCACCACCGGTCCTCTTGTCGTCGAAAATCAGGTCGAGGTAACCGCCGCGCGCGATGGCGTCATCACCGAGCTGGATGCCGAAATCGGTAACCGAGTCCGCACGGGGCAGATCCTCGCCCGTTTGAACTCCCAGGACATGGCGGCGCAGCGTGCAGTGGATGAGGCCAAGCTGCGCGGGGCTCAGGCCGACGTCCGCAACTGGCAAGCCGAGCAATTAGCCGTCCACGCGGATCTGGCCCGTGCCGATAAGATGTACGCGCAGAATCTTATTTCGCTCGAAGCTGACGAACATGCCAAATATAAGCTGCAGGAGACGGACGAAATTCTTCAGCAGCACCGCGACGCGGTCGAGGAAAGCGAGGCCGAGTTGCACGCTCTCGATATCGAGTTGGAGAAGGCGAGCGTGACGGCGCCTTTCGATGGCGTCGTTGGCCGCCGATATGTTGCCCGCGGGCAGCGCGTGAAACAAGGCGATCGCCTGTTCTGGATCACCGCCCAAGGCCCTTTGCGCGTTATCTTTACTGTTCCGCAGCGGTATCTTTCTTCCGTGCGCAGGAACAGTAGCCTGGAGCTGACCACGGCCGCTTGTCCCGGCCTTCACCAATCTGCCAAAATCGTCGCCATCAGCCCGGTTGTCGATCCTTCGAGCGGCAGCATTGAAGTCATCGCGCAACTCACGCACCCCTCCCCGCTCCTCCGGCCTGGCATGTCGGTCGATATTCACATGGCGGCCCAGAAGTGAACTTGTTCACCTGGCGGTTCACACGTGAACCTCGCGGAAGCGATCGGCGCCGCGCTTCCCGAACTTCCGGCCGCGCGCATCTCACGCCGCAATGCCCCTCGTATTGACCCCAATCTGATCATCCGCGACGATTTTCAAGATAACGAGCCCATCGTTGCCGTTTACCAGCGCGGCATCGCCAACTTCTTTCGTTTCGCGCCCGCGCAGTGGCAGCTCGCCTGTCTGTTCGATGGCATCCGGAGCTACGAAGAGATCGCCGCTGCGTTCAACGCCGAAACCGGCGGTGAGCTCTCACCCGACGAAGTTCGCGAGTTCGCGGAAGGTCTGGATGAAAGTAATTTCTGGTACAAAACACCGCAGGAAAAAAATCTCGCGTTCAGTGAAAAGCTCGCGGCCACTCGCGCGCGCCGCGCCAAACGCAAATCTCGCTTCAACCTCACGCATATGTTGTTTTCGGCCTGGGATCCCGACCGCTTTTTGACTACCGTCGACCGGAGAATCGGCAAAATCGTCTACAGCCAGTGGTTCACGGCCGCAACCCTCGCGCTGTTTTTCTTCGAGACTGTAATTTTCATTCTGAAGTGGGGCGACATCGGCCGCGATACGCTCACCTACTACAATTTCAAAGAAAAAACCGCGCTCGATCTCGCCGCATTCTGGGTTCTCTTTCTCATCATGGGCTTCTTCCACGAATCCGCGCACGGGCTGACCTGCAAACATTACGGCGGGGAGGTGCACAGCATGGGCCTGCAGCTCCTCTATCTCACGCCGGCCTTCTTTGTGGACGTTACGGAAACCTGGATATCGGGCACCAAGCCTCAGCGCATTGCCACCATCCTCGCCGGCATTTGGGTCGAGACCATGGCGTGCGGCATCGCAACCCTCATCTGGTGGAACACGCCGGCCGGCGATTGGATGCACGATTTTGCTTACAAAATCATGCTCATTACCGGCGTCGCGGTCATCGTTGTAAATCTCAATCCGCTCATCAAGCTGGATGGCTATTACGCTTTCACCGAGATCCTCGGTATCGCCGATCTCAAAGAACGCTCCACCGGTTTTCTCAGCGGCTGGGTGCAGCGCAACGTCTGCCGCCTGCCCGTCGAAGTCCCCGTTGTGCCGCGCCGCCGCGTCGCGCTGTTCGTCATCTACGCCTGTCTCTCGGGCCTTTATAGCTATCTGCTGCTATTCGCGGTTCTCCGCTTTTCCTATAACGTCTTCGCGAATTGGTGGCACGGGCTGGCGCTTCTGCCCGCTGTGGGTCTCGCATTTCTCATGTTTCGCGGCCGTCTCCGATCGTTGGCGAAAGTTCTCCGCAACATGTATGACCACCGCATCGCCGGGCGGCTATCCCGGCTGGGAGTGCCGGCGATAATTGCCGCCGCGCTCCTGGTTCTGTTCTTTCTCCCGCTATGGCGGGAATCCGTTTCCGTGGACTTTCTTCTCGAATCTTCGCGCCGCACCGCCATTCACGCCGAAAATGCCGGCTACGTTGTTGATGTTCCGGTGCACGAAGGCGAGCGCGTTTCGGTGGGGACCGTCATTGCCCGGCTGCGCAATCTGCGGTTGGAGACCGAAGCGGGTTTTGCAGATGCGGAATCCGAGCAGGCGCGCGATTTGGCGCGAACTGCACAATTACGCCAGGCCGGACTCGGAGCAGCGCTCGCGCGTCGGCACAGCCTCTCGGAACAAGTGCAGCTCCTCAATAACGAACTGACTCATCTCGTCGTGCGGTCGCCGATCGCCGGCACCGTCGTTACCCCTTCGCCCGCCAACCTGGTGGGCGCATATGTCGATCGCGGCGCCGATCTGGTCACGATTGCGGATCCTTCCGTTATGCGAGCCCGCCTTTATGTACCGGAATTCCGAATTCGGGACGTGCATCGAGGCGCTGAAGCCGCGCTCTTGCCCACCGCAAGTTCTCGCCTGTTGCGCGGCACCGTCAATGCGATCGACTCGGCGCCTTCCACTCTTCCCGAAGGCCTTTCCGGCCCGCAAAACCTCCACGGCGTCCGTCCGCCCACCTTCTTTGTCGCCCACGTGCTTCTCGCGAATGAATCGGGGTCACTCAAGGACGGCATGACAGGTCTGGCCAGAATCTACGGCGATCGCCGCAGTCTGGCCAACGTGTTTGGTCAAAAGATTGGAAGTTTTATCCGCCGCAACGTTTGGTGAGGCCGCTTAGGACGCGGGCTCACGTCAGGGAAGCTTCGCGCAGCCTGCGAAGCACTCCCTCTAGCGTTCTTCGCCGATCGCAGTCAGCCGAGGGCGCTCCGGCGTTCCGTCAACCTAGATTGACATCGCTTGGCCGTCGCCAGTCTTGGCCGTATGCCAGTTTCGCCGTCGCAACCTTGGCGGACGCCAGCTTTGCGGTCGCAATCTCTTGCAGAAGCCAGCTTAGCGGTGGCTACTCCCTTTGCAGTCGTCACTTTCCCGGTGTTGACGTTCGTCTTGACGCCCTTTGCGGGCTTCGATGTCTGCTTGCTGCTGCCGCTGATGCAGCGATTTCTTTTCAATTGCCATGTGATCTGTCTCTTTCTCCCTTTTTTGTTTTCGGTCTAACCGACGCGTTCCTCTGATGCAAAGCAAGGGCCAAATCGGAAACAGCGTCGATTGCCCGTAAACTTGCAGTTTTCCCGAGCTTTATTCGCTCTGGCGGGTGAATAATTCACCCCTGGAGGTTAAATTTTGTACTTGCGGCACAAATACTTCATCCGCTGCACGTCGACGCGTAGCAGCCCCGCCGCCGTTGTCTTGCTCCCGCCCGCTCTGCGTAGCGCAGCTTTCAGCCATCCCAGCTCAACGCGCTTCAGCTCTTCATCCAGGTCTATGCCGTCTTCCGGAATGAGCGCGGCATCTGGCCGCGAGACCCCCTGCATCTGGTACGGCAGATCGGCCGCTCCGATCACATTCCCTTGCACAAGCAGGACAAGGCGTTGAATCAGGTTGTCGAGCTCGCGCACATTGCCCGGCCACATGTAGCTCTCGAGAACGCTCAGTGCGTCCTCCGCCAGGCGCTTCCGCCGCACGCCGTTGCCATCGCAATGCAGGCGCAGAAAATGATCCGCCAGCAGCGCCATGTCGCCCTGCCGCTCCCTCAAAGGCGGCAGCAGGATCGGCATGACGTGAATTCGATAGTAAAGATCCTCGCGAAATTTCCCCGCGCGGATCAGGTGCTCCAGCGGCTCGTTCGTCGCCGTAATCAGCCGAAAATCGATTCGCTTTCCCGTCCGTCCGCCCAGCCGTTTTACAGAGCGGTCCTCGAGCACCCGCAACAGCTTTGTTTGCAGCGGCAGCGTTAACGTGGCGATTTCATCCAGAAACAGCGTGCCGCGATCGGCTAATTCAATCTGTCCGGCGCGCGATTCCGTCGCGCCCGTGAACGCACCCTTTTCATATCCGAACAGCTCCGATTCGATCAGATTTTCCGGCAGTGCGGCGCAGTTCACGCCCACGAACGGCTCATCCTTCCTCCCGCTTAGCTCGACCACAGCACGCGCCACCAGCTCTTTCCCGGTGCCGCTTTCTCCCCGGATGATCACGTTGATCTTGCTCTCGGCCACCTGCGCGATACTGTCGTACACGCGTTGCATCGCCTCGCTCGCGCCCACCAGCTCGCAGAACCGGCTCCGTCCCAAGCGCCGATCCTGCAACCGCCGCGTTGCGATCTCTTCCGTCCGCTTCTCCAGCGCCTCCAATAACGCGTCCCGAAGTTGCGCGAAATCCACCGGCGCCGCGAAACATTCGTCCGCCCCTGCCTCTCGCGCCCGCTTGCGAACTCCCCGCGACGCCGACCGTGTGACAGCCATCAGCACCACGTCCGGCGCCGCCCGCCTTAATTCCTCCAGCACCCCAATCCCGCCATGTGCGTCCGGCCCTTCCGTATCGATATCCACCACCAGCGCGTCCGTATGCACCCGGATCATGAAATCCAGAATCCGCGCGTAATCGTCCAGCAGAACGGTCTCGAAGTCCTCTCCCAGTCGCAGCTTCCACCTCGGGCGCAATCGAATTGTCCCGGGTCACGATCGCGATTTTGCGCCTGTCCCCTACAAATTCCGGCATTGAAAACGATGAGCCTATCATCTCCCCGGCTCGGGCGTACGGTACTACTTCTCGTAGTACTCGCTTCCTGTAAGCTTGCTTACGGCGTTGGCACCCCGGACACCAAAACGTCGTCCGGGCTTCGAGGCCCTGCTTCTGTGACCGGATCACGGCGCCACACTTCCTGCACGGCTGCCCCGCGCGCCCATAAACCCATAGCCGTCGGATATTGCCCGAGGTATTGGTGACGTTCTGTAGCATCAGCTTTCTCGCCTGGGTTACTAGATTGCGAACCTCGTTTTCCGTCAATGAGCCGACCTTCTGAAACGGATTGACCCCGGAGGCGAAGCATACCTCCGACTTAAACACGTTTCCCAAGTCCGGCAATCAACGATTGCGTCAATAAGGCGATCCCTACTTCGACGCCGGGGCAAGACCGAAGCCGCGCAAAGGCAAGTTCCTCGTCGAACCCTTCGCTGAGAATCGCCGGTCCAAGGCGATTAAACCCTTCGCGCCGCGACAGGCTTTTCGCCGTATGAAATTCGGCGACCGGCACTTTAAACGCAACCGCGACGATCTTCTCTGTCGCAATCGTGATGCGCATGTTATACCGGCTCTGCTGCCAAGCCTCGCCAGGGCGGTAAATGTGCCAACTGCCGCTCATCAGCATATGCGTGAGAAGAATCAAATCACCGGAGAACCCGATCAGCAGCCACTTGCCCTCGGAACGGACCGATTCGACCGTTCGGCCCGCCACCGGCGCATCTTCGTCCACTCGCGAGAGGTGCGGCAACACGGTTTCAAACCGTAAAACTGTCTTGCCGGCCAGCGCGCGCTCGAGTGTTCGCGCGGATCGGAACAGCGTGTCGCCTTCGGGCACTCAGGCCGTCTCCGAAATCTCCAGGTTTGCGTTCTCGTCCTCGTTGTCCAGCTTTGTTTGCGAGGGAACCGCGGGAATCACGCGCCGCATCTGGAATCCGAGTGCGGTGCTCACGAAACCAGCTTCTTCGAGAAAGCGCGCCAGGAAGTGTTCACGCGCGGAGAGCCCATCAATTGTCCCAATCAATAGACCGGAACGCCTGGCCTGCCGTGCAACCGCGACTTCGCCCAGTTTTTTCGCAAGCGCTCGCGCGACGCGTGTTCGCTCCGGCTCGTTGTCGGGAAGGAATACCCGAATTGCGGGATTGTTGCGCCGCAAAAATCCGGCGAGCTGCCCATCCACCAGAATCACGCTTGCACCGGCGGCGCGGGCTAAATGCCCGGCACTTTCTTCCGTGCGCGGCCAAGGCAACAAAGCGCCGTACGGATTCGCCGGGTCCGCCGCGGCCAGGTGGGCCGCCTCGGGGTGCTCCGGAAGAATGCGGCCGCTGCGCAAAATATCTACCGCGGAATTCAGCGCAAACTGCGCCGCGCCCATTCCCGACACGAACATGCCGCGCCGAACCCAACCGCTTTCTTCCATGGTCTTGAACGCTGGATACACGGTCGGATATCCGCCGGAAATGTTTTCTGCGATCGCCGTCTCGCGCATCACGATTCCATACCGCGTCAACAGTTGCCGGGCGATATTTGCGGTCCATTCCGTTACTGAAACAGGCATCGCCATCCTTCGCCTGATGAGTGACCATCGTCCGGCGCTCGATTTGATCTCGCGGGATCGAGGGTCTCTGGAGCGAATCAAATCGCGGAGCGGAGCAAGAGTATCATTTGTGATGCGTCCAGCCCAGACCAATTCCCACAGCGCGTCAAGAGTGTCGCCTGGATAACCGCCTCCGCAGGCTTGATGGAACTCCGCGAAGAAAGACGCGCCGTGCTGGGCCAGGAATTCTTCGATCCGCTTTGCTCGATCCGACAAGGTGGAATTGTCAGGATCAAGGCCGAGGAGCGACGGAAGCGATTCTGCGAGGTATAGCGCGATCCGCCCGTCTCGATCCCCAATCTGCTCTTTGCCCACCCACACGACCTCGCCCGAGGACAACAAAGCGTCCAGGTATCCGGGCTCGTAATCGATCACTCGGGAGGCCAGAATCTCGCGTTCCAGATCGGACGCCACGAGGCTCGCGCCCTGCAGGATTTCAACGGCATCGGCGACCGCCGCCACGCCGCGGCGCGGGACGGTAACACCTTGCCACCGGCAAAGCATTCGAGCAAAAGCTTGTTGCCCGGCCGGCTCCACTTCGCGCCGTAATTTCGCCAAGGTCTTGCGCCGCACCTGTTGCAAAACGTCCGGATCGCACCACTCGCGATGAATGCCGCCGGGGCGAAACTCACCTTCCAAAAGTTTTCCTTCTGCGTGCAGCGTTCGCAGAACGATCTCCGCTTGCGGCTGTTCTAGACCAAATCTGGCTGCCGCTTGCGAGGTCGTGAACGGTCCATGGGTTCGTGCATAGCGCCGAAGCAATTCAAACAACGGACGGGTCGTCGGCGCGAGGAATGCGCTCGCTAAACCGGGCGGTAGCGGCACCCCCAAGGCATCCCGATATCGCGCCGCGTATTCGACCGGCACGTACCTGCTTTCCCCCGCAAAGCGCAGAAGAACTGCCCGGCGCGCCGACGACCAGTTCCTCGATCGAGCGTGCCGCCTCCGGTGATGTGGTGCGCGCGCGAAGCTCTTCCTCCGACAAATCACCCAACTTAAGCAACAGATCGTGAACGCCATCCGCATGTTTCGCCTGGTAATCGGGATCGAGCGCCTGAAGCTGCGCTTCCACCTCATCGAGCGCCGCCGCATCCAGCAGCTCGCGAAGATCCGTGCTTCCGAGAATCTCTTCGAGCTGCGATTGATCAATCGCCAGAGCTTGCGCGCGGCGTTCCGCAAGTGGCGCATCGCCGTCATAGATGTAATTCGCAATGTAGGAGAACAGCAGGGTCGACGCAAACGGCGACGGCTTGTCTGAATCGACGGTTGTGACGCGAACGGCCCCGCGTTCGATGCGCCTAAGAATCTCGACCGTGGCCGGGAGATCGAATACATCGCGAAGGCACTCGCGGTAGCTCTCGAGCAGAATCGGAAAGGAAGAATACCGGGAAGCGACGGCCAGCAGATCGGCCGCCCGTTTCCGCTGCTGCCATAAAGGCGCTCTGAGGCCCGCGCGCCGCCTCGGCAGCAACAGCGCCCGGGCAGCCGCCTCGCGAAACTTAGCCGCAAACAGAGAGGTACTGCTCAACTGGCGCAGAACCAAATCTTTCAACTCCGCCGGCGAGGGCACAAACGATTGCGGATCGAAAATCTCCTCGCCATCGGGCAAACGAATGACGAACCCATCGTCCGACCACATCGACTCGACATCTATGCCCCGCTCGGCACGAAGTTTTCCCGCAACCGCCATGCACCACGGAGCGTGAACGCGGGTCCCGAAAGGCGTCAGAACACACACGCGCCAATCGCCCAGCTCGTCCCTGCAGCGTTCAATCACAACGTCCTGATCGCTGGGAATCCGGATCGTTGCCGCCGACTGATCATCCAAATACCGCAGCAAATTTTCAGCCGCGCTCGCATCGAGGCTGTGTTCTTCGATGAGCTTCGTGTAAGCGACCGGTTTCGGGAGCGCCACCAACGTCCGCGTCAACTCGCCAATCTGCCGCCCGAATTCCGCCGGACGTCCGGGTCCATCGCCCTTCCAGAACGGCATCTTGCCTGGCTCACCGGGCGCGGGCGATACCAGCACGCGATCGTGCGTAATTTCCTCGATACGCCACGTGCTCGCTCCCAGAATCACGGTATCGCCAGTCCGAGCTTTCGAATACCATCTCTTCGTCCAGCTCGCCGACGCGCGTTCCTTTTGTTCCGCCCGAGAAAAACACGCCGATATAGCCCTCGATCGGGAATTGTTCCGGCATTGTTGACGGCGGTCTGCCTCGCACCCTGGCGCGTGGTGAGCTTGTTCGAAACTCTGTCCCAGGTCAGCCGTGGCCGCAGCTCAGCGAAATCATCCGATGGATATCGGCCTGAGAGCATATCGAGAACGCTCTCAAACGCAGGCCGAGTCAGCTCGGCGTAGGGCGCAGCTTGGCGAACGGTAGCGAACAGCTCATCAACGCGCCAGTCGCCCATCGCCACCATCGCGACGATCTGCTGCGCCAGCACGTCAAGAGCGTTCCGCGGATAATGAACGGGTTCGACATTACCCTCGTACATGGACCGCGTAATGGCGGCGCAAGCGAGCAGGTCGCCACGGTATTTCGGAAACATCACTGCCGTGCTCGTCCCTCCGGCTTGATGGTTCGCTCGGCCTACCCGTTGCATCCCGCTCGTGACAGACGGTGGCGCTTCGATCTGAATGACGAGATCTATCGCGCCCATATCGATGCCCAGCTCGAGCGAAGAGGTCGCCACGAGGCCGCGAAGCGTCCCCATTTTGAGCCGGTCTTCGATGTCGCTGCGTTGCTCGGCCGCCACGCTGCCATGATGAGCGCGCACCAAAGTTTCGCCTGCAAGATCGTTGATCGCGCCCGAGATGCGTTCCGCTAAACGGCGGCTGTTCACGAAAATCAGCGTCGAGCGGTGCGCTCGTACCAATTCCAGCAGCTTCGGATGAATTGCGCTCCAAATTGAAGGGCGCACTGGAGCTTGCGAAGTCGGGCCGCTCGGCAGCATGTCGATCTGATCCAATCGCGTCATGTCGTCGATCGGAACTTCGACGCGCAAGTCGAGCCGCTTCGGCTCGCTCGCATCGATGATCGTTACGGGCCGGTAGCGCGGCTCGCCGGCAGGGTCGGATGACGGCTCGAAAGCCGACATGGCAGGCCTGGAGCCCCGCCCCACATCTGCCCCTCCGAGGAAACGAGCGACCTCGTCGAGAGGCCGCTGCGTGGCGGAAAGCCCGATGCGCTGGAGTTTCCGGCCGCAGAGATGCTCGAGGCGTTCAAGTGAGAGCGCCAGATGCGATCCGCGCTTCGTCGAAGCGATTGCATGAATCTCGTCCACCACGACCGTCTCAATCGAGCGGAGCGTCTCACGCGCGTTCGAAGTCAGCAGCAGGTACAGAGATTCCGGAGTGGTGATGAGAATGTCAGAGGGCCGCCGGGAGAACCGGGCACGTTCGGAAGCCGCTGTATCTCCGCTCCGAATCGCGATGGACGGTTCGTGAGCCTCGATACCCTGCTGTCGCGCGATCTGGGAAATCCCAATGAGCGGGGCACGCAGGTTCCGCTCCACATCGACCGCCAAAGCCTTGATGGGCGAAATGTAAAGCACGCGGCAGCGCTGTTCTTTCGGCGGTACCGGCGAGAACATCAGCCGATCGATGCACCATAAAAAGGCCGCTAGCGTTTTGCCGCTCCCGGTCGGGGCAAGAATCAGCGTGGAATCGCCCGCTGTAATCGCAGGCCAGCCGAGCCGTTGCGGCCGCGTGGGCTCCGAAAAAACCGCTTCGAACCAGCTTCGGACCGGCTTATGGAAAGTTTTCAAGACGTGTTACCGGCGCGCCGCTGTCACCGGCTTTTCTCGGATGTTGAACACAATCTGCGCTGGATGTCCTGTGATGTCGCACGCCACTCTGCGGCGTGCTTGTTCGTCACTGCGGCCCGCATTCACAAGACAGCGATTGATATTCACCTTGTAGAAGTTCAGCGCGTCTATTGTGTTCGGCATTTCACGCGTAAAGATCGGGTCCGCTGCTTGCAAGCATGTCCAGACGGCGTCTTCATCTTCCTGCGGGAAAATGTGGACCGGAAGCAACGGCGCCTCGTCAATAATTGTGAACGTGAGCGTTACGCCGGGCTTCCCCGGGTAAGCATCGTAGGCGTAATCGATGAGTTTCACCAAGCCTGTCGACGTGATCCTATGGCATGCCTCGTTCATCATCGTGAAGTTCACCATTTGTCCGACTTTCAACTGCGAGAGTTTAATAACGGACTCGGTGGGAAGTCGCGTCCCCTCAACTCTAATCGCGTTGACCTTATAAAGCTTGTGAGGATCGACCGGCTTGCCCGCACTGAATTCGGCGTTGGGGGCTGTCCCGTCCTGCGCCCGCGCAAACGCGAAACGGACAACATTCCCGCCAACAAAAGTATTTTCGCAAGCGACATGGAAATGAGACTCCCCATCTCCAGTATCGCGTCAGCCGGGTGCTGCGGCTGGTCACAGGCGGGTTGCTGCGTTTGCTTCGAAGCCGCGGTTCCGATTCAGGCGCGAGACGGCGCGGCCGTGCTCTGTTACGGGACGGCGCTGGGCTGGGCATTGGCGTAATTGGCTTCTTCGGGCGACATCTTGATGAGGGATTGTGTTTCAAGGTTCATCGCGAACCACGAGTAGCATAGAGGAGCGAACGGCGCGTGCTGCCGGGAATGCTGTTGGGCCGCTAAACGCGCAGGTTTGAACGAGCTAGCGGTTTGTGGGATTTGGCGGCGGTATGTGACTGCGCGTCGGGCTATCGACCGCGCCCTGTACGGCTCGATGGGCTCGCGCCTGCTCCGGGGCAATTACGGGGCTATACTCTCTCGAGTTGTTGCCGCCGATGGTTCATACGTTCGTGGTGTTCCGCCATAGGTGGCCGCGAAGATTGTGTCTGCGAGCCATTTCTTGAAGGTTGGATTGTCCTGGAACTGTTTGAACAGCTCCGTGTGGTCGGATAGGAGATCGATAATGACACGCTGCAAAGCCCGGTCATGCTCGATACGCGCATTCTGTTTGTCGGAATTTTGAATCGCGTTCTGGTATGCCTTGTCGGCGCCGACCTTACTCGGAATTTCTTCCGCGATCACCTTGCGGATTTTGTCGGCGTCCTTCCAGTCGACATTGCCGAACTGCTCGTTGAACGACTTCACGATGTTGCTGAGCAGATCCAACTCTGGGTCGGGTTTGCGGCCGCCGCCGCTTGTTGGTACCGGCTCAATCTCGGCGTCCTGATCGGGGAGCGCAATATTGATGGTGGCCCGCACTTCCGGCCGGTAGCTCTCCATATCGATGCTTTCGAGGATGCCTTTCGAAAGATCTTCCTCTATAGGTGCAGGAAGTTTGGGAATCAAGAAGTTGAGGAAAATTGACAGCTTTTCCCAGAACGCGTTTTTGAACGGAAGAATGGAGGCAAGAAAGCCGTACGTTCGCACAAAGGCTTTCGCCTTTCCCTTGAAATCCACTTGTCCGTCTTCATCCAGAGACCCGGTGTATGTCGCGACACACGCATCTAGAACAGGGTCGAGTTTGTCGCGATCAGCACCACGGAGATATAGCTCAACGAGCTGGTCAACCTGATCATATGAGTAGACCTGATAGCCGTCCAACGCAGCTTTGAGGTCGTGCAGTTTGTCTGGATTCGTCTCTTCGCTCAGGATCGTAGTGCGGTAGTACGGCTCGAAGGAATCGCGGATACCATCGGCATCATTCTGAAAATCGAGAACGAAAGTGTCGTATTTCTTCGGGTGGGCGCGATTCAGCCGCGATAGCGTCTGGACGGCCTTAATACCCGAAAGCAGCTTATCCACGTACATGGTGTGCAATAGCGGCTCATCATAACCGGTCTGAAATTTCTCCGCACAAATCAGAAATCGGTACGGCTCTTCTTGAATCCGTTCGGCTATCGCGTTGCTCGGGAACCCGTTCAGCGATGCTTCCGTGACCTTCTGGCCTTTGAATTCCGGTTCACCCGAAAAGGCAACGATCGGCTGATACGGGCTCTTACGTTCCTTCAGGTATTCGCGAAACGCAAAGAAGTACTGAATGGCACGTTCGATGCTGCCCGTTACGACCATCGCACGGGCGTGGCCTCCAATTTTCTGTTTTGCAATTACTTGCTCATGGAAGTGGTCTAGCATGATTTCGGCTTTCACCCGAATCGCGTGTTCGTGACCCTCGACGTAGCGGCGCAGCTTCTTGCGCGCCTTATTCGCGTCAAATTCCGGGTCATCTTCAACCGTTTTTGTGAGCCGATAATAGCTTTCAATCGTGGTGTAATTCCTCAAAACATCCAGGATGAAGCCTTCCTGGATCGCCTGCTTCATGGTGTAGCTATGAAACGGGCGGTGTTTTGTTTTGGCGTCCTCAGGATATGGCTCGCCAAAGACCTCTAATGTTTTGTTCTTGGGCGTGGCGGTAAATGCGAAATAGCTGGCGTTCGGGAGCATCCTCCGGCTTTCCATCAGCCGGTTGATCGCATCTTCGACGGTTTCCTCCTCTTCTTCCGCGCCGCTTGGGGATAGGGCGATGTTCATCTGAGCCGCCGTGCGCCCACCCTGGCTCGAATGCGCTTCGTCGATGATGATGGCGAACGTACAGCCGCGGTGTTCGGTGCCGATTTCGTCCAGAACAAACGGAAACTTCTGAACCGTTGTGATGATGATTTTCTTGCCGGACGTGATGAAGCGGCGGAGATCACCGGAATGCTCTGCGTGACCAATAATGGATGAGACTTGAGCAAACTGTTTGATCGTGTCACGAATCTGCTTGTCGAGAACACGCCGGTCCGTTACGACGACAACGGACCCGAAGATATCTTCAGCCGCCTTTTGAAGCCCAACGAGTTGATGTGCCAGCCACGCGATGGAATTGCTTTTGCCGCTCCCGGCTGAATGCTGGATGAGATAGCGCCTGCCCGCGCCAGACGTTTTCGTTGCGGCCAACAACTTATGGACTACGTCCAACTGGTGGTAGCGCGGCAAGATCTGCAGCTCTTTCTTCCGCCCGGTTCGAGGGTCCTTCTCCTCCACAACTTCCGCGTAATTTTCCAGAATGTCTGTCAATCCCTCGCGGGTCAGAATCTCCCGCCAGAGGTAATCGGTTTTGATGCCCTCCGGGTTCGGGGGATTTCCTGTGCCATCATTCCAGCCTTTATTGAAGGGCAGGAACCAGGAATCCTTTCCTTTGAGATGCGTGCAAAACCGGACCTCCTGGTCGTCTACGGCGAAGTGAACGAGACAACGTGCAAACTGAAACAGCAGTTCGCGCGCATCGCGGTCCCGTTTGTATTGCTGTACCGCGTCTTCGACCGTTTGTTTTGTGAGCCGGTTCTTGAGCTCGAATGTGGCGATAGGTAACCCGTTCACAAAAAGGCACAGGTCGAGCGCGAGTTGTGTCTCATCCTTGCTGTACCGAAGCTGGCGCGTGATGCTGAAAATGTTTTGCTCGAACCGTTCAGCGGCCTTGGCGTTGCCGGGCGACGGCGTTCCGTAGAAAAGGTCCACGTGAGCTGGGCCGTGGTCGATTCCCTTCCGCAACACGTCCACAACACCGCGCTTTGCGATCTCGCCTTGTAGCCGCGCTAGGAACTGAAGCCGCTTGGGACCTTCCTGTTGTAGTGCAAGCTGCTCGACGATCTTGCTCTGCGTGCTTTCCAGGAAATCGAGCAGCTTGGACCGATCTAGGGCATGATCGCGGTCGTAGTTTTTAGGGTCGCCCGCCTGATACCAGGATTCGGAAACGAGCGACTCAGCGATGAGCGTTTCGAGGCCATGCTCAGTGGTGTCAGTCGGCATCGGTGTACTCTTCGACAAGCTCGTCCTCTTCGGCTTCAGATTCGATGGAATCTTCCCGTGTGACTTTAGAGACTTCAGGCGTTTGTTCCTGGGGAACATCGACGCCCCGGACATCGAGTTTCCCGGTGACAACGTCGGCGATCAGGCGAGTGCGGTATTCAAGAAGGAGCTCGATTTCCTTCGCCATGCGGCCCATTGCGAGATGCAGTTCACTCAGTTCGGCTTCTATGAAACGTATAATCGCTTGTTGCTCGTCGGCGGGTGGCAAAGGGCACCCAATTCGGCCTATTATTGCGGTGTTCAGATTCGGTTGCGTTCCCCCCTGTCGTAGTTCGTCACGCAAGCGATTCGTGAGCGTCGAAAGGTAATAGAAGGCGAAGACCGGATTAACCTCTGAACTCAAACGTCGAAACGCAACAATGCCGTCATTCGCACAGACATCTATCGAAAGGATCTTTGGCACCCCCAACGTTGCGCCACTGTTCGTGATGATGAGAGTCCCGGCTGAGAAGCGGGCGCTCTGCTCTGCTCCTCGCTCGGTCAGACACGTTCCCGTGTGAGTTAAGTAAACCCCCGGGTCCTTTGTCACCTCGCCGACTGTGAGCCAGGGAATATGGCTGCCATCGAAGAGTTTCGGATCACCAGCCGGGCGTGGAGACGCGCCGCGGACGATCCGTGCCAATCGAGAGAATGATCGGCTCCCCCAGTGCTGCGGAATATGGCCGAGCCAGGAGATCCCCGAAGGCTTGAGGGGCACATTGGCATCAAGGCCGTGCGTTACCGCACGCTGAATGATGGCCTGCTTTTGCTCGCTCAGCAGCGCGATAAGTTTGCGCTTGATTCGAATCGCGCGATCCAGCCGCACCGTCGCCCAGTCGAGAAAACGAACAATGGCGGCCTGTTCGCCTGGCAGGGGTACAGGAGAATAAATGATCTTGAAGTGTTCAGGTCGCAAACTCCACATGTCGGACGTGATGCCGTAGGACCAGCGCTCGGCTTCTTTGGCAAATTGTGGAGTTCGATACAGGTAGTGGAAATACCGAGAATTCTGTGGGGCTCGAAATCGCATCACCACATATGCGGGGCTCACAATGCCCTCGTGACTGGAAATCCCTACCGCGCCTTGCCACGCCCGCATTTTGTTGTAGACAAGATCGCCCGGGGACACAAGCTTGTAAGCCGACCTATCCTGATTCGAGCCATCTCTCTTGGAAGTATCGCTCAGTAGAAGCTTCTGTGGAATGACGCCTTGCGTGATCGTCACTGAAAGCATCTCTTGTTCGGGGTGATCACGCTCGTTAACCTGCTGAAACACAGCTCGATTCGGCAGAACATGCCAATGCCGTGGGACCGATCCAATCCAGAGGTGGCCCGACTCCGCGTAGTCGAAATACGGCTCAAGCTTCCCAATCATCGCGCCGTCACCCCGAACAGCTCATCCAGCAGCCCGGAGCTTTCGCGCTCCAGTGCCTCGATCTCCGCTCGAATCTCTTCCAGAGTGCGCAACGGCTCCGGTTTATAGAAATATTTTGTGAACGAAGCTTCGTAACCTATCTTGGTCGCGGATGGGTCGATCCAGGCGTCCGGCACATAGGGCAATACCTCGCGCCGGAAGAAGGCCTCAATGCCGCCGTCTTCAACCAACGGCACTTGGTCGGTATCGCGTAGGTCCGGGTCCGGCTCGTACTCGACGATTCGTGCTTTGCTGTCAACTTCTACCTCAAACAGACCAAACACTGGGTTCCGCTCAGCCTTGCCCGCTTTATGAAGCGTCCGGATCACTGGCGTGGCGTTTTCGTCCTTGCGCGCGAGCGCCGATTGCAACAGCTTCCGCCTCTTCGCGCCCAACTTCACACTGCTCTTTTCGGCGGTATCCTCAACAGCCCTTCGGAATACGTTGTAATCCGTGTGTGGCCCGGGGCCGAGCGATTCCGCAAGGGCATCTATGAGGTTCGCCAGCGGCTCTTCATCGGCATCTCGGCAGGCCTGATGAAATTTTGCGCGCGAAGCGGTGCTCAGATTGATGGCGAGACGCAGCGGACGTTCCACGGTGATCTTCGAGTAGCCGAGCTCCTCATTGCGGAAGATCTTTGATTCCTCGGTCTCCTCAAATTTCAGGAACACGTCCGTGATCCGCCGGACATCTTCGTCCGACAACACGCAGTTCTTCTTTCCAAGGTTCTTGCGAAGCGGCTTATGCCAGGCGGTCGCGTCTATGAGCTGCACCTTGCCACGGCGCTGCTCAGGCTTACGGTTCGAGAGGGCCCACGTGTAGGTGGCAATAGGTGTGTTATAGAAGAGGTTCAGGGGAAGCGCGATGATCGCTTCGAGCCAGTCGTTTTCGAGTATCCAGCGCCGGACATTACTCTCGCCCTGGCCCGCGTCGCCGGTAAAAAGAGACGAGCCGTTATGCACCTCAGCGATGCGGCTCCCAGCCGGCGAGTTGTGTTTCATCTTGGACAGTTTGTTGACCAAAAACATCAACTGTCCGTCGCTTGAGCGGGTGACAAGGCTGAATTCGGGATCTCCGGCGTGCTCAATCATAAAACGCGGGTCGCGCATTTCGTCTTTACCACCCATGCGCTCCAGGTCGGTTTTCCAGCTTTTGCCGTACGGCGGATTGGAGAGCATGAAATCGAATTCGCGCGCTGGGAACGCGTCTTGCGAAAGGGTGGAACCGAGATGGAAGTTCTCGGCCTCATCGCCTTCGCCTTTCAGCAGCAGGTCGGCCTTCGTGATGGCGTAGGTTTCCGGGTTCACTTCTTGCCCGAACAGATGGATGGACACCTCTTTGCCGTGCTGTTTCGCCAGTTGCGTTAGCCGCTCTTCAGCGACCGTTAGCATCCCACCCGTTCCGCAGGCTCCGTCGTAAACGAGATACGTCCCGGATTGAAGCTTTTCGGCAACCGGCAGAAGAATCAAATCCGCCATGAGCCGGACCACATCACGGGGAGTGAAGTGTTCGCCGGCTTCTTCATTATTCTCTTCGTTGAACCTTCGGATGAGCTCCTCGAAGATGGTGCCCATCGCGTGATTATCGAGCGCGGGCAGCCGCTCCGAGCCGTCCGTGTGGAGTACGGGTTTGGGGCTGAGATTGATGGAGCTGTCTAGAAATTTTTCGATCAACGCGCCGAGGATGTCGGCATCGACCAGAGTTGGGATTTGGTTCCGCAATTTAAATTAGTCGAGAATCTCCTGAACGTTGGGTGAAAACCCGTCGAGGTAAGCTTCGAAGTCGGCCTTGAGCTGCTGAACCTTTGCACGGGATCGCAGGTCCCGGAGCGTGAACGGCGAGGTGTTATAGAAGGCCTGGCCGGCGGCCTGGCGCAAGGCGGCATCCTGGTTCGTTATTCCGGCGGTGTCCAGGCGCTTTTTCATGTCGAGTACGGCCTGCTTGGTCGGTTCCAGGACAGCATCGAGGCGGCGGATAACGGTCATGGGCAGAATCACGTCCCGGTATTTGCCGCGAACGTAGACATCGCGGAGAACGTCGTCCGCAATGCCCCAAATGAAATTGGCGATCCAGTTCAGGTTTCCGTTTGCCACGACGTTAATAGCCCTTAGCCTTTTAATTAATCATCTAGTACTGGCGCCAGCCTCTCTTCCGGTTGCGGGCGCAGCTCCGCATGCCGCATGAGAGTTCGCGCGCACGTGTTCCAGCGAAGAATCGCGTCGTCATTCCCGGGGTGGCGGTGCGCCTCGGCGCGCTCGTACCAGCGCATTGCATCCACAAACTCCTGGTACGCTTTGTAATTTCCGTGAGGCAGCGCTTGTTTCATGCGCGCTCGCGCAGAACGCTCGGAAATGATCCCCGCGTAATACGCTCGCTCATATTCACCTTCTATGGATGCCAACACTTCGCGCGCGCGTGCAACCGTTCCCGCGCCACAGAATTCGTCTGTGATTGCGAGCAGCATCATCACCTTTGCTTGCTGATTGTCCGGATCGACGCGCAGAATATCGAGGCAGATGCTTTCCGCCTGCGACGGTTCGCCCAATAAGCGGTATCGCTCAACTTTCTCCAGCGCTTCCGGTATGGCGGATCGCGAAAGCGGTTTCAATTCATATTCCATTTGCCCTCCTTGCATCTTGGGCCAATTCATTTCTTGAACACGCGAAACAATCTCCGCAGCGGATCGAAGTACTCGTCCACTACCCGTTCCTTCAGCGGAATAATCGCGTTGTTCGTAATGGTAATCCCCTCAGGACAAACATTCGTGCAGCACTTCGTAATATTGCAATACCCAATCCCGTGCTTGTACCGGAGATCGCTGGTCCGGTTCTCGACATCGAGGGGATGCATTTCCAAAGCCGCGGTATAAACCATCAGCCGCGGACCGGCGAAATGGTCCTGTAATTTGTGTTCCCGCAGCACGTGGCAGACATCCTGGCACAAGTAGCACTCAATGCATTTCCGAAATTCCTGAACCCGATCGACGTCGGCCTGCGCCATCCGCCAGGAGCCGTCCGGGGCGTCGGGCGGGCGCGGCGTGAATTTTCGGATCGTCGCCTTCGCGCGGTAATTCCAGGACACGTCCGTCACGAGGTCCTTAATTAATGGAAACGCCTTCATCGGCTCGATCGTCACGGGTTCCTCGATCGGCAGCGCATTCAACCGGGTCATGCACATCAGGCGCGGGTTGCCGTTGATCTCGGCTGAACAGGAGCCGCATTTCCCGGCTTTGCAATTCCACCGCACGGCGAGATCGTTTGCTTGTTCCGCCTGAATTCGGTGTACCGCATCCAGGACCACCATGCCCGGCGAGATCGCGGTCGTGTAGTCCTGAAATCCGCCGCCGCTTCCGTCGCCGCGCCAGATTCGGAACGTCGCACGAGCACTGGGCGCCGCTGCCTCACGGTCGCGGTTCTGTATCGAAGTCACTTCATCTCCTCGATGACTTGCTGAAGCTCCAGCGGCAGTTCTCGTCAAAGGCTCGCGGGCAATCTGCATTTCGCCCGAATCGCTTCTTCGAATCACCATATTGCAGCGCCCCTCCGCGTCATTTTTCGCCGGATAATCTTCGCGAAAATGCGCACCGCGGCTCTCCCGCCGCTCGATCGCCGCGCGCGTAATAATTTCGGACACGGTCAACAAATGCGTCAGGTCCAAAGCCGTATGCCAGCCGCCGTTATATTCGCGATTTCCGGTGACAGCGACATTTTCGGCTCTGTTTTTCAGTTTTCCAATCCCCTCGAGCGCCTCTTTCATCTCATTTTCCCGCCGTACGATTCCCACCAGATCCTGCATCATTTGCTGCAAGTCAAACTGCACCTGATACGGATTCTCCCCGCTGCGTTCGAACGGTTGAAGCGCGTCCCGTGCCGATTCCTCTACGTCTTTCGTGTCAATTCTGGCCGTTCCGTTCTCGTTCGCGAACCGCGATGCGTACTCGCCCGCCCGCTTGCCGAAGACGAGGAGGTCGGAAAGCGAATTACCGCCCAACCGATTCGCTCCATGCAAGCCCGCGCCGCATTCTCCCGCTGCAAACAGCCCGGGCACATCCGACATCTGCGTCTCGGCGTCCACTCGAACGCCGCCCATCATGTAATGCGTCGTTGGGCCCACCTCCATCGGTTCTCGCGTGATGTCGATATCAGCAAGTTGCTTGAACTGGTGATGCATGCTCGGCAGCTTGCGCTTGATATGCTCGGCGCCATTCTTGATTCGATTCTCGATCCACGCGATGTCCAGGAACACGCCTCCATGCGGGCTCCCTCGGCCTTCTCGCACCTCGCGCATAATGCATCGCGCGACGTGATCGCGGGTCAGTAGTTCGGGCGGACGGCGCGAGTTCCGGTCGCCTTGCGTGTATCGCCAGCCTTCCTCTTCGTTGTCGGCCGTTTGCGAGCGGTAATTTTCCGGAATATCGTCGAACATGAATCGGCGGCCCTCCTTGTTTTTGAGGACGCCGCCTTCCCCGCGCACTCCTTCCGTCACCAAAATGCCGCACACGCTCGGAGGCCACACCATGCCCGTCGGATGGAACTGAACAAATTCCATGTCCATGAGCGATGCGCCAGCGTGATACGCCAGGGAGTGTCCGTCGCCTGTGTATTCCCAGCTATTGCTCGTGATCTTGTACGCGCGCCCAATCCCCCCGGTGGCGAGCACCACGGCCTTCGCGCGAAATAAAACAAAACGACCGCGCTCCCGTTCATAGCCGAATGCGCCGGCAATGCGCCCGTCGTCTTTCAACAATTTGAGAATGGTGCACTCCATGTGAACGCCCATGCCCAAATGGATGCCATGATCCTGCAGCGTTCGGATCATCTCGAGTCCCGTGCGGTCGCCCACGTGCGCGAGTCGCGGATATCGATGTCCGCCAAAGTTCCGCTGCAGAATGCGCCCGTCATTCGTTCGGTCGAACAGCGCGCCCCAAGCCTCCAGTTCCCGTACTCGTGCGGGAGCTTCTTTGGCGTGCAACTCAGCCATGCGCCAGTTGTTGAGGTACTGGCCTCCGCGCATCGTGTCGGCGAAATGGACTCTCCAGTTATCCCGTTCGTCCACATTCGCGAGCGCCGCTGCGATGCCGCCTTCCGCCATCACCGTATGCGCTTTTCCGAGGAGGCTTTTCGAAACGACGCCGACGCGGGCATTGCTTGCCGATGCTTCCACGGCTGCTCGTAATCCTGCTCCGCCCGCTCCAATTACCAGCACGTCGTAATCGTACGTCTGGTATTCGGCCATCAGAAAATTCTCCAGTCTCGCCAGATGCCCATCGCGCACAGCCGGACGTAGAGATCCGCGAACGCAACGGAGAACAGGCTCATCCACGCGAACAGCATGTGCCGGCGATTCAGGCAGCTCACGCAATCGTATGAGCCGCTGCTTACGGGGCGCTTTGAAATCTCATCGCGGCCGCCACCGACTAAGTGACGTAGCGAATGGCAACCGAGCGTGTAGCACCCCGAGCAGCACCACGTTCGCCGCCAGCACCAAGGTTCCCAAGCCGATCCCAAACTCTTCGCGTCCGGTTCCAGGGTTTATAAACCAAAGGGCGCGCCAGACGTCGTAAGACAGGATCACGAGAAACGCCAGCGCGATATAGAGGAAGTACCGGTGCAGATTCTGCAGGATCAAGGGCAACGTTCGCTCGCCCCAATAGCTCTTGCGCGGCTCGCCCACAGTGCATGAAGGAGGATCCGCCCAAAACGCTTTGTAATACGCGCCGCGGTAGTAATAACACGTCAGGCGGAATCCTCCCGGCGCCCAGAGAATCAGCACCGCCGCGGTAACCCACGACGGCCACCAATTCGGCCATGGACCGAGCCATGCGTGCGCCGGGTCGCCAAGCAGTTCCGGTGAATAAAACGGCGATATATAAGGACCGAACCGGTAATAGTGCCCCTGGAGCGCTGCCCAGGTTGCATAAACGACAAACGCGGAAAGCCCGAGGAACGTGACCACCGGCTGCACCCACCAGGAATCGCGGCGGGACGTACTGCCGAAACGGCTACCCCGCAACGGCACGTCGATCGAAGGCACTGCGCGCTCCTGTCATCCCAAATTCACGCTCTAAACCAAACTAGCAAGACTATCGTTACGGCCAGTGGCTGATGCGTGGTTCCGTGGGTTTGGGGCACGTCCGCACCGCTAACTCCCGGATCCTCGGGCGGGTGCCTCCGGTTTCGCGGGCCCTGCGGCGGGTTTCTACCATACGAACCCAATTTCCTCTTTCAACCTTTGCTTTCTGAACGTTAGGAGGCCCGCGAGGGCGCCGCTGAAGGCCGCTCGTTGGCGATCTGATAGCGGAGAACCGTAGCGGGTTGGTGGCCGTGGCGGAGCTGGAGCGACGATTTGTTGGTACTCGGCGGGATCTTCACGTGGAGTTTGATTGCGCGTAGTTGGTCGGTGTTGTTCATAGAGAGCTCCGCCGAAACGATAGCGCGGGAGTGGATGCAGGCGGGCATGGGGGCCGGGTTAAGTCGATGGCATCGGAGGAGAAAAGAGGGTTGTGAGTTTTGGGATCGAGCGCCGTCAGGGCGGAGGCGGCGGTCGCGTCCCGCGCATGCCAGCTTCCGTTTCACTCGGCATGATCAGTTGTGGCTTCGGGGCGCTCTGGAGCAACTCGGAAGCTAAACACATGCCCTTTTTGCAGGAGTCATCCGCGCTTCGTGCCGATGAACACGCAATATGGATATTTTGCGATCCCGCAAGCCTGGTTGTCTACGGGCGATGCAAGCCAGTTCGAGACCTCATCGCGATCTAGAAAGGGTGAATCGCGGCGAACCTTGAGCGAACCCCGTTTTCTCCATTCGAATCGAAACTTGTATAATCCACAGATGCAAGGAAGACCCTGGAGCACAATTGCGCTCGGCTCGCTGTTGCTCATCTCGGTTTGCTTAAAAGGAGGACAGGAAGTGCAATCTCCGCAACCTGAAAAGTCGAAGCCGCCTGTCAAAATGGAGCAGCGCGGGCGCATCCTTGGAATCGGCGGTGTCTTTTTCAAATCCGCTAATCGTGATCAGATGCGCGAGTGGTATTCGAAGCATCTTGGACTCGCTGACAAAGGGGGAGGCGTGATGCTTCCGTGGCGCGAACACGACGACCCGCAAAAGGAACACGTTACAGTTTGGACTATTTTTCCCAACTCCACTGACTATATCCCTGCCACGCAACCGTTCATGGTCAACTACATCGTGGACGATCTGGATGCTTTGCTCGACCGCTTAAAACAAGAGGGAGTAAAGATTGACGCTAAACGAATGAATGAATCCTACGGTCGCTTTGGCTGGATCTATGACCTGGATGGGAATAAGATTGAGCTCTGGCAACCGGCGTCCGCAAAGCCCTAAGGGCCTTCCACTGCACTTACTCAATCGGTTTTCTGTAGCTACGGTCCCGTAGTCGTTAGAGCAACTCCGGCGCGCCGATACGACTCCAGACAAGACACGACTGTACCGCCACACAGTCTTGATGCAGGCTGCTGTAATCGCGTCGGTGGCTGGCATTTGGTTCTTTGGCGGCATACCGACCGCGAGCCTGGGGCTGGTCGTGCCGGCTGGCTCCTCCGGTCCAATTTACGGGTCGCCGACGATTCGCTCCCGATGACACACTGCTCGCTGGAATTGTATGATGGACGGTACGCGTAAGGGCGCGGCGGCGTCAGCAGCGGCCGAAAGGGCAATGCCTTCCGAGAAATTCTGGAGGACGCCCATGCTTCACCTGGATAATCTCAAAAAGCAGGCCAAACAGATCGTCCGTTGGCATCGCGAAGGGTACTATCCGGTCGCCCAACGCATCAGAGCCGGTTTGCCTCGCTTCCGCGACGTCGACGATGCCACGATTCTTTCTCAGCGTTTCGCTCTCAGCGACGCGCACGAACTGATCGCGCGGGAACTTGGATTCGAGAGTTGGCAGGTTCTCCGGACCGCGGACCTTAGCTCAAGCTCGTTGCGCCCAGACGAACACCGGCGCGAAAATGAGCTTCAACTGCTTGGGGCGCATCCTCAGTTGTTTGTGTCCGATGTCGAAGCATCTTGTCGCTTCTTCGTTGCGAAGCTCGGCTTCACAGTCCGCTTCAAATATGGAAACCCTGTCTTTTACGCTCTCGTTCAAAGGGACAGCGCTTGCCTCAACCTCCGGTATGTTCACGCGCCTGTCCTCAATAGAGAGGCGGACCGCGATTTGCTGTCCGCGAGCATTCCTGTCGGGAACGTGAAGGCATTGTACTCGGAGTATCAGAGCGTATGTGCTCCCATGCATCAGCGGTTGAAAAAGCAGCCTTGGGGAAGTGAGGACTTTATTGTTCGAGACCCCGACGGAAATCTGATCCACTTCGCACAGTCTGCCGGACCGCCTGACGTCTAAAGGTGGCGTCAGCCGATGGGCCGCATCAGTCATGTTTACCATCGAGCAGATCAACGCCCTCCACGCCCGGCTTGGTAGTGCGGAGACGCTCCCGGAATATGTGCTGGCGCTGAAGGCGCTCGGCGTCGAACGGTACGATTCCTACCTGGCCGACGGGCATTCGGAGTACTTCGGGAAGGGCGGCCACGGAGTCGTCTCGCCACCCGTGCACGAGGTGCTTCCGGTCGCTGAAACCGGTCACCGCGAGACGTTCCCTCAGCACCTACGCCGGCACGAGCGAGGCGAGACGACTTACTTAGAGATGTCTAGGGGCTTGGCGCAGAGCGGGATAGAGAAGTGGACTGTGGACACGAGTAGGATGACTATGACGTTCTACGATAAGGCCCGCAGAGAGATGCTGATTGAGCAGATCAAGTAGGCCGTGCACGGCAACCGGCGATCCGTGACGAAACCGACGATACTTGTGGCGACGTGGGGCGATGGGCTGTTCGCAGTCACCGGCGATAGCCGCACGCAAGAGATCGCGAACCAGCCGGTCAGAGGGCTCGCACCGGATGGATGCGGCGGTGCGCTCGCCATCGTCGGCCGACAGGCGCTGAGCAGGCGCGCACCAAACGGCGAATGGGCAACCGTCGCTACGGGCGAGTTCGAGCTGCGCGCTGTACCTGTCAACTGACTTCGGGCGGGCTTGGTCACGGAGCAGCAGCGAACTACCAACCCCGAATTGCGTTCTCATCTGTTGACCAAAATCGAGCAGCTCAGGCTTGCCCCCAATTCAGTTATTCGCTTGGAAGGATCGAACTCTTCCAAGCACAGCGCCGCCTCAAACACGGAGTTTGTTCCGCGCTGCGGAGTCACTACAGCGATGCGCGCGGTCCTGCTTTTGAAAAAATGAGCATATGTCCGATCAACCGAAAACAGAGACTCCTGGCGAAATCTTCGAACGGTTCGTGACTGGGATCAACGGTCATGATGTAGAAGCGCTGACCGCGCTCATGGCTTCCAATCACGTATTCGTGGACTCGCTGGGTAATCGCGTTGAGGGCGCGGCACGTATGCAGGCTGGCTGGCGAAGCTACTTCGCATTGTGTCCGGATTACTCGCTTCAGATCGAGGACGTCATCTCTGATCGCGCTATGGTCTTAGCCGTGGGAGAGGCACGCGGAACCATAGATAACATTTCGTGGCGGACACCCGCGGCTTGGAAGGCACTGATTGATGACGGTAAGGTCCTCGAGTGGCGAGTGTTTGCGGACAACAAGCCCGTTTACGAGATCCTTGCGAGGCGGAAGCCGTAGTTCGCACGCCGTTGAGGTCGGATCAGGGGCAGGCTTCCCAATACCCAATCCGCGAATCGGGTACAGCACGATCACGTGTTAGACTCCGGTCGAAGCGAAGCCGTGAACTGCGCACACCTACTCATTGTTGCGATCAGCACTTCTTGCGCTCTCTTGGCCGCTCAGACCTCCGGGCAGAAGCCCGAAGTAAATCTTCGCGTCGAAACCACACTCGTCGTCATTCCCGTGACGGTGACGGATTCGTCCAATCGTTTCGTGGTCGGTCTCGAGAAGCAAAATTTTTCCGTAGCTGAAGACGGAGTGAAACAGGCAATCACGCAGTTCTCGGGAGAAGACGCGCCCCTCTCTGTCGGGTTGCTGGTCGATACGAGCGGGAGCATGGGCATGAAACTCGCTATGTCCCGAGCCGCCGTGACTCAGTTTCTCAAGACCATGAACGCCGGAGACGAAGCGTTTCTAGTCACATTCAGCGATAAAGCGGAGCTTCAGGTTCCGTTTACAGATCGCATGGAAGACATCGAAACCAAGCTCGCCTCTGTGGAAGCGGAGGGAATGACGGCGCTGCTCGACGGCGTTGACCTTGGGCTGCAAGAAATGAAGAAAGCTAGGAATTCGCGCAAAGCCCTGGTGATCATTTCCGATGGCGGCGATAACAACAGCCAGTACACGCCAAAACAAATTGAGGATCTGGTGCGCGAGGCGGACGTCCAGATCTATGCGATGGGTGTGTTCGAGGCGTACCAGATACCGGGCCTGTCTGCGGCCGAATTATCCGGTCCGCATCTATTGGCCGAGATCGCAGAGCAAACCGGGGGACGCGCCTTCCCCGCGCGAAACGATAGCGCGTTGCCCAGCATCGCCCGCCGCATCGCCATCGAGCTGCGAAACCAGTATGTGCTGGCTTACTCGCCCACGAATCGGGAGCGCAATGGCAAATACCGCAAAGTGCAAGTGACCGTCACTCCACCGCCCGGTCTTTCGAATTTGAAAGCGCACTGGCGGCTCGGCTATTACGCGCCTACTCAGTGATCGGAGTGTGAAAGCACTCGCCAACGGGCCGCTTACGTTTCCCGCTCGGCTTCAGCAGGCAGGAGGTGGGGGCGATCTTCTTGTTATCGATGGACGACCGCGTGTGGCGCGCTGACGGCCGGGCGGGACGGCGCGATTACAGCGGGGCGAGATGGCGCGATCACAACCGGCCGGGAATATCGCGGGGCAGCGATTCCATACCCGCTCGAAGCGGGTCTTACAGGTATGACGGAACCGTACCGAAGCGCTTGCGACGGAGCGGGCACGCGAGAGATCCCAATCGAACTTGGAATGGAGCCTGATATAGCGATCGGGTTGCGAGTCCCGCGTGGCCACCGCGACACTGCCGGTATCCCTTTGCTGCGCTGACCGCGGCCTTGACCGACTGCCACCACCGGAAAGATGTACGTAACGAACTGTGGATAACCGAACGGAAACACCCCGCTATAGAACGTGTTGCCAAACCAATACCCGGAATCCGGATAATTGTAGCTGTAAAGCGGAGAGCCGCCGAAGTACGGTGACGGGGAAGCGATGCCCGGGTTCGGATCGCCACCCAGCGGATTACCGCCGAAGTCTGAAGCATCGCCCGCACTCTGCGCCGCCAATTGATTTTCGGAGGCGATGGCGTCACTGCGGTCCTTTGCCCAGTCATAGAATTCGTCATCGACACTATCAGCGAATTTGCGGGTCTCCAGGTCCAGCGCAAAGAAATAATAATGCGTGGTGTCGACCTCGGCGGGCTTGCCATCCCGCGGCGTCACCTCCGCCGTGCCACTATATGCCTGCAGCGCATCCGTATCGGAATCGAGCCGGTAGATCCCCTGTTTCGGAAACCGCACCTGGGAATTGTTGTAAACCAAGACAATCTTAGGCGCGGACGGCGCTTCCATCGTGTCAATGATGGTGGAGCCACGCAAAAATTCCAGCCGCGTATCCGTGAGCGCGTTCGAGACCATGCGTATGGCGCTGTTTTCGTCCAGCCGAAGAAAAACACCCGGAGTGAGCAGAACTTCGGCTCGGCCTTTTTCGGTTCGCAGCGTGGACCCTGCCTTAATCTCGGGATACGTTGCCGGCTTCTGATCGAGCGCGTGATCGTCCAGGAACACCGCTCCTTCCGAAAAATGGACCACGCCCGCATGGGCAGCGATCACATCCTGGCAGGGAGACTGGAGTGTCAAGAAAAGGAATGCAGCGGAAGGTAAAAGCACTCGTCCAAAGCGCATAGAGACCTCGTAAGAACGAGTGTAACGCCGATCGCGCGAGCCGGAAAGGCTCGTTTCAGCCTTGCGGCAGTTTGCTCACGTCCCATCCTCCGCCCAGTGCTTTGATGAGCTGAACAGAGGCGTCCATGCGACGCCTCAGAAGGTCCACTGTGGTCCGCTCGTTCGTGAGCGCAATGCTTTGCGCGGTAATCACTTCGAGGTACGTCACCAGTCCGCCCCGATACCGGTTCAGTGAAAGCTGCAAG